>JAHBUO010000047.1 GCA_019638025.1 Ignavibacteriaceae bacterium
AAAATTATCATTCCAACCGTAATTATATCGTTTGGCTGTAACTTCATATGTACGTGAAGGAGTGACTATTTTTAACCTTGGTAAATTTGTAGGAATATTAATACCGTAAAAATTGATATTTCCTTCAAGTTTGTATGCAAATGCTTCATCAATATAGAGAAGCTTTTTCAGAACTGAATTTGTCATTCCGGGGAAGACTCCTCCGAAAGTAGGATCAGGAAAACTAAACTGATCATAAGTTTCAGCGTTGAACTTTAGGTGTATTCCTTTTTCACCGCTCGGTTCAACTGTATATGGAGGTAAGAAAGATTTCTTGAAATTTGTCACAGGATTATCAAAGAATTTTCCTAACTGAACTTGAATTGTATAATCATTCCCATCTCTATCACCATCTTCAACAAAAATGGATACAGGTTGAGTTAATGATGTCTTCATTTTGTTCAGATATGTTTTAACAGTATCTAAATCACGCTGTTTAATTCCATCATTTCCGATTTTAATTGCAGCATCAGTTTTATTACCGGAAATAGTTTCCAATTTTTGAATTCCGCTTAATAATTTATCAATCATTTCGGTCATAGCTGTTTTAGCGCTCGCAGCTCTTGCTGTTCCGTCTGACGCTAATCCGAAGAAATTGGCATTATCCTGATTTAATGCAGTTACCAGACTTTGTTGTGAATAATCAGCCATTTCAAATTTATAAATCATCATACTTTCTAAATACATCTTCACACCATTAACGGCTGCTGAAAAGAAATGAGCTTCAGCCGGGTAAAGATAAATCGACCTTCTCTGTTGATCTCCTTGCATTCTTCCGGTCACTTCAAATTTGAAGGTATCTGTCGAAGCTACTTTATTAAGCTGCTCAACTGCATATGCAATTCTTGGCATAAAACTATTCTTCATGACCGTTTGCATTTCACTTATAAGTGGTGGATCAGTTAATGCTTTCTGAAAGATATAAAAATTTGTCTCAGCTAATTGCTCAATTGGAATTTTCATTTGAGCAGTGGAGTGAAAAAGACCGACATTGTAAAAGGATTTACCTAAAAAACCAGAATCGGCGGCTGATTCAATTCTTTTAATCATTGCATTTATCTGTGGGTCTGCATAAGCGGCAAAAATTTCTGTTAATGCTACGCCAAAGCTTGCTTGAGTGTTATTAGGATCCATTACTAAGGCTTCTTTGTAGAGAGTATTTGCAGTACTGAAGTTGAGCCTATCAAAATCCGAAGCACTATTAAATGAGCCGTTAGCCCACGTCATAAAAGTAGCTTCTAAAGATTGATTGGCAAGTTGAACTTTTGCCTGCGCACCAGCGGGATCCCCTTTTGGTTCTTCGTTGGTTGTTATTTCTTCACATCCAACATAGAACAAAATTGCAACCAAAACGAATAAAAATTTACGTGACATTTGCTCCTCCTTAAGATTCGATATTATGAATCTTGATATTTTGTCAAGTAATAAGAAAAATAGAACTATTTCTAATGCAAACGTAAAAAGTCCTTAATTAAAAGGCAATTGAAATAATAAGTTATTTAAAATTACAAACTCCGCTTCAGGAGCGGAGTTTGATAAACTGCATATAAGAATTTTTATTTTTTGACTACTACTTTTCGAACTTTTCGTCTATCAACATAATGTGTGTGTAGAAGTTCATGACTGACATGTCCTCCCGGTTCACCTAAAAATTCATCATAAAGTTTTTTAATAGATTCATTTTCATATGAACGTCTTAATACCATTTTTTTATCTATTTCATAAAGTGCTTTCATTCGCTTTATTACTTTATCGGTCTTTTGATGAATTGGTTGACCACCACCGTTGATACATCCACCGGGACAAGCCATAACTTCAACAAAATGATATTTAGATTTTCCTTCTCTAAGTTCATCAAGGATTGGAGCAGCATTACCGATTCCATTAACTACAGCTATGTTAATATCGATGTTATTAATATTAAGTGATGTTTCCTTTATTCCGTCTAATCCACGAACAGCTTCAAAGTCAATATCAGCAAGATGTTCGTTCGTTAACTTGTAATAAGCAGTTCTTAATGCAGCCTCCATAACACCACCGCTAGTACCAAAAATTGCCGCAGCTCCGGTTGATTCTCCAAGAGGATTATCAAATTCTGATTCACCTAAATCGCCAAACTCAATTCCGGCAATATTGAAAAAACGGACTAATTCACGCGTAGTTAGAACTGCATCAACTTCAGAAAGATTTTCTACATTTAATTCGGGACGTGCAGATTCATATTTCTTCACAGTACATGGCATTATCGATACTACGAAAACGTCATGCGGATCAATCCCCATCTTCTTTGCAAAGTAACTTTTTAACAATGCTCCTTCCATTTCATGGGGCGATTTACATGTTGAAAGATGACCAATCAAATCACCATAGTTTTGCTCAAGAAACTTTACCCAACCGGGGCAGCAGCTTGTGAACATAGGAAGTGTCTCACCATTAGTGATTCGTTTAATTAATTCATGGGCTTCTTCCATTATTGTTAAATCTGCGGCAAAGTTTGTATCGAAAACTCGCTTAAAACCAAGGCGCTTCAAACCGGTGACTAATTTGCCGGTAACATCTGTTCCGAGGGGAAGATTATATTCTTCTCCAAGTGTAGCTCGCACTGCAGGTGCAATCTGAGCAATAGTATATTTTTTTCGACTGTTTAGTGCGTCCGAAACAGTTTTTAAAGTACTCTTTTCACGCAATGATGCAGTAGGACAAACCAGGATACATTGACCGCACAAAATACAATCACTTACATTTAATCCTTTATTATAAGGTGTTGATACAATACTTGTGAACCCACGATTTATAAAATCGATTGCTCCTACTTTTTGAACTTCACCGCAGACTCTCACACAACGTCCGCATAGAATACATTTAGCGGGGTCTCTTTCCAAAGATGCTGACGAGATATCAACCGCATGGTCTTTATGTTCACCTTTGAACCTATGTTCACGAATGCTATATTTTTCTGAAAGGTCTTGAAGTTCGCAATTACCATTTCTCACACAAATTAAACAATCTTGCGGGTGGTTCTCAATTAAGAGTTCGACTATTGTTTTACGAGCAACTCGAACTCTTGGTGAATTTGTTTCTACATTCATCCCTTCATAAATTGGATAAGCGCATGCCGGAATCAAACCACGTTGCCCGGTAACTTCAACAGAACAAATTCTACAAGCTCCGGAAGGTATTAAATCTTTTATATGACACAATGTTGGAATAGAAATTCCGACAGATTTAGCTGCATCAAGAATAGTCATTCCTTCTTCAGCTTTTACTTTTATATTATTTATTGTTAACTCAACCATTATTTTCTCCGTATAGAATCAAAATTAATTAACCGCAACAGCGTCAAATCTGCACGCTTCAAAACACATTCCGCACTTAATACATTTATCTTGAATAATGTAATGTGCTTGTCCTTTTTCACCAAGAATCGCCTCGGTTGCACATTTTCTTACACAAACTCCACAACCGCTGCAAAGAGTATTATCAATTGAATAGGTAAGTAAGTCTTTGCAAACACCTGCTCTACATTTTCTTTCATAAAGATGTTCTTCGTATTCTTCCTTGAAGTATTGAAGACCTGATAATACCGGATTTGGTGCCGATTGCCCAAGCCCACAGAGAGAAGTATCACGAATAACATTTGACAATCGATTGAGATAAATTATCCCTTTGAATCGTTGCAGTTCATCTACTTTATTCTTTGTCCCTTTATAGCTTGTCGGAATTCTTTCAATAATTTCAAGCATTCTCTTTGTTCCTTCACGACATGGAACACATTTACCGCACGACTCAGTCTGAATAAATGTTAAGAAGAATTTTGCGATATCAACCATGCAAGTTTCTTCGTCCATCACAACAAAACCACCTGAACCCATCATCGCACCAACACCTTTTAGCGATTCATAATCAACTTGCGTTTTGATTACACTTTCAGGTAAACAACCACCGGATGGTCCTCCAATTTGAACTGCTTTAAATTTTTTATTATCTGGAATTCCACCTCCAATATTGAAAACAACTTCTTCCAGCGTTATTCCCATCGGAACTTCTACTAAACCACTATTAGTAATCTTTCCACTGAGCGCAAAAACTTTTGTCCCTTTGCTAGTTTCGGTTCCGATAGAAGCAAACCATTCAGCACCTTTATTCACAATCGATGAAATATTTGCAAATGTTTCAACGTTATTTATTACAGTTGGTTTTCCCCACAATCCGGAAACTGAAGGATAAGGTGGACGAGGTTTTGGCATTCCTCGTTTACCCTCGATTGAGGCAAGCAGAGCGGTTTCTTCACCGCAAACAAAAGCACCAGCTCCTTTTTTAATTTTTAACTCGAAATTAAAACCTGAGTTAAGAATATTTTTACCGAGTAATCCATATTGTTTGCATTGCTGAATTGTTTTCTGTAGTCTTTCAATAGCAAGAGGATACTCAGCGCGGCAATAAATGTACCCGTAAGAAGCTCCAATCGCATAAGCTCCAATCATCATTCCTTCAACTAATTTGAATGGGTCACTTTCAAGAACTGACCTATCCATAAATGCACCCGGATCACCTTCATCAGCATTACAGACAAGATATTTTGTATCAGCATTTTGCTTTAAAGCTAATTCCCATTTTTTACCTGTTGGAAAACCTCCGCCTCCCCTACCGCGCAATCCACTTTTAACTATTTCATTCACAACTTCTTCGGGAGACATTAATCTGAGAGCTTTATCGAGGGCTTTAAATCCACCGGATGCAATGTACTCATCAATGCTTTCAGGATTAATTATTCCGCAATTCTCTAACACTACTCTTATCTGTGGTTTGAAGAATGGGATATCATTAATGTTTGGGATTGTGTCACTTCCTTTGCCGTATGTAGCAAAAGCTTTTTTCGCATAAACTTCTTTGTTTATCAAGACTGATTCAACAAGCTTTGGAACATCTTTTTCATTTACTTGTGAATAGATAATTCTATCCTGATTTGGTAATTTGATATCTACAAACGGCTCTAAAGTGCCAAAACCAATTCCACCGGTTGGAACAATCACAGCTTCGAGATTTTTTGCTTCCAGTTCTTTCTCAAAAGCAGCCTTTACTTTTCCTGCCCCCGATGCAAGTGCGCTTGTATCCATTCCAATAAAGATTATCGGAACTTCATTTACCTCATATTTTAATTTTTTATTTAATAAGACAACTTCACTCTCTTGCCCTGCATTTAACTTTGCATTAGTACAACGCGCAATAAAATCTTCTTTCGGATTTTCGGGAGAGTGTAATTCACCATTAAATTTAATTTCTAAGAATGACTTCATTTTACACCTTCAGCAGCTTTCTCGGTATTAGCTGATTTTTCAGCTTCTGTGCGATACTTTTTAATAATTTTGGGAATTTCTTTTGTAGTGACTCTCCCGTAATATTCTTCATTTATGTTAATTACTGGGGCAATACTACAAGCACCAATACATGCAACAGTTTCAATTGTGAAAAGTTTGTCGCGTGTTGTTTGTCCTGCAAGAATTCCCAATTCATGTTCAAGACTATAGAGTATGTTTGCCGAATTCTTTACATGGCACGCTGTTCCTCTACAAATCCTAATAACATTTTTCCCGAGTGGTGTTAATCTGAATTGGTTGTAAAAAGTTGCAACGCCATATACACGGCTTAAGGGGAGCCCAACAAATTCCGAAATTTCACTTAAGGCTTCTTCAGGTAGATATCCATAAATTGATTGTACTTCTTGAAGTAACGGAATTAATGAGCTTTTATCTTTTTTTTCGTAATGATCAAATATATTTTCGTGCATTTTTTCCTCAATGAGTTTCCCCACCGTTTACAAATTAGATGCCACATAAGCGTCCATTTATTAGATTTATTTTAGAGCTATTTGGCATTATTGTTTGCTAAATGCGTAATATTCCTAATAATTGGACTTTTTTTCTCAATTTGGAAAGGAAAACGTGTGAATGTGCGTTGGTTGAGCATCGAGATTTTTCTCAAAATTGCCAGTATTTTAAATTTTATTTTGAATTCTGATTTTTTTATCTGAAATTTGAAAAGTTTTGAACGGGGTTTATCACTCTCAAAAATATTCAACAAGGGCGAGTGTTTATGGATGAGGCAAATAATTTTCCTTCGGCAAGTGAAATTCAGGGACTTCTCTCTGAAAATGAGGATTTACGTGTTAATCTCGAAAAATCGAAAAAAGCAAAGAAGAGATTAAAGAAGAAATTTGCAAAAAAAGCTTCAAAGAAATTCAAGAAGTTTTACGGTGACTTTTTTAATTCGATTGAACATGCAGTTTATAAAGTTAATCGTAAAGGCGAAATAGTTTTCTTCAATGAAAGATTTATAGAACTGTTTCAGATAGACAAATCAACCCTTGCAGAAAATTTTGACCATTCAATTCTACCTCAAACCATCAGAAAAAAATATCGAAGTCAAGATTCAAAAGTTCTTAATAAAGGGAAAAAACTTTTCTCAAATGATTTCTTAATAAATCCTACTACAAAAAAAGAAATTCATTTTGAAGCCATTCGACTCCCATTATTTACAAAGAAGGGGAAAATTAGTGGTGTTCATGTATCAATTCTCGATATAACTTCCAAAGTAATTGATGAAAAGAAATACTCATATATCAATACCCTAAAAGATATTATTACTCATTGGTCAATTGAATTTGCCTCTTCCAAAATTCATTCTCAATATGAAATTATATCAAAAGCTTTAACAGAAATTGGAGAAGCTTGTTCGGTTGACCGAGTTTATATTTTTGAACACAATTATAAAAATCAAACAACGTCCAATACTTTTGAATGGTGTGCGGAAGGAATATCGGCTGAAATTGATAATCTTCAAAATTTACCGCTTGAGCTTATCGCAGACTGGATTGAATTACACTCAAAAGGATCGAATGTAAATATTCCAGATGTTTCAAAGTTGAAAAAAGAGTCGACTCGTGAAGTGTTAGAATCACAAAATATTAAATCTTTGCTTGCAATCCCTATTATGGTCGAAAACGAGTCTGTAGGGTTTATAGGATTTGATTCAGTAAAAGATTTAAAAACGTGGAATGATGACGAAGTAAAATTACTTAAAGTACTCTCATCATTGCTTAGTATTCTGTATTCACAAAAACACTCTGAACATGGTTACAATCTGCTTTCGCAAGCAATCTCACAAACCGGAAACGTTGTTATCATTACAGATTCTAATGGAATAATTGAATATGTAAATCCAGCTTTCGAAAAACTTACTGGTTACAAAAGCTTTGAAGTATTAGGTAAAACACCAAGTATTTTAAAATCAGACATTCATCCTCTTTCATTTTATGAAGAAGTTTGGAATACAATTAAAGATGGAAAAGTTTGGGCAGGTGAAATACTAAATAGAGCAAAAAACGGATCACTATTTTGGGAATTTATCACAATTTCTCCTATTAACGATTCGGAGGGAAATCTAACGAATTTTATCTCAGTTCACGAGAACATAACAAATAAAAAGAATTCAGAGCAAGCATTATTAGAGAGTGATGCCAAATATCGTTCTCTAGTTGATAAAATTCATGAAGGGATAATTTTTGTTGATAATCATGATGTTATAATATTTGTTAATAATGCTTTTGCAAAAACATTAGGTTATGAAGCAGAAGAATTAATCGGAAAAAAAAGCATAGAGGTTCTTTTTGCCGATGAAACAAGGAACGAAATATATACGAGAACTCGAAAAAGATTTGAAGGCATCTCTGAACAGTATGACACTGAGATGGTAAAGAAAACCGGAGAAAAAGTTTTCGTTTCAGTTTCTGCATCACCTGTATATAACAAAGCTAAAGATATAACCGGTTCAATGGCAATTTGCTCAGATATAACTGTAAGAAGAAAGTCAGAAATTGCTCTTAAAGAGAGTGAAGAAAGATTCCGCGGTTATATTAATTATGCACCGCTTGCGATTTTTGTAGCTGATGAAAACGGCAAATATGTTGAGGTTAACAATGCTGCTCAGTCTCTACTTGGTTATACTGAATCTGAACTTTTAGCTATGTATATAAAAGATGTTTTACCGGAAGACTTTTTAGAAGCAGGTTTTGATCATTTTCTTAAGGTTATTAGTAACGGATATGCTAATGGTGAATTTATTCATCTCAAAAAAGATAAAACTAGAATTTGGGTTAGTGTTGTTGCTATTAAAATAAATGAATCCAGATTTATGGCCTTCGCTCAAGATATCACAAACCGCAAGAATACTGAGGAAGCTCTCTCTCTTAGTGAGAATCGATATAGAACAATTGTTGAAGGTTTATCGATAGGAATAGCAATACATCAGGATAATAAGATAATCTATGTTAATCCTATTTTAACAGAGTTAATAGAAGCCTCAACCCCGGATGATTTAATCGGGAAAAATGTACTCGATTTTGTTCACGAGCATGACCGTCAAATGGTACAAAGCTCTATTCAAGAATCATTAAAAACAAAAAACACAAGTTTGAATAATCCTCAGATTATTGAAGAACGCCTTATAACTTTTTCAGGTAAAGAGATTAATGTAGAAGCATCAGCTATAATAATTGAATATAATAATAGAGATGCATTAATGGTTATGATTAATGATGTCACTGAAAAGGTAAAAGCTGAACAAGAGATTAAAAAAAGAAGAGCAGATCTTGAATCACTATTTAATAATACTACAGATTCCATCTGGTCTATCGATAAAGAATACCGTATCATTTCAATCAATAGTGTATTTCAAAAAAGTTTTGAAATTGCATATGGAGTACTACTTCTCCCCGGTATGCGAATAACAGATTACCTTCCTCCAATGATTAGTTCAGAGTGGATTTCTCGTTATGATAGAGCACTGACTGGAGAAAGGTTTAGCATTGTTGATAATTTTGAATATGAGGGGCTTCCGAATTATGTCGAAACTTCATTCAATCCAATACTTGTAGATGACAATATTATCGGATTTAGTTGCTTTGCCAGAGATATTACTGAATCTTGTTTAAACGATGAAAAACTAAGTAAAACACATGAAATTTATGCACAAGTTCTGAAAACTATAAAAGGAGTTCCATATATCCACAACTATGAAACTGATACTTATGATTTTATAGGTCAAGGTTGTGAAGAACTATTAGGAATTCCTCAAGAAGAGATGAATATCACAAGACTGCGAGAAATAATTAAAGAAAATATTCTAAATCTACCTCCTGACATTGAAACTGCTTACGTAGCAAAAGAGTTAATGATTGAGAAAAAAATTAATCATTACAGTGCAGATATAAGAATAATTACTCCGAGCGGAGAAGAAAAATGGTTAAGCGATAATTCTATTCCACTCATTGATGAATCCAGTGGTGAAGTTAAGGGAGATATTGGAATTCTAATTGATATTACTGATAGAAAAAAATCTGAATCGGCTGTTAAAGATAATGAGGAACGGCTCAGAACCCTAATAAATGCGATGCCTGATATTGTCTGTTTTAAAGATGCTGAAGGAAGATGGCTAATTGCGAACGAATTTGATATTAATCTATTTGGATTAAATGGTGTTGATTATAAAGGTAAAAAAGACTCTGACCTTGCCATTTATAGCAACTTTTACAAAGAGGCATTCTTAACTTGTGAAGCTTCAGATGAGGCAGCATGGAATAAACGTGAACCATCTCGCTGTGATGAAATCATTCCTCGCCCAGATGGTACAGAAATGACATTCGATATTATAAAAGTCCCGATTTTTAATGAAGATGGCAGCCGAAAAGGTTTAATCGTGGTAGGACGTGATATCACTCAAAGACGCACTACTGAAAAAGCACTAATTGAAAGCGAAGGAAGATTTAGGTCTTTGCTTCAAAATGTTGGATCTGTTGCTGTCCAAGGTTATAACTCAGATGGAACAGTTATTTATTGGAATGATGCAAGCGAAAGTTTTTATGGATTCTCAAAAGAGGAAGCTCTTGGGAAAAATCTTCTTGACTTAATAATTCCGGATTTTCTGCGAGAAGATGTGAAACTGGCTGTTGATGAGATGATTGCAACGGGAATCTCCAGAGACTCAGAAGAGTTAAGGTTATTACATAAAGATGGTTCTTACGTCGATGTCTTATCTAGCCATGTTGTAGTAAATATTCCCGGAAAAGGAACGGAGTTATATTGTATAGATGTTGATTTGTCTAATATTCGTGCTGCCGAAAAATCACTTTTAGAAAGTGAAGAGCGATATAGGAATTTCATTCGTCACAGCAGCGAAGGTATCTATCGAATAGAAATTGATCAACCATTAGATACTTCACTAACACTAGAAGAACAGATTAAAAATATAGTCGAATTTGGTTTCCTTGCAGAGTGCAATGATGCATATGCGCGTATGTATGGTTTAGATTCAAGTGAGGATTTAATAGGTCTTAGATTAACAGATGCTTTTAATCTGAATATTGAAAAAAATCTTGAAACTCTAACAAACTTTATCAAATCAGGTTATAAGTTGAATCTCGCTGAAACAAAAGAAATGAAGCGTGATGGAACTGTTATTTATTTAGAGAGTAACCTTGTAGGATTTGTTGAAAACAATACTATCTCACGTTGTTGGGGGATTCAAAAAGACATTACAGAGCGAAAAGCAAATCAGGAAAAACTGCTCGCGACTTTGAGAGAAAAAGAAACCTTAATCCATGAACTTTATCACCGAACAAGAAATAACATGCAAGTAATCTCTGCAATGTTAACTCTGCAAGCTTCACTTAAAGGTAATCCTGATATTATAAAGAGTTATGAAGATATGGGAATGAGAATCAAGAGTATGTCTTTAGTTCATCAACTGCTTTATGAATCAAGAAATTTATCAGAAGTAAATCTGAAGTCATATATTACAAGTCTTGCAGAAATGCTCGGAAAGAATTATGGAATCGATAAATCAAAGATAATTTTCGAGTTCCATATTAGTGATGTGTTTGTTACTATCGATTATGGAGTCCCTTTAGGGTTGGTAATAAATGAACTCATCATTAATGCGTTTAAGTATGCCTTCCCTTCAAGTGAAAAAGACAAATTAATTATTAACCTTTATCGAAATGAAGAGCAAGAAATTAATCTCTCGATACATGATAATGGGAAAGGTTTCCCTGAGGGGTTTGAACCAAGAGATTCTATATCACTAGGAATGCAACTTATTTTTGGTATTGTTGAAAAACAACTAAATGGAAGCATCACATTCACATACGAGAGTGGAATAAAATGTGAAATTAAATTTATCGATAATATTTATACGAGAACACTGTAATGAATTTTAATAAACTACTTATTGTGGAAGATGAAGCTCTTACCGGAATGGTATTAAAACTTGAGATGCAAAAAGCCGGTTTTGAGATAGTTGCGATTGTCACAAACGGGAAAAGTGCAATTGAAAAAACTGAATCCGAAAATCCGGATTGCATCTTGATGGATATTAGAATTGCCGGAACCATTGATGGAATTGAAACAGCAAGATTAATCAAAGAAAAATCAGATGTACCAATAATATTTATGACAGGTTATGCTGAGCCGGCTCTGAAGAAACGAGCACTCGAAACTAATCCTTTAGATTTTCTTATTAAGCCGGTGCATGCATCGGAGATAATTACTTTACTCAATAATTATAATTATTCGAAAACTACTTAACTAAAATCATCTTTATAACACTCGAATACCGGGGAGTAAATATTCGACAAAAGTAAATTCCGGACGAGAGGTTTGATGCATTGAACTCAACTAAATAATCCCCCGGGTTTTTATGTTCGTTAACTAATTCCTCCACTAAATTTCCTAATACATCAAAAATTTTAATACTTACTAAATCATTAACCGGCACGGAATACGAAATTCTTGTTGTAGGATTAAATGGATTAGGGAAATTTTGCTTCAGACTAAAATCAGTAGGTGAAATATTCCCGTTCTGAGCCTCTATTTTAGTATAAACATCATTGATTTTTCCGGGAGTTCCATGTAATGAAGAGGCTTTCCAACTTGATGGGATTGCATTGTTTAGCTCAGGATTTATTAGTGCTAATGTCGGACCTCTTCCGTTTGGAGATGAAGGCCAATCGCCATCAGGTGAGTAAGTGACATAATCAATCAATTCATCACTCGAATTAAATAATCTAACTGTTTCCCCCTCACTGCTAAATCCGAATGGAATATTACCTTTCACATTTGTTATATAATGAAGTTCTTTAAACTTTGAAGTATCTCTGCATAACACAAAATACCCTTTCCCTTCAATTATCGTATTTGATGGGATAACAAATAAATTTGAGTTATTTCCATCTCTTAATTTCCAACCTGAAATATCTACAGGCTGATTGAGAGGATTATATAATTCAACCCAATCTTCAGTATCAAAAACTTCAGATGATTTATAATTAATTTCGTTAATAGTGACATTTGTATTAGAAAGATTATCTTCTTCAAAAATTGCTGTAATATTTCCATCATTCTGAAGGGTGATTGAAAGATTTGCATTATCTGAAGAGGATGCTCCTTCCCACTTAACAAATCTATACCCCGGCATTGCAACAGCTTTGAGTTTAATAGGGATATTCTTAAAAAATAGATTTGAAATACCAAGCTGTTTTATCTTAATACCATTTGAATAAATCACACCATGCTGAGCATTGTTACCATTAATTACGAGCTGTAGTGTTCCTTGAAGATTGAATTTTGTTTTAATATGTGTAATCATATTTGATGGTCGATTGAAAGCGAAATCTTTCATAACTTGAATATTAGTTAACCAATTTGAGCCCATAGAAATTGATTGTTCCCATCTCTCTTTATGTCGAGGAATTTCAGCAGCAATAACATCAGCTAAGCTATCAATTACTGAAATTACATGATTGGGTTCGAAAGTATTATTGATATGTGCGGCAAATCTTTGGATAAATTCATTTTTAAATTCAACATTATCAAGCATCTTTCTAAGCATTAAAGTTGACCAAGGTGGATTTGGCCAAGAAGGACCATTCAATGCTGTAGCTTGTTCAAGTGTATTAGTTGTAGCTAATCCTTGAGAATTTCCCCCAAATGTAAAATCTAAGTCATAAATCATCCATCTCCACTTGGAGTTTGGAGTACGAGGTCGCCACAATTTCATATTTGAGCCGGGCCAATCGCCATTTGCAGAATAGATTTGTGCAATTTGATAATCTATATATTCATCAATATCGACAATACTTTTAATGTAATCATAATTCACTTGCATTGACATATTTTTTGTCGATAAAAAGTTAATCATATTATTGTAGGCGATTGCATCACCCGAAGTTGCGTTAACATTTTTACTGATTTCAATCAAATCAATATTATCTGCATCAACACCGTGTCTATAAAAGGTATAATGCTCGTTTAATTTTTCTCTAATATTATGAATCCCCCAGTATCTACCATTCAAGAAAACGACTGACGGACGATATTCTTGATAATCGATATTCATTCCTTGTTTAAGAACTGTTTGAACCATTCCATCGCGAAACATTGTTCTCCACCAATCTTGCCCACTACTCCTCAAAATGAAATTGTTATATTCAGCAACAGGAATATTTGGGAATAATCGATAATTAAGTTTACCATCACCATATACATTTCTGAAATAAAAAGCTAAAGATTTCATCGCATATAAGCGTGTACATCCCCCATAAATTTTTACGCCAGCATCAACTTTAAATCCTTCTTCTCTATTTGTCTCAAAAAGCTGGATGTTTATTGGTCGCTCCCAGTCTTGGTTCCAATTTCGAGGGGCAGTACTGCAATGACCGATAATTCCATTTGTTCCAATTACATAGATTCCGCTGGTGTCACTAAAAAAGTTTTCCGGATCAGTAACTAAAGAGAAAACTGGTAATTCGGTATTCTCATTAATAAAATAAGTTTCTGTTTCGATTGAGCTCGGTACGAAGCCTTCTTTTATTGCTCTAAATCTTACAACCGTAGTTGTATCTATTTGGATGGGGTTAAAATAAGTTTCAGAAAGAATTGATGGGGTGCTTCCATCTAATGTGTATTTAATTATGCAATCTGAATCAGAGTGAGTAATAGTTAGTAA
Organism: Ignavibacteriaceae bacterium; assembly: GCA_019638025.1. Classification (GTDB taxonomy): domain Bacteria; phylum Bacteroidota; class Ignavibacteria; order Ignavibacteriales; family Ignavibacteriaceae; genus JAGUXE01. The sequence goes on from JAHBUO010000047.1 coordinate 14,098, forward strand.
TATCGAAGAATTATAGAATCCACCTTTTTGTGAAATAGTAGGAGTTGCAACTCTATTAAAAATTGATGACTCAAGATTTATACTTCCGGGTGTAGAAGGTTTAAATTTATATCTCGCTGATGTACCATCAGGAAATCTTCCTTCCGAAATATCATTTAGTTGAGCGGAAAAATTAAGTGTATCGATGATATTCCCTGATGAATTATACAATCCAATACTTTCTCCGGATGCGCTAAGTTTAAAGTTTGTATGATTTCCAATCGCTCTATCGTCAGCCCAAATAATTAGATATCCTTTAGCCGGAACTATTAAATCATTCTGAAATTTATATTTCATCGGCTGAGAAAGATTATCCGTTATATAATAGTTTTTGAGATTCACATCGTAAGATTCATCATTATAAAGTTCTATCCAATCAGCATAGTCATTATAATCAGGATCTTTAATTGTAGTAGAATTCGAAGCCATGAATTCATTTATATAAATTGATTGAGCGAATGAATGATTTGCTAATGTGAGGAGCGTAATCAGAAAATAATAGCGGAGTAAAAATATTTTGTGTGTCTTCATTAAAAATAATCTCTATAATAACAATTGAAAATCTATAACAAAGTTAGGCATTAGTTCATCAAATTGAAATTGCAATCGTCTTTAAAATAAGAAAAGGCAAAGTCCAACTCTTTGCCCTTCCTTACTGCGGTTTTAGCTTGTGTGAGTGTCAGCTAAATCAGCTACTGCGAGCTTTTCGCAGCTTCTTCAATTAATTTCAGTGAAACTTCTTTTCCCAAAAACTTATCAATTGCATAATGCAATATATATAATATCGGCGTTAAAAATAATGCAATTAAACTTTTGTAAATATAGTTCACAACCCCGATTGCTAAAACTAAATTCAACTCCCACCCGGCACCTATGTAAAAAGCTATAAATAATACGACAAAACTGTCTATGAACTGTGATACCAGTGTTGAACCGGTTGCTCTTGCCCATATTTTTGAGTGACCGGTATGTTTTCTAATGAATTGAAAAACAATGACATCAACTAGTTGTCCGATTAAAAATGCAATTAATGAACCTATTATTATCCATAAACCTTGACCAAAAATTGCATTATAAGCAAGGTTCATATTTATTGTAGCTCCGTTAGATTCACGCATAATCCAGAAATCAGATGGAACTAACTCCATACTAAAATAAACCATGAAATATGCGTATCCGATTAACCCCGCAGCAGTAAAGGATAAAAACTTAACCCCTCTTCTCCCAAAATATTCATTGATAATATCAGTCATTATAAATACAACGGGCCAGAGCAAAACACCTGCTGAAAGATTTAGAGATAAATTTTCAATTCCGAAAAACGTAAAGTTAAAGTCTGAAATGCCAATAGTTTTTTCGAGCGAGAATATTTTTACACCTATAAACTCAGCAAGTATAGCATTCGCAACGAAAAATGCTCCAAGTAAATAGAAGAGTTTATTTTCTTTATTATTCATATTAGTGTGCTTGGGAAATCGATTTGTCAGATGAGTTCTTGAAAGATTATTTCAAGTTCGTCAATCATTTTTTCATCAAGTGTAAAGGTGACGTAATCAGCAAAATTGTTTAGTACAACCAATGAATTTATGCTCGTATCCTTGGACTCCAAATCAGCAATTTGCTTTGAAACATTGTGATTTAATATTCTAATATCTTCATAAATTTTTGATAAGTTTTCCATTTCCCAATCGGGGGTTTCTCCTTTTTTCCATCTCACATACTGAGCCAATAAATAGAAAGATAATATTCTGACTTCAGTTTCTTCGAGGGTCGCAAAGGGAAGATGAAAATTAAACATCGGTTTCAATTTACCCATGATAGGGCAACCTGATGTGACCATTCTCATTCCAAGAAAACTACTTACACCGGATTGTAATGATGTGAATTTTGAATAAGTTCTAACAGGTGTCTCAACAATAACATCACATTCATCAAAAGAGTTAAAATCTTTAAACTCATGAATAACATCAATTAAGTTTATTGCAACAGGACAATATTCATTCGAGGATAAATCTAATGGGCAATGAGAACATTTAAAGCTTTCTAATTTTGTCCATTCGGGATAGAAAGGTTGGGACTCCTTCATTATTGTAAGCGTATCTTTATGAACGCTGACAACAAATTCCTTCTTTTTTTGATCTGAAAATTTAAAAGTATACTTGAAAACTAATGCGTCTGTCATCATTTACTAATATGGATTAATTTTAACTGTAAAGTTAACAAACTTAGTAATAAAGTAAACTTTTTATTTGGTGAATATTTCGCTAAAAATTATCTAGTGATTTCGAAAGTTTACTCTTGAGACTGCCCCATTTAGTTTAATTATTATTTTCTTTTTTGCAGAAGAAAAATTCTCATTTCTGTAGAGATTATCTTTTATCTGTGTAAAGCCATTTAACGATTTACTGGTGAGCTTCATTTCATTAACTAGTTCAACTCCAACATCTTTTGGGGAAGATAGATTTATCGATGAAGCGCCCGCTTCAATTTCCACAAATCCGGAATCGCTTACCGGTGCATTGAGTTCTAGATTTAATGAAGTTGCACCCATCTCAACAACTACTTTATTAACATTCAAATCTTTTAGATTTAAGTCTGCAGCAGCCGCTCCAAGTTTGAAAGATAAATTATAAGTTAATTTATTATTCAGATGTAAGTCGAGAGTTCGTTTTATAGGTTTTTCATCTTCAAAGTCAATTACATTATCATCTAAACCCAACTTGAGTTTGTAATAATCATTTGAAGATATTGTATCGATAAGAATATTCTGTTTTGCTGATTTGCTTCTAACTTCATATAAATTCGAGTCTACTGAAGTAACTGCAATTCTTCCTGCCCCTCCTGAAATTTCTACGTCCATAAATTTGAAGTTACTATCATAACTTCGAATGATATCACTTTCAAACTGAATAGATTCGCCCCAATCAGAATCAAAATCATCATCACATTTAAATATTTCAGAGTTTAAAAAACTGAAAATCACAATAGCCAGTGCGAATGCTGCTATTCCTACAACAACTGATTTAACTATTTGATTTGAGGTTAAGAAAGATAGTCCTATCAAAATTAGTATTAATGGCCAGTAATCTGAAAAGCCTGACAAATTAAGACTTACATCGAATACATTGATGAGTAGGTACAACAAACCCACTACAATCAAAAGTATTCCCCAAAATATATTACCATTTTTCATTTTGTACTCTCTCTTTATGTTGTGCATTAATTAATAACCAAACTCCACCACATATAACTATCACCGGGAAAAAATGTTCAAAACTGAATGCAGGTATAAGATTATCCAGAAGAAAGAAGAAACCAAGTGTAATTAGAACAATACCTGCTGTTTTTTGTCTGTTTTGCTTCTTAACTGCTTTTGCTTCACTTTCAAAATTATTTTCAACCTTTTGCGGTTCCACGTCTCCATTATTTTCAATATTCTCGAAGAAGAGTGGTTCTTGCGGGATGACAATCATGCAGATAATATATAATATTACTCCTAATCCATTAAAAAATATCAGGAGTAACATTGCAAGCCGAGCTAATACAGGGTCAATATCAAAGTACTCTGCAAAACCACCCGCAACGCCTCCAATCATTTTTTCTTTTCTGGATCTGTATAAACGCTTTTTCATGATATCCTCCGCTTTTAAATTAATTCCGATGCTAACTTACAAATCTTATAGCTATTTACTCCCTTCCTTTTAACAAACGGAAATAATTATACAAGTTCGGTAAAATATTGGTTCTCATCGGTTTTGATGAATATGCCTTTTACTCTTTGCATTAAATCGAAATGTCAGTAGTGAGGCAGAAGTTGCCAATCCTACCGACAGCCCAATCCAAACACCAACAACCCCAAGCTCCCTTCCGAATCCTAAATAATATCCGAACGGAATACCAATAATCCAATATGAGAAAAAAGTAACTGCAGTAGGAAATTTAACATCAGTTAATCCACGCAAAATTCCAAGCCCAACTGCTTGAACACCGTCAAATAATTGAAAGAATGCAGCGATTATTAGAAGGGATGCAGCTAATTCAAGAACTTCAAATTCATTCACAAATAATTTGGGAAGAAGTTGGTTGAGTAGAATAAAGTTAAGTGCAAAGAATAACATTACAATTCCACCCATCAGTAAAGCTGCAAACCCTGCTCTTCTTGTTTCGCTAATACTCTGAGCCCCAACAGCATTCCCAACTCGTATCGCTGAAGAAGTTGAAATTCCTAAAACAATCATATATGTTATTGATGCGATAGTAATTGCTATCTGATGTGCGGCTAAATCTTTTGACCCTAACCAGCCAATCATGAATGCTGCAAATGTGAAGGCACCTGCTTCAAAAAAGAATTGTAAACCACTCGGGATTCCGATACTTAGTAATTTTTTAACTATAATCTTATTTACTGAAAACGGAATAATATTAAATTTAGTGTTGAACTTGAGTGGCTTTCTCTTTAAAAAGTATATCAACAAAACCAGCATAAATGTTCTGGAAGTAAATGTAGCAAGACCCGCACCATTTAACTCCATTCTGGGGAAACCAAAGTTACCATAAATATAAACATAGTTAGAAGCAGCATTCACAATATTTGCGAGGAGTGTAATTACCATAGCTGGTCTAACAATCGACATCCCCTCAATAAATTGTTTGTAAGATTGGAATATCATAATCGGGATTAATGAGACTCCTAGAATTTTTGTATAAGGGATTGCCAACTCTACAACTTCTTTGGGCTGATTTAACAAAGCTATTCCTTCAGCCAATAAAAATGTAAAAGAAGATAAAGCTATTCCCGAAATCAGATTGATATAAAACGAATTTTTAAATAAATCTTCATGTTCCTCTCGCCGATTAGCTCCTATGGAAATTGCAACAAGAGGAGTAACGGCATTCGATATTCCGACACCCACAACCAATGTTAAAAAGAATATTCCATTCGCTAATGAGGCAGCTGCTAAATAATCATAACCAATTTGACCAACCATTGCACTATCAACAACGCCCATCATTATATAACCGATTTGACCAATCGATACAGGATATGCCAGGCGAGCGGTCTCTCTTACATGTATTCTTAAACTTTTCAAAAAATGTGTCCAAAATTTTATTCAAAATTAAAGAATTATTTTAATAATTTTTGCCGACAATTTTGAGATAATTTTGGAAACAATAGCTACAATAATTTTTATAATAACCTACATCGGGATAATTTTCACTCGAATTCCGGGTTTGAATATTGACCGCCCTTCAGCAGCTTTTTCCGGTGCAGTGGCTATGGTTTTATTCGGAATTATTTCTTTTGAAGAAGCAATTTTTTCCATCGATTTCAATACTATTATATTATTGTTTGGCATGATGATATTAGTAGTAGTTCTTGAATTAGATGGATTTTTTACAATGATTGCTAATTCAGCAATAAATCTTGCTAAATCAAAAAAACAACTTCTTTTTATAATTATTTTTGCAACAGGAATTTCCAGCGCGTTTCTAGTTAATGATGCCGTTGTACTAATGTTCACTCCTGTAATTATCAGAATCTGCATTTCATCAAAATTGAATCCAATTCCATATTTGATATCTGAAATTATGGCTTCAAATGCCGGTAGTGTGATGACCATAACCGGAAACCCACAAAATATCTTAATTGGAATTACTTCAGAAATCGCTTATACTAAATTCTTATTACTGATGCTACCACTTTCATTGATTTCAATGATGATTATATATTTCGTGATGACTCTATTATATAAAGATGAATTTTTTGGTGAATTAGGGGTTGAAGCAAATGATTTCTCAAACGGTTATCATTATGATTCAATGAAATATTCTGTTCCGATATTTCTGTTAGTTATTCTTCTATTTTTCATGTCGAAAATAGTCAATATCTCTTATCCAATGATTGCAATATTTGGTGGTGCGTTAGTTTTACTATTCGGAAAAATAAAACCATCAAAAATTATTAAGGAAGTTGACTGGGTTTTGCTTCTTTTCTTTGCTTCTCTTTTTATAGTTGTTGCAGCAATTGAAAAAACTGAATGGTTAAATTCATTAATCGAGTCTACCCCAATCTCCGAGAGCTTTAACGGACTTTTATTTATTCATTCGATAAGCTTATTTCTTTCCCAGATTGTTAGCAATGTCCCATTCGTAATTTTGATGTTACCACTTATGAAAGCCTCATCAAATGAACTATTATGGTTAAGTTTGGCTTCTGCTTCAACTTTAGCGGGAAACCTCACAATAATTGGTGCTATGGCAAATTTAATTGTAATTGAAATTGCAAAGAGTTCTAAAATCACTATTCGATTTTTTGAATTTTTTAAAGGAGGGGTGATAATTACATCCTTAACAATGCTCCTCTCTCTAATTTATTTTTTCGTTATAAATAAAATTTTTTAGAGAAAATTCTATACTCAATGAAATTGAATCCGAATTATTATATTAGTCAATACAAAACATTTAATTATTGGAGAAATACATATGATAAAAAAACTAATTGCCATCTCGTTCATCTTTGTTCTATTTTTAACCTCTTGTGAAAAAGAAGTAGAAAAACAACCCCTCCCAGATGGAATGAGAGAAGTTACTGTTATTGAGTCTATTCCGGTTAGAGATTATACATACATTCGTGTTTCTGAGAACAACAATGAATTATGGATTGCTGTCCCTTCGATGAGTGTAGAAAAAGGACAAACTCTCTATTTCTCAAAAAGTTTGGAGATGAAAAATTTCAAAGGTTCTTCTATTGATAGGACTTTTGAATCCATTCTTTTTGTCGAAGATATAAAAACAATCTCACCTGATGCTGAACAAAACATGGGAATGGTAAAGCACCCGAAAATTGAGATGAGTGGGAAACAAGATATTAAGTTAACTCCCCTATCAGGAGGAAAAACAGTTGAACAAGTTTTTGCACAAAGCCAAACACTTTCAGGAAAAACAGTAAAGATTCGTGGACAAGTGACTAAATTTAATGAGAGTATCATGGACCGTAATTGGATACACATTCAAGATGGTACCGGTAAAAGTGATGATTTTGATTTACTAATTACAACTCAAGATGTAGCAAAAGTTGGTGACGTAATTGTTGTTGAAGGAACACTTGTTGTAAATAAAGATTTTGGTTCAGGCTATACATACGCCGTACTATTAGAAAACTCAAAAATTACTGTCGAAAAAAGTTTATAATCCCTCAAAAGTTTGTCTCAAATTCTGAATTTGTTTTAAGTATCGATAAAATCAATTAGATTTGAGACAAACTTTACAATTTTCATTTAATCAATTGCATGAAAAAAATATTTATCACCAGAGAGCTTCCTGCCGATTCAATTGAGTTCCTCAAAAAACATTATGATGTAGAAGTATTCTCCAAAAACCGACCTATAAAAAAAAATGAGTTGATTAAACTAGCCTCCGATGCGGATGCAATTGTTTCTTTATTGACAGATAAAATTGATAAAGAAGTTATTGACTCAATGCCAAATTGCAAAATTATTGCAAATTATGCCGCAGGTTATAATAACATAGACGTTGAGTACGCTACACAAAAAAAAATCATTGTAACTAACACTCCGGACATTCTTACTGATGCAACTGCAGATTTAACAATAGCTTTAATCATAGCTTGTTCAAGACGCATCGTTGAAGGCGATAAAGCACTTCGAGAAAATAAATTTAAAGGATGGGCCCCAAATTATATGTTAGGCATGGATCTTAACCGAAAAATTTTAGGAATAATTGGAGCCGGTAGAATTGGCACAGCTGTAATAAAAAGAGCTATGGCATTTGGCATGAAATCAATTTATTCCAGTAGAAAGAAAAATGAATTCATTGAAAAAAACTATTCAGCGAAACGAGTATCTCTCAAAAAACTATTAACTACTGCAGACATAATTTCTTTACATGTTCCATTAAATAATTCCACGTATAAACTGCTGAATATTGAAAATCTAAAACTTCTTAAGAGAACTGCAATCTTAATAAATACATCTCGAGGTGAAGTTATTGATGAGGAAACTCTAATTAATTTATTGAAATCAAAAAGTATTCATTCAGCAGGATTAGATGTTTATACAAATGAGCCAAAAGTTAATCCTAAATTCATGAAGTTAAATAATGTAGTATTGCTTCCACACATCGGAAGCGCAACAGTAGAGACCCGAATGAATA
>JAHBUO010000048.1 GCA_019638025.1 Ignavibacteriaceae bacterium
GGATGTTCCAGTATGTAAGCCTACTCCTGACATTGAGACCGGTTTTTTAATCGTCCTTTGAAGCTCTAACATGCACTCTCTCTAATTATTGATGATTTCTTAACTACTGATTTTTACTAATCTTACATGCTCTGTAAGAAATTTTATTTAAAGCATTTCAAAATACTAATATGGTATTTGAAATACAATAAATGATAAACTATCGTACTATCTTAACTATAATATGGGATTGAGGCAATCTATATTTCGATGAGAGTAAAATGATTAGGCATGTTAATTTCTTCTTAATAAAAATTTATTCGTTGATACTTATTTCTTTCTGAATAATTCTTTGAACCGTACAGCAATTTTTCCTGAATTCCCCATTGTGGGGAAATTATATTTTTAAAGTAACTCAATCACACACAGAATTCATTATATTAATAAATCTTCTATTACTTATCGGGTGATAAGATATTACATTTTCATTATAAGATATACAAAAAGTGCCAAAGGCACATGGTGTTTTCTGTGCCTCAAGATAATCTTTGTTGTCGATAATGACAGGAGTAATACCAAAAATTGATTTTGCAGATTCAATAATTTCTGTCACATTTTTTTTTGTGTAAGGACACTGAGCACTCCTCATTATTGTCAGCCCCCTCTCCAATTTAACATCACTTTTGAGGGCTACATGAAATCTTGGAATCGCCACATTTGGTATAAACTTTAAGACTAACAATTCAAAATCGGGTGGTGCTGAATCTACAACCTCAAAACCCTTTTTTATAAAAATCTCTTTCCCAACCATAAAAGAACCGGCTCTTGTAACAACAGCTACACCAAGTTTATCACTCTCTTTGGCATCTTCTATGCATTTATCGATAAGTAAACTTGCGTAACCTTTGTTCTTATATTTTTTTTTGAATCCAACAAAAAGGCAATGAATGAACATGAAACCTTTAGCATCAACAGGACGCCAACAATATTCACCGGACAGATACTCAATCATTCCCTGAACACCATCGTTCTCTGTTAAAATCGCTTTTATCTTCAATCCATATGAACTATTTTCTCTTATCCAATTAACTTTCTCAGGGAATCCCTCACGTTTTAAACTTTTATAACCACAAATTCCGTAATCCAGAATATTATCAGCATTAATATCTACTATTTTAATTCCCTGCATAAAACACCTTATAAAATTTCTCTAAAAATTTCTTAGATTTTCAAAAACAATTAACCATTCAATCCCCAATTTCTTGCAGATTCTATATCAGTAAAAGTAGATGATTGATAAGCACCCCAAACTTCCTGGTAAATATGAAACACAGCATCTGTTGAACTACGCCTTATTTTTCGTCGAATTATTGCAATGCGTTGATTGGGATTTATCTTCCCGGCTTCACCATCTTGTCGTGCAAAATTTCTCAAATCTGAGTTAGTAACTTCAAATTTTTCGATTTCTGAAAAATCCCATATTTGATATCTCCATTTGATAAATAATGGATTAGACATTATCTCTAAATTTTTATTAAAAATTTCTTCCCCTTTAACATTTCCGCTAAATTTGATAATCACACCCAAATCATCCACATCGCTTTGAATTATTGATGGCATAAAATTGTTCTCCTGCGAAATTTGTCCAACTCTCATAATTTTAATTTGTAAATATAGTAATAACCTATTATCAGAATCTGAAAATTGTTTCTATATTCGCCAATTGATTTCAAAGACACTCTAAAACAAAAAACCCCCTCAATAATTAAGGGGGTTAAACTCGATTATTCAAAAAATCTTAGAGAATTTGAATATCTCTTGGTTTTACTCTTTCATGTTTTGGCAGAGTAATTTTCAGTTGTCCATTTTGGAATGATGCATCAATATTATCCTCATCAATCCAATCAGATAGGTTAAACTTTCTGTAATAATTACCAACTGAAATTTCTCTTAAAATGTATTTGCGATTAGTAAGTTCTTCAAAATTAACTAATCCAACAATGCTTAATTCTCTCTTATGTAATTTTATCCTGATATTTTCTTTTGAAACACCAGGCATATCAGCAACTAGAACATAGGCATCGCTATTCTCAAACACATTAACTGCAGGAGAAAAAACGGCTTCTTTTTTCAATCTTTCTTCCCATGATTGAGTGTTGTTATTTTCGACCTTAATAATTTCTTTATTTTCTACCATGACTAAATCTCCTTATAATATGAATTAGACAAATCGTTAATTAAAAATTTGGGCATCTTCACTATGTATTTTATTCAACAGAGATGCCCCTCATTATTCTATATATAAATTAATTATTTCTTATCATCGTCAACTACTTCGTAAGATGCATCTTGAACTTCTTTTTCTTTTCCCGGGGAAGAAGATGCTTGTTGTTGTGCATTATTCTGTGAAAAATCAGATTGTTGAGCACCCGGGTCAGCTTGAGGTCCGCCTGCTTGTGAATAGAGTGAAGAAGCTACTTCGTTCCAGACTTTATTCATTGAATCAACTGCCGTTTTGATTGTGTCAGCGTTGTTCGTAGCAACTGCATCTTCAATTTTCTTGATTTCTGATTCAAGTTTGCTTTTAACATCCGGAGTCACTTTATCGCCTAATTCTTCAAGCTGTTTCTTAGTTTGGAAAACTAAACTATCAGCTTGATTTTTAATATCGATAAGTTCTTTCTTCTTTTTATCTTCAGCAGCATGTTCTTGTGCATCACGTTTCATTTTCTCTACTTCGTCTTGAGATAATCCACTTGAGGAAGTAATTCTAATACTCTGCTCTTTATTTGTGGCTTTATCTTTAGCCATCACATGCATAATACCATTAGCATCTATATCGAATGAAACTTCAATCTGCGGAATTCCTCTTGGTGCCGGCGGCAAACCTTCAAGATGGAACCTTCCAAGAGTTCTATTATCGTTTGCCATTGGTCTTTCACCTTGAAGCACATGAATTTCTACAGAAGGTTGATTATCCGCAGCGGTTGAGAATATTTCACTCTTCTTTGTTGGAATAGTTGTGTTTGCAGGTATCAGAACGGTCATAACACCACCAAGAGTTTCGATTCCAAGTGAAAGTGGAGTAACATCAAGAAGAAGAACATCTTTAACTTCACCGGTTAAAACCGCACCTTGAATTCCGGCTCCAATGGCTACAACTTCATCCGGATTAACACCTTTGTGTGGCTCTTTTCCAAAAATATTTTTTACTAACTCTTGAACTTTTGGAATACGAGTTGAACCACCAACCAGAATAACTTCATCAATTTGAGAAGCGGAAACACCGGCATCTTTTATCGCACGTTCACACGGGATTCTTGTTTTTTCAATTAATTCATGAACTAACTGCTCAAATTTTGCTCGTGAAATTGTAATATTTAAGTGCTTTGGTCCATCTTGATTAGCTGTGATAAACGGTAAATTTACATCTGTTGAATTTGAAGAAGATAATTCAATCTTAGCTTTCTCAGCTGCTTCTTTCAATCTTTGTAAAGCCATCGGATCTTTTCTTAAATCAACACCTTCTTGCTTGTTAAATTCATCAGCTAAGAAATCAATTAAATTCTGATCAAAATCGTCACCACCTAAATGTGTATCGCCGTTAGTTGATTTAACCTCGAAAACACCTTCACCAATTTGAAGAATTGAAATATCGAAAGTTCCACCGCCTAAATCATAAACCGCAACAAGTTGTTCTTTATGTTTTTTATCCAAACCATATGCTAAAGCAGCGGCAGTAGGTTCGTTAATTATTCTTCTAACTTTGAGACCTGCAATTTCACCGGCATCTTTTGTAGCTTGACGCTGAGCATCGTTAAAATAAGCCGGAACTGCAATTACAGCTTCATTTACTTCCTGTCCTAGATATTCTTCGGCGGTTTTCTTCATTTTTTGAAGAATCATTGCACTGATTTCCGGTGGGGAATAAGTTCTATCATTAATATTAATTCTTGCAGAACCATTATCACCGGAAACAATTTCGTAAGGAACTTTCTTAGTTTCTTCAGTAACCTCGTTTTTATTGCGTCCCATAAATCTTTTTACAGATGCTATGGTATTTTTGGGGTTTGTTATTGCTTGTCGTTTAGCCGGCTGCCCAACAAGTCTGTCACCATTTTTCGCAAACGCCACAACAGACGGAGTTGTTCTACCACCTTCAGAATTTGGAATAACGACAGGATCATTCCCTTCCATCACAGAGACGCAAGAGTTTGTGGTTCCTAAATCAATTCCAATTATTTTTCCCATTTTGTTATTCTCCTATAAAGAAAGCGGCAGTAAGCCGCATTAATAAATTAATTATTTAATTTCGATCATTTTTTCGATGTTTCTGTCGATTGAAACTTTTGGGATAGCAACAGACAAAACACCATTTTCAAATTTTGCTTGTATATTTTCAGCATCTATATCAGATGGAAGAGTAAAGCTTCTTTTGAATGAACCAAAAGTTCTTTCGCTTCTGAAATAGTTTTTTTCTTTCACTTCCTCTGAACGTTTTTTTTCCCCTGAAATTGTTAGCACATCATTTTGAACTGAAATTTTGATATCGGCTTTATTCATGCCCGGAACCTCAGTCTCAAAATAAAGTTTGCTTTTATCTTCAGAAATATCAAATTTTGGGATAAAATTTGATTTGTTTTCGAAATTGATTGTTGACATTTCGTCAATCAAACTTTTGAATCCGTCATTAAACCATTTTAGGTTATTAACTGATTCTAATTTTAACGGTTCAAAATTTATAAATCGCATGGCTTTTCTCCTTTTGTATTAATTGTGTCATTACTTAATCATCTGTGCTTGAATATATACAACCTTTGTGCCAAAGCGATTATATTAGCGTAACTCATTATAATTTAAGACTTTACATCGATAATAGATAAAACTTAGTATTTTGTCAATTCGGCATATTATCAGCCAACATGTCACTGTTTTGACATAATTGACAATTTTTATGACAGGAATAGAGAGAATATGGACAACACAACATTTGAAATTCAAAAATTTGATATTAAACTTGAGACTTCCAAAATTGGAAGAAATTTTGTTTTAGCAGATGAAATTGAATCGACGAATTCCTATTTGCTTGATAAGGAAAACAAGATTGATACTCATGGAACTGTTCTTTTAGCCGAAAAGCAAACACAAGGACGAGGTAGATTTAACAGAGAATGGAACAGTGCACATGGTCAAAATCTTACTTTTTCAATTTTCATTAAACCGAGTGCTCAATTAACTAATAAGTTAAATTTGCTGAATTTGGGAACATCTTTAGTTGTTTCCCAAACTATTGATAACCTGTTCCAAGTTAAAACCGAACTGAAATGGCCAAATGATGTTTTAATTAATAAGAAAAAAGTTTCCGGGATTTTGCTTGAATCAGTTTCAACCGGAAATGTGATTTCACGTCTTGTAGTTGGAATTGGAATTAATGTTAATCAAACAACTTTTCCCGGTGAGTACAACATCCCTCCAACCTCAATAAAGTTTGAGTATGGACAGCAAATTGAAAGAGAGAAACTCCTCGCCGAACTTCTCAATAATTTTGAGGAGATGCTCAAAAAAATTGAAGATGAGCCAGATTCGATTATCAAAGAGTGGCGAAGAAATTGCAGAATGATAGGAGAAAAAATCTCAATTTCTCAATTAGATAAAATTCGTTATGGGATTTTCGAAGATATTGATGACGAGGGATTTTTATTATTGAAGTCTGAGGATCGAATCGAAAAAATTAGTTTCGGAGATGTTAGCGTTTCTTGATGATAGCATTTTTAGATATTGGAAATAGTAGAATTAAATATGCCTTTGGGAACGAGTCTGAAATTTCAAACTCTGGTTTTGTAAATAGCATTTCAGAATTGAATCAGCTTTTTTACAGTAATAATATCGAGAAGGTCATTTTCTCATCAGTTAATCCGGCCATATCACATAAAGTCGAAAATTTTTCTGAAGAGTCGGGCATTGAGAAAGTAGAAATAACTATCAAATCGAATCTTGGAATCAAAATAAATTATGAAACCCCACACACACTTGGGATTGATAGAGTTTGTGGTATTGTCGGGGCAAAGTCAATTTTAGAAAATAAAAATTTAAGCGATGATTTGATAGTAACTGTTGATTGCGGTACGGCGACTACGATAAACATCCTCTACAAAAACAATTTTGTGGGTGGACTTATTGCTCCAGGACTGACAACAATGTTCAAGTCACTTAACCAAAATACATCATTACTTCCGGAACTTGATAATTCTTCTTTTAGTAGTTTTATCGGTAAAAATACTAAAGACTCTATTTCAGCAGGTGTTTTTTCTGCTTCGATTGGATATATAAAATTTTCTGTATCAAAAATCGAAGAAGAATTTGGAATCCAACCCAGACTGTTATTCACAGGAGGTAATGCGGAAATAATTTTAAAGAATTCAAAAATTGATGCAATGTTTGTGGATGATTTAGTTTTGCGGGGGGTTATGGATATTTATAAAAGAAGTCAAATGGAAATAATTTGATTATCTATTAATCGAGTCTTTCCAATTCTACATGCTATTAGCAAGAGATAATGCTTCCCCTCTTCTAATACACTCACTTTTTCGAATGATTTGAAATCAACAATTTCAGCATAATCGATTTCTGAAGTATCGACACTTTTAAGAATTGATATCATTTCTGATTTTATCCTAAAAGAATCTCTCTCGCCTTTTTTAATCAAACTATCAGCTTCTTTCAATGCTTTACTTAAAACTAGTGCATCATTTCTTTCTGAAGGCGATAAATAGACATTTCGTGAGCTCATTGCCAATCCGTCATCTTCTCTAACAATTGGACAAACTACAATACTCAAATTCATATTTAAGTCATCGACCATCTTTGAAATAACTGCACACTGTTGAGCATCTTTTTGTCCGAAGTATGCTTTGTGTGGCTGAACTATATTAAACAAGATATTTACAATAGTTGTTACACCACGAAAATGAGTCGGACGAAATTCTCCCTCAAGTTTTTGTGTTATTTCATCTACAGTAATAAAAGTTTGAAAATCTTTAGGATAGATTTCTTCCGAATCGGGATAAAATAAAACATCGCAACCTGCATCAAGCAAAAGTTGATGGTCTCTATCATAGTCGCGAGGATATTTAGATAAATCTTCATTTGGCGAAAACTGTGTCGGATTCACAAAAATAGAAACAATAGTTATATCGTTTTCTTTTTTACTTTGTTGAACAAGAGAGATGTGTCCTTGATGCAAATATCCCATTGTAGGGACAAAACCAATAGATTTTCCGACTCTTTCCTTCGATGAAAAGAGCTGCATTTCCGTTTTACTTTTTAATACTAGAATAATATCCTCAACTAATCAAATCAAGAAAAGTTGTGATAGTATTTTTCATATCTTTTCTGGCAACTATAGAATCTACAAAACCGTGTTCCAGCAAGAACTCTGACTTTTGAAATCCATCCGGCAAGTCTCTCCCGATAGTCTGCTTAATTACTCTCGGGCCGGCGAAACCGATAAGTGCTTTTGGTTCGGCAAGATTAATATCGCCAAGCATCGCATAGCTTGCAGTAGTACCTCCGGTTGTCGGATCGGTTAAAATTGAAATATAAGGAATTTTTTCATCAGCAAGTTTTGCTAGACGAGAGCTAGTTTTAGCCATCTGCATTAAAGAAAGTGCCCCTTCCATCATACGCGCTCCGCCGCTTGCCGAGAGAATGATTAGAGGAATTCTACTTTTAATTGCTCTGTCTGTTAATCGTGCAATTTTCTCACCAACCACTGAACCCATACTTCCACCGATGAATTTAAAGTCCATGCAACCAAAGGCAACTTCTCTACCATTAATTTTTCCTGTTCCGGTTTTAATAGCATCAAATAGATTAGTTTTACGGATTGTGTCATCAATACGATCTTCATACTTCTTTGTATCAACAAATTCAAGTGGATTAGCAGATCTCATTTTCTTGTTAATCTCTTTAAACGAACCATCATCTAATAAAATCTTAATATACTCATCGCTACCAATTCTGAAATGATAGCCGCATTTTAAGCAGCACCAATGATTAATTTCAAGTTGTTTTTTGTGAATAATCTCGCCACATGAACTACACTTTTCCCATAATCCATCAGGAAGCTCTTTTTTCTGGGATTCCGATGATATATTCTCTTTAGCTCTTTTAAACCAAGCCATATTAGCTTTCCTTCTTAATAATATCTGCGTAAATAGTTAAGGTTTTTATTCCTTCATCAGGATCATTTGATGTGACAATGATGTTTCTACTTGTTCTTCCGAATCTGTTAGCAGAATCGAATTCAATTCTGATTGTACCTTCTTCACCAGGGTTTAGTTTTTTGCCATTAACAACAGCTGCAGTACAACCACAAGTTGTTTTTACATTTTTAATTTCAAGAACACCTTTACCAATATTTTTAAACTTAAATGTAAACTCAACAATTTTCCCTTCATAAATTTTTCCAAAATCATGTTGGCTCTTTTCAAACATTAATTTGGGTCCGCTTGCTTTTTCAGAAAAGCTTTTCTGATCTAGTACATTTCCTGAAATTACAAATTTAACACGTGGATTTACAGGGTCATTAGATGAAAGGGATATTTGTCTATTTTGTTTTCCTGATCTCCCGATAGAGTTAAACTCAACTCTTAAAGTTGTACTTTCACCGGGATTTAATTCCTTTTTCTCAGGCTCTGCAGCTGTACAACCACATGAAGAAATTACTTGTCCGAGTTTAAGCACATCCCCACCTGTATTGACGATGATGAAATTGTGAATTATCGTCTGTCCCTCAGGAATATCACCAAAGTCAAAAGTATCGGATGGGATAAATATTTTTGGGTTTTGCAATTGAGCATTTATCGATATAACTGCAAATAAAAAAAGAATTATTAATTTTCTCATGCTTCCTTCCTTTTAATCACGAATGATTTTAGATACATTGGCTCTAAATAATCAAAATCTGTAGTCATTAAATTTTCACCAAACAAACATGCCCACTCAGCAACTTTAACTGCCGATGGTGCAAATTTTTCAACTATATTCAACTTATCATTTTTAACATTACCGAATATTCTTAAATCAAAAGCTTCTGATTCCAGCTCTATTGATTTAATCAATTTCAGTTCATCCGTAAATTTATAAATATTTCCTTCATTTTTAAATTTTGCAAAATAAATTTCTTCAACATTGACCTTATTTGCAATTACAAATTCCTCAGAAATTTTTGTTGAACTTAAAAGTTCTAATGCAAGAGCTTCAAAAGTTGGAACCGGAACGATAGGGATATTTGAAGCAGTCGCAATTCCTTTTGCTGCTGAAAGTCCAATCCTTAAGCCTGTAAATGAACCCGGTCCTGAAGAAACAGCGATTAATTTGCAATCATTAATATCTAAGCTTAACAATTTAAGCGAAGCATCAATACATTGAAAAATTTTTTCGGAATGACTGTTTTTCAGTTGAATTGAAGTTTCAGTATATTTTTGATTATCATAATATACGGCGCAACTACATATTTTATCTGATGTTTCTATAGCTAAAATTGGTTTTTCAATCATACTTGATAACCGTTACTGTTCTTAAATCATCATTACTAAGGATAATATTTATAACTATTTTTTTATTAGGAAGAATTGAAGTAAAAAGTTCTCCCCACTCAATAAACTTGATTGCCGAATCATCTGATAAATACTCATCGAAACCGATATCAAATAATTCTTGCACTTCACCAACGCGGTAAAAATCAAAGTGAATTACTTTCTTTTCACCGGAATACTCGTTCACTAAAGCAAATGTTGGACTTGTAACATTATTAATTTGCCAATATGCAGAGATGGCTTTAACTAAAAAGGTTTTTCCGGCACCAAGATTACCATTTAGGATAATTGTATCTCCATCTAAAAAAAAATTCAGTAATTCTTTTGCTAAATCTCTCATTTCATCTTCAGAATGAATTCTCTTTTCAAACAAGATTTTCATTAACGAGGCTCCAGAGTAATTACCGGTAAAATCATTTCTTCAAGGGAAATTCCACCATGCTGAAATGTATCTTTGTAATAGCTTAAATAACGGTGATAATCAGTTGGATACACAAAAAAGTAATCTTCTTTTGCTATAATGTAATTAACTGTTACACCCCGTCTAGGCAACTTATAAGTTGAAGCATCTTTTATAAAGATTGCATGTTTATCATCAACTTTTAGATTACGCCCATATTTGAAACGAAGATTAGTTGAGGTTTCTTTATCCCCCAATACTTTAGCCCCACGCATTGAACGAATACTTCCGTGATCTGTGGTAATTATTATTTTAACATTCTTCATCTTAGAAAGTGTTTTAAACGTGGACAATAGTGAGGAATGAGTGTACCAACTATTTGTTAAAGATCTAAAAGCCGATTCTTCCGGAGCAATTTCTTTTAACAAATCAGAGTCAGATCTGCCGTGAACCATCATATCAAGGAAATTTACTACCACTGCTGTTAGATGACTATTCTGGTAAGACATAATATTCTGTTCAAAATTTCTTCCTACTTCGGGGTCAATAATCTTTATATACTTCAAATCACTTTTTAGTTTGATTCTCTTTCTATCTAAGAGAAGCTGAAGGAATTCTTTTTCATATTTATTCATACTTTTTTCGTCTTCATCCGAACCACGCCACAAATCAGGATAGTGTTTTTCAATCTCAGATGGATACAACCCTGCAAAAAGTGAATTTCGCGCATATGCAGTTGCCGTTGGGAGAATCGAATAATAGTATTCCTTATTTATTTTGAATAAGTCAAGAAGTGGTTTCTCCAGAACCAACCATTGATCAAGTCTAAGGCAATCAAGCACAAAAAAGAAAATTGTTTTATTTTCTTCTTCGATAGAAGAAATAACATAATCGTTCATTATGTCAACAGTTAATTTGGGTCTGTTGTCTTTCGAATTTGAATTAACCCATTTGACATAATTTTTTTCGATAAATCGTGAAAACTCTTTATTACACTCTCTCTTTAATTCATTTAACGATTGACGAAGCCCTGTTTCCGGATGGCTATCAAGCTCAACTTCCCATGAGGTTAACTTCAAGTAAAGTTCAGTCCATTCTTCATAATCTAGATTGCTTGAAAGTTGCATCGATATTTGATTAAAATCTTGTAGGTAATCTTTTGTTACAAACTGAGATGAAATTCTTTTTGCATCGAGAATTTTTTTGCAGACTAATAAAATTTGACTTGGGTTAACCGGTTTGGTGAGATAGTCTTTTATTTTTCCACCAATGGCTTCATCCATCAAAGATTCTTCTTCACTCTTTGTAACCATTACTACAGGGATATTGGGATTATTTTCTTTTATTCTCCCAAGAACCTCTAATCCCCCCATTCCGGGCATCATTTCGTCTAGGAAAATTAGATCAATCTCTTCCTCTTTAATAATTGCTAAAGCATCCTCTCCATTCGTTACAGTAGATATTTCATATCCCTTCTCAGAAAGAAAAATTATGTGGGAACGAAATAGTTCAATCTCATCATCAATCCAGAGGATTTTCTTTTTCTTCATCAACAATTCCTTGATTTTCTTTTTTGAAGATGTAAAACTAATAAGTTTTGAAGTTAGTTAGAAGTTATTATTCTTTGCCCTAAGAAGTTCAATGTACACATTCGACTTCTACACCTGAGTGTGATGGGGTTATTTTTGGGCTTAAATAGGGAATACCAAGATTGAGCCCTCTAAAAATAAATACTATTGCCATTAGTACAACAAAGACGGGAACAACTTTTCTTAGTCTTAATCTTACTTTCATAGATATAACTGAAGTGAAGATAGACACAGTAAGCATTAATGGGATTGTCCCCATCCCAAATAGAAACATAAAAAACATTCCATTAATTGGACTCCCGGTTGCAATCGCTCCGGCAATACCGATATAAACAAAACCGCATGGTAAAAATCCATTTAAGATTCCAATTTTTAGCAATGCAAATATTGATTTCTGTTTAAACAATGGACCAATTAAATTGTTAATTTTTGTCAGTCCTAATTTCATAATCGGTATAGATAAAACAAGCGCTTCACTTTTTTGAGGAAAGAGTGCATAAATAAGAATCAATAACCCAGCCCCAACGGATAAAAATTGTTGTAATCCAATCAACTGAAGTCTATCACCTAATAATCCAAACACCAATCCCATTAGAGAATAGCTCACAACTCTACCAAGGTTGTACAAAACTCGACTTGCAATGAAAGTGGTTTTTGTAGTTTGGTTTATCGGAAGCGCCAATGCTATCGGACCACACATCCCTAAACAATGAAGGCTTCCTAAAAACCCTAATATAAAACCGGCAGTTATATGAATTGAATCAATCAATTAATAAAAACTTTCTCTTCTTTAAAGAATTTACTCCCTTTTATCTCCCAATCTATCTTCACCTTCCAATAACCTTTCATTAATGACTCGGTAGAGATTACAAACTCATATTCTGAATTAAGTTCAAGTGGAAAGACTTTATCGTATTTCGAATCCGAGGGGCGATAAAAATGGATTTCACCGGATAAACTGTCCAGGTCAATCGACTTAGGAAACTTGAATATTATCGTGGCATCTTTTCTTATAAATTCAATACTCTCATCTAGAGAAGCATAATTTTGTTGCTTATCAATTTCTTCTTGATAGATTAGTTCTTTTGCGTAGTAGTTATCGGTAACTAAATCGACTTTCTCACCAAATGCAAAAAAAACAAAAATAGCATTGAGAATTAAAAAACCTATGATAAAAATCGTAATACCAACACCCCAGCTAATCTTTTTCATTTAATCTCTTTCTTAAAATGTGATAGAAATGCAGTTTTAATATTCACAACTTCATTTCCCTTTTCATAAACACCAATTTCTAAAGGCATATTCAATTTATCAATTTTATCTTTATCAATCACAACCATAAATTTTCCATCAAACACTTCATGAGGAGGTATGGAATAACTATTCCCAAGTATAACAATATTTGCTTCAATATTTTTCACTTTTATATCGATTGGAATAGTATCAAAAGTTTTATTGACAATATTGATGTTATATAAGTTACTAATCTTGTTATCCGGCTGATCTTGATATAACATTCCCGGAGTTCTTAAAATATTTACCGAAACACTATCTCTTGTAAACAACAAAACTGAAACTATTATTATAAGTACAGTTAATACAGCTGAATAACTCATTATACGTGGGGTTATTCTAAATCTGATTCTCTCTTTAATCCCGTTGAGTGAATCATATCTGACTAGTCCACGAGGTTTGTTAATCTTATCCATTACATTATCACAAGCATCAATACAAGCTGTACAGTTTACACATTCAAGTTGAATTCCGTTACGAATATCAATTCCGGTTGGGCAAACATCAACACAAAGATGGCAATCAATACAATCACCTTGTGTCCGCTCTTCACCTTTTTTTATTTTCCCTCGAGGTTCACCCCTTACATCATCGTAAGCTACTACCAATGAATTTTTATCGAGTAATACTCCCTGTAATCTTCCATAAGGACAAACAATTGTACAAGCTTGTTCCCTGAATTTCGAGAAGACAAAATAGAACACTCCGGAAAAAAGTGTTATTGCGATTAGTCCCGTTAAGTGCTCACTTGGGGGATCTGTAATTATTTTGAATAATTCATCAATTCCTATTATGTATGACAAGAACAAATTTGAAATTATGAAAGAAAGTGTAAAGAAGATGATATGCTTACTCCCCTTCTTTAGAAATTTCTCCATATTCCATTCTTGTTGGTCAAGTGTACGTTGCTTTAGAAAATCACCTTCAATAAAGTATTCAATCTTGCGAAAAACCATTTCCATAAAAACTGTCTGAGGACAAATCCATCCACAGAAAATTCGACCATATATAGCTGTGAACAAAATTACAAACACAATTGTTGCAATAAATAAAAGTACAAAAATGTAAAAATCATGAGGTCCGAAAGTGACTCCGAATAAGATAAACTCTCTCTCCAAAATATTTAGTAAAATGAATGGATGTCCACTCACCTTTATAAATGGAGTAATAAAAAGAATCAACAAAAGAATAATTGAAACAATAGTTCTTGCATTATAGAATCGACCGCTTGGTTTTTTGGGGTATATCCAGACTCTCTTTCCTTCATTGTTTATTGTTGAAATAGAATCTCGATATTTTTCTTGATCGTGTAGGGCTGACATAATATTACCTTAAAAAAATTGGGGTCAGAAAGGTTCCGACCCCATTAGAATCATTGAACTTTATCTGTTTCTGGTTCAGGAACAACCCATTTTTCGCCTTGTGGTGGTTTCTGATTTGGAGGATTAGTCCCTTGCAATGAAAGGATATAGCTTCCCACTTCTTGCATATTTTTTGGACTCAATTGAGATTTCCAACTAATCATTCCTTTTTCCGGAACTCCATCCTTAATAATTCTGAAGATATTTTTAATATCCCCACCATGAATCCAATATTCATCTGTAAAATTAGGACCAACTAATCCTTCGCCATTGTTTCCATGGCATGCGGCACAAAATTTCACATAAATCTCTTTACCACTAAAGAGTGTTCCGGCATCCATAGATGCTTTTACAGTATTTTCATCAATAAAGGCTCCACCGGCTAAAAACTGTGCGCGTTGAAGTTCTGCAATCTCCATTTCCTCTGTATATTCTGCATCCATAAGTTTACCTGTATTGAAAACATGGAAGACCAACATATATATTACTGACCAGACAATTGTAACATAGAAAAGATATTTCCACCATGGGGGTAGATTATTATCGAGTTCTTTGATACCGTCATAATCATGGTCTAGTAAAATCTCCCTTTCATTTTCAAGAGGTTTAGCATCAATAAGTAAATCCATAAATTTAGTCCAGAGAGAAACTTCTCCGGGAATTTTCTGAATACCTGCATGATATACCATGAATATAATTGTAAGTAGAATCATAAATAGGAAGAGGATGAGAAAGGCTGTATCTGTGTAAGCAACCATATCCATCTCACCTTCTTCAGCAAAAACTGATACGAACGGGATAAGCAAAAAGAGAGTTAATAAAGAACTGAAATTCAATCCGAATAACTTTCTATCCTTTCGTGTACTTTTATTTAAATTTTTAATCAACATTGTAAAACCCTTTACTTTTGATTATTATCATTGTTAGATGATTCAAATGGAAGATTTTCCAATTTTTGTATCTCTTTTTTACTGATTCGCAAAGCATAAACAATCCATGCAGTAAAAAAAGGGACAAAGATGAATAGTCCTATTAACGGAAATATTGAAATATCTTTTATTGAACTTAGATAATTACTAAACATACTTAACCTATTTGCTTGCTTTATCTTTAACCTTTATATCTGTCCCCAACCTCTGCAGATATGCAATTAAAGCAATTATTTCTTTATCACTCTCAACGGCAATTCCATTTGAAAGAAGGTCTTGAGTAATCATTTCAGCTTGAATACTAAGGTCTTCATTAGCTGTCTGATCAAATCCTTCAGGATAAGGAACACCTAATTTTTGAAGTGCTCTGATTTTTGCCCCTGTCGTAGAAATATCGAGACTGTTTTCAGCAAGCCACGGATATGGAGGCATCAATGAACCAGGGGACATCAATCTCGGATCGATCATATGATGATAATGCCATAGATTCGGATATTTTTGTCCAACTCTGTGTAAATCCGGACCAGTTCGTTTTGAGCCCCACAAGAATGGATGATCATAAACATATTCACCGGCTTTTGAGTATTCACCATAACGTTCTGTCTCACTTCTGAAAGGTCTTACGAGTTGTGAATGACATGCATTACACCCTTCTCTTATATAGATATCTCTACCTTGTAATTCAAGGGGAGTATATGGCTTGACTGAGGCAATTGTAGGAATGTTAGTCTTCACTAAGAATGTAGGGACAATTTCAACAATGCCACCAATTAAAATTGCAATTAATGATAATACTGTGAATTGAATTGGTTTACTTTCAATCCATCTATGTCCCAAACCTTTTTTGTATTTATCACTTGAGGTTACTAATGCCGGAGCCGATGCTTCTTCATTAGCTTCAAGTTTACCTTGTTTTGCAGTTTTGTAGAGATTATACATCATTACAAAAATACCGACTATAAATAATAAACCTCCTAAAGATCTAATTATATACATCGGAACAATTTGTAAAACTGTTTCAAGGAAATTAGGATATTGTAATAATCCTTCAGGAGTAAATTGTTTCCACATTAAAGTTTGTGTTAATGCAGACCAATACATAGATGAAGCGTAGAAAACTATCCCTAAAAATCCAATCCAGAAATGGAAGTTTGCTAATTTTTTTGAATACAACTGAGTTTTATATAATCTTGGAACTAACCAGTAAAGTACACCAAAAGTTAAAAATCCATTCCAACCCAACGCACCGATATGAACGTGAGCAATAATCCAATCAGTAAAGTGCATTAGAGCATTGACATTTTTCAAGGACAACATGGGTCCTTCAAAAGTTGACATTCCATAAGCGGTTACTGCAACTACCATAAATTTTAGAACAGCATCTTCTCTTACTCTATCCCATGCACCGCGTAAGGTTAAAAGTCCATTGATCATACCGCCCCAAGAAGGAGCAATTAACATAATTGAAAAGACTGTTCCCAGCGATTGTGCCCAATCCGGTAAAGCACTGTATAAAAGGTGATGAGGACCAGCCCAGATATAAATAAAAATCAATGCCCAAAAGTGGATTATGGATAACCGATACGAGTATACCGGTCGATTTGCAGCCTTTGGCATGAAGTAATACATCAAACCTAAATAAGGTGTAGTTAAAAAGAATGCAACTGCATTATGTCCATACCACCATTGAACTAAAGCATCTTGAACACCGGCATAAGCTGAATAGCTCTTAAATAAACTTACCGGAATTTCAATTGAGTTAACAATGTGAAGAACTGCTACAGTAACTATTGTTGCGATGTAAAACCAAATTGCAACATACATATGCTTTTCACGGCGTTTAATAATTGTTCCGATTAAATTTATTGCAAAAACAACCCAAACTAATGTGATAAGAATATCGATTGGCCATTCAAGTTCAGCATATTCTTTACTTGATGTTAATCCCAAAGGAAGTGTAATAGCGGCAAGCAAAATTATCAACTGCCAAGCCCAGAAATGAATTTTGCTGAGCAAATCACTGAACATTCTTGCTTTGCAAAGTCTTTGAAGTGAGTAATAAACTCCCATAAAAATGCCATTACCAACAAAGGCAAAAATAACGGCGTTGGTATGAAGCGGTCTAATCCTTCCAAAGGTTGTGTAAGGAATACCAAAATTTAAAGCCGGAAGGTAGAGCTGAACTGCTATCAACAAACCGACTATCATTCCGATTAGACCCCAGAGGACTGTAGCAACAGCAAAATCTTTTACGATTTTATTGTCGTAGCTAAATGTTTCCATTTGCATGAATGATTCTCCTATCTATTTGGATACGTTTTTGTTTATGTCTTTTAATTCTATTTTCGATTCACTTTTGTTTGGCTCATCATCAAATAATATTCTTACTGATGGCGTATATTTATCATCCATCTGACCAGATTTAACTGCCCATAAGAATGCAATTAAAAAACCACCTGCAATAAGAATACTAAATAATATTAAAACGATAATAACACTCATAACAGCTTAATTCTTTTTGCTAAAAATCCTGTTGATAGTGTTGTGAACACTACAACCGTTATTGAACTTAGTGGCATAAGTACTGCAGCAAATAATGGAGATAACATTCCCTGAACGGCTGCACCTAAACCAATGATATGATAAAAAACTGATATGCCAAAACTTAAGTAAATAATTCTTAAACTTTTCTTAGAAAAATCGATGAATTTATTAAATCTATAAAACTCTGATGCTTCAAGTATAGCATCACTTGCCGGCGTAAATGATGTAATATCTTCAGCTATCGATATTCCAACATTACTCTCTGAAAGAGCCCCCGCATCATTAAGACCATCACCAACCATTAAAACTTTTTTACCCGAAGATTTAAGCTTTTTAATAAATTCTAATTTGTCATAAGGAGATTGGCTGAACAATAATTTAGATTTGTCGTTAAATATTTTCTGTAAATTTTCTTTTTCTGAATCATTATCCCCTGACAATAAATACATCTCATATTTATCTGTCAATGAACTAATCATCTCAGAAATACCTTCTCTATAGACATTACTTATTTTGTAATATCCCTTTACTTCATCATTGATTGATAGATAAACAATCGATGCATTCGCTTTACCAAATTCAGAGTGTGATTTAGTTTTCACTGAAACAGAATTCACAAAATCTTTTGAACCAATTTTTATTGTATTCCCATTAAAAGTAGCCTTTATACCCTGCGAGGGAATCTCAATAAAATCTTCTAAAATTAAATCTGATTTGATATTCAAATGATTACTGATTTGACGACTTAGCGGATGCGTTGAGTTTGAAGTTAAAGTTGAGACCATTTGCTGTTCAGAAAATGTTAAATCTACACCAATAAACTCAATTCCGGCTTCAGATTGTACAGTTATGGTTCCGGTTTTGTCAAAAACAATAGTGTCAAGTTTTGCAAGTTTTTCAATAATATTTATGTTTTTTGCATAGAACTTATTCTTGCTGAATATTCGCAAACTATTCCCGAGTGTAAATGGCGTTGATAATGCTAACGCACAAGGACATGCTACAATTAGTACAGCTATAAAAACGGTGGTTGCAATATCAACATCAATACTCAACCAGTAGACAAAAGCTGATACTGCAATAAATAAAATAACAACCGTAAAATACTTACTAATACTATTTGCAAATGAAGTAATTCCGGCATCATTTTTTTTATCAAATGAAAAATTATTCCACAATTGAGTTAGGTAACTCTGAGAAACATCTTTTAAAACTTCTATTTCAATCTTGCTTCCAACTTGCTTACCACCTGCGAATAATTTTTCTCCCGGAGTTTTATTTACCAATACTGACTCACCTGTTACAAAGCTATAATCAATATTTCCGTTCCCATTAAATAAAATTGAATCGGCAGGTATTAACTCCCCATTTTTAATAAATAACCTATCTCCCACTTTTAACTTGGAAAGAGGGATAATTCTTTCTTCTTTCCCCTTACTCAAAGTTACTGAAATTGGAAAATATGATTTGTAGTTCCTTTCGAAGTTTAACACATCAAAAGTCTTCTGTTGAAAAATCTTTCCGAGCAACAGGAAGAAAATTAAACCGGCAAAAGAATCCATATATCCGGGACCATAACCCATTAATACTTCATAAACACTTCTTCCAAATAAAGCTAAAATTCCTATTGCTAGCGGGACATCGATGTTAATAAATTTTTGTTTTATTCCTTTGTAAGCAGATTCAAAATAATCCCAACTGCAATAAAAGAAAACAGGTAGTGAAAGTAGCAAGATTACATAGGCAAAAGTTTGTTTAAGCACTTCACTCGAGGCATCAATTGCGAGATATTCCGGAAAGCTTAATAACATTATATTTCCAAAAGAGAAACCGGCGATACCAATTTTGTAATAGAGTTTTCTGTGCGATGTTGATTCCGATTTTTTCTCTAAATCTTCAAGACTTATTAACGGTTCATACCCTATTGTGGCAAGTAGTTCAGCGATTTTTCGTAGAGTTATTTCTTGCGTTAAAAATGTGATGGAAAGTTTTTTCGATAAAAAATTTACTCGTGAATTTTGAACAGCAGGATTAAGTCGTGACAAATTTTCCAATAGCCAAATGCATGAGGCACAATGCATATCAGGAATAAAAAACGTAACTGTGCTTAATTTGGTATCAGAAAAATCAAGTAATTGATTACTGATTTCCGAATCGTCAAGGAATTCGTATTTGTTTTTAGAAATGGTGTTTTTTTGAGTTGAGCCGGGGTGGTTTTCGTAGGTGTAATAATTGCATAGGTTGTTATCATTTAGAACTTGATAAACCATTTTACAACCTTCGCAACAAAAGTTTTTTTCATCTAAACTGATGTTGTTCGTATCGCATTCCTCACCGCAATGATAGCAAATTAATGCTTCCTGAACTTCCAATTTCTAATAGCACCTAATAGAAAAATTTGTAAGCGAAAAATAATTATTTTGAATAAAGAAACTCCCTCTGTAGGAAAAAAGGGAAGAATTATGCTGAAATCCGTTTGTAATGAATGAGTAATTTCGAATTTCATTCCCCCAGTAATTCTTCCCTTTTTCGGCACAATTTAATCATATATCGTGCCACTTTGCCTTTTGCTAAAAATTGATGGTTTTAATCAATTTTCGGATAATAATAATTGCCAATTGTGAAATGAAGAAATTTTCTTTCAAGAATTCAGAAAGTAATTCTAAAATTTGAGAAGATTAGAGATTTGTTAAATATGTCAGCTTCAATTGAATCCATCTTCCTCCATCTTCGGAAGATTTCGGTTTTTCCACTTGAATGCCTCCTGATGGAATATTTTTTTGGTATTTCGATTGGTAAATTGGTAGCAATTGTCCTGCTGTCAATTGAAATTGAATGTCTCGAAACTCTTTCGTTAAGGATAATTGAAAATCAAGAACACCAAAATATTTGTAATCAATCTGTGAACTTCGAAAATTTTTAACTCCAAAGACCAAGAATACAGGCTCCCAGTTTTCAATTTCACCATTAGGGATTAAATGAAATAAATTTAAGCGCGGCGTAACCTCATAATCTTTTACTTCGAAATTTTTTGCAAACCCAAGACTTACAATTTTAATTCCAATCGCTCCCCTATAATAGATTCTATTAGCAACAACCGATGTTACAATATCTGTAAAAGGCCAGGATTGAACTTCTCCCGTTACTTTTCCCCCGAGTTCTGTATAACTAATTTTTATTCTGTCTAAAATTTTTTCTAAAGCTTTTTGTAGAAGATGAACTTCGATATTCACATATTTAATGTTTTCAAATTTCTGCTCACCATAATAATTTTTATCATACTCAAGTTGTAATTTTCCACTCCCATTAGCATAATTAAAATTTAGGGAATAATAGTCTTGGTTATCAAAGTAAGACCCTGTTAATCCATAAATATTCCCGGAAAGATTAAACTTGTGCTTTGAAGAAATAGGGTCACCCGCATTGTGATATAATGAATAAAATTCGAAGTTTAATTTATCGTCTTTAAAATTCCTCAACTCGATTGAATGCGATATTCGATTCCATGACATCATATTATTTATATCTAGTTCGTCAGACGAGTATGATAAGTAAGAATCATAGTCCAATCCATTCTGTGAAAATTCGAATTTCAAATTTCTGAAAATGCTTCTATCAAATTTTAAACCTGCAGTTATTTCGAAGGGATTATTAATTAATTTATTTGTTTCAAAAAATATCAACTTCGAACCAATTTGAAATATGTCCCCGAAATAATTATAACCTAATCGAATATTTTGTTGTGAAAATTTTAAGTTACTGGAGAAGTCACTTTTCCTATTGATTTGGCTCAAACTAAGTAATGAGGAGTTCATACCAAAATTATATAAGTGCTTTCCCAAAGAAAACTGCAAATCAAAATCGATATTACGAAAATCAGTGGAGAATTCTGATACGCTACTTCTACTTCGATATATATCAAAATAAGTGGAGGAGATTGATGGGATTAAATAAGTTTCATTTTTATCAAATGGGACTTGCGGAATTAAAATTCCGCAAATCCCAAAAATCAATAAAATTGAGAGATTACCTCTACTAATCAACTTATGGTGTAACTGAAACTGAATTAGTGTATTGAAGCTCCTTGAATACAATCATCCATGGTTCGTTTGGAATTGTAGTTCTAACTCTATAATTATATGTCACACCTGAACTTACTCCGTAGTCTTCGAAGAAACTCGTGTACTGAAGCGATTGATAATCAGAGAAGTTTCCGGTACCAATACTTCTCTGAATAACACAAGAGTATAACCACGAAGTCCAATTCAATGAAACTCGCGTCGGTGAATACTGAGCCCAACCATATAATTCACCGGGCTTCATGAGCTGAATTTCCT
>JAHBUO010000049.1 GCA_019638025.1 Ignavibacteriaceae bacterium
CCCCCCTTTTCTTTAAGCCCGAACTACATGTTCGGGCTTTTTTGTATCAAAATAAATATTCCTTATGCTTGAATATGACTAAAATGTTTCCTATTTATTGAGTACAAAAAAACAGCAGTTCATTAAATGAAAACTACCGAATTAAAAACACTCGAAATATTAAAAGAAGCAAAAGTCTCCTGGTGGAAACCCTTGTTGTTTCTTTTTGGAATAAGTATTACAATATTCGGTGTATTGAGGGTGATCGACTTCCTTTTGTATTATTATCAAATTGAAATCTTCTCCGGAGTTTTTAGTGAACTTGATATACTTGCTAATACTCTTGGTGGATTGGGTGAGGTAGTTACAGGAGTATTAGGAATTGAGATTACAGTTATTGCAATTATTGTGCAGTTAGCAGCTAATAAGTACTCATCAAAGATTATGGATTTATTTGTTGAGAATAGAGTGAACTTTTTGGTCATCGCAATATTCGTTGTGACAGCTATTAATGCAGTGTTGGTTACAAATACTCTCTCACCAAATTTTCCAACTCCATTTAGTATTCTTACAACAATAATATTAATTATAGTAAGTTTATTAATTGTTATCCCACACTTCAGTTATGTATTTAATTTCCTAAGACCGATGAATTTCTTAGGACACGTCAAGGAAAAAGTTATTGCGGAAATACGGGGATTGAGTAGTGGTAAGATAAAATACTCCCTCAAAGTACGCGATGAAATTAATAATCACATCAATTTTATAGGTGATATTGCTCTCAACTCTGTATATCAGGGTGATAGAGCGGTCACATTACTTTGTATAAGCATACTTAGAGAAATAGTCGTCGATTACTTGAAATTCAAGAAAAAATTGCCTGAAGATTGGTTTAAGCTTTCAGGCTTAGAATACTTTGACCCAGATTTTTCAAGCTATTCATCTTATGTGATGGATAGAATAGAAGAGAATAAAGTTTTAGTTGAAAGAAAAGTTTTTGGACTCTATGAATTAGTCTTTAATAATTCAAGATTAACTCTGAGAGATGTTGCATCCGGAGTATTATTAAATTCTGAATTAATCTCTATTGCTGCGATTAAGGCGAATGATAAAGGAGCTCTCTATACATCGTTTCAATATTTCAATTCTTATTTGCGTATAGCTATTAGGGGCAAAGACCCACGCTCAGCTTTTAACACATTAGAGCATTATAGAATAGTTGCTGAAGAATTGATTACTACATTTCCTGAAGAAGTTGAAAAGCTGGAATTTTACTTCAAGTACTATGGGCAAGAAGCTAACAAAAATCAAATTCTTTTTATTCTCGAAACAGCTGCTCATGATTTGTGCAGACTCAATGAAGTTGCTTATGAAAAAAGAGCGCCGAATTTAAAAACCTTGTTAGAACTTTTCCTTACCCTTGATGAACCTTTGGATGAATCAAATGCTTCAGATAAGAATTCAAAAGAACAATCATTGATTGGAGTAAGAATAGCACAAGTTAAATTAGCCGGATTTTATTTGATTTATAATGAAGTAGAATTAGCTCGCCGAATTTTTGAAGACTTACGTGTTGAACCAGCGGATCGAATTCAAAAAATAAAAGAAATAATCTTCAATACAACTCAAGAAGAATTCTGGGAAATCACACCTAGAGGAATAAATTTCTATTATGTGTCAAAAAGAAGAAGGGATGCGCTAAAACAGTTCTTTGCTTGGTTCGAACAAAGCTCAGAGTCTACAATCAAAGGAATGTAAATTTATTTTAGACTGAAAGCAAATCAAAAAAAGATTTTTTTTGTTGACTATTAAAATATTTTTACTCTTATTTCGAAGGGCAACTGAAACAAAATTGAAATTTCAGGAAATAGAATAAATGGGCAACAATTTCTTCAATAGTAAAGAAGAATATTACATTAATTTAGACATAAAATCATTTCTGTTACGAAGTATTATTAATTCCATAAAATAGGAGAAACACTGTGTCAACAAAAAATCAAAACTCGGGTCCAAATAATCCGAAAACTGGTTTCGGTAAATGGATGGTTTATACTGTTATTCCAAATTACTCCAACAACGTTCAAGGTGTTGTGTATGTAGGAGCAGCAATCCTAATTATTATCGTAGGTTTAAGAGGTTTAGGTTCAGTAGCCGGCGATATTCCAATAGTTCCAGGTTTTCTAATTAATGAGCACGACAACAAGGTCGATGTTAACTATGTCATGTTTGCTCTATTTCTGGAATTTTTTCTATTATTAATTCTCTCGGCAGTAACATTCTTTACTCCCGAAGATAGTCATGGGCATGCACCAGCCGCTCAATCTCCGGTTGCAAGTGGTGGTGGAAAGCTAGATCTCACAACTCTTAAGCAAGAACTTTCACAATTCAGAAATGTAGCTGAAGAAGAGATAAGAGCAGTAGACGCATATGTAGATAGAATGGGTAAACTTAGTCAACAAATGAACGCAATGTCAAAACAATATGCTCAAACACTCGCTGAAATGAACCAACATTTCAAAGCCGATACTTTAAAGGGAGTTGCAGAGCAGGAAATTAAAAATGTTGAGGGATTCGTTACAAAAATTGGATCTCTAACTCAAAACATCGTTAATATTAAAAAAGAATATTTACAGGCATTAACAGAGATCAAACAAAGCATTAAAGCATAAAGCCAAATTTAAAGGGAAAAACTATGAAAAAGAATATGGTTTATTTCGTGCTTTATGTTGTTCTTATAACAGAACTTCTGATTGTTATAACTGAACGTGATGAACTCGAAGAAAAAGAACATGTAGTACGAGACAAAATGTTAAATAGTTTAGCCGATTCATACAAACGTCCTGTTCTATTAGCTATTCCTAATAGAAAAACGGATTATGATGTAGGAGCTAAAGAAAACGGCGGAGCTGTAGTTGTTATGACTCCTGTCGGATTAGTATCAGATGAAGAAAAGAAAGAAGTTGAATTCTTTATTGATGTTGCTCCTGGTGGAAAACAACCTGCAGATTGGCCATCAGGTGGTTTAACTTCTAAAACTACCAATGAAAATTACAAACTTATTAAAACTGATGATGGGAATGCTCAATTTATTGCAAAGTTAAGCACCGAAGGTGAATTTGCTTTTAGAGCATACTGTCGAGTTGAGAGAAAACTTCCTAGTTATTTACCTGACTTTTTATTAGCTGACTTAGCTAATAGAGTCGGTGAACAAAAAATCTCAACTAGCCCAAAAGAAGAATTTTCAATTATTGCTAAACGTCAAGGTGGCGTTAAGAAACAAGCTGTTGAGTTCCTATTTTGATGTTAGGGGAGTTTACTCCCCTAATTTTTATTCTTACTTATTTGAGGGTTAAGTCTTATGTTAAAAAATATATTCCTCCTCTTATTAATATCTACTTTAGTATTTGCGCAGAAATCAGCAGGTATATTAGATACAATTAAAGTTGCATCATTGCAAGAATTTTCTGTGCCTGCTAAGGGTGGCTTAGTACTTACTAATGCTCGTAGTGTAGATTTTAGAGCTGAACTTCTTGATGAAAATTATCAAAAGATTCGCGACTGCAACGAAAAGAATATAATTCAAGTCCCGAGCAAAGAAGAATTTGCTAAAAGAGTTGCTGCAGGTGGAGGACGCGGAGCTACGGTTCAATTCATAATAAATGAAGCTATTGAAAAATCAGGAGTTTTTTATATTAAAGTTTCATTTAAAGTAGTTGGCGAAACCGGTTCTGATTCTCGTGAAGCGCTCTATAGAATAGTTGTTAACCATCCCCAATTTGCTTCAACAAGATTACTTAGAGATGGATATTTCATAAATGAAAAAGAAACTTTCAGCTTTGCTACTTTGGAATATTCCGATCCAACAAAGTACTCTTATAAAGTTAGTGAAGGAAGTGGCTCTTCTATCGCATCCGGTGAAGGCTCTTTAGTTCGATTGGATGAAATCTTAGCCGATCCTCAAAATGTTGGAAAAAAGCTGACAATCCAAGGCTTTTATAACGGTCAGCCTTTTGACTTTATTGAACCCAAAAGTCAATCAGTACAAACCTCGTCTTGGACTTTTGAAATTAAAAAACTTGATATTACTAAGTTTAGTGCTTGGCGCTCTGTTGACCCCAAAAAAGAGGACAATACTGAATGGTTATTGAGTGCTTATAATGCTTTTGATAGGCAGTTTCTTTACCTTTATGCCGGAGTTCCTGAGAAAGGGCAATTTGTTGTTGCAACACCTAGAATGAGTGGACTAAGACTTGAAACAGAACCGGCAAACTTGGTAAATAATGTTAGAGATTTCCCTAATGGTTCATTTCAAACAATTACTTTTGATTTTAATCAAGAAGTGCTAGACCAGATCGAAGAATGTGGGCAACTTGATGCAAAAATTACTGTGATATTTACATCTCAATTTGGTGATCGAATAAGGGATGTTTATAGAGCTACGATAATGAAATAAGATATTTTAAAAATAAAAAGCGAATTTGCTATGAATAGATTCTACGTATTGTTTTTTATAATGGTGTTTTGCAACCCCATCTTGCCTCAAAGCTTAGATGATATTTTCCATAAAATCGATCTTAAGCTTTCAAGAGATAAAAGCTACTTAAATTTACATTATATCGATTTTATTGCATCAGATATTAAAGATTTTCCGGTTGAAGAAATTCCAAGAACTAACGAACGAGATCCTTTTACTTTCAAAAACTCAGAAAATATTACCTACCGTTTAGTTTTAATGTTAGAAGGAGTCGGTGTTGATTCAACATTTCTGATGTACTTGGAAGAAAGAAAAAGTCTTGCTGCTGGCGGAGAAAGTTTCATTGGAGATGTTGTTGATGGCCCAAGAGAAGAAATCAGTCGCGCATTAAGTTTTAAGGATCTTTATTATCTCAGGAATGAGTTTCCTGAGATTTATACTGCGCTTTATCAAGTTTATCGAAATTTTAAAAAAGTAAACGAAGACCCACCTCCATCACTATTGGCAATTAATGTTGATAATGAAATTAAGACAAGTATAGGAATTGCTGCAAGAGATAATTCAGATTATTTAGCCTTTCACAGAATGAATAATATTCACTGGTATATGAAAGAAGAAAAAAAAGTAACAGGCCGAAGAGGTGAAGCAACTGCAAAATCTGATTTTCGATTAGATGCAAGTTTTTCACAAGTTACCTTTTCTCATGAATTAATGAAGTTTGGTGGTGCAATCGGTGGTGTTGAATTTGGTTTTATTGATAGATCACTTAACCTACTCCCTTACCAAGCAATGTCAATGACTACTGGATTTAGGACATTAATTTCATTATCGGAAAGTAAATCAGATTTAAACAAAGCACTAATGGTTGATGCTCGATTTCTCGGACGTGTACGTGCTAATACCGACAATCTTGGGCAAAAGCTTCCTTTTGTTCAAGCTGAAAAAGCTCGGCTCAATGTTGGTACTGCAGCCGGAGCTGATTTAAGTTTTACTAGACCTTTTCAGATGCCATTCTTAAACTTATATTTTG
This sequence comes from Ignavibacteriaceae bacterium, assembly GCA_019638025.1. Lineage (GTDB taxonomy): Bacteria > Bacteroidota > Ignavibacteria > Ignavibacteriales > Ignavibacteriaceae > JAGUXE01. The sequence continues at coordinate 5,484 of JAHBUO010000049.1, forward strand.
CAACCGGTGGTGCATATTTCACAAAACCTTATATAAAATTAGGTCCTACGACTGCGCAATATGCATATTCTACTTTCACACAAGCTGAAATGTCATTTGCGTTTTATTGGAATACGAGTGATAAAAAGACAACTAAATTTAGAATTGACGTAGGAGCCGGTTACCACGATATTTGGAAAAGTTACTATCGAGCTAATGGTACTTTCAGCGGGAAGAAAGAACTCAGATATGATAAAGTATCACCTATGGTAGCATTACACTTTAATTTTTCACCGGCAAATAGTGATTTATTGTATTCAAAAATAAGAATATATGATAGTCGAGTACTTGCACAAGCATGGATAAAATTGGCTGAGTTCGGTAATGGTCTTCATTCCTTCAGATTCGAGGGAATGTATTTAACTCCTGCGGTTGCAAGAAAAAAATATGACTGGGAAAATGATGGCGGTGTCATATTACAAATCAGATATCGTTTAGGAATGTAACAAAAGTTTAGAATGGATATAAATATGAACTCAAAAATTATACTATTAATTCTAATTTTTCTTGCTGCAAGCTCAGTTATTAATGCTCAAGAAACAGGCACAGAAGTTAATACTGATGAAGTACTTATTGAATTAAATAATATTTACAGCAATCTTGAATATAATACGATTGCTTTTGATGACTTAAAGAGAAAATGGTTTATAACTGACCCTATCTTCATTCGTGAAATTTTTAACAGGTTTGTTGTAAACAATGCTCTGAGAAGAAATTATCGAAAAGTACCTCTTGAAGAAATTAAACAACTTGCGGAAGATATTTACGAAGGAAAATTATTAATTGATTTACGACAAAGATATTATGATGATGAAGTAGAATTTTTTGCATTCCTTCCCGAAGAAGAAGTTGACAAAAAAGAACCTAAACTTTTATTTGATCCAATTGTTGATCCATTTTATCTTGGTGAAATACTCGGAGCTAAGCTTTACGAGAGAATAAAAGAACAAAGCTATGCTCTGAACGTTTTGACAAAAGAAGACTTTGATGTAAAGACCGGCTACTTCTTCGATGTTAATCTGAATCTGATTGAACCTGAAATAATGTATTGGTCTACAACTTCAAATTATCGTAATAAATACTTACTCTCGGTTTTTGGTAAATGGGGACATGATAATATTTTTGTACCGGGATGGAATCTTCCAAATTATGTCTTTGGGTCAGGAATAACTTATTTTCAATCACTAAGTAATAACCCGCGTAATTTTACTTATAAAGTACGCCTCGGTATAGGTGTGCCATCCGGACAAGTCTACAAACCTGTTACAGCAAAGAAAACTTTGTTCAATTCGGGACAAAATATTTTCTTCAGTATTACGGGTGATCCATTAAAATATGTCTGGCCGGAGCTGGAAGATTTAGAATTGAATTTGATGGGTCAATTCTCGATGCAAGAGATGGATGCTGCTAGTTATGGATTAAAAGATACAACTGAATTTTTCACTCTAAGAAATTATTGGAATCTCGAAGCTCGATGGAGAAATCTATTTAATTTATTTGATTTCGGAAATTTTGAGGTTGCACTGGGTTTAGCAAGTCACGATATCAATCGATTTAAATATATCCCGGGTCAAAAGAAAACTGTTGACATGGAGCCAAACAAAGATCCATTTAATAGATACACACATTTTGGTTATGTCGATTTTGGAGTTGCTAGAACCGGCGGCTTAATTCAGCATAATATAAATTTTATTCTGGCGTATGGGGCTGATGGTTTTGGGTATTATGGATTGAAAACTAAAATGATGTTAAATGATACTTTTGGTTTTGAGATTAGAGTCTATAATGCATATAATGTTGACAAAAAGAAGTTCCCATTATGGCGTGAGGAAAGCTATTTAGTATTCTCGCCTATACTTCGAATTAACTATTAAAAAATTAGATTAAGCTATTCTTCAATACCGGAGAATAGCTTTCATATTTCATTCACAAAATGAAGTAAGTGAAAACCCATGAAGAGAGCTTTTATCCTCATTTTGCTATTTTTTTATTCATCTCTATTCGGGCAAAATCTTGATAACATATACAATAAAATTGAGAGTAAGTTAAAAAAAGATAATACTTACTTGAATATTCACTCAATTAATTTTAAACCTGAACAAAAAGATTTAGCACTCCTTTCCAACATTCCGCTTACTGATGATAAAAAACCGTATACATTCAAAGTATCTGATTTTATTGATTATAACTTTGTAGTTCTTATTGAAGGTGTTGAAATTGATTCAATGATATTGTTATATGTTAATGAGGTTGAGAATAAAGCAGCATCTTCAACTGAATTTATAACAAGTAATACTAGTGAAGATAATCAGATTCTCGAAAACACCGTTATTAGTTTTAAAGATATGCAAGAGTTGTATTACGAAAACCCACAATTTTATACTCAACTCTTTGGGATTGTTGAGAAAATTCTTCGTGGCGATCCTCAAGCAAAAAAATCGATGTTAAAAATTAATGTTGATGAACAGATAAAAAAAAGTAAAGGAATTTCCGGAAAAAATAACCAGGACTTCTTAAACTTTCAAAGAGCAAATAGTATTCATACATATCCTAAAGATCAGAAAACCGGAGTTACCTCATCCAGAAGGAGAACGCAAGAATCAAGTTCGGCAGAGTATAAGATTGATGCAAGTTTTACTCACGCCACTTTCAACCATAAAGCGATGGCTTTCCCGTTTGGAGATATTAGTGCAGAATTAAATTTTGGTAACAAGGCTACTAATACACTCCCATTCGAATCCATGACTACAGCTTTAGGTGTGAGGGCAAGAATTGGTATCTCAGGCAAGACGATCGATCATCTTAATGATTTCCAACTGGATGGTAGACTAATGGGAAGAATTCGTATGAATACAAATGGATTAACCAAATCTCTCCCATTCATCTCTGCAACCCCAAAATTACATCTAGGATCAGGTTTTATTTTCGATATTAATCTAACAAGAGCTTTCGGACTACCATTTCTCAATCTTTATGTTGCCAGTGGGAGTAAAGATGTTGCAAATCCTTATGTGAAAATTGGACCTTCTGATTCAGCAACATCGTACTTTAGTTTTACTCAGTTAGAATCAAGTATGTCCTTCTACTGGAATACAAGCGAAGACATGACAATACGATTCAGACTGGACCTCGGGCTTTCCAAATATGATGTAGTGAAAGCAGTTTATCACAAAGGAACAAGTACATCAATGATTTATAATCAAATACTTCCTTTTGCTGTCTTATATTTTAACTTTGTACCGAATGATGATTTTTTTGCAGCAAATGTTAAGTTGTTTGATAGCAAGATTAATTTAGGAGCATGGTTTAAGTTCCTACAACTTTCAGGGGGACATACATTTAGATTTGATTTCAGTTATATCTCAGCACCAATTTTCAGAAATCCACACGAATGGGAAACTGATGGTGCTGGCACTCTATTGCAAGTGAGGTATCGATATGGATTTTAACCAATCAATTTTAAAGTTTACTTTCTTCTCACTTTTAGTCCTCTTCATACAAGTTGGTTTATATGCTCAAAATGAAGATTCTCTTGCAAGAGCAAGTCGATTAGAAATGATATACCGAAACCTTGAATATAATACAACCGCTTTTAATGATTTGAAAAAAATATGGGTCGTTACTGATCCGGTTTTTATTAGAGAAATATTTAATCGATTTGTTGTTAAAAATTCCTTAACGATAAATGGTAAAAAACCAGATTTAAAATTGCTTGAACAAAAAGCAAAAGATATTTATAACGGTGATGTATTTATCGAACTTCGTAAAAGATACTACGATGAAGAGATTGAAGAATTAAGGTTTTTTACTGAATCAAACTTTGGAACAGGAAAAACGGTTGACAGTGTGGATTATTTCTTTGACCCGATTAAAGATTACATTTTTATAAAAGAAGTCCTTGGTGAAGTAGTATATGAGGATATAAAAGAACAATTCTATGCTTTTAATAACTTAACCAAATCATACTACGATAATAAACAAGCATATAATTTTGATATCAAGATGAACATAGTTGAACCGGAAGTGATGTTTTGGTCAACGACTACTAACGAGAAAAATAAATATTTAGTTTCATTTTTCGGGAAGTGGGGCAATGATTACGTGGCACCAGGTTGGTATATGCCCTATTACATTGCAGGTGTTAAAGCAAATTTTATTGATTACCTCGTAAATAATATGCCACATAGTTCTTATACAATTAATGTCGGTTTTGGATTACCAACAAAAAAGCAGCCTTTTATAGAAAATGATATTGATGAAGTAGGAAGAAGACTATTTCATTCAGGTTCTAATATATACTTTAAGGTCACGGGAAATCCTCTTAACATGATTTATTCTCAATTGACAGATATAGATATTAATATAGAAGGCTCATTAACACTATCCCAGATGAAAGCGAGTGATTACTCGGTCAAATACAAATCTCAATTCTTTTCAACACGAAATTATTTTATTATTTCTGCAAAATATAAAAATTTAATGAAGATAATGGATTTGGGAAATTTGGGTGCAGGATTGGGTTTCTCTACATATGATATTAATCACTTTTTATTAGACCCTGATGTAAATAAACTGATTGACTTAGAAACAACATCTAAGGGTAAGTATAAAAATCAAATTATAGCAGAAGCTACATTACAACATAATGGTGGTTTACTTAATCACGACATATCTTTTTTGTGGACCTATAATGTTACCGAAAATAATGGATATGTAGGCACAAGAGCAAATTTCATGATTAGCAGTACAATTGGTTTAGATTTTCGATTTTTCTCAGCTTACAGATTCTCTACTAAACCATTACCTTATTATCGTACACCAATTTATATAGTATTTTCTCCAATCATCAGAATAAATTATTGATGCCTTTACTTATGATATGGTTGAGATCGCAAATTATTAATCACAAGAAATGAGAATTTTTGTGAAAAGGAGTTTTATCAAGAGATGAAAAATTTGTACGGCAGTTCCTTAATAATGTGGTTATTAGCTTTTCAAATTTTTACTTTGGCTAATTCACTTTTACCTGTTGAAAAGAATTCGAATTCTTTTTTGATGGCTAAGATGCTTCTATTGTCTGCTCCAAACGGTGGTGAAATTTGGCAAGCAGGCACTCAAAAAACAATTTCTTGGGTTAGTAACGAAATTGAGTTTATACGCATTGAGTTTACAAGTAATAATGGTGCGACCTGGAATGTAATAAGAAATAGCATTGCCGCAAATGAAGGAAGTGTTCAATGGTCAATTCCAACAGATGTTTCATCAGCAATTTCTAAAGTTAGAATTTATGACATTTCTGATCCTTCGTTAGGGGACTCAAGTGATAATGTTTTTACTATTAAAAGATTAGAAGTTACTTCACCAACTTTGGGAACTAAATTTCAAATCGGTACTACTCGTTCAATTAATTGGATTGCTAGTAATACGATTGATACCGTACAAATTCAATACTCAACTAACAATGGATTAACTTGGCAAACAGTTGTCTCCAAAACAGCTGCTTCTGCAGGAACTTATAGTTGGTTTGTTCCAAATACAACCACAACATCACAAGCAAGAATTCGAATAACTGATATTATCGATAACTCAATAGTTGCCAATAGTTCCCAATTTTCAATTAGTTCACTCAATATAACCTCACCTATCGGCGGGGAAAATTGGTTTGGAGGTTCGAGTCGAGCAATCACTTGGCAGAGTGGAAATGTAAATAAAATTAAAATTGAGTATAGTACGAATAATGGGACTAATTGGTTAACCATTACTGATTCAACAAATGCCGGACCGGGGTCTTATTCATGGACTGTCCCATCAGCACCAACAGCACAGGCTCTTATCAGACTGACGGATATAGCATCTAACAGCGTGCAAAGTATAAGTGACAATGTATTTAGTATTTCCGCTTTGGCTATTACATCTCCGAATGGTGGAGAGGGACTTCAAATTGATTCTGTAAGACAAGTCACTTGGTCAACAAATTTGTCATCAAATATAAGAATTGAATTATCAACAAATAATGGTTTAACCTGGCCAATTGTTTTAAAGGATAGTATTGATGCGAGTCTGCTGTCATATACTTTTACTGTACCAAACAATCCATCTTCAAACGGACGCATAAGACTAATCAGCACTACCGATGCGACTATTAATGACGTAAGTGATGCTTCATTTACAATAGGAAATGTCGCAATTACTTCACCGATAGGTGGAAATTATCAGGCGGGTAGTTCTTTACAAATTGATTGGACTTCAACCCAAGGTATTAGCACATCGAGACTTGATTATTCATTGGATAATGGAGTTACATGGAATTCAATAATTTCTTCGACTCCATCATCACATATTGGCACAAATAATTTTGTCTGGAATATTCCCTCGAATGTTTCGGCTGATTTTGCAAGAATTAGAGTCAGTGATGCTTCAACAGGAACTTCAATAAGTAGAATTAGTCAAGCTTTTTCTATTTCGAGATTAGAAATTACAAATAACTTTTCAAATCAAGTTTATCTTGCCGGAACGAATATTACATTAAATTGGTTAGCAAGTTCAAATATTACTAATGTTGCGATATATTATTCCGGTGATAATGGAAACACCTGGGATGCAATTCCGGGAGCAGTTGTTCCTGCCTCAAATTTAACATATACATGGACTACACCATCTAATTTATCGTTATCTGAAGGAAGATTTAGATTAGTTGCACAAAATAATACTTCAATTGTGGCAATTAGTCAAAATACTTTTCGAGTTGGAAGTGTAACTCTAACTTATCCCACTGCTACCGGAATCCGATTGTTGGGTGGGCAGCAAGCAAATATTACATGGACAGCTTCAGCTTCAATTTCATTTGTTAGATTAGAGTATTCTTTAGATAACGGTACTAGTTGGAATGTAATCACTAATGCTACACCTTCAGCTGCGGGAACATATGCTTGGACACTTCCCGCTGCAGCAGCAAATAACACTGCTCGGGTAAGAGTTCTTGATGCATTTAGTGCTGTATTAATAGACGAGAGTGATCATAATTTTACAATTGTGACACTCACTTTAACTTCGCCAGCCGGAAGAATCGGAATGATAAGCGGTTCAACTCAAAGTGTAACATGGACAAGCTCCGGTATTACCCAAATTAATATTCAATTTTCTCCAAATGGTGGGACAAGTTGGATTGACCTGGATACAAGTGTTAACGCTGCATTGGGTACTCGTAATGTAACCATTCCTTCCAATGTAATAACTGATGCAGGTAAAATTCGGATTATTGAAAAAGGAAATTCTGATTTTTTTGCAACTCATCCAAACGAACTTAGAGTTGATAAAATATCGGTACAAGAAACTGTTCCTACTTCATTGCAAGTTGATTCAGTTTATACTATTAGATGGGATCCGGTTACTGTTATTCAAAATTTGCGTATAGAACTTTCAACTGACAATGGTGTAACATGGCCTATTACTGTAACTCCCTCAACACCGGCTTCAACGTTGGGTTATAATTGGACTGTTACAAATAATCCTTCCTCTAATGCTCGTTTCCGCTTATCAGATGCAGATTTTTCTACAATAAATAATAATAGTCAAACTTCTTTCAGTATTAAAAGATTAACTTTAACATCTCCAAATGGGGGAGAATTTTTGCAAGTTGGGTCAACTCACTCAATGACTTGGGATAGAAGCAGTAACATTGCTAATATCAAAATTGAATACTCAACTAATAACGGTTCAAGTTGGATAACGGTTACTAATTCAACAGCAGCTAATACAGGGAGTTATTCTTGGGTAATTCCGGATAGTTTTACAATTACAGGTCGAGTAAGAATTACTGATGTCGCGGCAAGTAACATATATGATTTTAGCAATTCTAATTTCACTATTAGTTCTCTCCGCTTAACTTCCCCAAACGGTGGAGAAATATATGCTGTTAATAGTAATCAACTAATACAATGGCAAACTCATCCAACCGTAGCCAATGTAAGAATTGAACTTAGTACTGACGGTGGAGCTACTTTTCCTAATGTAATAACTGCTTCAACTCCGGCAAATTCAGGGAGTTACAATTGGGCAGTGAGTAATTTCCCAGGTACAAATATTCGACTTAGAATTAGTGATGTAGCGAGAGATTTTATTGCAGATACAAGCGATAATTCATTTACAATTAGATCTCTTAGAATAACATATCCAAATGGTGGCGAAAAATTACAAGCCGGAAAAACTGATACTCTGCGCTGGAGTAGCATTAATACCGTAACTAATGTTAAGATTGATTACACAACTAACAACGGAAACTCATGGGTTGTTTTAGAGCCGAGTAGATTAGCTTCAACAGAGTTTTTTGTATATACGGTTCCTAACACTCCTACCGATTCAGCAAGATTTAGAATTAGTTCAACTGATGATGCTACGATTAGCGATATAAGTGATAATCGATTTAACATCGCATCTCTTCAAGTTATTAATCCTAATGGTGGAGAAAACTTATCTGCCGGAAGTAATTATACTATACGTTGGAACTCACAGCAAATAGCTAATGTTAAAATTGATTATCTTCCGGATGGAGTAACACCCCAAACTATTGCTGCATCAGTTTCAGCATCATTGGGCGAGTTTGTTTGGACTGTTCCGATGGCACCAACTAGTTTAGGTAGGATTAGAGTTTACGATGCTTCAAATGAATCAACTTCAGATATAAGTGATGCCCCCTTTAGTATAATTAACTTGAATTTAAATTCTCCGATTGGTGGGGAAGGTTGGAGAATCGGTACAACAAAAAATATCACTTGGACAAGCAGTGGTATTGCAAATGTTAGAATTGATTATTCTATAAATAATGGTTCTACATGGAATACAATTGTTAATTCAGTAGCAGCAAATTTAGGCACGTATGCATGGTTAGTTCCGGATTCCGCATCTAATCGAGTTAGAGTGCGGTTAGTGAACCTGAGTGATCAGACAGTAATGGTATCAAGTCCGTCTGCTTTTACAATAGGAAGTATTACCTTAACAAATTTAACCGGTGGAAATCAGATACAGGCTAATCGAGACACCTTAATAACATGGAATGCAAAAGGGTTTGATAATGTAAGAATTGACTACGCTGCTGATGGAATTAACTTTAATCAGATTGTAACAAGTTCAACGATAGCTTCTGCCGGTTCCTTCAGATGGACAATTCCGGCTTCTGCAACAACAAATGGACGCATCAGAATTTCTGATGCTGAAACAAATCTTGGAATAGTGGATAGTTCCGTAGGTTTAATAAAAATTAGTTCACTTGGACTCACTTCTCCAACTTCAGGTATAGTCTGGCAATCAGGTACCAATCATGTAATTTCATGGAATAGTGGTGCGATTAACAATATTAATATTGAGTTATCTACAAATAATGGAAATACTTGGTTAACAATAGCCAATTCATTGAATGCTGCTTTAGGTGGCTATGTATGGAATGGTAGAGATAATCTAAATAATCTCCTTTCAACAAGTCAAGCTTTAATACGAATTTCTGATGCAAGTAATTCTGCTGTTAACTCAACGGTGAGCGGAAACTTTAGATTAGGTTGGCTGCAAGTTACTTCTCCAATTGCTGCTCAAGTCGTTCAAGGTGGTACAACCTCAAATATTACTTGGAATACTAGTAATAGTATTTCTGATATCGCATTGGAATACAGTACTGATGGTGTTGCATGGAATAGCATTTCTAATTCAGTGAGTGCGGCTTCAGGAACATATACATGGCTAGTACCAACAAATTTATCTTCTTCAACAGTCAGAGTTAGAATTAAGGATGCGGTCTCTGATAGTATAAGTGCTACCAGTGGATTGTTTACGGTAACTCAATTGAGTATAACATCTCCCAACGGTAATGAGAAGTGGCAATCAGGAACAGCTAAAACAATTACCTGGAATAATAGCCCAACTACGATAAATGTGAAGTTAGAGTATTCATTTGGAACTGTTTGGAATACTATTGTTGCGTCAACACCGGCAGTTGCCGGAAGTTATGTCTGGAATATCCCGTCTGATTCAGCCGGGAACAGAGCAAAGATTAGAATTAGTGATGTTAGTAATCCCTTATTAACAGATACAAGCGATGCGAACTTTACAGTTTCACGACTTAAATTAAATACACCTCTTGCAACAGATACATATCAAGCGGGGCGAGATACAGTAATTACTTGGTCAAGTTCATTCGTCTCTTCATTAAGAATAGAGTACTCATCAAATAATGGAACGAATTGGATTTTATTAAATGGTGCAGCGGATGCATCTCTACAAAAGTATTCATGGAGTATTGATACAAGTTTATCCTCATCTCAAATGCGAGTAAGAATTTCGGATGCATCTGAATTAACTATCCTGGACTCAAGTCAAGCTTTCAAAGTTTCGAAACTTAGAGTTATTTCACCAAATGGTGGTGAACAATTACAAGCAGGTTCAACCAGACAGATTTACTGGAGCAGCGGTAATATTACTAATGTTAGAATCGAGTATTCACTCAATGATGGAAATTCATGGAACACCATTGTAGCTTCCACACCTGCAGCTGCACAAGCCTATTCATGGACAATACCTCAAAATATTTCATCTTCAAGCGCAAGAATAAGAATTACAGATGCTTCTAATAATAGCATAACAGATATAAGCGATAATGTATTTAGTCTTTCAGATTTAGTATTAACATCTCCAGTCGGCGGCGAACAATTTCAGCTTGGGAAATCATATAACATAACTTGGACAAGTAATTCAGTTTCGGGTAATCTTAGGTTAGAGTATAGTTCAGATGCAGGAGTGACATGGAATTTAATTGCCGGTTCAGTTATCGCTTCACTTGGACAGTACAATTGGTTGGTCTCCGGAGTAACTCCTTCGAGTCAAGTTAGAATTAAAATAACCAGTGTGAATAATCCTCTTCTTGTTAGTGAAGGGGCGGATTTTACTGTAAGCAGACTCACGCTAACATCTCCAGTCGGAGGTGAATTCTGGAGTTCCGGAACAACCCATTCTATTACTTGGAATAGTCAACTAATAAATAATTTGAATATTTATTATTCGATAAATAACGGAACAAATTGGAATTTAATCGCTAATGTTCCCGCTGCTACAGCAAGTTACAATTGGAATATTCCGGCTAATTTGAATTCTGATGACATGAAGATTAAGTTGTCAGATGCTTCAAATGGATTAGTCTCTGATTCAAGTTCGGGAAGATTCAAGACCGGTTCTGTTCAATTAACCTCTCCAAATGGTGGAGAAATTTGGCAGGCAGGAACAACAAAAAGTATTACATGGGGGCATTCTGCAAATGTAGCTACAGTTCGATTAGATTATTCCACAGATAATGGTGGAACGTGGAATCAGATAGTAACAAATTTGGCATCATCGGCAACTCCATATTCGTGGGCAATTCCACAAAATATTGCCTCGAGCAATATGCTTGTCCGTGTCAGTGATGCTGTATCGGGATTACAAATTCTTGATCAAAGTGACTTAGCATTTACGGTTAGCTCACTTAATATAATCTCTCCAAGTGGGGGCGAAATTTTACAAGCAGGTATATCTCATCCGATAAGTTGGAGTGGTGGTGGAGGTATAGCATTTCTGAAAATTGAATTTAGTACTGATAACGGTTCTAACTGGAATCTGATAGATAATAATATTCCGATTGGATCTTCACCGTATAGTTGGTCAATTCCTGGTAATACTTCAACAACAACCGGACTTATTCGATTAAGCAATACTTCTGATGCTACAATATTCAGTGTAAGTAACTCTGCATTTAAGGTTGGTAATATTGTTGTTACATCACCAAATGGTGGGGAAAGATGGCAAGCCGGCTCAACAAAACTAATTACATGGACTGCATCGAGTAGTGTTTCGCAAGTTAATATTGATTATTCTATAGATAACGGGAATACATATCAAAGAACTATCGCAACAAATGTTACTGCTTCTTTAGGAAGTTATTCTTGGAGTATTGATACAACTATCTCATCACAAGTATTTGTGCGAGTTACTGATGCTCAAACAAATTCTACTATTTCTGATGTTAATAATTTATCGTTAACTATAAGTAATCTTAAATCTTTAAATCCTACTTTAGCAGAAAATGTTTTAAGCGGGTCTTCTTACCCATTGAGGTGGAATAACAGTGGGGATGTAACATCAATTAATTTACATTATTCTACAAACAATGGGACAACATGGAATTTAATTGCTAATGGCGTTAATCCGGCTTTGGGAGAGTATAGCTGGACAGTACCATCGAATATCTCGTCGTCGAATTCAATAGTAAGAATTCAGGACAATAACGATATCTCAATTCAATCGTTAAGTAAAGTTTTTAATATATATTCACCAACTTTAAGCCTCCTTTCTCCAAATGGTGGTGAGTTTATCAATTCCGGAACTCAAAGATTAATAACATGGACGAGCACACAAGTAGGTAATGTTAAACTTGAATATTCCTTAGACAACGGAAGTACATGGACTGAAATAATAAGTTCGTATCCGGCTGATTCTGCACGTTTTATGTGGAGTGTAGGTAATCTGCTTTCATCAACACAAGCTAGAGTCAGAGTAAGTGATGCAATTAATCCACTTGTCATTAACGATATGAGTGATGCCGGATTTAAAATCGGATTTTCACGAGTTCTACAACCAAATGGTGGTGAAAATTTTATTGCAGGTACGACTCGCAATATAACTTGGTCGGCAAGTGCGAGCGTTACTGATGTAAGAATCGATTATTCAACAAATAATGGAAATGTTTGGATTCCAATTGTTAACAGTATGAGTTCAGCCCCCGCATCCTATTCATGGCTTGTTCCGAATACCCCATCAATCAATGCGAGAGTAAGGGTAAGTGATGCTTCATCAGCTTTGGCTATTTCAGATACAAGTGATTTGACTTTCTTTATCACCGCTCTTAGCATAACCTCTCCAAATGGTGGAGAAGAATTGCAATCCGGTAAACCATATAGCATTACATGGAATGCAAGTAATAGTATAGAAAATATTTCATTAGAGTATTCGTTGAATAACGGATTGAATTGGACTACTATTGTAAGTTCTGTCCCTTCTACTTCGGGTAGTTATACTTGGTCGGTCGCAGAGAATATCACTTCAGCATTAGCATTAATACGAATAGCGGATGTTTCTAATTCAGCTATTAATGATGTATCGGATGCAGTCTTTGCTATTAAACGTTTAAGGATTACCGCTCCAAACGGAGGAGAAAATTGGCAAGTTGGAACAACACAACCAATCACCTGGATATCCGGAAGTAATATTGCAAATGTTAAATTAGAATTTAGCAGCGACAACGGTACTAACTGGAATTTTATCTCAAATGTAGTTGCATCTAATCAAACATACGATTGGGTTATTCCGGCAGTTTCGTCATCTTCTATGCGGATTCGCATTGCTGATGTTTCTAATAATAATATTTCTGATAATAGCGATAACCAATTTAAAGTTGGTTCGATTACAGTTCTTTCTCCTAATGGAAGTGAAGACTTGCAGGCAGGAACAACTAAAAATATTACTTGGACAAATAGTTCAAGTGTTGCGACAGTTAATATCCAATATTCAACTAATGATGGTGCTGTGTGGTTATCTGTCGCAGAGAACGTGAATGCAAATTCAAATGGTTTTGCATGGACTGTACCGCAAACAGTTACTAATCAAGCACGTGTTAGAGTTTATGATACCCAATCAAACTTCACTATAAAAGATAGCAGTGATGCTGTATTTACTATTTCGAGTTTGTCAATTACATCACCGATTGCCGGTGTTACCTGGGCTGGTGGTACCACACAAACAATAAGTTGGTCAAATAGTAGTAATATTATTAATGTTGATATACATTATTCAACAAACGGTGGTTCCTCATGGAATCTGATTGTCGCTAATTTAGCATCTAATCCAAGCAGTACAACGTGGAATGTTCCAGCAAATCTTAACACCAATAATGCTCTAATTCGAGTAAGAAATAGTGTAAACAATGATGTCCAAGCTTTGAGTGGAACCTTTACAATTTTCTTCCCAACACTTACTCTTTTATCTCCAAATGGGGGAGAGTTTATTCAGGCTGGAAGTCAACATAATATTACGTGGAGCAGTTCACTCATTACTAATTTAAGAATTGAATATTCTACAAATAACGGAACGAATTGGAATACCATTGTTGACCCTACAGATGCTACTACAGGGCTTTATAATTGGACTGTTCCATCAAATCTTAGTTCTAATCAGATGTTGGTTAGAGTTTCTGATCAACAAAATTTAGCTGTAACCGATGTAAGCGATTTGGTATTTAATGTTGGTTCTGTTCAGTTGGTAACACCGACCGGAGGAGATAGACTCCTATCAGGTTCAGTTACGAATATAACTTGGAATAAATCAAGTAGCGTATCTACAGTTAGAATTGAATATTCATCAAATAATGGAAGCACTTGGAATGTTGTTTCTGCTTCTGCTGCAGGTACATCTTTAGCTTGGGTGGTCCCTTCAGTTACAACTGATCAAGCAAGAATACGGATAAGTGATGCAGCATCAAATCTTGCAATCAGCAATACAAATTCAATTCCATTTACTGTGAGTTCAATAACAATTACTTCCCCAAATGGAAATGAATTTGTGCCAGCAAATACTACTTTTCCAATCACTTGGAATAGTTCATTAGTCGATAATATCACATTACAATACTCTACGAATAATGGAACAACATGGGTTAACGTAGTTGGTGCGGTAAATATTAATGCTTCACTAGGGACATATAACTGGAACGTACCTGCTAATACAGATGCAAGTAATGCATTGGTGAGAGCTGTTGATGCAATTGCTTCAAATATTGCGGATACATCAAATGCATCATTTATAATTGGATATGTGGATTTAGTTTATCCAAACGGTAACAACATTATTCAAGCCGGAAGTATAGATACAATTAGATGGAACCGAAGCACAAGTGTCGGACAACTTAGGATAGATTATTCTACTAATGGTGGGTTGAATTGGACTAATATTGTGGCATCTACAAATGCAGCAAGCCTTGCTTATCAGTGGAATGTTCCTTCAGTTCCTACTTCAGATGGAATGATCAGAATAAGTGATGCGAATTCGAATTTCAAAATAAAAGATAGTAGTGATGCAGTATTTATAATAAGTGCACTTCAAGTATTAACACCCAATGGAAACGAAGAACTTTTAGCCGGTACACAAACCAGCATCACATGGAATGCAAGCAGCAATATAAATCAGGTAAATATCGATTTACTCGAAAATGATGTATTCAGGCAGAATATTGCCTCTAACGTAAATTCTTCATCAGGAAACTTTAATTGGTTAATCCCATCAACTTTGTTTTCCGGAGGAAAAAACTTTAAGATTCGAATCAGTAATTCCGCAAACTCAGCAGTTTTTGATTTGAGTGATTCCAACTTTTCAGTAAAAAGAATTAGTATTACTTCACCTGTTCTGGGAGATAGTGTTCAAGCAACTTCAACCACTCGAATTAGATGGACAACTAATAATATTACTCAAGTCAACATTGATTATTCGACAAATAATGGTGTTAGTTGGGTAAGAATTTTCGATACGCTCAGCACAAATAGTAGTAATGCTTTTGTTGATTGGGTTACTCCAAATGCCTCTATCCCTGCTGCCCGCATAAGAATAGTGGATGCAGGAAATTCTTCCATAATGCAGATTAGTGATCAATTCACAATTTATCGTCCTTCACTTCAAATTACTTCTCCAAACGGTGGAGAGAATTGGCAAGCAGGAAGAATTAGACAAATAACTTGGAGTAGTAGTCTTGTTGACAGCGTTCGTTTAGAATATTCGCTTGACAATGGAACTACATGGAATCTTATTAATAATAATGTGAATGGTTCACTAGGATTATTTAATTGGACAATTCCGGATACACTTTCGTCATTAACTGCACTGGTTCGGATTACTAATTTGGCGAGCACTTTTATAAGCGATGTAAGTGATAATCCATTTACAATTTCTCGATTAGAATTAGTTTCTCCAAATGGAGGTGAAACATGGCAAGCGGGTACTACAAAAACAATTTCTTGGAATTCAAGTTCGAATATTACTAATGTAAGAATTGAATATTCATCCAATAATGGAGCAACTTGGGATGCTTTTCCCGTGACAATAGTGAGCGCTGGATTAGGACAGACCACATGGAATATTCCTGCTTCCTTTGCTTCTTCAAATATGAGGATTAGAATTTCCAATGCTTCAAATCAAACTATTTCTGATTCCAGTTCAAATCCATTCAGAATCGGTTGGGTAGAAATTGTATCTCCAAATGGTGGCGAGAATCTTCAAGCAGGAAAAACTTCATTAATCAATTGGAATAATAGTGCGAATATCTCAACAGTTAGACTTGAGTATTCTATTCAGCAAGGTGTTTGGCT
>JAHBUO010000005.1 GCA_019638025.1 Ignavibacteriaceae bacterium
AGCTGTTTACGAAAAAAGTCAATCACCAAAGACCCAATTAAAAGAAGCTCTTCAATTGGGAATAACATATACATTATTCTAAGGGAACAAGAAAATGTCAGTTATAAAAGAATTTAAGAAATTTGCGATGCGCGGTAATGTTGTTGACCTTGCCGTCGGTATCATTATTGGTGGAGCATTCGGAAAAATTGTATCTTCACTTGTTGCAGATGTTTTGATGCCCCCACTTGGATTAATTATTGGCGGAATTAATTTTACGGATATTAAATTCACTATAAAAGATGCTGTTATTGATTCAGCAGGAAAAGTAATCTCCTCTCCGGTAACACTTAATGCGGGTAATTTTATTCAATCAGTTTTTGATTTCGCAATAGTTGCATTTTCTGTCTTTATTTTGGTAAAAGCTATGAACAAGCTTACCGCTAAAGACCAGGCAAAAGAAGTTGTTCCGGCTACACCTCCTCCTCCTTCTAAGGAAGTACAATTATTATCAGAAATAAGGGATTTATTAAAAAAGTAAAGCATGAAAAACAAAAGTGATAAGCATAAAGGGTGGTCTATTCACCATGGGGATTATGAACCGGACAACTCTTTAAGAGATATGGAACTAAGAATTAAAAAGAAACAGTTCCGGGTTAAGATTGTTAAAGCAATCTTCTTTATTATAGGTGCGTCTGTACTATTGGCAGTAATATTAAGTTTGTAACTGAATATTATCTAACTAAAGTTAGTTTGAAAAAAAATGGAGTTAAGATGAAGAAAAATCAATCATACACAATGCAGAAATTAATTAGCTCAGTATTGATATTACTGATTGCATTTGTTTTTGCAGGTTCCACTCCCCCGGAAGAGGGAATGTATCCTCTAAGTGAAATTTCTAAACTCGACTTGAAAAAGGCCGGACTTAAAATCGATATCAATCAAATTTATAACCCGAATGGAATAGGTTTGATTGATGCACTTGTAAATATTGGTGGATGTACCGGTTCTTTTGTTTCTGATGAAGGATTAATTATAACTAATCACCATTGTGTTTTTGATTATGTAAGCCGCGCAAGTTCAGTTGAGAACAATTATCTCGAGAACGGTTTTCTCGCCGAAGATAAATCAAAGGAAATCCCGGCTGTTGGATTAACTTGTAAGATTACTGAGTCTTATGAAGATGTTTCAGATATAATTCTTAACGCTGCAAATGAAGCAAAAGATGTTTCTGAAAGAACCAAAGCTATTCAGAAAAAAAGTCGTGAACTGATTGAAGAAGCTGAAAAGAAAAATCCCGAAATAAAAGCTGAAGTATCAGAAATGTTTATCGGTAAAACGTACATTTTATTCAAATACAAAATTATAAAAGATGTTAGGTTGGTGTATGCACCACCAAGATCAATCGGTGAGTTTGGGGGTGAAGAAGATAATTGGATTTGGCCTCGTCATACAGGAGATTTTTCTTTTATTCGTGCGTATGTTGGGAAAGATGGAAGTCCGGCAGAGTACTCAAAAGAGAACGTCCCATTCACACCGAAAAAGTTCTTAAAAGTTAATCCAAACGGTGTTGAAGAGAATGATTTCGTATTTATTCTTGGCTATCCCGGAAGAACCTTCAGACATCAGCCTTCGCAATTTATTGAGTATCAAGAAAAATTCTTACTCCCCTACACCGCAGAACTTTATACATGGATGATGAGTGAATTTGAAAAACTTGGCTCTAATGATAAAGCTTTGGAGTTAAAGCTTTCATCAAGAATTAAGAGCCTGGCCAACACACAAAAAAATTATTTAGGTAAGTCAAAAGGATTAAGAAGATTATCTTTAGTTGATAAAAAGAAGAATGAGGAGCTTGAGTTAAAGAAATTTATTCTTGCTGATAAAAATCTTAGCAGCAAATACTCGACATTATTTGATGATATTGCATCAGTTTATAACGAAATATTTGAACTCGGAAAATTCCAAATCTTATACCCTCAGCTAATGAACAATAATATGTTAATGCGTATTGGCAACGGTTTACTTGATTATTCCGAAGAAATGCAAAAACCGACATCCGAACGTAAAACTCAATTCAACGAAAAGAATTTGCCTGCATTCGAATCAAGAATGACTATGACTTTCCAAGATTATAATCCTGTTGTGGAAAAACTTACTTTAACTCGTATGCTTGGCGATGCTGTTAAATATGATGAGATGAGTGTTCTTACTTATTTTGCAGAGTTGAAGTCTAACGGTGTCAATATCGATAATTTTGTTGATGAGTTGATTAATAAGACAGTACTAAGAACGAAAGAAGATTTTGATAAATACAAAACAATGTCCCCTACTGAATTAGAAAATCTGAATGATCCGTTAATTTCATTTTTAATAGAACTTAGAAATGGATATAAACCTATCAGCAAAAAGAATGACGAACGAACCGGCAAGTTGAATATATTATTAGCACAATATCTCGACCTCAAAAAAGAATGGCAGAACAAGACTTTCGTTCCCGATGCAAATAGTACATTACGTTTAACATATGGAAATATTAGAGGTTATTCTCCTGTCGATGCAACATATTATAAACCGATTACCACTCTTTCAGGAGTTATTGAGAAAAGCTATCTCGGAGGTGATTATGCTGTTCCTAAGAAATTGAGAGAGCTTTACGATAAAAAAGATTTTGGCAGATTTAAGAATAAAAAACTTAACGACGTACCGGTTTCAATATTGTATAATACCGATACTTCAGGCGGAAACTCCGGAAGTCCAATAATGAATGCCAATGGTGAAATAATTGGTGTAAACTTCGATAGGGCATTTGAAGCAACAATTAATGATTTTGCATGGAGTGAAGATTATAGTCGCTCAATCGGGGTTGATATCCGATATGTTCTTTGGGTAACTCAAAAAATCGGAGGAGCTGATTATCTTCTCAAAGAAATGGGTGTATCGCTCGACTAGAAAAAGCAACTTGATAAAAAAAGGCGGTTTAATAACCGCCTTTTTTTGTTTATATCCTAAATGCTATTCCCGCCTGAATTGAAACGAATGCACGTGCAATATATTTTGTTCTGATTCTGTTGTATCGTGCATTAACATCAACATCAAAAAGTGGTGACATATTCATTCTAAATCCTAAAACCGGAGAAAATCCAAATTTCGCTTCAGTCTCATCAGTTGACAAAGTCCCTAATAATCCATAATCAATTTCGAGATAATATTTTGAGTAATACAACCCGGCATCAAAACCTGCATACGGAATAAAGTCGACATCGGTAAAGTTATACCTCGCCCCAATTAATATCGGAATAGTTTGAAACCGAAAATTATAATCGGGTAAATCTTCTTTGAATCCGCAATTATAATAACCGATTGAACCGGTCACTTCAATATTGGAATAAAATACTGTTGTGCTAAAATTTATGTTAGTTCCAAAACCAACATCAACAGCATCTTCAAAATAACCGGCAGGTATTGCAACTGACCCTTGTGAGCCTACTCTGAATTGGGCAAACTGATTATTGCTAAAGAAGAAGACCAAAATAAGAGCTGAGATTACAGTGTTAATATTTTTATTAAGCATCAATTTTATTTTTGAAAATTTTCGAATTAACTATTCTGAAAATAGTAATTATTTTGAATCAAACATAAAAAATCTTTATTCAGAATGAATTAATGTTTATTTTGACAACAACTAATTTTTGATATTGATAATACAGGTGATTCTAATTTGAATTGTTCATCAAAGCAATTTTTCATCAGTTTGATTACACTTTTCTCAGTAGTTCTTCTTTCTGAAAGAGGAATAAGCCAACAGCGAACAGTAACAGTTAACGGAATTGTTTCAGAGGCTATTACGGGAGAAGTCCTGATTGGAGCAAATGTTTTAATCTATTCCGATAGTCTTAAATCTAATCTTCCAATTAGAGGCGGTGCAACAAACAGATATGGTTTTTACTCACTTCCTGGAATTCCGACAGGAACGTACTATTTATTCGTTACAAGCATCGGATTTGAAACTATTCAACAAAAAATTGAAATTACTACTAAGGAACCTTCATTAAGATTAGACTTTAAACTGATAAAACAAGCTGTGAAACTTGACGAAGTTATTGTTCAAGATAAAAAGACTGCGTTTACAGAAACATCAAGTACGATTGAAGTTGAGCCTTACGTAGTAAAACAACTTCCATCAATCGGAGGAGAGACCGATGTATTTCGCGCCTTGCAATTACTCCCCGGAGTTACCGCAGCAACCGAAATCTCTACCGGAATCTATGTTCGTGGCGGCTCCCCCGATCAAAACTTAACACTTGTAGATGGAGTAGTTGTTTATAATCCTTCACATCTTGGTGGTTTTGCGTCTACTTTTAATTCTGATGCACTTCAAAATATTAAGCTGATGAAAGGTGCTTTTCCTGCTGAGTATGGAGGAAGATTAAGTAGTGTACTTGATGTTACGATGCGTGAAGGAACTCGAGAAAAATTTGTCGGAACTGCAGGTATTAATATGATATCTTCGAGAGTTACTCTTGAAGGTCCTCTCGAAGATAAAGCGACATATATTCTATCGGGAAGAAGTATGTACCTTGATAAAATATTGCCCGCAATTCCTAATGCCGACCCGATTCCACGTTACAGTTTCTACGATCTGAATGGTAAAGTGAATTACAATCTTTCCGAATCAAATAAAATTTCCATCAGCGGATTTTTCAGCCAGGATAATCTAACCGAACCCCCCGCTAACAAAGATGTAGGATTTGATATCGGATGGGGAAATTCAACTATCAATTTAACATGGACTAGTATAAACTCGGCTTCAATTTTTACTAATACATCATTGATGTACACAAACTATTCTTTCTCTACTTTAATAAAGGATAAGTCGCCGGTAAAAGATCCATTAGATTTCTTTACTTCATCTGTTATAAATGATTTTCTTTTAAGAAGAGATATGCAAATTTTTGCCGGAGAAAATCACACAATCAAAACTGGAGCTGAAGTAGTATATCATAATTTTTCTACAACAACAAGTGATTATTTTATTCAAGAATTAAAGTATAAAGAGAATTACGGAACATCCGTACAAGCGGTGGAAGCCTCTATCTTCTTGCAAGATGAATGGAAAATATTTGATAACTTTTCAACAAATTTCGGTACACGTTTGTATTATTTTCAGAATCAGAAATTTTTACGAGCCGAACCAAGAATTTCTTTAACGTATAATATTTTTGAGCGATTCATTTTGCGAGGTTCATTTGCTGTTGCACATCAAGCATTACACATGTTAACACGAAACGATATCTATCTGCCAACCGATGTTTGGTACCCTTCTACAAAGGATGTAACTCCCTCACGAGCTATTCAAGGGGCGGTCGGATTTGAAGCAAGTTCGTTTGATCAAACTTTTCTTTTCTCAGTCGAAGCATACTATAAAGATTTAAAAGATATTTATGAGTACAAAGAGGGAGCTAATTTTTCATTCAATACAGAGTTTGAAAAACAACTAACTAGCGGAAGAGGCGAAGCTTACGGGCTTGAATTCTTTCTCAACAAACGGATTGGTAGCGTTAACGGATGGATTGGTTATACAACTGCTTGGACTCGCCGCCATTTCGAATTGCTAAACGCCGGCAACTCTTTCTATCCTCGTTATGACAGAAGACACGATATTTCAATTGTTGTTACTTACGAACCAATGAAAAATTTGAATTTCGGAGCTACATGGACTTACGGAACCGGACAAGCATTTGCTTTACCGATTGGTCAATACTCTTTTGTAGGGATAAGTACTCCAACTTCAGACAACAAAGAAGCACTTTATTATAATTATTCTGAAAGAGATGCTTTCAGGTTACCCCCGTTTCACAAACTTGATTTAAGTTGTAAGTACACTATTTTATGGAACGATAACTCACTCGAATTTGCACTAAGCATTTATAACGCTTACAACAGGAATAATCCTTTTTCAAAATACATAGGATATAAAATTGATGAAGCTACCGGAGAAAAAATTCCGGTATTGAAGCAATTTACTTTATTTCCATTTTTACCGACTCTCGGAGTTAACTTTAAGTTTTAATGAATATGAAAAAAATCTTAATCCTTTTATCGTTTTTTATTTTATTAACATTAGGATGTGAGCAAACATCGACAACTGAAGATATCCCGTACAAGACCGTGCTGGTTGTTCGTGGTCTGATTGAAGAAGGAAAAGTAATCAAAGATATTTATGTAGGAAAAACTTTTCCGGTCGGATTAAAATACAGTACTGATTTTGCAAATGTAACCAATGCTACTGTTCTTCTTCAAATTAATGATGAAGCTATTATAACTTTAAGACATACATTAAACGGATTGTACACGACCAATAATCTGGTTGCCCGTAGAGGGAATAAATATACCTTAATCATTCAATGGGGAGATAAAACCGGATATGGCCAAACAGAAATTCCCCAAAAAGGAGCGTTCAGTTCTACATCTGTAGTAATGAAAGAAGAGAACGGTCAGCAAATTTTCAGTTTAGAAGGGCGTGTATCTACTTTTAATAATGAAGCATACGGAGCTACTTGGGCAGTTTTAGGTTCAGGGAATAGTATAATGGACGAGAGTAAAGAATTTGGAAATATTGTAAGAGGAAAAACTGCAGGGGAAAACATCATCGTTCCTACTGCAACAATTCCCCGAAATTTTGTCTCAGGTAGCAGTACATTAGGAGTAAGATTTTATATTTATGACAGCTCTTTTTATGATTACTACTTAACTCAAAATTCAAATCAGATATCTGATGCTATTTTTGGTCAACCGACTGCGGCAGTAAAATGGAACGTTACAGGTGATGCAATAGGTATGTTCGTGGCAAGATGCGACACACTAATTAGAATGAATTAATTTCCACCGATATATTTGCTGAGTCCGCTTGAACCGCCAATCCATTTATTCCCTTCAGCATCAAAAGTAATTGATGTAACTGAATTATTTGGAAGCCCTGAATTTTGCAATGTGTAAAGTGCCCAGTCCTCACCGAAATAACTGAACAATCCTGTTGTGGTTCCAATCCAAATAGCACCATTAGGAGACTCACCGATTTTATTAACAGTAGTAAATCCTCTCCCTAAATAATGCCTGAAATTTGTTCCGTCAAATTTAGTTAATGTTCCAACCGGAACCGGTGCTGAAGATGCTCCTGATGCAATCCAAAGGTTGCCTTGCCTATCAATAAATAAATCATTGATGTAATTGTTATAAAGATTTGAATTTATTACATGAAAGACTTGCCAATTATAATTATCAAATTTGACTAAACCTTCGCCATAAGTTCCAATCCATTTAGTGTTATTAGCATCAACTACTAATGAGGTTATGTAGTTAGAAGGAAGTCCTGAATTTCTCATTGTGTAGCTATTAAAACGAACACCGTCAAATGAAATTAAACCTCCGCTTGCAGTTCCAAACCAAATCACATTGTTTTTATCTTCAA
Source organism: Ignavibacteriaceae bacterium (assembly GCA_019638025.1). Taxonomy (GTDB): domain Bacteria; phylum Bacteroidota; class Ignavibacteria; order Ignavibacteriales; family Ignavibacteriaceae; genus JAGUXE01. The sequence continues at coordinate 7,451 of JAHBUO010000005.1, forward strand.
CTATGGTAGTAATATAATTATCGACAAGATTTGCATTAACATCTGTAAACTTTGTCCATACGGCTCCATCAAATTTCGCAATACCCAATGATGAAGCTACCCAAATATTATTACTCTTGTCAAAAAAGATTTTTCGCAAGAAGTTTGATGGGATTTGGGAGTTTGTCGATGTATAAATTTGAAAAGTAGTATTATTAAATTTTGCTAATCCTCCACCATTAGAAGCAATCCAAAGACTTCCGGAATTATCAAAAACTAAATCATTAATAGGACCTGATGGGAGACCGTTTGAAGTTTTCCATACTTTCCACCAATGTGCAGGGTCTTCTCGCATCATTGTATTAATGGTATCGGTTCTTCCCCTTTGAAAAATAATGTAAAATGTAGTATCAAGATAAGTCGATTTCTTTACATCAATCTTGTAAAAGCCAGGTTCTAACTCATCGATGTAAGTCGGGGTAGTTTTTTCAAAAGCTTTACCGTTTACTGTTATAGTTGCCCCTTCAGGATTGGTGCTAACGACAACTTGACTTTTGGTAAGTCCAGGAAGTATTGGTGGACCATCATCGCAAGATATTAGGAGAATTGGTAGAATAACCGAAAGTAAAGTTATCGATATCTTTTTCATTTTTATAAATTCATTTATCATTCTTAAAATTAGAAAATTTTATTTAAAGAACCATTAAGAGGAAGAAAAAATATTTCTTCGTCTCGATTAATAAAATTCGTAATCGTTAAAAAAGTCTATAATTAAACTTCGTAAGTAGTGTTCTGCTTCAGATATTAATTCATCACGATTATTATTAAATGATTTCAGCGATAAGAAATATTTGAAATAATTGCAGAAATTTGATTTTGCTCTTTCATCATAATCTCCGCAGATAATCATTAAGGGAATCCCTAATTCTTTTGCAATTTTTGCTACCCCAAATGGTGCTTTTGATGATAACGTTTGGTTATCAAAAAGACCTTCTCCGCTTATGATGAGATTGCAATCTTTGACCCGATTTTTAAAATCTATTAGATTTAGGAAAAAATCTATTCCGCTTATTAATTCAGCATTTGCATAATAATGAAGACCATATGCAAGTCCACCTGCCGCCCCCGAATATTGAATATTAGTATTCTCTAAATCAAAAAATTTTTCTGTGAAATCAACAAACGAATTAACATTATTTTCTAACTCATTTATCTCTTTTTCAGTAGCTCCTTTTTGTTTAGCAAAAACTGCAGCCGTCCCATTTTCCCCGGAGACTTCATTTGTTACATCGCACAAAACTTTAATTTTTGTTTCGGTTAAGTTTGAAATAATATCTTCCATATGGAGAGAATCAATTTCATTTAACTGTTGACCTGATAGATAAATCGGAGCTTTATCATGGTTTGAAAAATTAAACCCTAATGCAGTCAAAGCACCGACACCACAATCACAAGTAGCACTCCCACCGGCACCAATGAAGATATTCTTGAAGCCTCTTTTAATAGCATCCTTTAACAACTCCCCCGTTCCAAAGGTAGTCGTAATTAATGGATTTCTTTCATCATCGTTTAATAGTGTAAGTCCGGATGCAGATGCCATTTCGAGAATTGCAGTCTCACTATTCAATACAGCATAATCTGCATTCAGTTTGTGCATCAATGGATTGTTAACTTGAGTAGTTATTCTCTCAATATTTAATAAGAACTCTAGATTATCAACAAGACCCTCTCCCCCATCCGAGACCGGAATTGGAATTACTTCAACATTTTTATTTACGGAGTTAATAGCATCCTTAATAATTAATGCTACTCTTAAAGCTGAAAGACTGCCTTTAAAGGATGATGGAGCTACAGCAATTTTCAACTTTATTCCTCTGATGAATCAACTTGTAAAAACTTAAATCCTGAATGAATTGGACAAAGATTAGGCATCTTTTCTGAATTAACCATAACTAATTTTCTCTTCGTACATGATTCAACTGCCAATAACCCTGAATCTTCACATAGTTCTACCTCAATTACTGTTGATGGTCTATCAGGTGGAAGTAGAAATTGTCTCGAATTATTTTTCGAAAGTTGGGACATCATCGAAGCCCAGACCGGAACACAAATTGTTCCACCAAAAGAAAAACCACCTCCAACCTTATTTGCTGGATTATCATAACCTGCCCAAATTGCAGTTGACAATGAAGTATTAAATCCAACAAACCAAACATCAGTTGCATTTTGAGTTGTACCCGTTTTACCTGCGGCAAATCCTTTATAACTTCTTCTTATTGAAGATGCAGTACCGTTATCAACCACATTTGCGAAAGCAATTGATGTAAGGTAAGCTGTTGCTGAATCAATCACCGTAGCAGTATCGATTGAAGATGAATACAATGTGCGTCCGTTTTTATCTTCTATTTTCATAATCGAAAATGGTTTAGAAAGTTTACCACCGGCAGCAAATACAGAGGCAGCGGTTGCCATTTCCAACGGAGTTACTTCTGATGTTCCGAGTGCTAAGGATGGATAAGGGTATAGTGCAGAATTTACTCCAAGTTTTTTGGCAAAAGAAATGACTGAATCTGGTGATGTTAATTCAGTGATTGCATAAGCAGCTGCAAGATTGATTGAACCTTCAATAGCCGAGACCATAGAAATTTCTTCTCCTGAAAATGAGTTGGACGAATTCGATGGTCGCCATTCGAATTGAGTACCTGAATCAACTACGATTGGAATATCTTGCAGAGGAGTTTCAAAAGTGAATCCATCTTCTAACATTTTACCATATAAAAATAGTTTAAATGCCGAACCGGGTTGTCGATAAATCTGCACTGCACGATTTATTCCCCTTGCTTCAGAATCTTTGTTGCCACCAATCATCGCCCGAATTTTCCCGGTTCCCGGTTCCACTGAAACGAGTGCAACTTGTGCAGTTTGCATTGATTTATTCATACTATTCCATTGTTTTGCAACAGCTTCCTCAGCAGCTAACTGAGTTTGCAAATCAAGGGTAGTAGTTATTTTTAACTGATCTTTAGACACAACCACTCCTCTTGATTTAAGCATAGTTATAGCTTCTCTCCGAACATGTTCAACAAAATGTCGTCCTATAGATAAATGCCGTTTTAGATTCAAGGGTTGTTGTTTTAACTTATCAAATTCACTCTTGGATAGTTTATTTACTTCAACTAAGTTGTGTAGAACCTCGTTTCTTCTTGATAGTAATTTTTGCGGGTTTTTCTCAGGGTTATAACCGTTTGGTGACTGAAGAAGTCCAACAAGAGTTGCACTCTCTGTAATCGTAAGCTTATCAGGTGTAGTACTAAAATACTCTTGAGCTGCTGCCCATATTCCATGTGCCCCTAACCCGAAATAAACTGTATTCAGATATAGCAACAGTATCTGATCTTTAGAAAATTTTTCTTCAATCTTTAAAGCTAAATCGATTTCATTAACTTTTCTCTTAACCGTTCTATCGTGCGTCAGGAAGAGATTTCGTGCAAGTTGCATTGTTATTGTACTGCCACCCTGAGTATTGCCAGTAATTGTTTTCAGCAGAGCTCTTCCCAAACCCGAATAGGAAACTCCATTATGGTCATAAAAATTTCGATCTTCGGTTGCAATAAGTGCCCACAATACATACTTTGAAATACTACCTGTACTTCTTACCTCTACTCTGTTTTTTTCTCCGATGTATCCTAATAGCTTTCCATCTTCAGTTAATACTTGTGTGGCATAATCAAGCAAAATCGGTGGGAGCTCTTGACTATAAATATCTCCACTAAGGAAAGTTATAATAAATAGAATTGCTATTAACTTTATTCGAGACAAAAAATTTACGTAATTCATTTTAACCAATATTAAAGCGACCTTTTCTGTTACTTATTCATTATTGTCATAAAAAGTGACATCGTAATTTAGCATTTTACCATTGTCATAATTAAACTTAGCACTAAAAAAACGATTTGCATTTACCCATTCCATAAAAATCTTATCACCATCCCACAAATTCAAATTAAATAATTCAGAATCTTTAATCCATTCCAAATTACCTTCATTTGAGTCGATTAGTTTTCCACCATATTTTGACGCAGAAAAAATAAAAACGTACCAGTCCTCAAATCCATCAAAGGCAGGAAATGTAATGAATCCATGTAGCTTTGGCTCAACTATCTCTAACCCCGATTCCTCTCTCACTTCCCGAATCACACATTCCTCAGGTGTTTCACCCAATTCAAATTTACCGCCTAATCCATTCCATTTCCCTTCGTGCATATCATTTTCTTTTTTAATTCGATGAAGCATCAAGGTGGACTTATCAGATAGGTTTTTCACATAACATAAAGTCGCTAATTTCATTATTCTCCTTAAAATTTCGGTTCAAATATACTCTAATCTAATTTGAGGATAAAAAAGTTTTTTTTATTAAGTTGGCTCCAAGTTTTATAATAATTTTGAAAAAAGGTAATAAAAATGAGAACTGAATTTTTTAACATTCCCGCAGAAATACTAGATGCAGTCTCAAAAAGATTAGAACAATGGCAGTCGATAAATTTAGTTGAAAGATTATGGACTAAAGATGCAACATTATGGAAAAAAGATCCAAAAGACCACAAAGAACTAGCCGATAGGTTAGGATGGCTTCAGCTCCCTTTCGAGATAAAAACAGGAATATCAGAATTCGAAATTTTTGCTAATTCAGTAAAAACCAAATTCAGCCATGTTCTTCTGCTCGGAATGGGAGGAAGTAGTTTATGCCCGGAGGTTCTTTCTAAAACTTTTGGTTCAAGTGAAGGTTACCCTTTATTATCAATCGTTGATACTACTCATCCTCAAGTTATAAGAGAGATTGAAGATAAATATGATTTAACTAAAACATTATTCATAATGGCAAGTAAGTCAGGTGGAACTGCTGAAACTCTTTCCTTTTTCTATCGATTTTATGATGCACTTGGTAAAATAATCGATAATCCGGGAGACAATTTTATCGCTTTAACCGATCCCGGAACAAGTCTAGAGAAACTTGCTATTGAAAAGAAATTCTTAAAAACTTTCTCAACTCCGACTGAAGTTGGGGGAAGATATTCTGCACTTACTCCTTTCGGTTTAGTTCCTGCAGCTTTAATGGGAATTAATTTAGATGATTTTGCTTATGAATGTTCCGAATTTGCCAATACCATAAAATCTACCAATCTTCAAGATAATCTTGGCGTTTATTTGGGAGCTTTGATTGGAGAGTGTTCGTTAAATGGTATTGATAAACTCCCGTTCTTTGTTTCACCACAAATATCATCGTATCCACAATGGGTTGAGCAATTAGTAGCAGAAAGTACCGGTAAAGAAGGGAAAGGTATTTTGCCCGTTGAAGGAGAACATTTTTCGGATATTTCAAATTACGGGAGAGACCGACTTTTCATTTTTACATTTTTAGATGGTGATAGCAATTTTGAGTTGTCTAATCACTTTGAAAAAGTTAAAAATTCCGGATTCCCAATACTAAAAACTACATTTCAAAATAAATATCAATTAGCAGCAGAATTATTTAAGTGGGAAGTTGCTACTGCAATCTCAGGAATAGTTCTGCAAATTAATCCCTTTGATCAACCTGATGTTCAAATCGCTAAAACCCTTGCAAATGAAGGCTTAGCTGAATATCAAAAAAATGGTTCACTCCCAAAATCAGAACCAAATGCTGTATTTGAAAACATCGAAGTTTACGCCGATTCAACTTCGGATTCATTGAGTGAAACAATAAGTAGTTTTATGTCTAATCTGTTGAATGATGAATATGTTGCATTATTAAACTTCGTTCCCTATGGAGACGATATTGAAAAGGCGATTGCTCAGATAAGAAAAAATCTTTTTGAAAAATATAAAGTTACTATTACTAATGGATTTGGACCTCGATTCCTTCATTCAACCGGACAGTTACACAAAGGAGGAAGTTCAAAATGTAGATTTATTCAAATTACAAGCGAAATCCAAAATGATGTTGAAGTCCCTAATAAAGGATATTCATTCGGAACACTAATTACGGCTCAAGCATTAGGTGATCTGAAAGCACTAAAAAATAATCAGCGCAAGTGTATGAGAATTAATATAAAAGGAAGTTTAGTTGAATCGTTAAAAATAATTGCAAATTCAATTTAACCGAATTAAGGTACTGAAATGCAAAACTTATATGAAATCAATATCCGCACTTTTCTTAGAAGATTTGACTCTGGAGATAAAAAGGCAACGGTAAAAGATATTCCTCTAACTTTTTGGAAAGGATTAGCAGAAAAAGGAATTGATTTAGTCTGGCTGATGGGCGTTTGGGAAACCTGCGATAGTGTTATTTCAAATCATTGTTTTCAGGAAGGTTTGGTTTCGTCTTATGATAGAGCCTTAAAACAATGGTCAAAGGAAGATGTTATCGGTTCACCGTATGCAATTAATCAGTATAAAATAAATAATAAACTTGGTAGTACTGATGAATTTATTTTTCTTAGAAAAGTACTCCACTCATTAGGCATCAAACTTATTTTCGATTTTGTCCCCAATCACTTTAGCGTTGATTCTATTTATACTAATTCAAATCCCGAATATTTTCTGCAAGGGACTATGGAAAATCTTGAGGAAGACAGACATACTTTCTTCATCTCAAAACATAATCCAGAATTAATTTTTGCTCATGGTCGGGACCCTTTCTTTCCCGCATGGACAGATACGATTCAACTCAATTATTACAATCCTCAAACTCGAAAGTTTATGTCAGATACGCTACTCGAAATATCTGAATACTGCGATGGTGTAAGGTGTGATATGAGTATGTTAATTTTGAATAATATCTTCTTTAATACATGGCGAGGAATAATAGACACAAACATTTTCTGTGAGCCAACTTCTGAGTTCTGGGAGGAGGCAATTACATCAGTAAAAAAGAAAAATAATAATTTTGTTCTTATTGCTGAAACATATTGGGACCTCGAATGGAATCTGCAACAATTAGGTTTTGATTATACTTATGATAAAAAACTGCTTGATCGATTAAAAGATGGAACAACAAATAGCATCAGAGACCACCTAAAGGCTGATTTATCTTACCAATTAAAATCTGTTCGATTTATAGAGAATCATGACGAAGATAGAGCAATCCAAACTTTTGGATTAGATAAATCGCTCGCAGCATCAGTAATAATCTCTACAATTCCGGGATTACACCTTTATTTTGAAGGTCAATTTTGTGGGTATAAAATCAAGTTACCGATTCAACTTGGAAGAGAACCAATAGAGAATGGTATTAAAACTGTTAAATTGTTTTACGATTCATTATTGAATATTACAAAGGACGAAATTTTCAAAAAGGGGAAATGGCAACTGGTTGAGGCAATTTCATCGTGGGAGAACAATTTATCTAACAATAATATTATTGCTTATAACTGGTCTTTTAATAATCAAAATCGATTAGTGGTTGTAAACTATTCTAACGCTGCTTCACAGTGTAGAATAAAACTCAATGTTGAGGGATATGAAGAAAATTTTCAGATTACAGATTTACTTAACGAAACAACTTACTGGAGAAATACCGAGGAGGTTTTTCATTCTGGTTTGTATATTGAACTCCAACCTTTTAAAAGCCATATATTCGCCTATTAAATTTCGGTAGCAGCTACTAAGTATTTGAAAAATGTAACTGCTACCCGAAAAAAATTATTTTTCCTTCTTATCTTCCTTAAAATTTTCTAAGAACCTTATGGTAAAAATTAAGAAAAAACCTAAGCTAGATAAGTAGATATCCGAAATTTCTACATTATAAGGATAATTTGGGTCTATAAAAGTTCCCATATACTTTACTATCAATACTGTGGTAAAGAATGCTGAAAAACCGAATAGACCCGCCCTCAAAGGATAAACGAAAAAATTTAAGAAGAAGAAAATAAATTTATTCTGCTCCCTCTGTTTTTCGCCTTGTGCCCCAACAAATGTTTGTTCCATCTTTTGCCTCTATAATTTGATGGTACAAAATTACTAAAGACAAAATCCTTTGTCTGTGATGTTGCGCACTTTGAAGATATTTTTTTTTATGATTTTAATCTAATTGTGATAAGACTTATATCGTCTTCGTAACGATGATTGGTAAAAATAGAGAACTGGGTTTGCAGAAATTCCATTGGGTCGTTATTGGAAGGCATAACATTTATCATTTTGGCAAAATTATCAGAACCGAGTGGTACACCACTTTCATTTCTTGACTCGATAATGCCATCTGTCATGAGAACTAAGAAATCATCTTCATTCATTTCTATGACAGTATCTTCAAAAAAACCATCTGCAGCAAAACCTAAGAGCATTCCATCAGACTTAATAACTTTAACTTCGTTTTTTTTGAAATCTTTTAGCATTAACGGTAAATCACCTGCTCCTGAATATTTAACTACTTTGGACTTCTTATCTAATATTAAAATTGAAAGTGTTGCAAATACTTCCGAAATCTTAGCATCTTGATAAACGGAATTATTTACATGTTGTAAAATTGTTTTTGGGGAATAATCATTTGAATTTTGCAGTGCAACGCGAATCGCACTTCTTACATAGCCTGCATAAGCAATTGCAAAATACCAAGCACCCCATTTTTTCCCCATGACATCGCCAAGAATTACAGCCATTAAGTCATTTCCTAATTCAAAATAGTCGATGAAATCGCCACCGGGAATTCCCTTAAATGGAACATGCCAATGCTTAATTTGAAATCCGGCAAATGACGGAAAATTATCCGGGACCACTTTTACACGCAGAACATCTGCGGCTTTATGTAATTCTGAAACGACTTTCTGTCTCTCTTTACCCAAACTTTTAATAATTGCTGATACTTTGGCAACAACTACACGAGGACCCGCTGTTTTCAAAACATAATCTGTTATTCCTAAATCATATCCCTCTAAAATGTCTTCCTCACCCCCCTTGGATGTAAGGAAAATAAATGGAATAGATTTTAATTCATCATCTTGCAGTAATCTTCTTCTAAATTCGAAGCCATCAACTTGAGGCATCATTATGTCTGAGATTATAATATCGGGTGGGTTTTTCTTTGCTGCAACCAAACCTTCTTCTGCAGAGTTAACCGAGGTACAGTCGAACCCGGCTTTTGTTAAATTATAGTGAAATAATTTTGATAACGACAAATCATCATCGACAAGAAGAATTTTAGGAATATCCTCTTGAATGGTCTGCTCTATTGTTTTTTTGGCTCCGTATGTTTTGTAAATTTCAGTTCTTCTTAATAAAGCCTGAACTTTTAAGAGAAGTTCTTGCACATCAAAAGGTTTCGTAATTAAATCATCACCGCCGGATTCGAGTGCTCGTTCTTTATCCTCAAAACTACTTTTTGCAGTTACAAATATGAATGGAAGCACACGATGTTTTTCATTTTCTCTAACTTTTTTACAGAAAGTAAATCCATCCATTCCATCCATTCCGACATCACATAGAACCAAGTCAACTTTTGCTGTTCAAGTGCAAATCCTTCGTTATCAGATGCTTCTAAAGTATAGTAGTCTTTTTTTCGAAGATGAAATCCAATTAGTTTACGGATTGTAAGATCATCATCTATTAAAAGAATATTTTGGGGTTCAGCTTGACTCATTATTAAATATTAAATTTTTGCTCCAAAACTTTCGATTGCTTCTTGTTTAGTTTGGTAAGCTTCAAAAACTCTATACATTCTTGTTAATTCGAACATAGAATGTACAGAAGGTTGAAAACCAACTAAACGCAAATCACCACCCAAAGCTGTAGCTTTTTTCAAAGAGACAACTAATGCCCCAAGAAAAGTTGAATCAATAAATTCGCAGTCAGATAAATCCACTATCAATTTTCTTGCACCATTTTCGATATCCTCAGAAAGGATTTTCTTGAATTCTTCAGCTTCTTTAAGTGTGGCACGGCTGAGGTTAACAACTTCGACAACAACATCTCCGAATTGTTCTCGCATAAAGTCCATATATGTATCCTTAATTAATTATTATTCAAATTCTTCCGGATTGATTTTAAATTTTTCCATCAATCGATAAATTGTAGCACGCCCTAAATCAAGTCTTTGAGCAGCTTCCATTATGTTTCCTTTGGTCACTTTTAATGCATGTCTAATAGCTTCTTCCTTAATTTTTTCAAAAGGAATGATTACTGATTCGTCAAAAAAAGAACCGTTAAATTCAATTTTTTTATTTTCGCTACCGGCTCTTATATGCATCGGAAAATCGTCAACATCAATATAATCACCTTCTGAAATAATTACACATCTTTCTATAGTATTTTCCATTTCTCTAACATTACCGGGCCAATCATATTCATAGACTAATTTCAGTGCTTTCTTCGAAAAACCCTTTAATTCTTTGTGCAATTTCTTTTTGAATAAATCGATAAAGTATTCTGCCAATACTAAGACATCACCTTTTCTTTGGCGCAGAGGAGGAATGATAATCGGGAAAGAATTTAGTCTATAATATAAATCTTCTCTAAATTCTTTTTGTTCAACTGCTTTTTTTAGGTCTCGATTTGTTGCAGAAACTATTCGTACATCGGTTTTAATTAATTCATTTCCACCGACTCGCTCGAATTCTTTTTCTTGAATTACTCTTAACAATTTTGCTTGGAGAGTCATTTCTAGTTCACCAACCTCATCAAGAAAAATAGTACCGTCATTTGCAATTTCAAACTTGCCAAGTTTCCTTTGATGTGCACCGGTAAAAGCACCTTTTTCATGACCGAACAATTCACTTTCGAGAAGTTCTCTTGGTATGGATGCACAATTAACAACTACAAATGGTTTATCTTTTCGATTGCCATTATAATGAATTGCTCGTGCAATTAATTCCTTACCTGTGCCGCTCTCTCCATAAATCAAAACAGTAATGTCGTTGTTCAAAACTTTTGAAACTAGCTTGAATACATCTTGCATTTTACCATCAGCAGAAACGATGTTACTGAAACTATACTCTTGTTTAACATTTTCCTTAACATGTTGAAGCTCTTTAACAAGATCATAATTCTTTATGGCATTTTTTACGGCAGGTTCAAGTCTTTGTATTTCAATAGGCTTTGGAAAATAATCATAAGCACCAAATCTTAATGATTCAAGAGCCACTTCAATTCTACCTTGCGCAGAAAGCATAATAACCGGAAGGTTTTCATCAAACTGCTTAACTCGTTTAAGTGTTTCAATACCGTCGAGTCCGGGCAGCATTATATCAAGTAGAATTAAATCCGGTTTAAGATTTAGCTTTTTAAGCATATCCTCGCCGTTATAAAAAACTTCGATTTTATGGTTCCACTTGTCTCGCACCCAATATGAGAGCAACTTAGAGATTGCAAGTTCATCATCAACAATAAAAACTAACTTATCCAATTATTCCTCTTTTGATTATCACATTATTTTAGGAAGTTTGATTATAAAGGTGGTCCCCTTTTCTTCCTCACTCTGAACAGTAATAAGCCCCTTATGCAAATCAATAATTTGCTTTACCAATGCAAGTCCCAAACCTGTCCCGGGAATTTCGGAACCCGGTCGGCTTACACGATAGAACTTCTGGAATATAAACGGTAAGTCTTTTTGGGGAATGCCTATACCGGTATCGCTTATTATAACTTCAAATTCCTTGTAAAAACCTTGAGCAAAAACTGCAACCCTACCCCCTTCAGGAGTAAACTTAATTGCATTATTTATTAGATTTTCAAATACTTGTTCAATTCTTTCTTTATCCAAATGCAATAAAACTTCTTCAGACGGGATTTCGAATGAAAGAACTACATCCTTAGCTTCTGCTTTTGGTACAAGACGATTCACTACGTTTTTTAATAATAAGATAACATCGAACTCTACTTTATGTAAAGTAATTTTGCCTGCTTCAATTTTAGAAATATCTAGAACATCATTTATAAGTTTTGATAATCGTTTTGCTTCATTTAGGATTATTTGATTGAATTCAATTTTCATTGATTCAGGCATTTCATGATCAGAATCGATTGTCTCGGAAAAGCCTATAATTGATGCAAGTGGAGTTCTAAGTTCATGAGAGATATTCGAGACAAATTCATTTTTCAAACGATTCAATTCTTCAAGTACCGAAATTTTTTGCTTAGCTCTATCTCGTTCGATAGCTATTAAACGATTAGCTTCAATAAATTTATTATTAAGTTCTTTAGTTTTTTCTTGCTCTAATATTCGCTCAGTTATATCACGACCAATCCCTAACATCCCTTCAACTTTTTCATTATTGAAAGTTGAACGTGCATTTATTTCAAATACAATACTCTTCCCATATTTACTAACAAATGTCACATTGAAAGAAACTATGCGATCCGATTTTAATATTTGCTGGAATGACTTAACAACACCTGTTTTATCTTCATCAGAAATGAAATTTAAAAAATGATTACCGATTAATTCGTCAGGAAGATATTCTAATGAAAGCGCTCCGTTACTGTTTACAGAAACAAAATTACCCTTGAAATCCAGTACAAATATTAAATCATCAGCTGTTTCGAATAGTGTTCTTAATCTCTCTTCTGATTTTTGGAGTAGAATTTGATTCGTCTTTTCCTTTGTTATGTCAAATATAATGCCGTCAATTCTGGTTAAAACATCATTCTCATAAATCGGGTAAGCAGAATGCCTCAAGTATAATTCATCGCTACTATTATTTACAATCCGATACTCAATTGTACTTGCAATTCCTTTTCTTATTGAGAGAATAAATTCTCTTACCTTTATATAATCATCCGGGTTAATCATCTTTATAACTTTAATAGGATGATTAATCACATCATCTTTTGAAATACCGATTACTTTTTCGATGGCATCTGTGATAAAGAAATAATTTTTCCCATCGGGAGTTGAAGAAAAAATGATAACATCTAAAAATGAGATGGTTCGAGATAAATGTTTCTCAAATTTTTGACTCTCAAAAGATTTCTCATTTAGGGTAGTCACAAGTAATTTCTCATACTTTCTTAGTAATTCAGATTCTTCGACTTGATGTTTTTTAGCAGATATTAAAGTGATTGAAAATGTATCCGTTAATTTGCACTCGAAAACTATATTGAAATTATTTTGTGCTATAAAAGTTGTAATTAAATCGTAAGTGATTTTTTTATCTTCGAAATTGTTCGGAAACTCGAGTGAGATTGTCGCGCTATCTAGAGGTGAAGTTGCAATAAGCTGCAAATCATTCTCATTTAACTTATTGTATATGAGAGCGACTTCACATTCATATTCCGACGCAATTAAATATAAAATCTCAGTTAAAATTTGCCTCATTATTTCCTAAGAAGAAGGTAAAAAATTCTATTTCGTAAAATACGAATTTAAAGTTATGTTTTGAGCAATTTTTTATGTTTCGATTAAAATTTTACTCCCCCGAAGAACCGATAAATAACTCTGTTTCTCTCAACATCTTCACTTTTAAAAAATTGCTTTTAGTAATGAGGACTCATAGTTTTACTTCATAATTTGAAAGATTTATGAAATGAAATCACAAAATGTTCTCTTACTCACCCTCATAATTCTCTCCCTAAATGGTTGTGCCTCTTTTAGAAGTGATGTAAATAATGCAACCAAGTTCAACCCGGTTATTCAACAAAAAAATCTTGTATCTGTAACTTTTGATTTTTATCATTATTACCAATCAAAAGCATTTGATGCTATTCCAAAACTGATGAATTACCCCGGCATTTCTTCTTTTAATGATATTTTTAAAGAATCGCTAAAAAATATCTCCAATATCAGTGAGTTTGAAACCTTTGTAAACAAGTCAAACGATGTTGAATCTCAAACCCGAAGACGCGAGAGAGATAGTTTAATTAATCGAACCGACTATGTTATACGAATCGAGATTTACCGAGAGAAATCTTTTGCAAAACATTTTTTAGCAGGACTATTAAGCAGTGCAACACTCACTATTTTTCCAACTTCGTATAATTGGAATTACGCTGTTAATGTGACAGTGTTAGATAAAAAGAATTTAGTTGTAGGTAAGTATTCAAGAAATGCAGACGTAACAACGTGGTACCAAACATTCTTGGTTTTAATATATCCATTTTATGTAGAAGAAAAACAGAATGAGGATATTTACATCGAAATGTTATCTAATATCTTCAATTAAATTGAGTTTGAAAATGTTTTAAAGCAAAGAGTAGAATGATATTATAAAGAAGAGTTAACTATTTCTTAAAACTATATCTTTTAGAGTTTCTACCCAAAGTGGGTCATCATTTAAACTTTCAACAAGCTGAACTTTTTCACCGCCATGTTCTTCGAATATTTCTTGGTATTCTAAACCAATTTCAATTGTGGTCTCAAGACAGTCGGCAACAAATGCAGGACTAAACACTAATAGTTTTCTTGCCCCTTTTTTAGCTTGTTCGATTACTACTTTATCAGAAAATGGTTCTAGCCAATCTTTATCTAACCTGGACTGAAAACAGACTGTATATTTTTCCTGTGGAATATTAAGTTTTTCAGCAATTAATCTTGTTGTTGCATAACATACTGCTTTATAACAATATTTATTTTCGTGGGTAATCTCCATTTCGCAATTGTGATCAGTACATGGCTTACCGTCTTCATAGACTTTATCAACTTGCCTAATTGGCAGCCCATGATAACTAAATAGAATGTGATCATATTGAGTGATGGGATACTTTCTCCCTTTTTCAACAAAAGCATTTATATAACCCGGATGATCATAAAACTGATTTACAAAAACAATTTCCGGAATTACCCACCATTTCTGAACAATCTTCATTACTTTTTCGAACACAGAACCTGTAGTGGCTGAGGCATATTGTGGAAATAAGGGGAGCACTACAATTTTTTTGTACTGTTTCTTTTTCATTTCAGCGAGTACGGAATTCAATGATGGGGACTGATATCGCATTGCTAAATGAACATCAAATTTATTTCCAAGAGATTCTTGTAATTTCTTCTGAAGAATTTCACTGTAAATCAATAATGGAGAGCCTTCTTTAGTCCAAAGTTCACTATAAATTTTTGCCGATTTTGGAGCTCTGAATGGAACAATAATAAAATTAACTAAAAATAGTCTCAACAATGATGGGATATCAATCACTCTCGGATCATTCAAAAATTCCGATAAATATCTTCGAACATCTGAAACTTTCGGACTATCAGGTGTTCCTAATTGAACTAATAAAACTCCTTTATCAGCTTTCATATTTCCTTACAACAATTTTATAAAATGTAACAATCCTTCATATAACATTTAAAGAATTTTTAGCTCCGTTAACTTTGTAATTAAGTCATTACTTCCTAAAAATTGAATACCACTCCAACCACGAGCAATTGCCCCCTCCGTGTACTCTTTAATGTCATCGATAAAGAGATGTTCTAAAGGCCTCTTTTGGGTAAAATTTTCAACTGCTTCGTAAATTTTTGATTCAGGTTTTACTGCATTCACTTCATGTGATAGAATCAGTTTATCAAAATATTTAATGAACTCATAATGTTCCCATCCGTACTTCTTATGAATTCCATTAGTATTGGAGAGTAGAACTAATTGATAATTTTTCTTTAATTTTGGCAGTAAAGCAACTACTTCTTCATTAATCGTAAATATTTCTGAATAGTATCTACAAAAAGTTATTCCATCAACTTTATTCTCGAGTGCGTTTAACATTATCTCAATAAAAGCATCGTTGCTTAAATCTCCGCGTTCAAACTCTCGATGTAAATTATAGTTGGATTTATAAAAATCAATAAACTTTACCCCCAAGTCGGCTTCGATTCTATCCAACTTGTTTACCATTATTGTATAATCAAAAGGGATTAAAACATTTCCCAAATCAAATACAATAACTGAAATATTTTCACTCATATTTTAATATCTATTTCTTATTAAAAACTTCGTCTGAAATACCTTTATTGATTTGCACTCCGGAGACCGTAAAATTAAGTTTCATCGGTCCCACTGATTGAATGATCGAGAATGGATATTTTACCCCATCGACTTCACGAAAATCAAGATAATCGATATCTACACTAACACTTCCCTGAGGGGTGCTTATAATTTTTGATTCACGTACTCTCAAAAATGTTTCAGAGTCAAAATAATATGTCATTGGTGCACCTGAAGGTAAAATTACTTTAACCTTATACGAGTTTTTTCCGGCAACTTTCTCTTCACCAAGAAGTTCAAACTTTAACCCAAAGTCCTGATAATTGGCAACAAAATGAAGTGAGGCGTCTATCTTTAACATTTCTAAATCACTTCCTTCAACATCCCCATCACCCATAAATGATTTTTGATATCCCTTTTCACCGTCGTAAACCAAGTATGTTTCTTGTCCGGCAAATGAAGTTGATTGTAAAAATTTGTTTGGTGCTTTTTGATAGACAGCTATTTCAATTTCAAAATCTTTAAAAGTTGCATTCATCACATAATATCTGTCTTGCACTTTAAGGATGGCGTCTTTACCGCCTAAAGCTGATAAGTATTTCTCAAAAAGAAGTTCAGGGGTTAAATTTTCTTTTTTTTCATCATCGGAAGTTGCCGAAAAAGTTGAATTTGCTACAATAAATAGTGTTAATAAAAGTGAAACGAAAAATTTAGAATTCATTTTTTCCTCATGATTAAAAATTGTGCTCAAAGATATAAAAAAATGGTGTTCTAAAATAGGACGAATTAATTTCATTGTAAGATGAATAATCTTAAATTTTATAATTCAAATTATAACTTCTTGTAAAATTATCAGTAAGGAACTTGTATGAAAAACATCAAAACATCAGTCGGACACGAGTTTGCAATCGGGAAAATTGTATGTGTAGGTAGAAATTATGCCGAACATGCAAAGGAATTAGGGAATGAGATTCCGGAGAAACCTGTAATATTTCTTAAACCTTCATCAGCTTTAGTTTTTACAGGAGACAAAATAATTCATCCGAATTTTTCTGAAGATATGCATCACGAAGTTGAATTAGTAATACTAATCGGAAAAGATGGCGAGAATATAACAGTTGAGAGTGCTCTCGATTATATTGAAGGTTATGGTGTTGGTTTAGATATGACTCTTCGTGATATTCAAAATGAATTGAAATCAAAAGGACATCCTTGGACAATAGCTAAATGTTTTAATACTTCTGCTGTTATTTCGGAAATTATAGGTAAAGAATTTTTTAAGTATTCTCCCAATATGAAAATGTCTTTGTGGGTAAATAACTCACTTAAACAATCAGACTCATTCGCAAAGATGATTTTTCCTCCGGAAGAATTAATATCATACATCTCATCAATAATGAAACTTGAAGCTGGTGATTTAATTTTTACCGGAACACCGGCAGGAGTTGGAAAAGTTGTCAGAGGGGATAAGTTAGAAGCGAAAATCGAAGATAAAGTTCAACTTCAAACAGAAATTATTTAAAATAAAAAAGGCGTTCAATAGAACGCCTGCTTGGGGAAACTCACAGTAACAGTGATTATCCTTTTGGCTTTGCTTCGTTAACAATAATGTTACGACCGCTGACATCAGAACCATTTAAAGCTGTCATAGCTTTGTTTGCTTCTGAATCATTTGCCATTTCGACAAAGCCAAACCCTTTTGAACGACCGGTTTGACGGTCTTTGATCACTTTAGCAGATACCACTTCTCCAAATGGTTCGAAAACTGATTTTAAAGAATCATCTGAAACTGACCAGGGCAGGCTCCCTACAAATAACTTAGTGCTCACCAGAACCTCTAATAAATAAATAAATATACCTCTCAGTCATAATTAACTGAGTATTGAAATTTAATTCTATTTAGCTTAAAATCAAATTATTTTTTTGAAAATCGAATTTTGCAGATTTCTAGCGGAGTACTAGTGGAATTGCTTCCAATAAATTTTCGACGGGGAATAGTGAAATTGATGATGAGTGTTTTATCCCTTTATGATTATTCTTTGGCATAATAATTCTTCTAAATCCTAATTTTTCGGCTTCAATAATTCTTTTATCAATCATACCGACTCTTCTGACTTCTCCGCCTAATCCAACTTCACCAATAACTATTGTTGAGTTATCTGCGGTCTGGTTTAACAAACTTGAAACTACCGCACAACAAATTGCGAGATCTACTGCCGGTTCAATCAGCTTAACTCCTCCAGCAATATTAAGAAAAACATTCGCAGATGATAATCTGTAATTCCCTCTTTTCTCTAAAACTGCTAAAAGGATTGATAATCTTCTATAATCAAAACCTGTTGTTACTCTCTGAGGATTTCCAAAATTTGATGGGGTAACTAATGCTTGAACTTCAATCAATATAGGGCGAGTCCCCTCAATACTGGCTGTAACAACTGACCCTGAAATATTTTTATCACGTTCTCCCAAGAAAAGTTCACTTGGATTTTTCACTTCTGTTAAACCGTTCTCATGCATTTCAAAAATTCCGATTTCATTGGTGCTTCCAAAACGATTCTTTTGAGCTCTTAAAATTCTATATGTATGATTAGTTTCACCCTCAAATTGAATTACGGTATCAACGATATGCTCAAGCACTTTGGGACCCGCTATCACCCCTTCTTTTGTAACATGTCCGACTATAATCACAGAATAATTATTTTTTTTGGCATCTTCTAAAAGAAGCGAAGTACATTCTCTTATCTGAGTTACGGAACCCGATGAATTTTCGAGTTGTTCATTATTCATCGTCTGTATTGAATCAATAACTACAACTTGGGGATTCTCAGTTTTTATTGCACCAAAAATTGTTTGGAGATTAGTTTCCGGAAGAAGTAACAAAGTGTCTGATTTCACTTTTAATCTATCTGCTCGCATTTTAATTTGTTGGGCAGATTCCTCGCCACTAACATAAAGTACTTTCGATTTTATATTTGCAGATGCTTGTAAAACTAAAGTAGATTTTCCAATACCGGGATCTCCTCCAATCAAAACAACAGAACCAAGGACTAAACCACCCCCGAGCACTCTATCGAACTCGTGAATACCCGTTTTTAATCTTACTTCTTTTTCTGTACTTATATCAGAAATTTTCTTCAGTGAATAAGTTTGATGAGATGTGAAATTTTGTTTCTTTGAAGTTTCAATCAGCTCCTCATTAAAACTATTCCATGAATTGCAATCCGGACATTTGCCAATCCATCGCAATGATTCATAACCGCATGTAGAGCAGATGTATTTTATTTTTTGCTTTTTCACTTAGAGAGATTTCATCTTAAGTTGATTGAGAATTTCCGGAAGTATTTCTCCCGATTTCCCCTTTAAGAAGAGATTAACACGATTAGATATTTCTGTTTCAGCAATGTTAATCTCCACAACAAAACTTCCTGCCGATTTTGCTATGCTTGTTATAGAGGCTGCAGGATAAACAATTGATGAAGTTCCAACAACAAAAAAAATATCTGATTGTTCGGCTGCTTTTTCTGAGGCTGCAAATTGGTCTTGTGGAAGGTATTCACCAAACCAAACGATATCTGGTCGGATATTGGAGCCGCAATCGCATAGAGGCGGAGATTCTGTATCGGGAAATTCTTTATAATCGAAACGCTTTTTACAACGAACACAATAATTTCGTTCAATATTTCCGTGTAATTCATAAACCTTTTTGCTTCCGGCTCGATTATGAAGATTATCAACATTTTGTGTAATTACGGTAACATCAAAATATTTTTCAAAATCTACAATCGCAGTGTGGCCTGGATTTGGTAGAGAATCTCTAACAATTTTTCTTCTGTACTGATACCATTCCCAAACAAGTTTAGGGTTTCGCATAAATGCACTAAAATTTGCCAACTCTTCCGGACGAAATTTTTGCCAAATACCTTCTTCACCCCGAAAAGTGGGAATTCCGCTTTCGGCTGAAATTCCTGCCCCGGTAAAGAAAACTATTCTCTTCGAAATTGAAAGCTGAGTTAGTAATTCATCATACATTTTAAACTAGACTATTATGATTTTACTTGTTTTTAATTTCTTCCAATAACTTCTTTGAATCAGCAAGAAAAACAGCATCATCTTCATCAAGTACTGGGAGTGATGGTATCTTTGCTAATAATTCTTTTGCTTTTTTATATTCTTTTTCTTGAATATAAGCCTTCCCGGCATCTAAGTAATACATTCTGAAATTTGGTCTTAACTCAATAGCTTTTCTGAAATTTTTAAAGGATTCACTCATATCTCCCCAACCTAATCCAAGCGGCATTCGTACTAAGTATGGTTTTTCACAAACTTTTGCATGAGTGCGAGCCAAAACATAATAAGAAGATGCAATTACTTCATTCCCGCCGTTACCAAGTTTTATCGCTTTTTCTAAATCTTTTTTTACGTCATTTACAATTCCGATAACCGAAAAAACACCTTTGAACAGCGCAATTCTTCCATTTGCAATTGCTCTTCGAAGATAAGTAATGGATTTATCGGGAGCTAATGAAACTGCTTTATCTGCATATTCAAATGCTTTTTTATATTGTTCAAACTGTGCATTTTTTTGGGCATCAGTATTTGAGGGCAGATGCTCTGCAATATCAACAAGCGTCCTGCTTAGCCTCCACAATATTTCCCAATTATTAGGCGAAAGCTTATCAGCTGCAATAAATTTCTCGAGGGCTTTTTCATTGTTGAATTGTTTGGTTGAAAAATCATCACCCTGTGCAATAAGTTCATCAACTGATTGTGCATTATTGGAGACCAAAAATCCAAACAATAATACAATGATGAAAAATGAACGATAGAATACATGCTTCATAACTACCTCGTTTGTTAATCGAATAAAGTTGACTTTATTTGTTCTGATTTATTAGAAAAATTTTTATATAACTCTGTTGAAATATGAGACGAATACTTTGTCCACTTTGCATCAGAATTGTCATTTAAAAGAATTCTTTTATAGGCATTAGATTTTGCGCTTAACTCATCTGCTTGATAAAGTATGATTGCCTCTAAAGTTTTAGGTACCACCGGCGAAGCGAATTCGAGTTTCCCTTGATGACTTAATATTAAATGAACCAATAGATTTTTTAACTCGTGAGGAAATGCTTCAATCATCTCAATTTCCTTCTCAACTAATAATGCGCAAAGTACAATATGCCCTACTAACTTCCCACTGTCCGAATACTCAAAAGATGATTCGAAAAGAAGCTCCTCAATTTTAGCGAAATCGTGCAATAACGCCCCGCTAATCAATAAGTCTCTATTAATTTCCGGATGAATCTTCCCCATCAGGTCACAAATTTTTGCAATCTCGAGTGTGTGCTCTAAAAGTCCGTGGATGTATGAATGGTGAATGGTCTTTCCAGCCGGTGCATCAATAAATTTTTCAAATCTCTCACCAGAGAATAGATTTTTTACTAGCTGATTTAAATAAGTGTTCTCAATACTATTTATAAAAGAATCCAATTCACTTTTCATCTCATCAAGGTTTCGAAGTGAATGAGGAAGAAAGTCTTTCGGGGTTACAAGTTCAGAATCAGTTGTTAATCTAATTGTTTCAATTCGAAGTTGGGGTGAACCTTGATATTCCTCAATTGTACCGGCAACTTTCACAACTTTACCAACAATGAATTGGTCAAATATCTGTTCGTATTCCTCCCATAAATTGGTTGAGATAGCGCCACTTTGGTCTCCAAGGTCCATCGAAAGAAATTTCTTATTAGTCTTTGAAACTTTTACTTCAGCTCTCCTAATTAGTAGAAAATAATTTATTTTATCCCCCTTAACGAGTTTAGATATTTCAGAAGAATTAATCATTTTCTATCCTAATTGTTTAAGTTGAGAAGCTGTCAGAACTTCAAACTCAGTTCCTTCAGTAAGTTGCGCAATTACAGTTCGATTTATGAACTCCAAAGATACATGTAGAGATTTCTGATTCGATTCATCGATAACGGTTCCTATAACACCAGAAAAAGGACCGCTAGCAATTTTAACTTTAGCCCCTTTGACTATACCGTTATTCACTCTATACTCAAATGTTTCATTTACAAAATTTCGAAGGTTCTCAATTTCAAATTCATGAATTTTTGCCGGTTTGCCATTATCGAAAACCGAACGGACTATCGAATTTAATTGAATAGCCTCAAGTCGTTCTTTTTCATCGGCAAAAATAAAAATGTAACCACGTAACAATGGCTCGGTTACTTTTTTCTTTCTGTCACTCCACTGCTTTATGCGAGAAATTTTTGGCATATAGGAATCAATTCCAATAGCTGTTAGCTGTGTTTCTGCCTTAAACTCTTGCCGCGACTGGGTATATAAAGCTTGCCAAAACTTTTTATTATTTGTCAAACACTAACTCCGAATTAATCAAAAATTTAGTTTAATGTTGATTTCACAATTTTAATCAGATAATCGTTATTAAAAGGTTTTTCGATAACTGATCTTGCTCCGAGTTGTTGATATCTTCGTTTTGATTCATCTGAGATATCATCGCCAATAATAATTATCGGATATTTTAATGAACTGTCACCTTTTTTTAGAGCTTCAATCATTTGTATTCCATTCATCAGTGGCATTTGATGACTTGCAATAATCAGATTTGGAAAACTTTCAAAAATTATGTTCATTGCTTCGTAACCATTTTCAGCCTGAAGAACTTTGAATGATTTGAATGATTCATTTAAACATGTGACATATTTTGTTCGATCATGTTCATCACTTTCAACAAGAAGAATCGTATTAGATGGAACAGGGAAAGTAAAATGAAATTCAGTCCCTTTCCCTTCCTCGGAATAGAACCAAATTTCACCGCTATGTTTTTCAATGATTTCTCGAACCAGAGCTAAGCCAAATCCGCTCCCCTTTTCACCTTTGGTTCCATCTCGTGTGAATGACTTATCGATTGAGAAAACTTTTCCCTGATCCTCAGTTTTTATTCCCATTCCGAAATCTTTAATAACAAATTCAACTTGAGTTTCATTAAACAGTGAAGCTGAAATTTCGATAATTGAGTTTTCGAATGAGAATTTAATTGCATTACTAAGAATATTCAAAACAACTTGTGTTAATAATCTTTCATCAACTTGAATGTACAAATCATCAGCAATATCAATCTGAATATCGATATTTTTTCTGATTGCATTTCCGGTTAAGGCAGAGATACACTGATAAATTATTCCCTGTGCTTTTAATCTTTGAGGTTCAATTTTAAGCGAGCCGGTCTTTAACCTTGACCAATCAAGTAAGTAATTGATAAACTGTAGCTGACTTTGAGATGCATCATAAATATAATTAAGATATTCATTTTTTTCTTTAAGAGGGAGATTAGGTTCCGCTAACAAAATTTCCGAAAAACCCAAAATACTAGTAAATGGGGCTCGCAAATCGTGTGAAAGAATGTTTATGAATCTATCTTTAGCTGCATTTAATTCTTTAAGCTCATTTTCTGAGCGCAACATTCTGACTTCAGCATCTTTCAATTCGGAGATATCAATCACAACTGCTGCAGTACTTATAATTTTTCCTCTAACGTCTCGCTGTACTGAAAAACTTTCTTTTACCCATCGAATTTGCTTATCTTTTCTAACAATTCTATAGTCAAGTGAAAGCGAAAATTTTCTTCCGGCAGATGAAAAAATATTCAATTCCTTGATAACTTCAGAGACATCATCTTTGTGAATTAGGTACAACAGTCTCCCGGGAAGTTGCTCGATTTCACGGATTGTGTAACCTGTAATCTTTTTTATATTCTCATGGAAATAAAATTGCTCTTTCCCATTTTCAACATTACTAGACCAAAAATAACCATTTATGTGCTCATACATTCTTTGGATTTCAAAAAAGATTTCTTCCTTCTGCTCGAGAAGTACATCTGCCTCTTTCTTTGAATAAGCATGTACTATATATGAAATTTTTGTTGCAGAAAGGACTTTTCCGATTGATATAAAAAATACGTATTTAATCCGGTTATAACTATAAATGTGTGTTGTTTTCCATTGGGTTTCTTTTTCAAGCCCATTTGTAACATCACTCATAGAAATTGTAGCTTTAAATAATTCCCAGATTGACTCTCCGATAATCTCGGGTTCGGTTTTACCTAGGTATTCTTTAACCGATTGGTTACAAGCAGTAACTTTGAAGTTTTCGTCTAAGGCTAAAAATAAATCTAACAATATAATTCACCGACTCTTGATGAAAATGATTTTGGAGATTAATAATTTATTCCGTCCCTAAAATACTAAAATGCACGATATTTGAAAATATTGAACTTTTCTTGCAATAATAAAGTTTAAGTTAGTGTAATTAAAATTTTAAAAATTATTTAACTAGATATTATGAAAAACCTCTTTAAGCTAATTGCACTAATTTACATATTCAGCAACATCACATTGGGGCAGGAAAACACCGGAAGCATCATGGGGAAAGTAGTTGATGCAACTACAAAAAAGCCAATTCCCGGTGTGAACATTTTTCTTTTGGGAACAAACATTGGAGCTGCCACAAATGAAGAGGGTAATTATACAATAAAAAACATTCCGGTCGGGAATTACCAAATTCGTGCCTCAGCAATTGGTTTTGATGCGATTACCAAAACTGACGCAGTCGTTAATTCAGCTAGACCCGCTATGATTGATTTTCAACTTAAAGAATCAATTATCGAATTGGACAATGTTGTTGTCACTTCCGATTTTTTTCAAAATAATCCAACTGAAGTAAATAGTGTCCGCAATTTTAGTTATGAAGAAATCAGAAGAGCACCCGGTGGTTTTGAAGATGTTGTTAGAGCGTTATCAATATTACCCGGTGTTGCTCAAGCAGATGCGGGACGAAATGATTTAGTAGTACGAGGTGGTGCCCCTTCAGAAAATCTGTTTTTAGTTGATGGATTTCCTGTTTCGAACATCAATCATTTTGGAACACAAGGAGCGTCTGGCGGACCATTGAGTTATGTGAATCTTGATTTTGTACGTGAAACATCTTTTTCAACCGGTGGATTTTCTGCACTTTACGGAGATAAACTGTCGAGTGTGCTTACAATCGACTTGCGCGAAGGTCGAAAAGATAAATTAGGAGGAAAAGCTACAATATCAGCAACACAATTTGGATTGAATGCTGAAGGACCAATTTCAGAAAAGGCAAGTTTCCTCTTCTCTGCCAGAAGGAGTTACCTTGATTTTATATTTAAAGCAGCAGGTTTCGGATTTGTACCTGAATATTATGATGTCTTAACCAAATTTAATTACAATTTTGATACACGCAATTCATTGTCATTTCTTTTGGTAGGTGCATTTGATAATGTAAGATTTTTTAACGATACCGAAGACCAACGTTATAACAACTCTCGTGCGCTTGCTAGTGATCAAATTCAATACTTAACCGGATTTTCCTTTAGACATCTTTTTGATAAAGGATTTTACACAATTAGTCTAAGTAGAAATTTTGTAGATTATGAAACAACTCAGAGAGATTCTCTTCTAAATCCGATTTTTATGAATGTTTCAAAAGAGAAGGAAAATACCCTACGAGGTGATATAATCTACAAACTATCTTCTAAGTCAGAATTTAATATCGGAGCGTCGGTTAAATTTATTCAATTTAATGCGGATGTAAAACTACCTTTCTTCAGAACAACATTTGGAGAAACTCTTAATATAACTTCATTGACAGATAAAGCAAATTTCTGGAAATCTGATTTGTACTTCCAGTACAGCGGATTCTATTTTAGCCGTTTACGATTAAATATGGGAATTCGTCTTGATTACTTTAACGAAATTACTGACAATTTGAGCATTAGTCCGCGCCTATCTTTAGCTTATATGCTGACGGACAAAGCAACATTAAATTTCAGTACGGGGATTTATCATCAATCTCCTTCATATATATGGTTAATTGCAGATAGCAGAAACAAAGATCTTAAGCAAATAAAGGTTAATCAATATATATCCGGAATCGATTACCGTTTGAGGAATGATATAAACGTAAGATTAGAAGGTTTCTATAAAGACTATTCAAATTATCCAACCAGTATTTCGCGACCATACTTAGTTTTAGCAAATACAGGAGCAGGTTATGTGGGGGCTGATGATAATTATTCTTCATTTGGTTTAGAACAACTTTCAAGTGATGGGAATGGCTATGCAAGAGGGATTGAGTTATCACTTCAGAAAAAATCTTCTGATATTCCACACTATGGAGTATTGTCACTAACATATAGTGAAAGTTTTTTCAAAGCTTTAGATGGGATAAAAAGACCCGGTAGTTATGATCAAAAATGGATTTTCAATGTTAGTGCTGGTTACATCTTTAACGAGAGATGGGAAGCTAGTATGAAGTTTCGATTTGCAACAGGAAAACCTTATACCCCATTCAACTTTGATGGAAGCCAAACAGTCGCACTATATAATTCCGATAGACTTCCTGATTTACATAGTCTTGATATCCGCATTGATCGAAGATGGAATTTCTCTGACTGGGCACTAATAACATACATCGATATACAGAATATTTACAATCGCAATAATATTAGCTTTTATCGATGGGATGCACGGACACAATCAGTTGATAAAACAAGTAATATTGGAATATTGCCATCAATCGGTGTGAGCTTAGAATTATAGTACCAAGAACCCAAAAAGTTTTTACTTAACCAGAAAAACTTTTGCAACATCAACTAACAAAGAGGGCTGATTCATTAGGGCAGTCACAAACAAATTACCCAGTCCTCTTTTTTCTTCAGGTACTTTTAGAAATGATTGAGCAATTAAATTAAATTTTTCATCCGAAAAATTATAAATACCGTTTTTTATTCGATTAAATATTTCGTGTCGCTTACCAAGGCGGTCACCCCATGCCTTATCGTAAGTTAGTATGTGGGTAAGATTATTATTTTTGATGGCATCTCCGGCAATTGTACCGGCAATACTTCCACCTATCATCCCACTTGCGATACCACCACCGCTCAATGGATTTACTTGACGAGCTGCATCACCAACAAGCATTATCCCAGGAGCGGAAATTTTATCGAGGGTAATGCTACACGGAACTCCTCCTGCAATTGATGTAAGAATTGGAGCATTAGGATAGTGTTTTTCCATAAAGTCATTTAAATATGATAAAGCCGACCTCTTCTTACCGGTTATTCCACTTACTCCCAAACCGATATTGGCTTTATTATTCCCTTTTGGAAAAACCCAGAAATATCCATTGGGGGCAACATCTTTACCAAAATAAAAATACAATGTATTCTGATCTATAGGAATATTTGCAGCAGTAACTTGAACGGCAGCTTCCATATCTCTAAAGTCGATATGAGTCTTTAACCCTGCCCATCTACCAACTCTTGATTCAACCCCATCAGCTGCAATTACAACTTTTGCATAGACTTCGTGTTGCTCACCGCGGTACTCGTACTTAACTCCTTTTACAATATCATCCTCAATAATAAGTCCATAGACGTAAGCACGTGTTAGAATTTCAACCCCCGCTTCTGCTGCAGATTGAGCTAAAGCATAATCAAATAATCTTCGTTCGAGTACAAATCCGGCATCTCCAAAATTTATAAAAACTTCGTTACCATTTGGAGCCACAAAACCAAATCTGCTAATCGTTGCTGCAATCCATTTTTCATCGATTGGAATAAACTCTTCCACTCCTGCTTTACTTATTGCTTCACCACATCTAACAGGATAGCCGACATCACGGTCTTTCTCGAGCATCAGAACAGATACTCCTTTTTCCGCAGCGTATCTCGCCGCCATAGAGCCCGCAGGTCCTGCACCAACTACTATTATATCATATTGTTTTTTCAATTTATACTATACTATTTTATTTCTTAATAAGACCATTTTTATTTAATACAATAACCTCAATTGGACAACTCCAGATACACTTTGAACAGTTAGTGCACCTCTCATCAATAATAAAAATTTCAGCTTCCTTTAGCTCGATTGCATCTTCCGGACACACCCCTACACAGCATCCACAGAAATCACATTTATTCGGGAGAATCTCAATCATTAATTTACCGGTTTTGGCTTGTCTTAATTCCATTTTGATTATTATGAATATTTTTGTTCGATGAATTTTTTCTCTTGGTTTAATTCACTATTCTCTCGCATTAACTCAATTTGCAATTTTTCATCTTTAACTGATTTAATCTGTTCAAAGTTGTCTCTAATGCTTTGTTCAATAGGGATTAACTTAATTTTTCTAACTAGGTCTTTAGCATGTTTTATAGCACTTTTTTCATTTTCTATTACATTATTTGAGTCCCATTTATCACTTATCCGATACTTATCAACACTCAATTCAATACAATATTTTTGGAGTGTTTCATCATTCAATTTTGCAAGCAGACTATTGACATTAAAATAGTCAACGCTCTGATTCATTGTTCTTACCAACTCAAAAATCTTTTTGTGTTCAATTAGATAAAAATCTTCTACATCTATATTTTCAAATATGTAATCTAATATTGAAGACTTTCCTTCCAACAAAATTTGAAGTATCTCTTTTTCAAGTTTCAGTAAAGGTTTTAACTCTTTTTCTCTTTCCGAAACGCTCTTGTCAATGAGTTGAAGTGCTTCTTCTTTTGAAACAGTTTTATCAACCCTACCAGTTTCTCTTGCTAAATTCTTAAGAACTTTTTCGGTTTCAGATTCAAGCAACTTCTCCCGAAGATTAAATTTTTCAGCAAGCGATTTAATCAGCATACTCCTTTTTAACTCATCTGAAATTAATCCGATGGGCTTAACCAATTCACGGATTGCTTCTGTTGATGAAACCGGATCTGCAAACTTTCCACTCGATTCATAAATGGAAAACTGATACTCCAAAAAATTTACAGCTCTCTGTATACAATTTAAAAACTCATCTTTTCCAAACTTTTGAACAAAGGAGTCGGGATCTTCACCGGCGGGGAGAGATACAATTTTGATATTCATATCTTGCTTAAGCAAAATCTCGATACTCCTCATCGAAGCTTTTATTCCAGCATTATCAGCATCAAATAAAAGTACAACATTTTTAGTATATCTCGAGAGTAATTGAACTTGGTCTTCTGTTAATGCGGTACCCGAAACTGCTACAACATTTTTAATCCCATGTTGATGAAGTGAAATCAAATCCATGTAACCTTCAACCAACAAAGCTGAATTCAATTTTCTGATTTCATCTTTAGAGTGAGACAAACCATAAAGAATCCGACCTTTAAAATAAATTTTTGATTCAGGAGAATTGATGTATTTCGCCATATTGTCAGAAGTCTCAAAAACTCTTCCGGCAAATGCAATAACCCTTCCGTTTGGAGAAAAGATTGGAAAGATTAGCCTATTACTAAATCTATCATACAAAACGCCTTTATCAGTCCTACCGATTAAACCAAGTTCGATTGCTTTTTCAATGTCAATTTTCTTCTCGAGAAGGTGGTTAACCAATGCATCACGCTTTGTCTGAGCATAACCTAAACCAAACGAGCGTATAGAATTTATTTTAATTTTTCGATTATCGAAATAAAGTCTACCTCTTTCCCCCTCAGCAGATTTCAATAGATTATTAGAAAAGAATCTTGCAGCTTCTTCATTTATATCAAATAAGACTTCAGTTTCAGACTGAACGCCAAACTTATTTTCTTCATATTCAATGTTAATTCCTAAATCACCGGCGATTTCTTGAATTGCCTCAACATACGAAATCTTCTTATAACTCATCAAAAACTTAAAAACATTCCCACCTTCTTGACACCCGAAACAGTAATAAATTTGCTTTTCTGAGTTAACGGTAAAAGATGGAGTTTTTTCGTTGTGAAATGGGCATAATCCGACATAGTTTTTCCCACGCTTACGGAGTTGTACAAACTGCCCGACAAAATCAACTATATCTGCGGAGTGTAATATTTCTTCAACTTTTTGTTCAGGGATTCTCATTTAATTAACTTAGTTTTTGAATTGATGCAAAGATAATCAAAACTACTCATTCAAATACAAATATGATATTGAGTTATTTTTCACTTTATTATCGATTGAGTATATTTGAAAAGGTGAATAAAAGGATAAAAATATTAATCAATTCATAAAAAATAGTGTTCTTCTGTTTTTAGCAAAGTCCGACTTTAGCGAGGAAGAATATCTTACCATAAAGTCTAGCCTCGCTTCAAAAAGATTTATCATTTTTGTAACATCAGATGCTTCCGAATATTGCATTGGCACATCAGGCTTGAAGGTAAAGAATGATGTTAGTATTCTTAATGTAAACCCAAATAATTTTTCTGCTTTAATAATTATTGGTGGAAATGGAATAAGAAAGTACTCTGAACACTTATCACTTCAAAAAATTATTCAAAATTTTTATTCGAAGAAGAAAGTAATCGGAGCGATTTGTGCAGCACCACTAATTTTAGCAACTTCAGGAGCATTAAAAAGTCACTCGGCGACTTGTTTTCCTCTGAATAAAATGGAACTTATAAAGAATGGAATTGATTTTAAAGATAATGGAGTTGTAATTGATAGGAATATTGTAACGGCTTCCGATTCTTCCCAAAGTCAAAATTTTATTAATTCAATAATTATGATACTAAACTCAAAATAGTCTGAGATGATGAACAAAAAAATTAACGATATAAAAAGATACTGTGAAAGTTTAACTCAATACAAGCGATATAAAACTCGTGAAGTTTACATTGGGGATGTTCCACTTGGTGGAAATAACCCAATTCGTATTCAATCAATGACTACTACTGACACCATGAATACTAGCGCTACAGTTGAACAATCCATTCGAATGATTGAAGCCGGAAGTGAATATATAAGAATCACTGCCCCAAGCATAAATGAAGCAAAAAATTTAGATTCGATTAAAAAAGAACTTCGTAAAAGAGGATACACTGCTCCTTTAATTGCAGATATCCACTTTACACCAAATGCCGCAGAAATGGCTGCCCGAATTGTAGAAAAAGTGAGAGTGAATCCGGGCAATTATGTTGATAAAAAAAAATTTGAAACTATCGAATATTCCAATGCTCAGTACGAAGCCGAAATAGAAAGAATCCGCGAAAGATTTTCACCTCTCGTAAAAATTTGTAAGGAATACGGAACCGCAATGCGAATCGGTACAAATCATGGTTCTCTTTCTGACCGCATTATGAGCCGTTACGGAGATAGTCCACTCGGTATGGTTGAGTCAGCATTGGAGTTTTTGCGAATATGTGAAGGCCTGGATTATCACAATATTGTTCTCTCAATGAAAGCAAGTAATCCACAAGTTATGGTTCAAGCTTATCGTCTTCTGATAAATAAAATGGAGGCTGAAGGGATGAATTATCCACTTCATTTAGGAGTTACCGAAGCCGGGGATGGTGAAGATGGGCGGATTAAATCTGCTGTCGGAATAGGTTCTTTATTGGAAGACGGAATTGGAGATACTATTCGGGTTTCTTTAACGGAAGACCCTGAATTCGAACCACCAGTCGCAAAAGCTTTAGTAAATAGGTATGAGAATAGAAGTTCTCATAAGCTGATTATCCCTATCGATTCTAATCCCATCAATCCATTTGATTACTCTCGAAGAACTTCATCGGAAGCACTTGGTATAGGGGGTTCAAATGTTCCAAGAGTTTTTGCTGATTATAGTGTCACCGGAATTAATCACTATTCTGAGCTTGAACAAATTGGCTACTTCTACGATGAAGTTACTGATAAATGGTCAATGAATGATATGGCTTCTGATTTTGTTTTTCTTGGCAATCAGAAAATTAATTTTGATATACCAAATGGATTAAAGGCTGTTTATAATTTCTCTCATTGGAAAAATTCTTCAATAAACGAAAAAGGTTATCCCCTCTTTACAATTGATGAATACAAAAAATGGAATAACGACGGCTCAATTTTTAACTTTGTTATTCTAACAATAGATGATTTAAGTGATGAAAATTTTAACCTAATCAAAAATGATTCTTCACTGATATTAATAATTCAGACCACCAATTCACATGCAATGGCTGAACTTAGAAGAATATTTTTCGAACTAATAAAAAAGCAGATTCATAATCCGGTAATCATCAAAAGAAAATATGACGAGTCGAATTTTGAGAATTTTATGCTTCATTCAGCAACAGATGTTGGCTCCCTTCTAATCGATGGTTTTGGTGATGGAATATTTTTAATGAGTGATTCAAAAAATTTCGGTTTAAAGGAGATAAATAGAATTTCTTTTGGTATACTACAAGCAGCACGAGTGAGAATTTCTAAGACAGAGTACATTGCATGCCCTTCTTGCGGAAGAACTCTTTTCGATTTAATGGAAACAACGGACAAAATCAGAAAAAGAACTGAGCACTTAAAGGGAGTAAAGATTGCAATAATGGGTTGCATTGTGAACGGACCGGGAGAAATGGCTGATGCTGATTATGGCTATGTAGGATCAGGTATTGGAAAAATAACGTTATATAGAAATAAAGATATTGTTCGAAGAAGTATCGATACCGAATATGCAGTTGACCAGTTAATTGAATTAATAAAACAAGATGGTCGTTGGATTGAACCAACTTTTCAAAAAAATATGGCTTAATTCTTGATAATTATTTCTCAATCTTTTATCTTAGCAACATGAAAATAAAGTTATGTAAACGGTTTTATAAAAATAGGCTCAGTGCAAAAAAATTATCACAAGAGAACAGGAATTAAAATTATAAAAATGCACTTCTTCATCTGAAGTGCATTTTTTTTGTTATGAATTGTAAAATACTATCTAAATTTATTGAAGAATGGGCTCCGCTTGGAGCTGCTTGGAGCAAAGACAATGTCGGGCTCCAGGTCGGAAAGCTAGAGAGGAACATAAAGAATGTTCTTTTAACTCTCGACATAAACGATGAGGTTGCAGACGAGGCACTTAAAAAAGACTGCAACCTAATCATCTCACACCACCCACTACTTTTTTATCCCATAAAAAAATTAAATTTAGACTCTGACCCCAAATCCAAATTAATCGAAAAACTTATCTTAAACCGAACAACCGCAATTTCTTACCATACAAATCTTGATTTCACAAAAGATGGAGTGAGTTTCGAACTTGCCAAAAAGCTTGACCTTAATAATATTGAATTTCTGGCTCCGTCTGAATCTAGCAGAAAAAAAGTTGTTGTCTATGTTCCTAGAAATTCAGTCGACACTGTTTCAAGGGCCTTATTTGAAGCCGGTGGAGGCATAATTGGTAATTATGAAAAATGCAGCAATCAAATTGAAATTAAGGGAACATTTCTAGGCAACGACGATAGTAATCCAACTCTCGGTGAAAAGGGAAATTTCGAAATTGTTGATGAAGTAAGATTAGAAGCAGTCTTCGATAATTGGAATATTTCTAGAGCAGTTAAAGCAATTAAGGAATTTCATCCATTTGAAGAACCTGCCTTTGAAATTTATAATTTAGAGAATGATAATTTTCAATATGGCTCGGGTGCTGTTGGAAATTTAGAACGAGATTTAAGTCAAGAAGAATTCCTTAATCTTGTTGCTATAAAACTGAACTTGAAGAACCTCCGATATTGTAAAGGTTCCGGCAGAAGAATAAAACGAATCGCTGTTTGTGGTGGTTCCGGAAGTGATTTATTAAATAGAGCAATCAGCATCAATGCTGAAGCGTTCATTACTGCAGATATTAAATATCACACATTTCAGGAAGCTGAAGGTAAAATTTGCTTAATTGATGCGGGGCATTTTGAAACTGAATACCCGATTTTATTTGAATTGAAAAAAAGATTAGAAGGTTTATTCAAAGAGAATAATGAAGAGATAAAAGTTTTTATTTCTGAAAGTAAAACCAATCCAATCGAATATTTAAAAACATAAAAGGAGTCCTTAAATTGATAAATAGATTAACATCGCTTTATAAATTACAACTTATAGATGATCAACTGGATGAGCTCGAAGAACTTCGTGGCGATCTTCCGCTGGCTGTCCAAAATCTCGAAAATCGAATGAACGATATTTCAAGAACAATTACTGAAAAGCAAACCGAGCAACAAGAATCAATCGAAAAACGCGATAAGAATGAAAAAGAAGTTGATCGTATTCTCGAAAATCAGAAGAAATTCAAAGCTCAGTTATTTTCAGTAAGAAATAACAAAGAGTATGATGCTCTTACAAAAGAGATTGATCATTCAGATGAAGTTGTAAAGCGATTAAGTATGGAGAATGATGCTTTAGCTGATCTAAGCAAAAAGCTGTCGCTAGAGATTGAAGACATAACTCCATTGCTTAACGACTTGCAAAAGGAACTTGAGGATAAGAAAGCAGACCTTGAGCAAATTGTTAAAACTCACGAAAAAGAAGAAGTAAAGCTTCGAGATGAACGTAAGAGAATTGAGGAAACCGTTAAAAAAGGGGACTACTCAGTTTATATGAGAATCCGTAAAGCGAAAAAAGGAAAAGGTGTAGTTACAATAAAAAGATCCGCTTGTTCCGGTTGCCAAAACATAGTACCTTCACAACGACAATTAGAAATTAGAAGAAACAATAAATTATTCAACTGCGAATATTGCGGTAGGATTTTAGTTTCTTCAGAAATAGCTGAAGCAGCCGAAGCTTAAGAATCCTACTTTGACAGATATGGGAGTTTAATACAACAATTTTGTATTAACTCCTTTATACGTCAAACAACATCTAATTTCGTATGTCTTACCTTTTAAATAATTTTTTACTACATTCTACCAACCTAAAATTTGTAATTTCTTAAACCGATTTCATTTTAGCATTAGGAGGCATTATGAAAGTCAGCGGTTCGTTAGAAAAAGCAAAAATCTACATCGAAAGACATTCGCAAGAGTCTGATGTAAGCCACAATAAACAAATCGGTCCTTGTATCACAATCTCTCGTCAAGCCGGCGCAGGTTCCGGAATAATCGCAGAAAAGTTAATTGATTTACTAAAACCAAATTCTAAATTAAGTAAAGAGGAATGGGCTATCTTCGATAAAAATCTGATTGAAAAAGTTATTGAAGACCATAAATTACCCAAGCAACTTGCAAAATTCATGGGGGAGTCCGAGGAACCTTTTTTGTTGCAGGTTATGAATGAAGTATTTGGAATTCATCCACCACTGATTAAACTTCAGCGAAAAACAACCGAAACTATTCTCCGGATTGCAAATAAGGGGAATTGTATAATTATTGGAAGAGGAGCAAACTTTATTACTTCATACTTAAAAAATTGTTTTCATGTTAGGTTGGTCGCACCTACTGATTTGCGAATAAAAAATGTGCAGGAGTTTTACGGTAACACCAAACAAGATGCGATTGATTTTGTAAATAGTGAAGATAAAAAGCGAAACAAATTTATTGACGAACATTATCACAAAGATGCCTCGAATCCGATTTTTTATGATTTAACAATTAATACCGGATTATTATCGATTGATGAAACAGCATCAATAATTAGTTCAGCTGTGATGGCTAAGTTTAGTAAATTCTTTTTCTAAATTTTTTAACTGAAAATTCGCATAATTGCTGAGCTTGAGTTGACTAGATAATCAGGAGATTCATTTTTGAGTTGGGCTTCGGTTCGGTAGCCGTAAGTCACTAAGCAAGTTTGTGCATTTGCTGATTTACCACACCTCGAATCATACTCGGTATCGCCTATCATTATTGCTTCTGATGGATTCACATTAAGTTCAGTCAGAATAATTTTAAGTGGCTCAGGTGAAGGTTTATGAGGAATATTTGGACGCCTTCCCATAATATAATTAAAATATTTTTTTAGCTGAAAATGCCCGAGAATCATTTCAGCTTGTGTTTGAGCTTTTGTTGTGAGGAGTGCAACTTTTATTTCTTTCTCGACTAGAAAATTTAATAGGTCAGTAACTCCCGGATATAGTGTAGTGTACTCAATAAAATGGATGTAAAGTGATTTATAAATTTCAATGTAATTTTCTAAATCATCAACTTTAATTCCCAACTCTTCGAAAATCTCACCAAAGTGTGCTCCAATTCTTTTATCAAGTTCATTTTTAGGTAGATTAACTTTTAAACCAAGTTTGTTAAAAGTTTGAATTGCGGTCCTATAAATAGTTTCACTTGAATCTGTGAGAGTACCATCTAAGTCAAATACTGCCAGTTTTAACATCTTTATTTATCTCTTTCATAATAGCTTCATTGTTTT
This sequence comes from Ignavibacteriaceae bacterium, assembly GCA_019638025.1. Classification (GTDB taxonomy): domain Bacteria; phylum Bacteroidota; class Ignavibacteria; order Ignavibacteriales; family Ignavibacteriaceae; genus JAGUXE01. The sequence goes on from JAHBUO010000005.1 coordinate 43,482, forward strand.
TATCATTTACTTCTCCTCGACAACACTCATCAATATTGGTATGGCAATAAGCACATTCACCATGCCCATGAACCCAGATAATTTCCGTAACATTTCCGCAATACAAACACCTAGTTTCTTGCTTCGGCTTTTTGAATGTCATGCATCTAAAATTTTTAATCAATATAATACTCCTCCGGAATTAGTTTTCTTCCCTTAAATCCCTCAGCTATTGAATGGTAATATAACAAAACAGGCTCATCACTTTTCCAACATAAGAATACTTCTTCCCCTTTAATTATTGCCGGAAAATCGACTAATCCAACTTCAAAATTCCAATCCTTGAAATAGCAACCTAATTCCAATAATTCATTAATATAGTTTTCTATTTTGCTTAAAGATGTTCTGACTATATCATCATTTAAGGTTGCACTTTTATATTCCAATATTCTTTTGACACTCTGTCCCTCAGCCAAAATGTCCTCAACAATCTTTTTAACAAGCGGTAAAGTTTTCTTTGCTGTTTTCGGTGTAAAATATTTCTTTTCAGATACCATTTTAATCACTTGCAGAATATTAATTATAATTTTCTCGCGACTACAATTGCGGTCTTGAGTGTTTCAATAACATTATTATCTATACCAACAGCTTCAAGAAGCACAATATAAATTCCAATTCTCAATGGATTTCCGCCATCATCTCTTCCGTCAAATACGATGGACCCTTTATTTCCAGACGGCAAATTGTTTGCAAGATTCCGTACTAATCTTCCTTTATTATCAAAAACTTTTACTCTTACTTGAGCAATCGACTGAGTTAAATTGTAGTTGATAATTGTAAAATCTTCATAGCCATCATTATCGGGAGAAAACGGATTAGGCTCAATAGAGATACTTTTAGATTTCTGTGAATTGTCCGCAAAAATACTATTAGTCTTACCCGGAGTTGCTCCATCACTATGTACCGAAGTACTCCAATTTGAACTTAGATGAGAAGCTACTTGGGGATTTATTCTTTCTAATGACTTATTCCTGGTTGTTGTTATTTGTTTGTTATGCCAAGAATCGGAATAAAAAACTGAATCTATAATATTTCCTCTTAAATCCTTAAGTAAAATTAGTTCGCCCGAATTTACCAACCCAAGATTAGACACACTCAAAACAGTTTTATATAGATGATTAACAAGATTAGAATATTTTTGAAGACTAATGGAATCCGCCAATAATACAAACAACTCACCCGGAGGTATCATCAATGATGTATCACTTAATTTATAAAAATTTCTTTTCTCATCCTCTATCCGCCAACCACCAATATTTATAGTATCATTACTTGAATTATAGAACTCTATGAATTCATTATTGTCGATATCCGACTCATACATAATTTCATTAATTATTATTTGATTCCGCGAATAAGACGGAGCATTCTCAACTGAGTTACTCTGCCCGGGTGTTGCTCGATAGAGTGATGTTGCCCAATTTGTGCTGTCGTTAGATATTCCACTTAAGTTTATTCTTTCGAGTGAAAAACCATTTCTACCACCCCATGATGATTTATAAGATACTGAATCAATTATTGCATTTCTAAAATCATAAATCAAGACTCCATCAGAGGTGCTGCTAAGTGTTCCAAAAAGTGTTTTGATTTGCTGAATATATATTCCGGGATAAAAAGAACTTAAAGTTGTATCCCGCGCCAAGACAACTCGCTGCTGTGGAGACAAAAAATAGTCACTTGAAGTAATAAATACCTTAGTTGGAGTAGTGAGTAGATCACTGACCGACCAGTTTTTTAAGTTAATTGTATCTGATGACACATTAACAATTTCAATCCACTCAGGTTCATTATTCTTAGGATCATACATTATCTCCGAAATTAAAATAGTTTTTGAGGCATATCCGGGCTCAACAAATCGTTGAATAATGTTGTTAAATGGATCATTATCATCAACACTTATTATTTCAACAGTAACTTTAGTTCGAGCTTGAAGACTCGGGATAGTTCTTCTTGCAGCTATTTGTGATGAGTCAAAAGAATTAATCCCTAAAACAACTAGTGAATCAAGAACAAAAACTTCAGCATTTAAAGAATCAACTTGAGTTTTGTAGACTAAACTGAATGGAGAAGATGTCTGACTTCCTAAGTTCTTAACTGTTACTGAAATAGTAACTTCATCTCCAAGCTTTGGGTATTGAGGAGTAAAATGAACATTCGAAAAAGTTAAATCAATATCTTTTTGAGAAATACTATTTATTCTCCCCGGTGTGCTTTGCTCGATATCTTTTGAAGTTCCCCAATTTGACTGAATTGTTGGGGAACCGACTGAAGATATTCTTTCGAGAGAAAATCCACTTGTTCCTCCCCAGGTGCTTGAATAAAGGAGAGAATCGATTACTGCTCCCCTTTCGTCATATAGAATAACTCCATCTGAATCATTATTTAAATTTGGTAAGCTAACTCGTACCAATTTTGAGGGGATTGCTCTATGATAATTAAATATAGTCGAATCCCTTGTAATCACTAAGAACTCACCACTATTAATAATAACCGAATCACGTATGAATACTTCCACCGGAGTTGTTAAAATATCAGAAATTGCCCAATCCTTTAATAGGATATTGTCAGTGCCCGGATTAAATAACTCAACCCACTCAGGTTCTCCGCCGGTTGGAACATACATAATCTCATTTATTACAATTGAATTCCTTGGATACCCTGAAGTTAGAGTATATACAATTGAATTGTTAGTTATATCTTCATCTATTTGATTAAAAGCATTAACTATAAACTGTTGCTTCGAATTTAAATTCATGATTGGGTATTCAATTTTTACCAAAACTGAATCGTTAATATTCAAATTGTATATTGAAGACTCATAAATTTTATTGGTCGAAGTTGAGTCGAAATCATTGTCTTCATAAAGTTGAATTATGAAACTTAAATTTTCATTGCCAATATTTTTTACATTCGCATACAACCAAACATTATCACCAGTAATGGGATAATATGGTTCAGAAAAGACTTGTGTAAGTTGAACATCATATTGTTTTCTTGTTACTGAATTTATTTTCCCCGGTGTTGCTTTAGCAGTAGAATTGTTAGTTTTCCAATTACTCGAATCTGTTGAGGATATCTCAGTGCTAATTCTTTCTAAAGATTTTCCTCCTGATGCTCCCCCCCAGTTTGAGTGATATCTGAGTGAATCAATCGCTCTATTAAGGGAATCTAAAATCACTACTTTATCAAAGTCATTATTCAATGTTGGGAATGTCGCTTTAATAATTTTTGAACTAACATTATAATATTGAAGAATAGAACTGTCTCTTGTGAATACAATATATTCTGAAGGATTAACAAAAATGGAATTAACATTTACAGTAAGTGTGTCATTCGAATCAGCTATTTTATAATTTTTTAAGTCAATAGATTTAGAACTCCTATTGAATAATTCAATCCATTCGGGTTCCCCGGTTGCTGGAGCATACATGATTTCATTTATTACAAGGTCATTTCTCAATTCATTAATCACAACTTTTTGCAATGAAGTGAAGGCTATATTATTGAGTGTATCTTCATCAGCTAAGAGACTAACTTTAACAATAAAGCGATTAAGACCGATAGTGAATTGTGTCACAGCAAAGCTAAAATTTGTAGAATCTTTACTCAATAAATCATTTCCGCTCACTTCCGAAATTAATTCTGAAATTGCAGCAATCGAATCTTGATTAACATCAGCAAAGAGTTGAACTTTATACTCGGTTGAAATTTGCTCACCTAAATTTTTAACCCAAACTAAAAGATTAGCTGTTTCGTTTTCAGTCACATATTTTTTATCGAATAAAAGATTGGAAATTGACAAATCGAAATTCTTAGGTGATACTGAGTTTTTACGTCCGGGTGTTCCTTTAGTAATTCCTGCAGAAGTTTTCCAATTTGATTGAAGCAAAGAATTGGAGTCGACATAAATTCTTTCCAGTGACCTTCCTGAACTTCCACCCCAGCTTGAAAAATAATAGACTGAATCAATCACAAAACCATTTGAATCTTTAATTACAACTGCATCATCAGTATTGTTGAGAGCGGGGAAGCTTATAATAACAAGCTTTGATGAGACATTATAAAAATTAGAAATTGAACTATTATTTGAGATGACTAAAAACGAATCGGGCTCTAAAAACAAATCAGTATTCGAGATGGTAGCTTGACTTGTTGTATTGTCTTTTATCTTCCAATTTTTAAGATTTATAGTTGATGTCGATTTATTCAATAATTCAACCCATTCAGGTTCACCGGTCGATGGGGCATACATGATTTCATTTATTACGATATCATTATAGAGAGCAGAAGGTGTTAGTGCATTACCAATTACCGAAAGTGTGTTATTTGCTAAATTTTCATCAGCGATATATTCTGCACTTACAAAAAACCTATAAACCCCTGCAGAAGTTGTTACAAACTGATTGACTAAAAGAATAGTATCACCTGAGAGTAAACTATTAATTTCTTGTTGATTAACCATTTCATTAGGTTCAGGTAAGTTGTTATTGTTAGAATCAAAAAAGAATTTCACACTAATATTGTACGCTGTTGAGCTACCTAAATTTTTTAATGTTGCACTCATAAGGAAAGCATTGCCAACCACAATTTGATTCGACTGTAAATTAAAAGTTGTAACGGCTATATCATATTCAAGAGGAGTTACACTGTTTCTATAACCTGGCGTCCCATTATTGATAAGTGAGTTTCCCCAATTTGATGATGTAGTATCTTTACTCATTAATACTTTTTCATCAGAGATTCCTGTCCCATTGTTTGCAGTATAAATCTTAATTTCAAGAGTATCATTGTTAGGACGTGATAATGCTAATGGCCTATCTGTAGTATTTGCCATTCCAGTAGTTCCAAACGAATTATCTGAAATTTTTAGAATTAAAGCATTAGCCGGAATTATTGAATTGTAAATCCCACTTGTAAAATCGTAATCACCTTCAAGAACTATAGCATACGATTTAGGAGGAAGGATAGTTCCAAATCCGGCTGAGATAATAACATCTGCATTTGATGTATAATACTTAAACTTATATCCATTTAAATCAATTGATTCAGTTTCGCTTAAATTATATAACTCCACATACTCAGTATTTGAGCCGTTAGGGTTAAACATAATTTCTGAAATTATTAAAGAGGTATCAGTTTGAGCTATTATTCCATTAGCCACAATCATTAAAAGTAAAATTAACTTTTTCATACTTATCTAATCCTTGTTACCAACAATTCTTAATTGATTTCTAGAAATAAACTCAAAAAGAAAATTCGGAATAATTTTGAGAAATTTAACCGCAAGAACAATGGGCATCGGGAATTGAATTATTCTTTTCTCTTGAATTAACCCATTAATAATAATATCTGCAGCCTCATCAACTTCCATTAACAATGGCATTTTAAATTCATTTTTATCGGTCATTGGTGTTTTAACAAATCCCGGTTTAATTGTGACGACTTTTATTCCATATGGAATAAGTTCAGCGCGCAAACTTTCGAGATATGCTGTCAATGCAGCTTTTGATGCACAATAAAAACCACTTTTCACAAACCCTCGAGCGTCTGCTAAAGATGAGACACCTGCAATAATCCCCTTTTTTTGTCTAAGAAAAATAGGTAGCAGTTGCTCAACACAAAAAATTACACCTAAATAATTTGTATCCATTGTGATTTTTGCCTTTTCTGAGCTGTAATCTTCAATACTATTTCTGTAACTAACTCCGGAATTTAGAATTGCTAAATCAATTTCATTATGTTTTGAGACAATCGAACTAAAGACCTCTTTAACTTCATCAATTTTTGTAACATCACATTTATAAATATCAACATTGTCTCCGCTACATGACTCTTTTTTAATTTCTGATAATAAGTCAATGTTGCGTGCGAGTAGAATTAGTTTATTATTTTTTGCCAATTTGATAGCTAATGCTTTGCCTATCCCTGTCGAGGCACCGGTTATGAGTATAGTTTTATTCTTCAATTAATTAACCTCAGATACTTTAACATAATTAGGAGTAAATTTAATAAAAATAATCTTCACTATTCAGATTCAAAGCACTGAACATAAATTAGCCCATTAAATCACTATTATCCTTTACTGATGAATCTGAAATTATTATCTTTGTACAAAAATTATTCCAATGTTTTCAAACAATTTTATAAAAATTGACGATGTCTTAGTGAATACTGAAATAACTAAGACAAAATTCACTTGCGATTTAGAGAAGTGCAAGGGTGCTTGCTGCACATTAGAGAGCGATTATGGAGCTCCTCTTCTGAAAGAAGAAATTCCTCTAATGGTTGAAGCATATCCTCATGCAAAAACTTATTTATCAGAAGTTAGTATTTCAAAAATTGAATCCGAAGGTTTTTACGATACTCACGAAAGTGAATTCTTAACCAAAAGTATTGACAAAAAAGATTGTGTTTTTGTTTATTATGATAACGACATTGCAAAATGCAGTTTTGAGAAAGCATACTTTGAGGGAAAATCAAATTTTAGAAAACCAATATCATGTCATTTGTTTCCGATAAGGATTTCAGACTTTGGTGGTGAAGTTCTTCGATACGAGAAATTTGATGAGTGCAAGCCTGCATTGGCAAATGGAGAAAAATCAAACATGACTATCGTTGAACTCTGTGATGATGCACTTATCAGAAAATATGGAAGTGATTGGGTAAATTTACTTAAAGCAAATATGGAACGTTAATATGTTATCCTTGACTCAAAAATTATCGCAACAGCAGAAACTTTCACCGCAGCAAATTCAATATCAAAAGTTGCTTCAGTTGAATACAATTGCTTTAGAGCAAAGGATTAAAACTGAGCTTGAACTAAATCCGATTTTGGAAGAAGACCTTGAGTTAAATCAAGAGCTTGAGGAAAAAGAAATTGATGATTCAATTGATTCTGATGATTTTGATTCCGAAACAGAAAAAGATAATGACGATGAAGAAAATTTCAATGATGAAGATAATGAATTCGGTATAGAGGATTATCTAAACGATGATGAGTATTTTGATGACATCTCATATCTAAATAGAAATCAGAATGAAGAAGAAAAAATCCAACCCATTGCTCCACAAAGAGAAACATTAAACGAGCATCTCTTGAATCAGCTTTATCTTCTTAATCTTGAAGAAAAGTTTGTCATTTTAGGTGAAGAGATAATAGGAAATCTGGATGAAGATGGTTATTTAAAACAAACTATTGCAAATATTGTTGATGAACTTAAAAGTTTTCATCATATTGATATTTCGAATGAAGAAGCTGAAAATCTACTAAAAGAAATTCAACTTTTTGAACCAATCGGAATTGCTTCTCGAGACTTGCGCGAGTGTCTACTGGTCCAAATTCAACATTCATCTTTCGATCCATACTACTCCTACTTAGCCGAAGTGATGCTTAGAGATTACTTTGATGTCTTTGTTCAAAAGAGATATGACATTTTGATGAGTAAAATGAGTTTAACTCAAGATACTCTCCGTTCGGTATTAGAACTGATTCAACGCCTCAATCCAAAACCGGGAGATGGAAATCTCGAAGCAGTTGAGATGAATCAAATTACCCCCGATTTTATTCTCGAAAAACATGAAGATAATTTCATCATTACACTCAACGACAGAAGTCTTCCTTCAATTACCATTAACAGAACTTACCTGGAAATGTTGGATGAGAATAAAGGGAAGAAAAAAATTGAACCTCGTGAAAAAACCACATATAAATTTCTTCGAGAAAAATTTGAATCTGCGAAATGGTTCATAGCCTGTATCGAACAACGAAGAGAAACTTTAATGAAAGTTATGCGTGCAATTCTCGAAAAGCAGTATGAGTTTTTTGAAAAAGGTCCTAAGTGGCTTAAACCTATGATTTATAAAGATGTCGCTGATGAGATTCAAATGGATATCTCAACTATAAGTAGAGTAGTGAACGGAAAATTTGTTCAATCCCCAATGGGTATTCATGAGTTAAAGTACTTTTTCAGTGAAGGTCTGGCCACAGATTCAGGTGAAGAAGTATCGAACAAACACATAAAGGAAAGAATTAGAGAGATTATTGAATCTGAAAATAAAAAGTCACCATATAGTGATGACCGACTTGCAGAAATTTTAAATGAAGAAGGAATTCATATTGCACGAAGAACGGTAGCAAAGTACAGAGAACAACTAAGACTACCGGTTGCTCGTTTGCGTAAAACTTTATGATTCTTTTCCTCGATATTTTTTTGATTGTACTTATGTTTTCTATTTTCGGAATTAGCCACTCTTTTTTAGCATCAGATTTTGTCAAAGTAAAAGTGAAAGAAAGCTTTCCTAACTTCCTCCCTTTCTATAGAATTAGTTACAATTTATCTTCGGTAATATTTTTCTACTTATTTATTCTGTTTTCTCCCAAACCCGATATTATCTTATTTGATTTAGCCTATCCATTTGATTTAGTTATGGTGTTTCCTCAAATACTGAGTTTAGCCGGGTTAGTTTGGACACTGTTTCACATTGATGGGAAAGAGTTTTTAGGAATTAATCAGATAATTAAAAAACTAAAAAATCAGTATAATTACTCCTCGTTAGATGAAGAATCAAAATTAAGAATCTCAGGTCCATATAAATTTAGCAGACATCCAATTTATTTATTTTCAATTATTTTCATCCTCTTTAGACCAACTATGACTTTATTCTATGCAACTTCAGTTAGTTGTTTTATTATATATTTTTTTATTGGTTCTATTTATGAGGAAAGAAAGCTCGTTGAAAAATTTGGGAACGAATATTCTGTATATCAGTCTAACGTCGGAAGAATTTTCCCTTCCATTAAAAGTTTAATAAGGTAAGAAATGATAAGTTTATTAAAATTAAAAGTGCTTATTCCGATTATTCTTCTTTCTAACTTTTTCACAAACACTCTACATGCACAAGACGAAAAAGTTATTGCAACAGTGGGAACCAATAGGATTTTATTGGATGAATTCAAATTTCGCTTTGAATTGACACCGGGATTTAGTTCCTCAAATAAAGAAGATGATATTGAAGGAAAACGAAATTTTCTATTTACACTTATAGCCGAATATTTATGGGCTGAAGAAGCAAAGGAACGCGGCTTTGATACCAGTTTAGTAATGCGATATACTTTTCCTGTGATTGCAAAAATGTATTTGAGAAATGAGTTATGGAAACGAGAGATTGAAAGTAAAGTTTCAGTTAAGGAAAGCGAAATTAAATCTGCCATTGAAAAAGAAAAGTTTACACTGAGACTTAATTTCATTCATTCAATTGATTCAACTGAGATATTCTCAATTTCTAACTTATTGAGAAAAGGTGCTGACTTTGACTCGCTGTTTTTATCTCGAGAAGAAGCTAAACTCCAGACAATTCCGTTAGAAGTTACTTTCGGTAAACTCGATGAGAATTTGGAAGATTTTTTATATTCACTAAATCGTAATATAACTTCAATACCTTATAAAAAAAGTGAGGGTTGGTTTATTTATTTACTGAGAGATAAAGTAGAGAATATATCTGATGGTAAAGATGTGAAGCAACGTATCAGCAATGTAAAATCCATTCTCACACAAAGAAAAACTGAGTTAGTTTATCAACAGTTTTACAAAAACTTTTTTGCTTCAAAAAGAGTGGAAACAAATGGAGATTTGTTCTGGAGTTTGTTCGACAAGATTCATTTAATTTATTCAAATATCAAAACTGATTCTTTGCAATCAACTAAATCATATAAACTATCGATAAAAGATATTAAAGATATTGAAGCATCACTTGGTACTGATACATTAACGATGACATTCATGACGATTGAGGGAGAAAATATTAGTATTCAGGAATTTATACGAAATTTTGTTTTCGAGGGATTTTACTCTGAACCAACATCTGAGAATATTTTATCTGCAAAATTAAATCAACGAGTCAAAAACTTTATTGAACTTGAACTGCTTTCAAAAGAAGCTGAGCGAAGAGGTTTTCAAAATCTTCCTGAGGTAAAAAATGCTATAGACCGATGGAAAAACTTTTATTTGGCTGAAGAGTTTCGCTATTCAATGGCAGACTCAATTCAATTAAAAAATAATGACCTCGAAGATTATTACTCATCTATTAAAAATGACTCCTTAATTCAAGTCAAAATTAATTTAGCCGAAATTTTAACCGATAGTCTTGAAGTTGTTGAGAAAGTTCTGAATGAACTTACCAAAGGTGAAGATTTTTCTGAGCTTGCTAAGAAATACTCCAAAGTAATTTGGAATCGTAATGATGGAGGTCAACTTGGGCTTCTCCCTGCTTCAGCTTTGGGAGAAAAAGGAAGAATTGCATTGCAGCTATCAGTTGGTGAAGTATATGGCCCATTAAAAACTGAGACTGGTTATTCCATTTTCAAACTTCTTGAAAAAAGTGAAAATGACATAGAGAGAAAATCATTTATCGATAATGTCAATCAATTAAAACAAGAAATGGCATACCGAAAAATTGAACAATTTCTTAAAGATAAAACAATCGAATATGCCCAAAAGTATAATGTGAAAGTTAATGATAACCTACTTTACAATACTCAAATGAAAAATCTTAAAATGTACATTATTCAATATATTGGTTTTGGTGGAAGACTTCCTGCGGTTCCATCAACATCACCATTTATTAAATGGTATGACGAATATTTAAAGCAATCTGAAATTCCATAAAGTCAGAAATATCACTAACTTTCAGATTCAAAAAGCAAATTATAAGGGAAATTATGACTGAAATTATTAAAGCAACTACGATTATAGGTTTAGTTCATAACGGAAAAGCTGCGCTTGGTGGAGATGGTCAGGTTACTTTAGGCAATACCGTAATGAAACATAATGCAATGAAGATTAGAAAGATTCTTGGTGGAAAAGTTCTTTGTGGATTTGCAGGAGCATCAGCAGATGCTTTTACTCTAATGGAAAGATTTGAAGATAAACTCGAACAATACCGCGGTAACGTTCAAAGAGCTGCTGTTGAACTTGCAAAAGAATGGCGTACAGATAAATACCTAAGAAAACTCGAAGCAATGCTTGCTGTTGTTGCAGATAATACTGCAATAATTATTTCGGGGAATGGTGATGTAATTGAACCAGATGATAAAATTGTTGCCATCGGCTCCGGTGGAATGTATGCGCTTTCGGCAGCAAAAATGTTAGTAAAACATAGTAATTTATCTGCTTCAGAAATTGTTTCGGAAGCTCTTAATACAGCGGCAGAGATATGTATTTACACCAACACAAAAATTAATGTAGAAGTTATTGAAAACTAAGGATTATAAATGGATAACATATTAGAAAATGAGTTAACCCCTTCCCAAATTGTAAATGAACTTAATAATTATATAATTGGACAACATGATGCAAAGCGTGCAGTAGCAATCGCCTTACGAAATAGATGGCGAAGACAGCAAGTTGATGATAAGTTGCGTGAAGAAATTATGCCGAACAATATTATTCTTATTGGACCAACAGGTGTAGGTAAAACAGAAATTGCGAGAAGATTGGCAAAATTATCTAACGCTCCATTTGTGAAAGTTGAAGCTTCAAAATTTACAGAGGTCGGATATGTTGGACGTGATGTTGAATCTATGATTCGTGATTTAATTGATATTGCCGTGAATATGGTTAAAGCTGAACAAACCGAATTAGTAAAATCCAAAGCTGAAGATTTAGCTGATGAAAGAATTTTGGATATGCTAATACCTCCTGTAAAAAAACCAACAACAGTAGCTGATGGCACTGAAGAACCAAATGGGAATGACGATTCATTTCAGAATCAAAAAACACGGGAATGGATGAGAGAGAAATTACGAAATGGGGAGATGAATCAAAGATTAATTGAATTTGATGTAACCCAACCAGCTGTTGGTATGCAAATTATGGGTCCGTTGGGTGGCGACGATATGGGAATTAATATTCAAGAAATAATGTCAAGCATGCTTCCAAAGAAAAAGAAAAAAAGAAAAACATCAATTGGTGAAGCACGTGAAATTATTGCTCAAGAAGAAGCCCAAAAACTAATTGATATCGATGCAGTTCAAAAAGAAGCTATTAAAAGAGTTGAGAATAGTGGGATAATTTTTATAGATGAAATTGATAAAATTGCCGGAGGAAGTAGTAAATCACATGGACCTGACGTTTCTCGAGAAGGTGTACAACGTGACTTACTTCCGATTGTAGAAGGCTCAAGTGTAAATACAAAATACGGTGTAGTAAAAACTGATCATATCTTGTTTATTGCTTCTGGTGCTTTCCATGTTGCTAAACCTTCTGATTTAATTCCTGAACTTCAGGGTAGATTTCCAATAAGAGTCGAGCTAAAAAGTTTAACCGAGGATGATTTCGTAAAGATTTTAACAATACCGCAGAATGCTCTTCTAAAGCAATATAGTGCTTTGCTTGAATCGGAAAATGTTACGTTATCGTTTGAAGAGGATGGAATCAAAGAAATCGCTAAACTTGCAACAATAGTTAATGAACAAGTTGAAAATATCGGGGCGCGAAGATTACATACCATTCTCACCACACTTCTAGACGAAATTTTATTTGATGTACCGGACAAGAATTCTTCAAACAGTTATACCATTAATGGTGAACTTGTTAAAGCGAAACTTGAAAATTTGGTGAAGAATAGAGATTTAAGTAAGTATATTTTATAAATTGATGTAAAAAAAGGCTGCACTTAGCAGCCTTTTGAACTAAATTATCGGAAGACAAAATCCGAATGTAGCCCCATAACCGGCTTTGCTTTTAACCCAAACTTCTCCTCCGTGTTGCTCAACAATCTGTTTAACAATCCACAAACCCATTCCGGTACTTGATTCCCCGCCTGTAGGTTTTGCACTTAAAGTTTTACCTTCTTGAAAAGCATTGTCAGAATCCCATTTAGTTAAACCCGGACCGTTATCAGTAACCTCAATGAAAACTTTACTTTCACTAAAGTATGAACTTACTTTTACTACTGAATTCTCCGGAGAAAATTTTATTGCATTACTCACATAATTATCTAAAGCTTCGTCAATTTTGAGTGCATCTACTTTAACATCAGGGGTGTGAAGCGATGCATTGTTCATTAATTCCACATTTTTACTTTTTGCGTAAGCATAATTTCGCTTGCAGACATTATCTATGATCGACTTCAATGAAGTTTTGTTCAAGTTAAGCTCATCTGCTTCTTCTTTTCTTTTTGCAATTAAAACTTTGGACATTTTTTGGGATAATGAAATTATTTGCATCGAACTAGCAGCAAGCGATTGCAAAATGTCTTGTTGTTCCATCGCATTAAAGTCGTATCGATTAAGCAAATCAATATAACCGTTAATGGCTGAAGCCGGATTTTTAATATCGTGTAACGTTATAGCAAAAAGTTTTTCCTTCTCCGCCTGAAGTTCATGTAATTGCTCCTTAGCTTTTTCGAGTCGTTCGTTTTGGTTGACTAAATCGTCGTTACTTTTCTGAAGGTTTATGATGTTCTCTTTAAGATCTAGAATCTGTTTTTTAAGAAAATGATTTTCATCCTTTTCTTTTTTAATCTCAGCGTGAAGCTTATTAATTTCAATTTCTAGTTCACTTGTTTTGTGTTTCGAGTTAACTTCAATACTCTTCACAAGTGCGCCTGATTTCTTTGTTTTGACTAAAGCATAAATGGAAACAGCTATCAAAATAAAAATGAGTATTATAAGGTAGATGGAATAGTCCGTCGGTGTGGCTCTACCTTCAACAGAAGTAATTTGATTTGGCTCTTTAACGGTAAAACTAATTGCAGGCGATTCAATTTCAGATTTATCAATTCCGTAAGCTACAACTTTAAATATATAGACGTTTGCAGTTAATTGATTGAATTCAACACTGGGATTATCATCAAAGTTTACTTCGTTAGGGACCAGTAAAGCATTTAGAAAGACTTTTAAGTTATAACTCTCCAAGTTTTCAGGTAGATTGACAAATTCAAGGTTAAATTTAATTTTGTCTTCAGTTGAAATAATTATTTCGTTTTGTTTATCAAGTGTGATTACTTCGTTATTAATCTTAACTGATACTATGTTAATACTTGAAGCATGAATCCCCATACTCAACAAAACTAAAAAAAAGAATTGAAGTTGTGCAATCATACTAAACATTTGTAGTTATTACTTTAAATAATTGTTAATGAATGTTGAAGCAAAATAAGTCAAGGAGGCGGCAAGGGCTGACAATGGAATTGTGAGTATCCAAGCCCACAATATATTTTTTGCCACACCCCATCTCACTGCTGAAAAACCTTTAATTGAACCAACACCAATAATCGCTCCGGTAATTGTGTGCGTAGTACTAACAGGAATTCCCAAAATTGTCGCAGTTATTATGGTGAGTCCCGCAGAAGTTTCTGCACTAAAACCACCGAATGGTGTTATTTTAGTCATCTTCATTCCCATAGTTTTTATTACTTTCCAACCTCCAAGTAAGGTACCTAATGCAATCATGATATGACTTGCTAATATAACCCAATAAGGAGGATGAGCAATATCAGATGCCACAAAACTATTTGCAATTAGAATAGCTGTAATTATCCCCATCGTTTTTTGTGCATCATTAGAACCGTGGCTCAAACTATATGCAGCAGCTGAAACTAATTGCAGTTTTCGGAAGTACTTATCAACTCGTCTCGGTGGTTTATCTTTCACTATCCATAGTGTAACTACCGAAAATATAATAGCGAAGATGAATCCTAAAAATGGTGCAATAAAAATAAATGTCACTACCTTAAAGAATCCCCCGGCAATTAATGAAGTAAATCCTGCTTTCGTTACTGCTGCTCCTACGTATCCCCCAATAATTGCGTGAGAAGCGCTTATGGGTAGTCCAAAATGTGTAGCCCCTCCTGTAACCAAAATTGAGCCGACTAATCCAGCCATAATCATGTGGTTATCAACTATTGAAACATCTACCAATCCTTTCCCAATCGTCAATGCAACTGCTGCGGGAAATAAAAATGCCGCAACAAAATTGAAGAAAGCTGCAAAAGCAACCGCCTGTAATGGTGTTAATACTTTTGTTGATACTATTGTAGCTATGGCATTTGCAGCATCATTCATACCGTTGTAGAAATCAAAAACCAAGGCAAGAAGAATAATTATAACGGGAAAAATTAAAACTTGAAAATCCATTATTCTTATGATGATTTTAAAAAGATTGAGATTATAACATTAGCAACTGCTTGGCATTTATCTGAGGCATCTTCAAGTAAGTCTAAAATCTCTTTATACTTAATTACTTTTATCGCATCTTTTTCTTCCGTAAAGAGAATTTTGAGGCCTTGCCTATAGATGTTGTCAGCTTCTGATTCTAAATCCTTAACTGCTTTGCATTCATTAAACTTAGATTCTTTATTTTTCAAATCGCCTATTGCAATTTCTAATTCTTTTATTTGAGCTAAAATAATTGCGGTGATTTTATCAGCAGCAGGAATTGATTCATTAACATTAAAAACTTCAAGTCTGATTGAAGCAGCTAAAAGTATATCACAAATATCATCAAGTTTTTTTATGAGTGTAAATATATCTTCTCTATCAAAAGGGGTGATGAAAGATTTGTTTAACCTTTTTACTACTCTGAATGCAATTTCGTCGGCTCGGTTTTCAATGGGCTTAAGTTTTAATAATAATGATGGATCGTAAGGTGTAGTGGAGAATAGTTGGTTTGCTACTACTGCCATATTTTGACAGAGTGCAATCATATCATTAAAATCATCAAAATACTTTTCTTCTTTAGGCAATAATTTTTTTAACATAATACTAACTTTTATTAAAAATTGTTTTCAAAAATAGTGAAAAATTTAATTGGTATTTGGGATTTTTTTTGTTTGGTGTTAAATCATTTGTGAGTACTTTAATTCAAATAAAAAACCCGTCTAATTGACGGGTTTAGAAAATTTATTATTAAAGACGAGATTCTTTTAATCTCCTAAGAGTCGAGAGAACAAAACCAATAAACATCCCGATCACTCCTATCCAAACTAAATTAACGAATGGCTTAATACTAGCTGTGACTGAGAGAACCTCTTTAGCAGGTTTATCTGAATGTGATGAACCTTCAGCCAAATCAGTAACTGTGAATTCAGCTTGTCTACTCATCGGATCAATTTTTCCAATTACAAGTTGAAGTCCTACATCCTTCAAATCTGCTTCTACATAGTTAATTTGCCCGGCTGAACTTTGCATGTATGATTCCACCTCAAGCGATTTTCCATCTTTTTCGACGACAAGTTTTGCTCCCATTTTAAAATCTCCACCTGCCATCATTGCTTGCATATCGGGTTTAATAAATTCTTTATATAGAATTTTTGCACCATGAAAATCTCCAATTTGACCTTCACTAAGATTAATCACATCTGAGTGAGAACCACCACCCTGCGATCCGTCTTCATAACCTGAAGGAGAAACATAAAAATCTTTTACCACTCCGGTAATAATATCAGGCTCTCGCATTAATCCCATATTAAAATCACTAACATACATAACAGGACGAACTTGATATTCTCTTCCGCTTTTTTCAACATCGATATTAAAATAATATTTTTTATTATTATCAAATGGTTGATAACCGGTGAACTTCAGTTTATACCCAAAAATTTCTTGAGATTCTCCTTTGATTAGATTCAGATCCTTCTCTTCGCTGTAAGCGGATGATCCAATTACTCCAAGTATAAAAATTGCAAAAGCAATATGCGTAACGTATGCTCCAAGCATTATCTTATTGCCTTTAATGATTTTGAAAGCAATTTCTCCGTTAACAAAGAGAGTAAACGCGGCTGAGAGAGTAAGTAAAATCATCATCAAATTGTGAACACTACCAAATACAACAACTAACAAAGTGAATAGTACTGTTGCAATTATGGAAAATCTCGATTTTTTAATTATTTCGGAGCCATCTGTATGTTTCCACTTCAGTATTAAACTTAGACCATTTAGTAGCCCTATAATTATAGCTAAGGGAACATGCATTTCATTATAAAAAACAATATCAACTGATTGATGAAAAATTGGTGCAGATGTACCTACCAATACAATAATTGCAGATGCTCCTAATGTTACAGCAGCAGTAAATAGAGCCAATTCTCTCGATAATAATCCTTCTTGGTGGTCTACTTGTTCATTTAATGATTTCCATCTGAAGGCAATCATTCCGGCACCGAGCAATATAAATGTTGAGATAAATATTACAAGAAATAAATAGACCACCGTCCCGGGATCAACGAAAGAATGAACGGAAGCATCTCCCAAAATTCCACTTCGAGTTAAAAATGTACTATATATAACCAAAACATATATAACTATTGACAGGATTAGATTTGTTTTTACAAATTTTCCTGATGTATCTCCTTTAGCTTGAGTTTTTCTTTGAACAAGCATTGTATGAATAGCTGCGACACTCACAATCCATGGAACAAGACTCGAGTTTTCAACAGGGTCCCACGCCCAGTAGCCACCCCAACCTAAAATTCCATATGCCCAATATCCACCAAGCATTATTCCTAATCCAAGTACTCCTGCACATGCAGCAACCCAGGGGAAAGATTGTCTAACTCAATCTTTATAATCATCTTTCATTAAAGCTGCTATTGCAAAAGCAAATGGAACAGTTGCCATCGCAAAACCAATAAATAAAATTGGTGGGTGAATTTGCATCCAGAAATTTTGGAGAAGTGGATTTAACCCTTTTCCATGAATTACAAAATCATTTATAGAAATACCGGCGTTTGTTAAAACTGCATAAAGTTCAGAATTCATCTTAACAAAATTTTGACCGGATGATGGGTCACTGAACAAAAAGTTTTGAAGAATTGGTAAATTCAAGAAACTTGGAGCTACATTTTTAAAATCCAAAAAAATTGGATGCACCCACAAGTATTCAAATGGATTTTTTAGTAACGGAGAAACCATTGTCAATAAAAATGTAGTTGCTAATGCAAATACACTCATAACTCGAGGTTCAAGGTCACCTCTTTTTGAAGTGTATGATTGCAGAAATATACCAATGATTGCAGTTAATAGCAGCCATAACATAAAACTCCCTTCTTGACCTGCCCAAAACGTGGACATCAAGAAACCTAAAGGTAAATCGCTATTACTATAACTGAATACATATTTAAACTGGTATTGGTGTGTAAGAATTAAATAAAGTAGATAAGCAGAAGCAACAATAACAAGCATCGACATTGCATGGTATGCAATTCGAGCAAGGTTTATCGTGTTATTCGCTCCTCTAAAAGTAAAAAAATACATCAGCATTGAAAAAATGCTGAAAACTAAAGCTAAAGTAAGTAGAATACTACCTGCCATTATTGAAACTCCTCCAATTTAATAAATATACTGAATGCACTTATAATGCTGCTGCTTCAGATGGTTGATCTTGATATTTGGATGGGCATTTTGTTAAAATATCCTTAGCATGGAAATAACCATCTTTATACTGTCCGGTTACAACCATACTAGTCGCTATTTCAAAATTATTTGGAATTGAGCCATCATAAATTACTTTCATTTGATGACCTTTATCATCGCTCATGTAAAACGTGAATGTTCTGTTCTCATTATCAATTTTGTAACTTTTTTCTTTTACCCAACTACCTGTTGCTTTAACAACTCTCTCTTTTTCCATCACCTTTTGAAAATCACTTTCATATTGAATATTGCTTTGGGTAAAAAGATAAATCATTAGTGATAAAAATACTGTTACAATTACACCGCCAAAAATATATTTGCTTTTCATTTATTTATTTTCTCCTTTCATTTCACTTTCAATGTTCTTTAATCTCTTATCAAGCATGAACAGATAACCGAAAACACCAACCCATACAATAAGTACAATTATAAGAACTATATAAATTGCATTTGATGATAAAAATGATACTAAACTTTCCAATGTATATCCTCTATTAAAATTGTTTATTCAATTTGTCTTTATAAATCATTGATTTATAGCCTACTTGCCACATCCAGTAATACAAAATTGTGAAACCGATGAGCGATAAGTAAAAAATCAAAAGCATATTCGAATTCATCTTGAAGTCAACTACCGGGCCTGAGTGAGTATCATCAGCAGAACCGGGATGAAGTCCCTTCATAATCCGAGGCATAATAAAAATAAAAAATGGAACTGTCACAAAAGCAATTATTGAGTAGACAGAAGCTAGAGTTGCTCTTTTTTCCTCCTGCTCTACCGCTGAACGAAGTGCGAATAATGCACCGTAAATCAGAAGAAGTGCAAAAATGCTCGTTTGTCTTGGATCCCAACTCCAAAAAGAACCCCAAGCAAATTTAGCCCAAACTGCTCCGGTAACGGTTGCAAGAATACAGAATATCATTCCCAGTTGAGCAGCGGTGTGTGCTTTTGCATCATCTATTAAATCTTTTCTTCTTAAATATTTTATACTGTAAATTGTCGACATTAAAAATGCGATTACGGTAAGCCATGATGTGGGGACATGGAAGAAAATAATTTTAGCATTCTCTTCTAAACCGGGTATTAACGGAAATTGATACCAAAATTCCGGCTTCTCCACAATGGGAAAGGCTATTCCCGCCACTGAAACAAATGCGATTATTAAAAAAAGTAATATTTTCCAGATCATATAAATTTAGTTGTTAATTGTTGAAAATTGCTAATCTTTCCAAATAAAATCAAACAGCAAGTAAGAAGCTGAAATCATAATAACATCATAACAAATTAAAACAGCTACTTCGATGTAACCTTCTTCAAATGCTGTGCCATCCATCGACATTTTTGTTAGTTCAATAAGAATCAATATTAACGGTAAAAGTATCGGAAACGATAGAACGGGATATAACGTCCCTTTTGAACCAGCTTTTGCAATAATTGCGGCAATCACTGTAGAGGAGATTGCTATACCGATACTACCGAATAAAAATGCCGTCGAAAACAGCAACAAGTTTTTTATTACAAATGCATCAAATAATGCAGTATATAAATTTGCAATAACTACATTCATCGAAAAAACGAGTACCAGATTAAAAATCAATTTACCCGAAAAAACTGTCGCCGGCGAAGCAATTAATTGCAGAAGTAGCGATGTCCCTCTTTCTTCTTCAGAAACAAATGCTCTTGCCAGTCCCGACATTGCCGTAAAAAAAACTACAACCCAAAAGAGTCCACCAGAAAGATAATCGCTAATTTTTTCATTTCCGATGGAAAAAAGAATCACACTAATTGTTACTATAATGAACATCAAAAGTGAGTTGATTGCGTAACGTGTTCGCAATTCGGAGGCTAAATCTTTTCTAAAAAGTGCAATTGATGTCATTCTAAAACTGCTCGCTCTTATAATTAGTTAATTCTAAAACCGATGAACATAGGGCTAAGTCGCTATCATCATTTGATGCTATAATTATTATTGATTTTTTCGCTTCTTCACCGATGATTTTGTATACTTTTTCTTTACCGGAATTATCTAAATTGGAAATCGGTTCATCTAAAATTACAAGTGCAGGGGAATGCATCAAGGCAAATAGAAACTTTAATCTTTGTTTCATCCCGGAGGAATACGCCTTAACAAAATCTTTTTTCCTATCGAAGAGAAGGAATTCATTAAGAAGATAATCTATTTTTGCTTGGTTATATTTTACTCCTCTAATTTCAGCAAAAAACTTAAGATTCTCTTCTGCAGTAAATTCGTCATACAAAACGAGATATGGAGAAACAAATCCGATATGATTGTGAAGTTCTTCAGACTCAATTTCACGTCCATTCAAAGTGTGTGTAATTTTACCTGAAGATGGGGATATAATTCCACACAAACATTTTACAAAAGTAGATTTTCCGGAGCCATTTGGACCCGCAATGCCCCAAATGCCGGGTTGTTCACAATTAAGAGAAACATTTTTAAATATCAGTCTTCTTCCAAAAGTTTTTGTAATAGAATCAACATTAAGCGTATAACTAATCATTTAGAATTACAAACTTTCCTTTTTGAGAATTATCTTTTTGATTGATGAAATAGATATAAATCCCTGATGGTAATTTATTTCCACTATTATCCTTTGCGTTCCATCGAATCCGCTTCTTCGCAAAATCTACTGTCAATACTGATGAATATACTAAATCCATAGAAATAGAATAAACAAAGAGCTCGGCACTTGAATTTATTGTTTTTTCCAATGAAAAATTTAAGTAATTCGATTTTGAATAAAAAAATGGAGACGGATAAGGGAGCCCTATCTCTCTAGAAGTAAAACTACCATCTTTTGCTAATTCATTATTAATAAATTCGGCTGTACTCCATAATGATGGCTGAGAGGTCTCTAACTTTGCAAAGTAATTATCTGTTATCTTAAAACTTCCGTTGGAGTTATAATTATACAAAGTATATTTTAGATTTATTGTACTTGATGGAGCAGAAATTGCTCCTTCTATATCTGAGCTTACAAGAGCCACCACAACTGAGTCAAGGTTAGAGCTATTCACAAAACAAATAAAAGATGATGCAGCTGGATTTATATTTGAAGAAATCGATTTCTCTCCCCCAGAAAATACTGTCCCCATTTTAATTTTTACTTGTGGATAAGAATTAGATTCCTTAAAATATTTATTCGATTCCGCTCGATGTCCTGAAAAGAACGTCCATATATTAAACGTGCTAAGTGCTTCAAGGAATCCATAGTTCGAATTAATTTCCAATAAACTTTTATCAATTGCCTGAAGTGCCCTTAGATTATTGTCCCTCATCAACTCCCATTGTCTTTTGAGAATTTCGAAACCAAAATTTTCATTTAAAAAGATATTCCAAATTGCAAGATTATAACCATCGTTTTTGCCAAAAGCTTTATCAGTATAATTAAAATATATACCGGAATTATCTCGCATATAAGCGTAGTAGTCATTTATGGAATCATAGACGAATTCCTCCATTGCAGTGGAAGTAATTTCATAAAAAAATTCATCGAGAATCGTCTCATTTTCAACTCTAACTATATAATTTCCCATTTGAATAGCGTGGTGAAACTCGTGTGCAATTGTTACCCTTGCGGCATCAATTCCGCGAGTATAATATCCTGCAAAATCGTTATCGACAACAATATAGCTAATAAACCTTTTGGAACCGCCTACAACTTCTATTTCCGGTTGTGTGTATCCATATAAACCTGACAAATCTAGTATATAAACATCGTATTTATCATCGCCACCGGCACCACCATCGTGTGGCGGAGGCGGATAACCAAGAAAATTGACTTCATAATTGTATGCTGAATCGCACGCTTTAGCAAATTCATTTACATCGTATTGTGGAGCAGATGTTCCACTTTTTCTGAAATGAATTCTAAATAGATTTTGAGGTGAAACTATACTTGTATCAAGAGTAGGTCGAGATAATACTTTTCCAACCAGTTTTTGTTGATTTTCATCGAGCTGATTGAACTCAGAATGCAATACTACCGATGCACCAAAACCACACTTGTGTACTTTGTTCTCCGAAGAATCTTTTAATTGAAAAGCTAAGTATGAATCAGAAATTTCATTTTGGTGAGTATTAATTACAAAATTTATTAATGAATCTATACGTGATTTATCTTGTGCGAGTGAACGCACAGAGAGAACAATCATTCCTATGGAAAAAAAAATTACAATTTTTCTAAGACTAAACACTTTTCCTCTTTTGTAGTGTATAGAGTATAGTAATTGTTGGCTCCAAACCTTTGAACAATATAGTTTTCAAGACTTTCAATTGTTTTTATGTCATTAATCAGCAATTTATTTTTCTTTTTTAAGTATTGAACAGAACTCAATTTTTTTTCATTTGGTAAATATAGAAATAATTTATTCAATGAAGCGGGTTTAAAGTCACCCCCGAATATCATCCCGCTAAGATCATAAAATGATTTATTTCTTTCATCAGAGGGAATTACATCAATTAACTTCTGATTATTAAGTACTATTGATAAATTTCCATTTTCAGAAATTTCGGATATCATCAATTCATTGTCAGTATTAAACCAATCGAATACTGTACGAATTATTGGTTGTTTCTTACTTTCATTATAAGCAAAAATAATTTCTTCCTTCTTATAGTCAGATTTATCAGTATATACTAAGAAATAACTTCCCTTCGAGTACTTCCAAAAAGAGAGAGAAGAATTACTTAAAAATCTTGCATCCGTCACATTTGATGATATACCTGACGATGTTGTGGCGGAATATCGAAAATCTTTAAATGAAAAAGAGGTAACTTTTAGCGTTCCACTTTTTATGTGCAACACACTAAACTCATCAATTTGAGATTGATTTAGTTGAGGGATATAAATATCTAAAATATTTCCATCAGTATATTGATAACTCCGCTTATATGTAAATTGTTCAAGGTCTATTTCAAAAATGCCTATTACTCTCTCATTCTTATTATAGAAATAAACTTTCTTTATAAAAGGATGTTCATCGTTCAACTTATAATTTGAATAATCAAGATACATAGGAACTGAATACAAAATAGTTGGTATACCGGACTTATCTCTTATAACCATATCGAAAGAATGATTTTCAGAATTGATGTAGCAAAAATCATTTATTCCATCATCAGCATAATCAAACGATTGAATTTGCTTAGGTTTACCACCAAAGTAGAGTTTTGTAAAATTTGAAAATGAGATAAGATTATGAAAAAAATATGCTTTCCCAACATTTGTCAAGACCGCAAAGCCATCCATAAACTTACTATAAAATGGTATTAAGTCAACAATACCTTTTTGCTTAAAGTAAACAAATTCTTTTTGAAGCGTTTCTTCTTCTCCTTTAAAGAGAATAGATACTGATGAATTTTGTTTATTAAAATATACCAATCCAATTTTTCCATCTCGATTGAAATCACCATAGATGAACTTATCAACTTCATGATTAGTTTTAATAATTGTTTGTTGTTCAAACGATGAAGTACCGTCACCGTATTGTATTACGATAGATTTGCCGAATGAAAAAAGTAAATCAGGATAAGAATCTAAATTAAAATCAACTGTTTGCAAATTATTAATCGGTTGGGAGAGAACTATTTTCCGCTCGAGTCTAAAATCGCCTCGAGAGTTATTGTAAAAATAATGGAGCGAATAATTATTTACATCAAAGGCTACAATGTCCGGATATCCATCACTGTTCAAATCAATAAATATTGCTTGAGAATAATTTTCGCTTGGACTTATCTTCTTCTCAGTAAATCCGGATTCGGATTGAAAGAGTATTGATAAACCTTGAAATGCGGCTCCACTGATTAATACTTCATCTCTTCCATTTCTATTTATATCAGCGACAGAGATATTTTCCGGATATGATTGAAACTTCAATCTCTTAGAAATTAAATTATTCCCTTTCCCTTTGAATTTAATTAAACCAACGGTTCTCTCACTTCTTGATGCAAAAATGTGAGCATATCTTTTGCCATAAAAGTCATAAATTGGAATTAATGCTGTAATTTTAGGGAGTTTTATAGAATTATAACCTATAGAAAATTTCCCTTCCGGCTCCCCTAAAAGAGTGGCAGCTTTGTACTCAGAATTATTCAACAAGAGTAAATCATTATAGGAATCAGCATTAAAATTCAGAGCATAAAATGAATCAAAATTGTTGGGGATATCAAACGATTCATATTTGCAAAAACCATTTAAATAGAATTGAGGGAATGCGTCTACAAAAATAAAGAGGAAATAAAGGAGTAGTTTAAATTTCTTTGGTTCTAAGCTTAAGTCGATTTTCACGTCTGAGTAAGGCTTCATCAAATCTTCTTTTTTCATCTTCAGTTACAGGAACTACTTGTGGAGCTTGTACCGGTTTTCCATTTTCATCAACACCAACAAATGTAAGATAGGCAGTATTTGAATGAATCTTCTTTCCGGATTTATACGATTCAGCATAAACTTTTACTCCAACTTCCATTGAAGTATTAAACACCCGATTTAATGATGCAGAAAGAGAGACTACTTCACCTAATTTTATGGGATGATGAAAATCAATTTTATCAACCGATGCGGTTACACAAACTCTTTGAGAGTGTTTTGCCGCACAAAGCGCAGCACATATATCAATCCAATGCATTAGCTGTCCCCCCAACAAATTACCTAATTGATTAGTATGATTGGGAAGAACTAACTCTGTCATTATTATTGTTGAATCAGATACTACTTTTGAATTTGTATTGCTCATTATAATAAATTTTTCTTTGCCAGTTCATCTCTAATTTTTAGAGCGTCAGAATATCCTGAATCTTGAGGATATTTAGAGAGATAAATATTTAGTTCTTTAGATGCATCATTAAATTTTTCACGTTTTAAAAGAAGTTTAATTTTGTTGAATGAGGCTTTGGGTGCAAAATCTGTATCGTGATAAATCTCAGTTACATTTGTGTAATATTTTACGGCTGCAGTATAATACTCAAGCTTTTCATAAATAACAGCACTTGTAAATTCTTTCTGTGCAAGCTTATTATTTAACTCGGTTATTTTAGTCTCAGCTTCAGGTACTCGAGCATCCGTTGGGAAGAAATCAATAAATGCTTGAAATTCTTCGATACTCTTTTTTGTGTATCTCTGATCGAGGGTATAGTCCGGAGAGAGTTGATAATATGTTTCAGCTAGTTGATATTGGGCTTCAATCACAAATTCACTTGCGGGCATATTTTTGATTAATCGGCTGTACTCAAAAGCTGCCATGATAAATTCTTTTCGCTTAAATCTTGAATTTGCAAGATAATATTGTGCATCATCAATCACTTCACTTCCGGGGAATTGAAGCAAGATTGATTCAAATTCAGCAATTGCTAAATCATAGGTCTCTTCATTAAATAATGAAATTGCATATTGAAGACGCTCGGTAGAAGTCATATTTGCTGTATCAACTGAGGCTGAACATCCGGCAAAGATGAGAGATATTGTAATTATTAAAAGACTTTTTTTCATTTATTTTGCTTTGATTTTAATTTGGAAAATTAAGTAAAACTGCTTCCTTCTCAAAGGTAAATTTTATTACTTACTCCGCACAGAGAAGAAAAGATAGACGATTGCTGCGGCAGAAGTTAACACAATAATCGGCTCAATTAATGATGAAAATTGTGGTGGTTCAGGAACATTTCCTTTTGTAAACGGTAACGAATTTTCTTCAATTGAAGCAATGGTCCCATAGCTGATTGTATCTGTTTTGCTCACAGAAAAATTTTCGTTTTTTATTTTATCAGAATCAAACAAAAAACTACCTTCAACCAAAACTGTCCGCTCGATAAAATAATCACCGAAAAAACCTCTCTTTTCGGGTGAACTATAAGAGACTGTTATTCGATTTACGTTGAAGTTTACATTTGGAGTTTCAGTAATTTGCCTTTGTCGCTTCAGCCCTAATTCATCAAATTTTGCTGATACAAAGTTTGCAAAGATTGAATATTCCCCGGCTAATGAATTTGTAAAATATTTTGCATTCAAACTTAATAATTCTGATTTCTCTACTTTAATTAACTTCTCCAATAAACCAAAAGTGATTTGCAAGTTTGAGTTTTGCAGCTCAGTTCCATTTGTGTAAGAATTATTAAATAATATAGCAATCAACAAAAACAGAAGTGATTTCTTCATCATCATCTTATTAAATATTATAAAACAAATCCCCGGAGTTAATTTTAACTCTGGGGATAAAATACTGCAAATCAGTATAATAAATCAATTTTACATTCTCTGTGAAATTAATCTTAAACGATTTACTCGCTCTTCAATCGGGGGGTGAGTTGAGAATAATTTGGTAACACCACCACCTGATAATGGGCTGACAATAAACATGTGAGCCGTTGCTGGTTTTGCATCTTCTATCGGTCTAATTTCATTTGCTTGAACCAATTTATTTAATGCAGAGGCTAATCCCATCGGGTTTCCGGTGATTTCTGCCCCCCCTTCATCTGCTAAAAACTCTCTTGATCTTGATATTGCTAATTGTAATAATGTTGCAGCAATAGGTGCTAAAATAATCATAACTAAAGAACCAATCGCGCTTCCCCCCTCTTCTCTATCGCTACTTCGACCACCAAACATCATCGCCCAACTTGCCATTTGTGCAAGGTAAGTAATTGTTCCAACAAATGTTGCTGCTATTGTTCCAATTAATATATCTCTATGCTTAATATGAGCAAGTTCATGGGCAATAACACCTGCTAGTTCATCATTATTTAAGATTTTTAATATTCCGGTTGTAACGGCTACAGCGGCATTATTTGGATTTCTTCCTGTCGCGAATGCATTTGGAGTAGGATTATCAATCACATAAACTCTTGGCATAGGGAGTGCAGCTCTTGCTGACAAATCTTGCACCATTGAAAATAATTTAGGAGCGGCTTGAGCGTCAACTTGACGGGCTTTGTACATAGCCAAAACTATTTTATCAGAAAACCAATAAGAACCAAAATTCATAATTAGCGCAAAAACAAAAGCAATCATTAATCCTGATTGTCCTCCCAAAAGATTTCCGACAAACAGAAAAAGTACGGTCATTAGTGTCATTAGGAATACTGTCTTTAGCGTATTCATACTACCTCCAAATTCTAAATTAAAATATAGTAAAGCTAATAATTAAGTGTTATTCTATCAATAAAAATCAACTGTCTATTGTTCAGTTATTTGACGAAAAAATCATAAAATGGTTTCACCGCAAGTTTTTTAATTGAAATTATGAAAGGAATTTCATAACACCATCAGCACTGTTTTCTCCATCGATAGCTGCAGAGACAATTCCACCTGCATAACCGGCCCCCTCACCAGCCGGAAATAAACCCTCGATTTCAGTATGCATAAAAGTCTCTCTGTCTCTCGGAATTCGAATTGGAGAACTTGTTCGCGACTCAATGGCATGCATTTGGGCTTCCTCAGTGATGTAACCTTTCATCCTCTTATTAAACTCGTATAATGCACCCTTTAAAGAGTTAACAATAAAATTTGGTAAAAGTTCATGAAGTGGGGATGAGATTATACCGGGAATATAAGAGGACCTTGCAAGAGTCTGGGAGAACTTATTATTTAAAAAATCAGTAACGCGTTGAGTAGGAGCTGATTGTGTTTCCCCGGCTGCTTCAAATACTTTTTGCTCAAGTTCTGATTGAAATTCTAACCCTTCAAAAACTCCATACTTTGCATAATTTGATAAATCACTAGGTCCGACGGTCACAACAAATCCTGAGTTT
This sequence comes from Ignavibacteriaceae bacterium, assembly GCA_019638025.1. GTDB lineage: Bacteria > Bacteroidota > Ignavibacteria > Ignavibacteriales > Ignavibacteriaceae > JAGUXE01. Next base: position 71,697 of record JAHBUO010000005.1, read on the forward strand.
GCGAACGGAGAATTTCTTCTGGATAATGACATTCCATTTACAACCAACTCACCAGGAGCTGTAGCTGCGGGGACTATTATTCCACCGGGGCACATACAGAATGAGAATACCCCTCTATTTCCTACCTGACAAGTTAAACTATAACTCGCTGAAGGTAGATTTTCATTTTTTTCCGGAGAGTGATATTGAATTTCATCAATTAATTTTTGTGGATGTTCGATGCGCACACCCATTGCAAATGGTTTTGATTCTATAGCAATTTTTTTTGAATTTAATATTCGATAAATATCTCGAGCAGAATGTCCTGTAGCAAGAATTGTTGCATCTCCGGTAAGTTCAGATTCATCATTAACCAATACACCAAGAATCTTATTATTCTTTACAATAAAATCTGTTACTCGGGACTCAAATTTAATTTCCCCACCGAATTCCAAAATAGTATCCCTAATTGCTTTCACAATTTTTGGCAACTTATTGGAGCCGATGTGAGGATGAGCATCAATAAGAATATCCTCCGATGCCCCATGATTTACAAATGTTGATAATATTTTTTTTACATCACCGCGCTTTGTTGAGCGAGTGTACAATTTTCCATCACTATAGGTACCCGCCCCGCCTTCACCGAAACAGTAATTCGAATTTGGGTCAACGATATGATCCTGCTGTAAGTTTCTTATATCTTTTCGTCTTGATTGAACATCTTTCCCTCTTTCGATTACGATTGGTTTAATACCATATTCGAGTAATCTTAGAGCTGCGAATAAACCGGCAGGACCACTTCCAACTATAATTACTTTCTTTTGTGTAGATGCAGTTTTGTAAATAGTTTTTGGAGAATCAATCAATGGTTTTTCATTAATATAAACCTCAAGAAGTAGACGAAAAACAACTTGACGCTTACGTGCATCAATCGAACGCCTGAGTATTTTTACTGCCGTAAGAGCATCTACACTAATTTTTAATTTTCTGATCACAATGCTTTTAACGGCTTCGGAATTAAATACTTCAGCAGGCAAAACAGTCAGTTCAATTTGTTTAATCATCTATTAACTATGGGTTTATATTATTCTGCTCTAACCAAGGTGTTGCCCACTCAAAGAAGGGGGAGAGCAATGGAACTGCGGTTATTTTTCCACTAAAACCAAGGTGCTTAAATACAATTGCATTAATATTAGTTATCTTCACACTTTCGAAAGATGAATGATTTATCTCAATTCCTAATTCATTGGCTTTTGAAACAGTATAACGTGTTATTGCATCATTAATACTTTTGTAGTGTACAGCTTGTTTAATTTCTGATTCAACTTTATCGAAAGGGATATTTTCTTCGACTTCATCCTTTTTACCAATTAACTTGAATATTGAATATCCCTCTTTAACTTGCAATGGTCCATAGATTTCGCCAATATCCATTTGTGATGCAATTCTCCCAATCTCACCGTGTGATGTAATTGGAAAGAAACCGAACTCACCACTTGTTTTCTTTGTCCAATCCCGAATTGAATACTCAGAAGCTAGTTCTTTAATGTCTGAACCTTTTTCTAATTCATCAAGAATGAAATAAACTTTTTGCAAACTGTCCGTCAATATTTCAATAATATTTACTTGCGATGGTATTTTTCTTTTTCTAAAATTTTCTTCATAATATTTATTCAAGTCGGACTGAGTAGTACTGGCAGAATCTAAAAATTTATTTCGCATTAGAGTGAATAAATAATTGTCTCTCCACATTTGAGTTTGATATTTTACTTCTGATGATGAGTTAAGTTGATGCTTATATCCTTCTGCTGCAAGTAGTTCCCACTCAATAAATTTTTTAGTTTTGGCATTAAGGACTGAAACTATATTTTGATAATCAATACTGTTAACTGAAAACTGTTCAAATCTAAAAAAGCGAATAAAATCTTTCAGACTATGGGTTTTATCATCCAATGACAAATATGGTTGGTTAAGGGTATCTATCGATATTTTATCTTCTATTTGTAAAAGGTCTATTAACTCCAGCGCAAGTTTATCAGGCATAGGTTTGGCTTTTTCATATTTTCTTTTTAATAGGTTCTCTACATGAAATGCCAAAAAATGGAGCATCTTACCATTTGCATTTACTTTTTTATTACTGAAAAAGTTAGTAAGATATTCTCTATAAAACTTATTTTCTGCTCGTTCTTCGGCTACTTTTTTTAATCTTTTAAACTCGACTTCCCACCCCGCAGTTTGAGCAAAAACCGGGTCATATTTTTTCTTGATTGAAAAAATAAACCATTTATCTTCCAGATTTATTGGTTCAGTAAAACCATTAAGTGGAGTGGAAAAGAGTTTAGCTTCATCTTCTTCCGATAAATTACCTACCCCAAAGGTCAACGTATCTGTTTTAGGATTTGAGATTTCAACATAAATTGAATCGAAGTTAGCCCCAAAGCGCAACAAGTTATAAATGTTATCAATCTCTTTTTTTGTTTCCGCTTTAATAAGATGTGTAAAGACAATTGATGGCGAAAAGAGATATTGATTAAGTAAATTCTCTGCAACTTCTTTTGATGGCTCTATCACAACTTTTTTATAGAGTGCATCACGGACAAACATTTTTTCAAATTCATTTAAGGAATGTTTAACTAATTCAAGAGTATCGAGTCCAAAATCTTTAGCCCCTATCGACAGTATTTTCTCACCAATTAACGAATAAAGAAAATCCTCCCTAACTTTTCGGTTCTCACCTTTTAATTTTCTTCCGAGAAGAGGCGTCATCTCAATTCGTTCAATATATTCTTTCTCGAATATTGTATAATTTCCTATTTTTACGAGTGGTTTGTCCTCAACTTGAGCATGAGATGAAAAGTAAAGTGAACAAAAGAGTATTATAAAGACGATTGTCGATTTCATATAGTAATATCAAGAATAAATTTAAAGTGATTCAATAAGATAAACCAATAGCGAACTAAACTCAAAGCAAAAATCCATTCTATAATTCACAGGTAAAGATTTGGCATTAAATAAGCAAAAGAGAAAAGAAATTATTTCACTCGCATCAACTCACAGCGTTGATGAATTAGCTTTTAAATACAAAGTGAGCAAGCAAGAGATTTCAAACATTCTAAAAAAGACAATTAAAGCCACAGACACAAGTGGGCGGAAATCTCCATGGTGGTTTTATTTGATATTAGTAATCATTCCGTTCATTTTTGTTTTAATTCTTGAGATAAGTCTTAGAATTTTTAATTATGGTGATGATTACAATCAATGGGTTAATATTTCATCGAATCGTTTAATGTTGAACAATGAAGTTGCGAGAAGATATTTCTACACTACAAAGAATATCCCCTACTCAATTCAAAATACTTTTGATGTTGAAAAGAAAGAGAATGCATTTAGAGTATTCGTGATGGGTGAAAGTAGTGCCGCAGGTTATCCTTTCTCACCAAATGGTTCATTTTCAAGATATATTCAAAAAAGATTGGAAGTACTTTTCCCAGATCGAACAATTGAGGTTGTTAATATTGGACTTACAGCTATAAGTAGCTATACGATAAGAGACTTATTCCCCGGAGTACTTGAACAAAATCCTGATTTGGTGCTTATCTATACCGGGCATAATGAGTATTATGGAGCTTTAGGTGTTGGCTCACTTGAGTCTTTGGGACAATCACGATTTTTTGTAAATCTTACCTTATCGTTAAACCAATTCCGGATTACCCAATTAATGAGAAATTTTTTAGCCGGTGTAATTACAGCATTCAGTAGTGATAACATTAAAAATGAATCAGGTACATTGATGTCTCGAATGGCTAAGGAACAACTTATTGAGCATGATTCTAATGTGTTTGAAGCCGGAATAATTCAATTTAGAGAAAACATTAAAGACATTCTTTTAATGGCGAAAGAAAAAAATGTTCCAATAGTTTTGGGTACTTTAACTTCTAACTTAAAAGACCAACCGCCATTCAATCCGGAAAAGATAAATTCTTCAGAAGATGCCTCAGCTATCTTTACAAATGCAGAGAAATTGCTTTCTGAAGGGAAAAATGATGAAGCCAAAAGGTTGTTTATTTTAGCAAAAGAACGTGATGCTCTTCGGTTCAGAGCTTCTTATAGAATAAATGATGAGATTAAGAGATTAGCTAACGAATTTAATATACCTGTAGCTGATGTTGATTCAGTATTTAATTCAAATAGTGCTTATGGTATAACCGGTGAAGATTTAATGGTAGACCATTTGCACCCGAATCTGCAGGGATATCAATTGATGGGAAATGTGTTTTTTCAAACAATGTTGAGAAATAATCTAATTCCTCTTCTACCCAATAATCAACTTACTGAAGAATATCAGCATGAGACATCGATAAAGAATTTTTATTTCTCTCAATTAGATTCAACTATCTCAAAGTATCGAATAATTATTTTAAAGAATGATTGGCCATTTAGTGAGCGAAAAGATATCGCTACAATGCTTAAATTATTCAATCCAATAACACCAATCGATTCATTGGCACTGTATGTAATCGATAATAAGTTATCGTGGGAAGAAGCACATCGTAAAGCTGCAAATTATTTTTTAGCAAACAATCAATTTGACAATTTCCTTTACGAAATGAATGTTTTAATTGATCAGTATCCTTTTATAACTGAATACTACGATATGGTTGCAGAGCAACTTTTAGTAAGAAGAGATTATGAACAAACCTATAATCTGCTCAAGAAAAAGATTAAAGTATCTGAAGATGCTTTCACAACAAAATGGATTGGAATAATTGAGCTTTCAAGACATAACTACTCAGCAGCAATAAATTATTTAAACAGAAGTATTTCTTATAATAATCGAGATGCTCAAGTATTATTTAATTTAAGCGGGGCTTATGTCGGTAACCAGGAACCAAAATTAGCTTTAACAGCAATAGAGCGATGTTTGCAGATTGAACCTAATTTCCCCGGAGCGAAAGAACTGTACAATCAGATAAGTGCAGTTGTCAAGATTTTAGAGTAAATAAAAAAGCCATTCCGCTTTCGCAGAATGGCTTAAATGAAGTAAAATAAATTTTACTTTACAAGTAACATCTTCTTTGTAGAGGTGAAGTTATTTGCATTAACTGTATAGAAATAAATACCGCTTGTTAAGTTAGAAGCGTTGAAATCAACAACGTGAGTTCCAGCATTTCTAAATTCATCAACGATAGTTGCAACTTCTTGACCTAAAGTATTGTAAATCTTCATACTAACCATTCCGGCTTCAGGAATCGCAAAGCGAATTGAAGTAGAAGGGTTGAAAGGATTAGGATAGTTTTGTCCTAATTCATAAGCTGAAGGAATACCAGAGTTAAGATCACGAACATCTGTAACGATGTCTAATAAATCATGATCACCCATAACACTCCATTGGTTAGCAACGCGAGCACTGTTCAAGTTTGATGTTAAGTTGATGAAGTGATCTGTACCGATTGATGATTCGTTATCATTGCTGCCTGTATTTGTAGGAAGACCCCAATTAGCACCATATTTATATTGAATTCTTAATGGTGAATATTGAGGGAAAACTACGTCACGTGACCAAATATTGTCACCTGCAACTAAATCGCCATTTGTTCCATTATCATAAAGTTTGATAGTCTTAGCACTATCTGCATCTGGCCAGCCACCATCAGGCCACTTTAACGGAGCATTTGCACCGCAAAGACGAACATCAGTAATTGAGGTAAATGGTTGTCCGGTTACTGAAGAAACTGCCCCAGCAACATTCACTGTGAATTTAATTGTAACAGGGTAATTAGTGATATTATCCAAGCCTAAATCATTGAAGGTTCTTTCAGCAAAAGCTGAACCGGCATTGATGTCATCTTGAGTAATAGTATATGTCTTATTTGGATCATTTTCCCATGTGGTTCCACCTGGGCTTAAATAAGCATATTTGTAATTGATAGTTTCGCCTAATGAAACTTGTAAAGTTTTGGTCATTTCATAATAGTTTGGATCTGAGGAACTTGGTACCATCATGTCAACATTTGACCAACCATTATGGCTTCCTCTGACTGAAAGAGTATCAGTAGCGGGATTGAAACGTCCGGAAACAATTTCGTATTCCATATTACATGAGAATGTAACAGCTACCGGAGATGTAGTGCTAAATACACTATCATTATTAAACCAAGCTGAATAAACACCTGCACCTGTAACGGTGAACTCTCTGTTTGGATCATTTTCCCAACCATCAGCTCCCTTGATAAATTTGAAAGCAAGTGCTTGACCAACAGTAAAAGTATCAATAGTAACCGTGTAAACAGTATCGGCATCTGGACCTGTTAGAACAGTTCCGCCGTTACTCCATCCGTTGAAGTTACCTGCTAATTTTACAGCATCAGTTCCGGGTGTGAATAACCCTTTCTTAGCTTGAACACTCATATTTACCTTGAACTGAATCGAGATATTTTGAGCTAATGTAACATTTGCAAGTAAAGCTACAACGATAAAAAAGAACATTTTCTTCATTGTGTCTCTCCTTTGTTTGTTTGTTGTTTTAATTACTCATTTTAGAATATTGAGCAATTCGTTAAAATCTAACTCCTATTGAAAAATGTTGTGTATAATCAAGTTTTCCAAAATCTTGATATGCATAATCAATAGAAAGCCCTAAATTAGGGGCAAAATCATATTTCAAACCGAAGCCGAGTGTTAAACCTTCTTCGGTATTATTTAATAGCAGATTTTTATATCCGCCTCTGATTGCAATATTTTCATTAAAAACATATTCAGCTCCCATGTTCAAAGATTCAGCATTATCTGTAGGATGAAGAGCATCAACACCTAATGTGAATCTGTGCATGTCAGTACTCAAAACATCCATTGCAATACCAACTCTAAAAGTTAACGGTAATGGGAATGGATCTGTTTTTAACTTTGCGAGAATCTGGTCATTATTACCATAAACGTTATTATTAATATCATACTGAACATATAAATCTTTTCCATCGAGCTGCAAATCGTTACCAAAATTAGTAATAGTTGCACCAATTCTCAAGCCATAAATATCAGATATAAAAAGTGTTCCGACATCGAAAGCAATAGTACTAGCGTTCGTATTCCAAATTTTTTGATTAATATATTTTACAGTACCACCAACGGAAAATCTGTCAGTTAAATTATACGCATAAGTTAAACCTAAAACTAAATCACTCGGGTTAAACATTTCCCCGGTTCCTTCCGGCTCCCTAAGGGTAGTTACCTCCATTTTGCCATAGTCGAGATAAGTCATACTTAAACCGACTGTTCCTAATGAACCAAGATTTAGCATTGCTCCTGCCCAATTGTAGCTGATATCTGCAAACCAACTTGAGTGAGCAAAAAGTGCTTCATTAGTATAGGTTCTGGAAGCTCCCGCAGGATTCCAATAAAGCGAAGTAACATCATTAGCAGTAGCTACAAATGCGCCGCCTAAACCAATTGCACGAGGACCTACCGCAATGTTCAAAAACGGAGCGGCAGTTGAACCAACTTTTGTTTGAGCAAAAATAGTTCCTAAAAACAAGACAAATAAAACTATAATTTTTTTCATATTCATGCCTCCGTTATTTAATCAATGCGAATTTGCCGATTTTCTTACCGGCGTCTCCGGCTTCAACCAAATAGACATATACACCGAATGCCGCATCCAAATTTTCTTCAGTTCTTAAATTCCAATAAACATCACCGACAAAGAGATTTTCGTGGTAAAGTGTTTTTATTAATTCACCTCGAACTGTATATATTGAAATCTTTGAACCGGGAGGAATATGAGTAAATCTGATTTCTCTTTCTCCTCGACCACTTGTCTGTGTGCTGAGCAATCTTGCCTCGGCTTCATGAGTTACAACATATGGATTGGGAACAACTTTTATACTATCCATCGATGTTTTTGCTGCTTTAGTATTGATTCTTGCAGCTTTCATCGTAAATGTCATTTTATCATTTCTATTGAATGGTTTGGTAGTTGAGAAATTAAGTTTACCTGATGATTCTAATGGAACGTTCGCTCCAACGTATCTAATCACTACCCTCCATGTTCTCTTGAGTTGTCCATTATAATCTTCTTTAAAGTCTATTGTATGAACAGTTGTTATGGTTCCGGTTTTTCTGTATGCAAACTTTACATTTGATCCTTTAGTAAGGTTTGAAATTTTGAAGTTAACCGGGGTTGCAGGTGCTCTATTTCTCGCAATATTTGGAAGAAGTGTATCAGCAACAGATGTGTCAACAATTGAATTGAAAAATTCAATCATATAATCATTCGGAACAGCCGCACCGTTGTTTGCCGGGTAAGTTGAATCAAACAAGACTTGCACGTTATAATCTGGTTTAGTTGCTGAGCTATAACCAACAAAACCGGATTTAGCTGTGTCTAACTTGATTAGCTGATCATTAAACAATTGCAGTCTGAATCCTTGTCGAATAGGTGTATTACCTAAAAACACATTTGATTTGTAGACTAATGAATCGTATACAGCTGTGTAATCAAGTCCATTTGACTTGTATGGTAATCCATTCACATAGATTGTATCTGTTCCGGCGGGGAGAGAAATTGTTTGTAGAGGATTTACGATTTGAATATCGCCTTGGAACACATATTGTATAGTATCAGGTGTTTGTAAATCAACTAAAGACCAATTAGTCGTATTAGATGAGATGCCTGAATCTTCAAATACTATTTCATATTTAAAGTTATCACGAATAGCTTTATCATCAATGATTTCTATATCAACTTTTCCGGTACCGATAAAGTTTGCCGATTTAACAAAATCAATATATTTCGCCTTTTCGTAACCTACCGGTCTGAAACCTGGAGTAATAACTGCAGTATTATCATCAGTAATTATCTCACCGGAATTAGACCTTCTTATAAATTTCGAATTCTCAGTTGGAAAGATATCAAGTGATGCATCACCTTCATCATAAGCTGCAACTGCATAATAATAAGTTTGTCCAAGAACTACAGTGCTATCAACATATTTGTTGACGATACCGGTATTATCTCCAAGATAAAATGTAGTACCACCGACTTGCTGAAGCAATCTGTAAGATGGATAGAAATATCCTTGAATAGTATCAACTAAATCATACTGAGCAACCGGTCGATCAAAAGCTAATACTCCTCTTCCGTTTGTTATTTGTCTTGAATCGGAAAAGTTTGCATCAGTTGCTCTATAAATTTTGTATCCTTGAAAATCTTTTTTCTTAGTAATAAAATCTCTTGAACCCTCTGTTGTCGCACCATCCCAATAAATAACTACTTTTCCATCTTCCTGGGTTGCAGTGATTTTGGGTTTAGTAGGAGGTTGAGGGAATTTATAACCTGCGTTATAAATTTGTTGAACAATCTGTTTATTACCTACGATATCTGCTAAATCTTCACCGAACAGCAACGAAACAGAAAATCTTTCTTTTACATCCGGATTTCCGTTAGATGGAATCAGTGGGAAATAACCGGATGCATAAATAAAATCACCATCTTGAGGGATAGGAGGAATAACATCAAATCTACCGGGAGTCATTCTTCCCCAAAGAAGTGAGTCATTAGTCATATCGGGTGAAGCTGTTAAGTTAAAGAAATTAAATGATGTAAGACCAATTTGGTCAGATTCATCCGGGTCAGTTCTTCCAAAGTTTGGTTCACCTTGGTCAGGTCTTCCATTTCCTTCACCAAAATCGGGACCTGGATAGCCATCATCATTAGGTCCTAAGCCATCGATACCAATATCGTCGAATCTAACATCCCAATCACCGTCTTCATCTAAGTCATTATCTCTTCGCTCATCAATTAATAGATCATTGATTCCCGCACCGGAGATAAAATTTTTGAATGAAAGCCCTTGAGCTCCATTTTGAATACGTGTTGTGTAATGGATAGCTTGATTTTCGTCAATTAGTCCATCAAGATCATTATCAATACCATCATAAGCTGTTGGGTGTGGAACCGAAACACCATTCACTATCGACCCGATGTGTCCTTCTCTGAAATAGGTAACTCCGGGTTCGATAACAAACATAACCCCCATTGAGTAGACAGTATCAGTAGTTGCCGCTACAGTGTGGAGAGTTCTTTCATATGTAACAGGGTCAATCAGAACAACTTTATCTCCTGCATTATACTTTACTGAATCAAAATCAGTTGAAGTAAATCTTGGTGACATCATTTTTGAGTCATCATCATTATCAATTCCGTCAAAAGGATTTCCGGGTGATTCAAGGAAAGCGTAACCTAC
>JAHBUO010000050.1 GCA_019638025.1 Ignavibacteriaceae bacterium
GATAATTTTTTTGCTCGATTGGACATCTATCGGTTAAACATTTTTGTCCTTTTAAAAACAATTTAGTTTTTTCTCTTCTACATAATTTACAAACTGCGTCTGTATATCTAGCCATTAAAATTCTCCATTATTAAACTCTTCTCTTCTTTGGAGGTCTACATCCATTATGAGGAATAGGTGTCACATCCTTTATTGAAATTATTTCTAAGCCGGCAGTGTTTAAAGCTCTGATTGCTGATTCTCTTCCTGAACCAGGACCTTTAACAAATACATCAACTTTTCTTAAGCCTGAATCAAAAGCTTCTTTAGCAGCAGCTTCAGCAGTAACTTGGGCCGCAAAAGGTGTATTCTTTCTTGATCCTTTGAATCCATTCTTACCGGCGGTAGACCAAGAGATTGTATTTCCATAAACATCAGTTAGAGTTACAAGCACGTTATTGAAAGATGCTTTTATGTGAGCAACGCCGTGTGCATCAACAACTGATTTCTTTTTTGTTTTCTTTACAGTTTTAGCCAATTTTATTTCCTCCGGTTATCAACTATTTCTTAGAAGGAGCTTTTTTCTTACCAGCAACAGTTTTTCGTTTACCTTTGCGTGTTCTAGAATTCGTTCTAGTTCTCTGACCACGAGCGGGTAGACTTCTTCTGTGTCGCAAACCTCTGTAAGCCCCAGCGTCCATTAATCTTTTTATATTTTGCTGAACTTCTGAACGGAGTGCCCCTTCAACTTTATACTCAGCAGTAATTACTGAACGAATTTCAGCAACTTCATCTTCTGACAAAGTGGAAACTCTTCTTTCAGGGTCAACCTTTGCTTTCGCTAAAATGTCTTCGGCAGATTTATGACCGATACCGAAAATATATTGCAAACCAAAGAGTACTTTCTTATTTTTTGGTAAGTCAACACCAGCTATACGAGCCAATTATAGTTCTCCTTTTTTTATTATCCTTGACGTTGCTTGTGTTTAGGATTTTTACAAATTACCCGCACAACGCCTTTTCTTTTAATTACTTTACAACTGTCACAAATTTTCTTTACAGATGATCTCACTTTCATTCCGAACTCCGTTATTTATATCTGTATGTAATTCTCCCCTTAGTAAGATCATAAGGAGATAATTCTATTGATACTTTATCGCCAACTAAAATTTTGATAAAGTGCATTCTCATTTTCCCGGAAATATGAGCTAATATTTCATGACCATTATCCAATTTCACTTTAAAGTGAGCATTTGGTAACGTTTCGGTAACTATACCGTCAACTTTTATTGGTCCCTGTTTAGCCATTATCTACTTTTGTAAGAATTTCCGGATTTCCATTATTTACTAATATTGTATGTTCAAAATGTGCTGAAGGCAGTCTATCTTTTGTTAATACTGTCCATCCATCTTGAGCAACAACAACTTGATACTTTCCTAAATTAACCATTGGTTCAATTGCGAGAGTCATTCCATTCTTAAGCATTGGACCTGTCCCTTTTCTTCCATAATTAGGAATCTGTGGGTCTTCATGCAAATACTTTCCAACTCCATGTCCACATAAATCTCTAACAATTGAAAATCCATGCTTTTCTACATAAGATTGAATTGCGAACGAAATATCATGTAAACGATTATTTACTTTTGCTTCTTCAATACCCAGATATAATGATTTTTCTGTCACATCTAGAAGTAGCTGTTTCTGTTCAGAAATTTCACCGACAGGAACTGATATTGCAGCATCTCCATAAAATCCGTCCTTAATAACCCCGACATCTACCGATATTATTTCACCTGATTTTAACTGTCGACCACTTGGTATTCCGTGAACAACCTCATCATCAATTGAAGAACAAATAGAACCGGGAAAATCAAAACTTCCCGCTTGTGAATATCCTTTAAATGCCGGTATTCCGTTTTGGGAAAGAATAAAATCTTCGGCAATTATATCTAATTCTTTTGTACTAACACCCGGTTTTATATTTTTTTTTACTAGCTGTAGAGTTTCACCGACAATTCTACAACTTTCTCTAATAAAATCGATCTCTTTTTTTGTTTTAATCAGTATCACTAAGAGTTTCTAACGTCTTCCTTTAATTTTGCCTGACTTCATAAAGCCATCATAATGTCTCATTAACAAATGAGATTCAATTTGTTGAAGTGTATCCAGAGAAACACCAACAACTATCAACAAACTTGTTCCGCCAAAAAACTGTGAAAACTGACCTGATACTCCAAATTGAGAGACAAATGCTGGTAAAATCGCAATTATTGCTAAGAAAATTGAGCCGGGAAGAGTAATTCTTGTCAATATATTATCTATAAATTCGGAGGTATGCTTCCCCGGTCGAATTCCCGGTATAAATCCACCTTGTTTTTTCATATTATCAGCAACTTCTTTTGGATTGAATGCGATTGCTGTATAAAAATATGTGAAAAATACTATCATCAATGCATATATAAATGAATAAACAGGAGATGTATAAACAAAATAACCTGATAAAGTCTGTAAAAATTCGTTGTTAGGGAAAAATGATAAAACAGTATTAGGTATGAACATTATTGATTGAGCAAAAATAATCGGCATTACACCCGCTGTATTAACTCTTAATGGAATGTATTGAGTTACACCACCATAAACTTTTCTTCCTACAACTCTCTTTGCATATTGAACCGGAATTCTGCGAGTCCCTTGGGTTACCAAAATAACACCGGCAATAATTAAAACCATAAATGCAACAATTACTACTTCAATAACTAAACTTCGAGCTCCCGAAGAAATTAATCTGAACTCATCTAACACTGCGTAAGGAAATCTATCAATAATTCCAATAAAAATTATCATTGAAATACCATTCCCGATACCCTTTTCAGTAATTTGCTCACCTAACCACATCATGAAAACAGTTCCGGCAGTAAGAATAATAACAGTTGAAATTACCCAACTGACTCCTTGTACTGCTTCAGGAATAATACTAATTCCTTGGACTTCAATATTATTTAATCTTACCGTTACTCCCCAAGCTTGCATTGCCGAAAGCAAAACAGTTCCGTATCGTGTTAGCTGCGTAATTTTCTTTCTTCCTTCTTCACCTTCTTGCTGAAGTTTTTGGAAGTAAGGTACAACTGCACCCATTAACTGAATAATAATAGATGCACTGATATATGGCATGATACCAAGTGCAAATATCGCAGCATTTGAAAATGCACCACCGACAAATAAGTCATAAAGACCAAACAAGTTATCAGATGTACTATTTTGCATTGCTTGTGCAAGAATAGCTGCATCGATACCCGGAAGTGTTATGTGTGCACCAATTCGAACTATGACTAGCAAGGTCAAAGTATAAAGAATTCTTTGACGAAGTTCGTGTATTTTGAAAATATTTCTGAAACTATCAGTAAACTTTGACATTTATTTCCGCATTAAATCTTTTGAATTGATCCGCCGGCAGCTTCAATCTTTTCAACCGCTGATTTGCTAAAAGCGTTAGCTACGACATTAACTTTTGTTTTTAACTCGCCACTACCTAATATTTTGATTGGTTTCTTTGTTGAAGAAACTAAACCTAATTCTCTCAATGTAACTGCATCAAGAGTTTCACTTGGCAATTTACTTTCTTCTGCCAATTTTTGAAAATCTGAAACATTAATTACTTGATAATAAACTTTAAAAATGTTTGTAAAACCAAACTTAGGGATTCTTCTTTGAAGAGGCATTTGACCCCCTTCAAACCAACTTCTGTGTTTCGCACCGGAACGTGACATTTGCCCATTCATACCACGAGTAGAAGTTCCGCCATGACCTGAACCTTCTCCGCGTCCGACTCTTTTTCTTGGTTTGCGGGAACCCTTTGCATAACGTAAATTACTTAAAATATCCATTAAACTTTTCCTCTTCTATTCGTTTATTTCTTCAACTTTTACAAGGTGTGTAACTTTTTTAACCATTCCACGAATTTGAGGAGTATCATTATGAACTCGCTCGTAATGTGGTCTGCCTAAACCAAGTGCTTCAATTGTTCTTTTTTGATCAATTGGTCTGTCGATGATACTTCTTATTTGAGTAATTTTTAATTTTTTAGCCATTATTTCCTCAATTACGAATTAAATAATTCTTGGAGACTCATATTTCTTCTATGAGCCATTGATTTCGCCTCAATCAAATTTAACAAAGCATTAAGAGTTGCTTTAACTTGATTGTGAGGATTACTTGAGCCTAAAGATTTAGTCAATACATCCTGAATTCCTGCTGCTTCCAATACTGCTCTAACTCCACCGCCGGCAATAAGTCCTGTACCGGCTGAAGCTGGTTTTAACAAGACTCTTCCTGCTCCAAATTTTCCAATAATTTCGTGTGGAATTGTATTCTTATGTATAGGAACTTTAAATAAGTTTTTCTTAGCATCATCAATACCTTTTGAGATTGCATCGGTAACTTCATTTGCTTTACCTAATCCGATACCTACTGTACCGGCTCCGTTACCAACTACAACAATCGCATTAAAGCTAAATCTACGTCCACCCTTTACAACTTTAGCAACACGATTAATGTGAACAACTTTTTCTTTTAAACCATCAGTTTCAGCTGATTTCAATGTTCTCAATTGATTCTCCGTTCAAAACAATTTATTAAAACTTTGCTGCCGAGAGAGGATTCGAACCTCTACATACGGCTCCAAAGGCCGCTGTCCTACCCTTAGACGACTCGGCATTCCATTAAAACTTTAGCCCGCCTTCGCGTGCACCTTCAGCTAAAGATTTCACTCTTCCGTGATATCTATAACCATTTCTATCAAAAATAACTTCAACAATATTCTTCTCAGATGCCTTTTTTGCTAAAAGACTTCCGACTAACTTACTTTTAGAAACTTTTCCTTTTGAATCTTTAAGTTCAGTTTCAATTTCTTTATTTAATGAAGAAGCTGAAGCTAGTGTAACTCCCTGTGCATCATCGATAAGCTGTGCATACATATTATTTAGACTGCGATAGACTGTTAATCTTGGTTTTTCTGCAGTACCAAAAGTTTTTTTTCTGATCTTTGTTTTAGATCTTAATCTGCTATTTGATTTACGATTAATCATTTAACTTAACTCCAATTTTATTTACCAGCGGTTTTACCGGCTTTTCTTCTAATTTGTTCATCAGAATATTTAATTCCTTTTCCTTTATAAGGTTCAGGTTTTCTGAATGAGCGGATTTTTGCGGCTACTAATCCTACTAATTGCTTATCAATACCTTCAACAACAATTTGTGTTTGTGTAGGAGTTGAAATTTTAATTTCTGCCGGAGGCATAAAATATATGGGATGAGAGTAACCGATATTTATGAATAAATTCTCACCTTTAACTTCTGCTCTATAACCAACACCAACAATATCTAATACTTTTTTATATCCTTCAGAAACTCCACTTACCATATTCTGTATTAATGCTCTTGTTAGTCCATGCAAAGCTCTATTTTTAGGAGCATCATCAGAACGAGTACAAATTACCTCGTTTGCTTCGTGGACAACCTTAATTGCAGGATGCAGTGAGGAGAATAATTCTCCTTTAGGACCTTTTACTTTTATCTGTTCTCCCGATAATGTAACAGTTACATTAGATGGGATGGAAACAGGTTTTTTACCAATACGTGACAATTTAAACTCCGTACTAAAATTACCAAATTTTACAAATAATTTCGCCGCCTAAAGAATCTCTTCGGGCTTGTTTATCCGTTAAAAGCCCTTTAGAAGTAGATACGACACAAATTCCGAATCCATTTAATACCCTTGGAAGAGTATCTGAGGCAGAATAAATTCTTAAGCCGGGTTTGCTTATTCTCTCTAAACCTGAAATTGCAGATACACCGTTTGTATATTTTAAAGCAATTCTGAGAATACCTTGTTTGTTATCTTCAATCACTTCAAAATCATTAATAAAACGTTGATCTTTTAATATTTGTGCAATTCCCTTTTTCATATTTGAATTAGGAATATCTACTTTTCTTTTATTTGCTTTTACAGCATTTCGAATTCTTGTTAATAAATCCGCAATTGGATCTGTAACTGCCATATTAATCTCCTTCTACCAACTCGACTTTTTTACACCGGGAATTTCGCCTCTTAAAGCTTTTTCTCTAAACACAAGTCTAGAAATCCCGAATTTTCTATAATATGCTCTTGCTCTACCGGTAACCATACATCTATTATGTAAACGAATCGGAGTAGAATTTTTTGGCAATTTTTGTAAACCTTCGTAATCGCCTTTGGCTTTTAATTCTTCTCTGATTTTTTGATACTTTTCAACAAGTTTTCTTCTTTTTTCTTCGCGAGCTATTAAACTTTTTCTTGCCATTCAATTCCCTCGATCCGTTAATTAACTTCTTTTTTTCTAAATGGAATTCCGAAAGCAGCTAATAAAGCAAATGCTTCGGCGTCTGTTTCTGAGGTGGTTACAAAGGTTATATCCATTCCTAAAACTTTTGTGATTTTGTCAACATTAATTTCAGGGAAGATAATTTGTTCTTTTATACCAACTGTATAATTTCCTCTTCCGTCAAAAGATTTATCCGATAATCCTTTAAAGTCACGTACTCGAGGAAGAGCAATGTTAATGAACCTATCTAAAAATTCATACATTCTATCTTGTCTCAAAGTAACCATTACACCGATATTCATTCCTTCTCTAAGTTTAAAATTAGAGATAGCTTTTTTAGCTTTTCTGATGCTTGGTTTTTGACCAGCAATTGTCTCCAAATCTCTTACTGCTTCTTCGATAACTTTTGGATCAGATACAGCATCACCAACACCCATGTTAATCACAATTTTATGAAGTTTTGGAACTTGCATAATACTTTTGTAATTGAATTTAGTTTTGAGTGAAGGAACGATATCTTTTTTGTAGACATCAAAAAGTCGGCATTTTACTCTTACTTCTTCAAAACTCTGACGAACTTCTGAAGGAGCAGAAGCAGCTTCTTTTCCTTTTTTATCTTTTTTTCCGACCGGAGCCGGTTGTTTTGCTTTTTTCTCAGCCATTTTTTTCTTAAAACCTCAAAAGAATTTAATTATTGAAACATCTCACCGGAAACTCTACTTATACGAGCAATTTTTTTCTTGCCCGTTTTTTCATCCAGAATAATCTGAGATCCAACGCGAGTAGGTTCGTTTGATTTGGGATCTAAAATCATCACATTTGAAACATGAATAGGGGCTTCTTTTTCAATAATCCCACCTTGTTGATTCTTTTGTGATGGTTTAGTGTGTCGCTTTCTGATATTTACACCTTCAATAATAACTCGGGAATCTTTAGGAAAAACTTTTAATACTTTTCCGGTTTTCCCTTTGTCATTACCGGCAACAACCATTACATTATCATTTTTACGTATCTTCATTCTAAATTTCCAATCTTATAAAACTTCAGGAGCTAATGAAACGATTTTCATAAATTGTTTTTCGCGTAATTCACGAGCTACAGGACCAAAAATACGTGTTCCTTTGGGCTCATTTTGTGCATTAATAAGAACTGCAGCATTTTCATCAAATCTGATATAAGACCCGTCTTTACGTTTTACTTCTTTTTTTGTTCTTACGATAACGGCTTTAGATACTTCACCTTTTTTTACAGTACCATTAGGTGTCGCTGATTTTACGGAGACTACAATTAAGTCACCTACACTCGCATATTTTCTTCCGCTGCCGCCAAGTACTCTAATACATCGTACCTTTTTAGCTCCGGAGTTATCAGCCACAATTAAATTAGTTTCTTCTTGAATCATTAGTAAACTCCTTGTTCGCTATTTGGCTTTTTCAACAATTTCAACTAAACGCCATCTTTTAGTTTTACTCAGCGGTCGAGTTTCCATAATTTTTACTATGTCACCAATTCCGCAAGTATTTTGCTCATCATGAGCTTGCATTTTTTTTGTTTTCTTAAAGTATTTTCTATATATCGGGTGTGGTACTTTTCTTTCGATAGCAACCGTGATGGTTTTATCCATCTTATTACTAACCACTACTCCAATTCTGGTTTTACGAAGGGCTCTTTGTTCCATAATTACGCTTTAGCTCCTTTTTTTTCAGCTTTTTGAGCCTCTAATTCTCTTTGACGAAGAACTGTTTTCATCTTAGCGATATCTTTTCTCGTTGTATTTAATTTTGCTGTATTTGTGAGTTGTTTTAACTCATGAGCAAATCTTAAATCAACTAAATTGTTTTCTTCTTCAACAATTCGTTTTTGAAGTTCTTCTACACTTAACTCTTTAATTTCTTGAATTTTCATTCTTTGACCTAAAAATTATTCAAAATCGGGTCGTGATACGACTTTAGTTTTAATCGGTAATTTATGTGAACACAATTTCAATGCTTCTTGAGCAATTTCTTTAGAAACACCGGCAACCTCAAACATGATTCTTCCGGGCTTTACAACTGCTACCCAAAACTCAGGAGCACCCTTACCTTTACCCATTCTTGTTTCGAGAGGTTTTTTAGATACAGGTTTATCAGGAAATATTCTGATCCACACTTTACCGTCTCTTTTCATTTTTCTTGAAAGGGCTACACGACATGCTTCAATTTGTCGACTCGTAATCCAATGTGGCTCTAAAGCTTTTAACCCAAAATCACCGAATGCTACGGAAGAACCTCTATAAGCTTTTCCTTTCATTCTGCCACGTTGTGACTTTCTAAATTTTACCCTTTTTGGCATTAACATAAAACAAACTCCGAGGAATTAATCTGATAAACGTTTACCTAAAATTTCACCACGGCAGATCCATACTTTTATTCCGATGGAACCATAAATGGTTTCAGCTCTGCCATTTGCATAATCAATATCTGCACGCAATGTATGAAGAGGAATTCTTCCTTCTTTATACTGTTCGGTTCGTGCCATTTCAGCACCACCCAAACGACCGGCACACATAATTCTTATACCTTCTGCACCCATTCTCATTGTAGAGCTAATTGATGATTTCATTGCTCTTCGGAAAGAAATTCTTCCTTCAATCTGATTAGCTATATTCTCTGAAACCAAATAAGCATCTAATTCAGGACGTTTAATTTCATTGATTTGAACTTTTACTTCTTTATCGGTAATTTGCTTTAATTCTTGCTCTAATTGAGTAATTTCTTTACCGCTTTTTCCGATAACAACGCCAGGGCGTGATGTATGAATAGTTAAAATAATATTTTTTGAAGTTCTATCAATTACAATTTTTGAAATACCGGCTTTTTTAAGACGATTTCTGATGTAACCTCTAAGCTTTTCATCTTCTTTTAACTTCGAAGCAAATCCTCTGCTTTCGAACCAATTTGATTCCCAGCCTCTAATGATACCTACTCTAAAACCGATTGGGTTAACTTTTTGTCCCAAACAATTCCTCCTGAATTAATTTTTAGTTGCTACAACAACTGTTAAGTGACAAGATCTTTTTCTAATTCTATAAGCCCTTCCCATTGGAGCGGGTGAAATTCGCTTCATTGTAGGACCTTGATTCACAAATACTTCTTTAACGTACATATCACCCGGTTCAACTCTTGTCGAATCATCTTTATTAATAAGATTTGATACCGCTGAACGTAATACCTTTAGTGCATCATTTGAAGCATGTTTTGGTTGAAAATGTAAAACTTCAAGAGCTTTATCAACCGACATGCCTCTAATTAAATCAATAACTAAACGCATTTTTCTTGGTGATGAACCGATAAACCTATAAACAGCTTTTGCTTCCATTCTCTAAAATTCCCTTTACTATTTACCCTTAGACGCTTTTTCAGCTTTTGTCCCTGGGTGTCCTCTGAAAATTCTTGTTGGTGAAAACTCACCTAACTTATGTCCGACCATATTTTCTGTAATATATATCGGAATCATTTTATTTCCGTTATGAACTGCAATTGTGTGACCTACAAATTCGGGTGAAATCGTAGAAGCACGTGACCAGGTTTTAATTATTTTCTTCTGATTATTATCGTTAAGTTTTTGTACTTTTTCCAGAAGCTTATAATCAATAAAAGGACCTTTTTTAACTGAACGCGGCATACTAGCTCTCTACTACTTTCGTCGTTTAATAATGTGTTTATTTGAAACTTTTTTTCTTTTTCGGGTTTTAAGACCTTTAGCTTTTTGACCCCATGGTGAAACTGGATGTCCTCCACCCGAAGTTTTACCTTCACCACCACCCATTGGGTGATCAACCGGGTTCATTGCAACTCCACGAACGTGAGGTCTTCTATTAAGCCATCTTGTTCTTCCGGCTTTACCCATACTTAAATTTTCTTGCTCAGAATTTCCAACTACTCCATAAGTAGCCATACAGTCAACTCTCACAAGTCTAACTTCACCTGAAGGCATCTTTAATTGAGCATAATCACCTTCTTTAGCCATTAATTGTAAAGAGCAACCTGCGCTTCTACCTAACTGTCCACCTTTACCGGGTTTTAACTCAACATTGTGAATAAAACTTCCTAAAGGTAAATCTTTAATTTGAAGAGCATTTCCAACTTTAATATCTGAACCTGTTCCCGAAGTAACTACATCACCGACTTTTAATCCATCAGGACATAGGATATATCTTTTTTCTCCGTCAGCATAATGTAAAAGAGCAATTCGGCATGTTCTGTTTGGATCATATTCTATAGCAAATACTTTTGCAGGAACACCATCTTTATTTCTTTTAAAATCTATAACTCTATATCTTCTTTTATGGCCACCACCAACGAATCTTTGAGTAATTCTTCCGTGATTATTTCTTCCACCCGATTTTTTTAAAGGTTTCAGCAAAGATTTCTCAGGAGTTGTTTTAGTTACTTCCTCGAAAGTTGAAACAGAGCGAAATCTTGTTCCCGGTGTTGTTGGCCTAAATTTTTTAATTCCCATTTACTTTAACTCCACATCCTTCAACAGTTACTATACTTGCTCAAAAATATCAATTTTTTGGTCTTTTTTAAGAGTGATGATGGCTTTTTTAACATCATTAGTCTTACCGACAAATCGACCTTTTTTAGTGAACTGAGTTTTTGATTTACCTTTAATTAATACAGTGTTAACACTTACTACATCAACGTTAAATTTCTTTTCGATTGCTTTTGCAATTTCAATCTTATTAGCTGAAAGTGCAACTAAGAATCCATATTTCCCTGTTGCAGTGTTGATGCCTGTCATTTTTTCAGTTAATAGAGGTTTTACTAAAACACTTCTCATTTTAATTTAAACCTCCCTTATTTGCTGAGTAAAGATTATTAAAATAATCTACGCTACTTTTTTGCAGTACTAAAACTTGATTATTTACCAAATCATAAGTAGAAGCCGAATTACATTCTAAAACTTTAACTTTAGCAATGTTTCTTCCTGATTTCCATACATTTTCTTGATGATTATGGGTAAGGAATAATATTTTCTTTCCTTCTAACTTCAGCGATTTCAACACAGAAACAAATTCTTTTGTCGAAGGTTTTTCAAAATTGAAATCTTCAACAACGACGATTTGGTTATCTTTAGCTTTGTAAGATAAAGCAGATTTTCTAGCTAAACTTTTTACTTTTTTATTTAAATCTTCTCTGTAATTTCTCGGTTTAGGACCAAAGATAGTTCCTCCGCCAACCCAAAGTGGTGAACGAGAGGTACCGGCTCTAGCTCCACCCCTACCTTTTTGTTTCCATGGTTTTTTACCACCACCACGAACTTCTCCACGCTCTTTAGATTTGTGGGTTCCTTGACGCTGGTTAGCTAAAAAAGATTTTACAGCTAAATAAATTGAGTGATCATTTGGTTCAATAGAAAACACAAAGTCTTCCAAATTTGCTTTCTCAGCACTTACAGAACCATCTTTTTTATAAACATCTAATAACATTTTAATACCAAACTACTATTTATGCAATTCTACTATTGAATTAATCGAACCCGGCACTGCACCTTTAACTAAAATTAAATTTTTCTCAGGTACAATTTTTACAACTTTAAGATTTCTTACAGTTACACTTTCGTAACCTTTTCGCCCTGCCATTCTTTGTCCTTTAAAGACTCTTGAAGGATAAGAACTTGCACCGATTGAACCGGGAGCTCTAAGACGATCACTTTGACCGTGGGTTGTTCCACCGACACCACCAAATCCGTGTCTTTTCATTACTCCCTGGAAACCTTTTCCTTTACTTAAACCTCTAACTTTAATTTTTTCACCTTCAACAAAAAAAGCAGCCGTTAATTCGTCGCCAATTTTATATGAAGAAGAATCATCAATTCTAAATTCTCTAAGTGTTCGGGAGATTGTCAAATTGTTTTTCTTAAAATAACCAAGAACAGGTTTAGTTGTTTTTGATTCCTTCTTTTCTCCAAAACCTAATTGGAGAGCTGAATAACCATCTTTCTCAACTGTTCTAATGTTTGTAATTTTACAAGGACCTACCTCAATCATAGTAACAGGTACTCTATTACCATCTTGAGTAAATACATTTGACATTCCTAATTTTTTTCCTAATAATCCAGCCATTTTTTCTCCAAACATTAAAGCTTAATCTCAATATCAACACCCGCCGGGATGTCTAACTTACTCAAAGAATCGATCGTTTTAGCTGATGAATTATGAATATCGATGATTCTTTTATGAGAGCGGGTTTCAAATTGTTCTCTCGATTTTTTATCAACATGCGGAGATCTCAAAACTGTGTAAATAGTCTTTTTAGTCGGCAATGGAATAGGACCTGAAACTACCGCACCAGTACTTCTTACAGTTTTAATAATTTTTTCTGTGGACTTATCAATTAAAATATGATCGTATGATTTTAACTTAATTCTGATTTTCTGTCCGGCCACTTAAGAACTCCTTGATTTTTAGAGATAGAAAAAGGGAGTTAACTCCCTTCTTCATCGAGTATAATACTTTGTTTATTCAATAATTTTAGTTACAACACCAGCGCCTACTGTACGGCCACCTTCACGAATAGCGAATCGGAGACCTTCTTCCATAGCGATTGGTGAAATTAAATCGATAGATAATTTTACATTATCACCGGGCATAACCATTTCAACTCCTTCAGGTAATGAAGCTACACCTGTAACGTCAGTTGTTCTGAAGTAAAATTGAGGGCGATAGCCGTTAAAGAATGGAGTGTGTCTTCCACCTTCTTCTTTTGATAAAACGTAAACTTCACCTTCGTATTTTTTGTGAGGAGTGATAGAACCTGTTTTAGCAAGAACCATTCCTCTTTCAATTTCATTTTTATCAACACCACGTAACAAGATTCCGGCATTATCACCTGCTTGTGCGAAATCAAGTTCTTTTCTGAACATTTCAACACCGGTAACAACTGTTTTCTTGTGTAATCCTAATCCGATTAATTCAACTTCTTCTTGAATTTTTACTTGACCTCTTTCAACTCTACCGGTAGCAACTGTTCCACGACCTGTGATTGAAAAAACGTCTTCCACCGGCATCAAGAATGGTTTATCAACACTTCTTTCCGGAATTGGAACGTATGAATCAACTGCATCCATAAGTTCCCAGATACAATTATAACGTTCGTCGGTGATTTCTGCGTTATCGGTACCGGCTTCAAGAGCTCTTAATGCTGAACCTTTTATTATCGGAATATCATCACCTGGGAATTCGTATTTGCTTAATAATTCTCTTAATTCAACTTCAACTAATTCTAATAACTCAGGATCATCAACCATGTCAACTTTGTTCATAAAAACAACGATTCTTGGAACACCAACCTGACGTGCAAGGAGGATATGCTCTCTTGTTTGAGGCATAGGGCCGTCGGTAGCAGCTACTACTAAGATTGCTCCATCCATCTGAGCTGCACCGGTAATCATGTTTTTTACATAATCTGCGTGACCAGGACAGTCAACGTGAGCATAGTGTCTATTGCTGGTAGAATATTCTACGTGAGCAGTAGCAATAGTAATACCTCTTTCTCTTTCTTCAGGAGCATTATCAATACTGTCAAATGTTCTGATCATTGAAAGACCTTTACGAGCTAAAGCCATTGTAATAGCTGCGGTTAAGGTTGTTTTTCCGTGATCCACGTGTCCGATTGTACCAATATTTACGTGAGGTTTACTTCTGTCAAATTTTTCTTTAGCCATCTATTTCTCCTTTTAGATAATTTTTCTTAATATTTTTTAAGCTGATTTCTTACCGGCAGATTTTTCGGAAATTTCATCTGCTATAGATTTTGGAACTTCCGAATAATGATCAAACTGCATTGAATAAATTGCACGTCCTTGTGTCATTGATCTTAGAATAGTTGCGTAACCAAACATTTCTGAAAGTGGAACTTTAGACTGGATTACTTGCGCATCTTTTCGTGCTGAAAATCCTTCTATTCGTCCTCTTCTAGAGTTCAAATCACCCATAACATCACCCAAATAATCTTCAGGTGTTACTACTTCAACAGACATGATTGGCTCTAATAGGATTGGTTTAGCTTTTCGAGCCCCTTCTTTGAAACCAATTGAGCCGGCAACTTTAAATGACAATTCATCAGAATCCACATCGTGGTATGAACCATCATAAATTCTAACTTTAACGTCAACAACAGGAAAACCGGCAATAACTCCATTTTTCATGGCTTCTTGTACGCCGGCAGATACCGCAGGGATGTATTCTTTAGGAACAACACCACCAACAATATCATTAATAAACTCAAAACCTTTTCCGGGTTCATTTGGAATTAATTCTAACCAGACATGACCAAATTTACCTCTACCGCCTGATTGCTTAACGAATTTACCTTCAGAATTAACTGATTGAGAAATAGTTTCTCTATAAGCAACTTGTGGTTTCCCAATGTTTGCTTCAACTTTAAATTCGCGCTTCATTCGGTCAACAATAATTTCCAAGTGTAACTCACCCATGCCACTAATTAAAGTTTGACCGGTCTCCTCATCAGTTTTAACTCTAAAAGTTGGGTCTTCATCAGATAATTTTGATAAAGCTTCAGATAATTTATCTTGATCAGCTTTAGTTTTAGGTTCAATAGCTATTTGAATAACCGGTTCGGGGAATACAATTTTTTCCATTACAACCGGGTCATCGTCAGAACAAAGAGTGTCACCGGTTCTCGTATTCTTTAATCCAACAGCTGCAGCTATATCACCGGCTCTGACTGAGCCAATTTCTTCACGATGATTAGCGTGCATTTGCAATAAACGACTAATTCTTTCTTTCTTTCCGCTTACTGAATTAAAAATATATGAGCCGGACTCTAAGTTTCCGGTATAAACTCTAAAAAATGTTAATTTTCCAACATAAGGGTCATTCATAATTTTGAATGCCAATGCTGTAAATTTCTCTTTTTCATCAACTTTTCTTAAAACCGAATCATTTATTCCGATATGATGCGCCTCAACATCACCGGTATCTACCGGTGAAGGGAGAAAATCTATAACTGCATCAAGTAATCTTTGTACTCCTTTATTCTTAAAGGAAGAACCACAAAGAACAGGAATAATTTTAGATTCGATAGTAGCTTGACGCAATACCTTTACAATCTCTTCCGGCGAAATTTCTTGGCCATCGAGATATTTTTCCAGCAAAGTATCGTCAACATCTGAAACTGCTTCCAGCATTTCTGTTCTATATTTATTAGCAATTTCAGTTAAATCTTTTGGAATTGGAATTTCATCATAAGTACTTCCCATAGTATCTTCGTGATACATACGAGCTTTAAATGAAATTAAGTCAACAATTCCGGCGAACATATCGCCTTCGCCGACAGGGAGAGTTACCGGGATAGCATTCGCACCTAACCGCTCTCTAATCATCGAAACAGCATTATAAAAATCTGCACCAATTCTATCCATCTTATTAATAAACGCTAATCTCGGAACTCTATACTTATCAGCTTGTCTCCAAACCGTTTCAGATTGAGGTTCAACTCCACCAACCGCACAAAACAATGCAACAGCTCCGTCGAGAATTCTTAAAGATCTCTCAACTTCAACTGTAAAGTCAACGTGTCCGGGGGTATCAATAATATTAATCTGATGATCTTTCCAAAAACAAGTAGTAGCAGCACTTGTGATAGTGATACCACGTTCTTTTTCTTGCTCCATCCAATCCATCGTTGCTGCACCGTCATGAACTTCACCTAGTCTATGGAGCTTACCCGTATAAAACAAAATTCTTTCGGTCGTAGTGGTTTTCCCGGCGTCAATATGCGCCATAATCCCGATGTTACGAACCTTATTTATTGCAAATTTCTGACTCATTTAATCCAATCTTAATAAACTATCATTACCATTTAAAATGAGCAAAAGCTTTATTTGCTTCAGCCATTTTGTGTGTCTCTTCTTTTTTCTTAACTGCGGAACCTTCACCGTTTGCTGCAGAAATCAATTCTGAAGCTAATTTTAATGCCATAGTTTTTTCACTACGGTTACGGGTATAATTCTTTATCCATCTCATTGCTAAAGCCAAACGTCTTTCAGGTCTTACTTCCATAGGAACCTGATATGTTGCACCACCAACTCTTCTACTTCTAACTTCAATTAGGGGCTGGGCATTACTAATAGCTTTTTTAAATACCTCTAAACCCGGCTTCTTTGTTCTTTCCTCGATGATTTCAAATGCATCGTAAACAATTCCTCGGGCAGTTGCTTTTTTACCTTCCAACATAATATTGTTGATAAATTTTGAGACAACAATATCATTGAATTTTGGATCTGGTTTAACGTATTTTTTTTCGGCTCTTTTCTTTCTCATAACTCACTATTTCGATTTTGGTTTCTTAGCGCCGTATTTTGAACGACCTTGTCTTCTATCTTCAACACCGCTTGCGTCAAGTGTTCCTCTGATAATATGATAACGAACACCCGGTAAATCTTTCACTCTTCCGCCTCTGATAAGGACAATAGAGTGCTCTTGCAAATTGTGCCCTTCTCCAGGGATGTAAGCTGTAACTTCAATATTATTTGTTAATCGAACTCTCGCTACTTTACGTAAAGCTGAGTTTGGTTTTTTTGGAGTTGTTGTATAAACTCTTGTACATACTCCTCTTCTCTGAGGACATGCATCCAAAGCCGGGGCTTTGTTTTTCGATAAAATTACTTGGCGACTTTTTCTAACTAACTGATTTATCGTCGGCACTATTTACTCCCAATCTTTCACAAAGAAAAAAAATTTCAGACTTATAATATATGATTATTGTAAATTTTTGTCAAGAAAAAGTCTCTTGAAATTAAAGATTTTCTTTCAAGAGACCAAAATTTCTTATGCGACCACCTTATTTTCGGCAGTTTTTTCTTTTTCATCGTCCACTCGGTCTGATTTTACCTGAATTGCACGATATTTTTTTAAACCTGTACCTGCCGGGATTAAATGTCCCATAACGACATTTTCCTTTAATCCCTTCAGAGTATCCATTTTAGCTGCTATTGCTGCGTTTGTAAGAACTTTTGTAGTCTCCTGGAATGATGCAGCTGAGATAAAGCTTTCTGTTGATAGTGCGGCGTGAGTAATACCTAATAAGATATGCTCAAATGTTGCCGGTTCAGCGTCTCTGTATTCTACCAGGTCTTTACCTTTTCTCTTTAGCTCTGCATTTATCTCACGAACTTTAGCTTTTGAGTATAATTTTCCTAGTTCGAGTTTAGAATCGCCTCTATCTTCAACTACAACAGAATTCATTATTTTTTGATTTTCTTCAAAGAATTCGTATCTGTCAACGATATCCTCTTCGAGGAATTTGGTATCGCCTGCAGAAACAATTTTAATCTTTTGAAGCATCTGCCTTACGATAACTTCAATGTGTTTATCGTTGATTTTAACACCTTGTAATCGATAGACGTCTTGAATTTCATTAACAAGATATTCTTGAACAGCATTCGTTCCTTTAATTTTAAGAATATCATGCGGATTAATAGGCCCGTCAGTAATTTTTTCACCAGCCGGAATTTCGTCTGATTCCTGAACAAGAATATGCTTACTTACTGATACATTATATTTCTTCTGATCAGAACCGTCAATAGCAGTAACGATGATTTCTCGTGAACCTTTCTTCTTTGCTCCGAATTTAACAATACCTTCTATCTCTGAAACTACCGATGGTTCTTGAGGACTACGAGCTTCGAATAATTCTGTAACTCTTGGAAGACCTCCGGTAATATCTCTTGTTTTTGAGGCTTGCTTTGAAATCTTTGCTAAAATTGTTCCCGGTTCAACTCTTTCTAACTCTTCAACTGCAAGGAATGAACCTGTTGGTAAGTTGAATGATTTTGAAGTCCCATCGGCTGCTTCGATTAAGATACTCGCCGTAAGATTCTTATCTTTAGATTCAATTACTTTTTTCTGAACGTGTCCTGTTTGGTCATCGGTAATTTGCTGTAAGTTAACCGAATCGACTAGTTCAACAAATTTAACCACTCCGGCAATGTCAGTTAGAATTACTGAATTGTAAGGGTCATGATTAAATAACGCCATCTTCTTAACAACTTTTTGACCGTCTTTCACTAAAATTTCTGAACCATATGGTACATCAAATTTCTTTATAACAATATCGTTGTTGTCGAGGATTTCTAATGAGCCTCTTCGACCAGTGACAGCAAAAGTTCCGGATGATTTTAGTACTGAGACTACACGATTAAATCGTACTATACCATCAGTAGTTGATTCGATTTGTGATTGTGCTGCAATACGTGATGATGTACCACCTAAGTGGAATGTACGAAGCGTAAGCTGAGTACCCGGTTCACCGATTGACTGTGCAGCAACTACACCAACTGCTTCGCCTATTTCAACCATTTTTCCGTTTGTTAAATTTCTACCGTAACATTTTGCGCAAACCCCATGTTTTGATTCACATGTAAGTACTGTTCTAATATATACGGAATCAATATTAGCATCTTCAATTGCGGTTGCAATTTTTTCTGTAATCATTTCACCTGCACCGATAATTAACTCATCTGTGCGAGGATCATAAATATCTTCTTGACAAACTCGACCTGTGATTCTTTCAGCTAGAGGTTCTCTTTCTTCTTCCACATCCTTCAGAGCTGTTACATGAATACCTAAAATGGTTCCACAGTCATCTTCGCTGATAATAACGTCCTGTGAAACGTCTACTAATCTACGTGTTAAGTAACCTGCATCTGCTGTTTTAAGAGCTGTATCTGCAAGACCTTTTCGGGCACCGTGAGTAGAGATGAAGTACTCTAATACTGAGAGTCCTTCTTTAAAATTTGCCACAATCGGATTTTCAATAATTTCACCTGCTTGACCGGTTAATGATTTTTGAGGTTTCATCATCAATCCTCTCATACCACCAAGCTGACGAACTTGTTCATTAGAACCTCTCGCACCGGAGTCAACCATCATGTGGAGCGAATTAAAGCCTTGATTATGAACTTTCAATTTTTCCATCAACACTTTAGCAACGTCATTTGTTGTGTGCGTCCAGATATCGATGATTTTGTTATATCGTTCAGCGTCCGTAATAACACCTTGTTCATGTTCATTTAGAACTTGTTCAACTTTTTTATTAGCATTTGTAATTAAATTTACTTTTTGTTCAGGGATAATCATATCGCTGAATGAAATCGAAATTCCCGCAGCAGTTGAATATCTAAATCCTAAATCCTTCAGGTCATCTAGAAACTTAGCAGTAACTTTATTACCAAGTTTCATGAACATTTGCCCAATAAATCCGCCAAAGGTTTTCTTAATCAATAACTGATTAAAGAATCCCATTTCCTTTGGAACAATCTGATTAAATATTACTCTACCGGTTGTAGTTTCAATTAATTTACCATCAATGCGAACTTTGATAACTGCGTGTAAGCCAATCACTCTTGAATTATATGCTATTATAACTTCTTCAGGAGAACTGAACATCATTCCTTCTCCTAAATCTCCTTCTTTCTTTTTTGTTACATAATAACATCCAAGAACGATATCTTGCGTTGGAACCACAATCGGGCTTCCGTTTTGTGGAGAGAGGATATTATGGCTACTAAGCATTAATAACGAAGCCTCTAATTGTGCTTCATATGATAACGGTAAGTGAACAGCCATCTGATCACCGTCAAAATCCGCATTAAATGCTGTACAAACCATAGGATGAAGTCTGATAGCTTTTTCATCAATCAACAATGGTTGGAATGCTTGAATTCCTAATCTATGCAATGTAGGAGCTCGGTTTAAGAGAACCGGATGTCCTACGATAATTTTTTCTAAGATTTCCCAAATGATGGGGTCTTTTCTTTCAACAACTTTTTTCGCACTTTTGACTGTTTTGTTATGCCCTCTATCAATCAATTTTCTAATGATAAATGGTTTAAACAATTCAACAGCCATATCTTTAGGAAGACCGCATTGATGTAATTTAAGTTCAGGACCAACTACAATTACCGAACGACCTGAATAATCAACGCGTTTCCCGAGCAAGTTTTGTCTAAATCGACCTTGTTTTCCTTTAAGCATATCGCTTAATGATTTTAAAGGTCTGTTATTATCGCTTCTTACAGCGCTACCTCTTCTCGAGTTATCAAAAAGAGCATCTACCGATTCTTGAAGCATTCTTTTTTCGTTACGAAGAATAACTTCAGGAGCTTTAATATCTATTAATCTCTTTAATCGGTTATTTCTGATGATAACTCTTCGATATAAGTCGTTCAAATCGCTTGTTGCAAAACGTCCTCCTTCGAGAGGAACTAAAGGTCTTAATTCAGGGGGAATTACCGGAATATAACTAAGTACCATCCACTCAGGTTTATTCATCGGTTTATTTTCTTTTTCGCGGAAAGCTTCCAAGACTTTCAATCTTTTTAAGATTTCATCTTTTTTCTGTTGGGAAGTCTCTACTTTAACTTGTTCACGTAATGCATCAAAAAGTTTATCAACTTCTGTTTGTCTCAGAAGTTCTTTTATGGCATCACCACCGATTTTTGCATAAAATTTATTTGGATCTGAATCCGGTAATTTCTCATTTCCATGAGGCAACGAATTTAATACTTCGAAATATTGGTCTTCAGAAATTAAATCTTTTCTGTTAAGTCCGGTTGGACCCGGATTAAGGACAACATAAGATTCGTAATAAATAATTCTTTCTAATTCTTTTGTTGTAAATCCTAAAATGTTACCAATTTTTGATGGCAACGATCTAAAAAACCAGATGTGAACAACCGGAACCGCAAGAGCAATATGTCCCATTCTTTCGCGTCGAACACTTTTTTGAGTTACTTCAACGCCGCATCTATCGCAAATAATACCCTTGTATCTGATTCTCTTATACTTACCGCAATAACATTCCCAATCGCGAGTAGGTCCAAAAATCTTTTCACAGAAAAGACCATCTTTTTCCGGTCTGTAAGAGCGGTAGTTAATGGTTTCCGGTTTGGTTACTTCGCCATGTGACCGATTGAGTATATCATCCGGACTGGCAAGCGTAATCCGGATGTTCTCGATATCCTTAAATGTATTATTTTCCTGATTTCTTACGGACATATAAAACTCCTGTTAATATTTTCTTTCACCTGAACGGATTAATTAATTTTGATGTCAAGACCGAGGCCCTGCAGCTCTTTAATTAATACGTTAAACGATTCAGGTATATTCGGGTCCATTATGTTCTGTCCCTTAACTATCGCATCATATACTTTGGTTCTTCCTGCCACGTCATCACTCTTTACTGTAAGAATTTCCTGAAGAATATGGGAAGCCCCGTATGCCTCAAGTGCCCACACTTCCATTTCTCCGAAACGCTGACCGCCAAACTGAGCTTTACCGCCAAGTGGCTGCTGAGTAATGAGCGAGTATGGTCCAATGCTCCTGGCGTGGATTTTATCATCC
>JAHBUO010000051.1 GCA_019638025.1 Ignavibacteriaceae bacterium
TCTAAATTCAACAACTGTTAAAACTCTTGAAACCATGCGCATCCTTATTTCTCTTTCCTTAGCCGGTACGATCGCGTTTACTGCATGCAGTCAAACCTCTTCGTATGATCACGAAAAAATAGACGTTATCAAAGACAACAATTCCAGTGTTCTGATGGATGCTGCGATGTTGTATCAGGATAAATGGAGCGAACTGGCACAGCCTCAGTTCTGGAAAAAAATCATGCGGCTTTCTCCCGATTCATGTATCATTAATGTTGCGTCGACGCGACAAATCATTGCGATTACTTCTTTTGCTCAATGGAGAAGCCAAACGGAAGAACAAAAAGAACGCTACAAAGATTCGATCAAACTTGCATACAACCTGGATACAACCGAGCGCATTTATGTAACAACAGGAAAAAATGATTTTTACCGTTTTTCCGATGTTTACCCGAGCTTATCAAAGGGGGTGGAGGCATTCGAACGATACAACGTTGATCCGTGGTATGCACAAGCAATTCTACTGATTGAATCTCCGGGGCAGCTAAAAAAATCATCGGCGGGGGCTTATGGTGCCTTTCAGTTGATGCCTGCTGTGGCGCGAAACCAGGGATTAATTGTTAATAAAACAGTTGATGAACGTAAGGATTTTGACAGATCTGCTTATGCAGCATCTCGTTTAATTCGTACCATCTGTATTCCTGAGGTACGTAAAATTGTTCAAAAACATCAGTTGAGCTACAATGAACAGGATCTGTGGTTCCGATTGCTGGTACTACACGTTTATCATGCGGGAGCATTGAATGTTGCAGCAGCAGTAGATAAAATTGCACCTAAAAAGGGCGGACAGGAATTAATCACCGCTTTGTGGCAGACAACAGCAGCTAATTTTGGAAACAATTCACAAAATTACACACAGTTGGCATTGGCTTCTCAGTTGATTTTACATGAATTGGTTCATGAAAACAGTGATTATGTCCATGCGTGTATGACCAATAAAGAATAAGGGGAATCAAATCAGGTGCTGCGTTGCTTTTTCCCAGCTGTAACGTTCACGAACAAATTGTTTTCCGGCACTTCCTATTTCTTCTCTCCATTCAGGATTTTGCATCAATTCCTTCAAATGTTGAATCATTTGTTCATTTGTGTCACAAACAATAATCGATTTATTGTGAATGGCTCCAATTGCATTATTGGCTAATGATGTTGTAACACATGGTAATCCCAGCGCCATTGCTTCCAGGAGTTTATTCTGCATTCCAGTACCCGTTTTCATCGGAGCAAAGAAAATTTCTGCGCTTGCATACGCTGTCCGGATATCGTCTACCCATCCGGAAATGGTCACGTTCGGATTCTCTTTTGCAGCTTTGATCAGTTTCGGATGCGGTGTTGCTCCGGCAACCAGTAATTTTCCGTTTGGAAAAGAAGGCAATATTTCATTGATAATGAACAGAACGGCTTCCACATTCGGAGGATAGTTCATATTGCCGACAAAAGCAAAATCGTACTTTTTTTCACTGAGAACGGGTTCCAGAAAATGTTCATCGATACCATTCGGCACGCAGATGATTTTTTCCCGTTCCGGGTGAAAAATATAGCGTTTATCCTGCTCTGAAATGATGGTTTTCTTATCAAAATAATCAAACATCACGCGTTCGTAGATCAGCAAGCGACGGTATTCGGTTTTGAAGAACCATTTTTTATACCAGGGCGCACGCTCAATCCGGCGTTCCATTCCTTTGGACAACGCATCCATGTAATCCAGTGTTTTCGGGCAGTGGTGATAATTTTTTGTGTATTCTGTGGTGCGAATCAATTGCGACAAAATATGATCCGGTCGAATCGCATTCAAACTGGCTGTGATTTTTTTGTAAATTGCGTAGTTGAAAAAATATCCCACCTGAATCGGTTTTTTCCCGATAAGCGCGATAAAAGTGTTGAACAAAATAGAAATTTTACTCAATTGGTGTACAGAAACCGAATCACAGTATTTCTTCAGTTCCCGGATGCTATTTCCTTCAACAGGCGCATCACTCAGGGCAATCAAATGAATGGAATAGTTGCGGGATAATTCCTTTATCTGGTAATAGGATCGCAATTTATCGCCTTTTTCCAGAGGAAATGGAAAACGGGATAAAACAATTACTAATTTCTTTTTGCCATCCATCTCCATTACTTACTTCTATCTTCCTTGATCTGATAATACAATCCAAGCACTTTTCCGGTCACGGATTTATTTTCAAATTCACGACACACCAGTTCTTGTGCTTTTTGCTCAATTGCGATTCGTTTTTCGTCCTTTTCCAACAAGGATGTAATGGCATTTACCCATTCATCCACCGTATCAGCAATTACAATATTTTCATCATGTGTGTAGGGGATTCCTTCCGCTCCAACCGATGTACTGATCACACATTTTCCGGATGCAAATCCTTCTATGATCTTCACACGCATTCCACTTCCTGAGAGCAGGGGAACAATCATCAGTTGATAGGCATTCATAAACGCAATGGAATCGTCGACGAATCCATGAACAACCACATTTTTTTGATTCAGCTCTTTCAACCACTGAGGCGTTGCTTTTCCGGCAATGTGCAACTCCAATTCAGGCTTTGCTGCTGTGACTTGCGGCCATACTTGTTTCAAAAACCATTTCAACCCTTCAATATTGGGCATCCAGTCGAGTGAACTAATGCTGAAAATTGTCGTTGGTTTTCCACTATCTCCTTTGTATTTGACGTATTTATCCAGAACGATTCCTGCCGGAACAACTGAGATAGGGGAGGTGACACCCATTTCCAACATTCTCAAGCGATCATCTGTTGTAATGGATGCAATTCCGTCTGCTTTGCTGTAATAAACGGTTTCAAATTTCTTCAGTCGCTTTGATAAATGCTTGAAGAACATTTTTTTCAACGGATTTTTCTCATGCACGGACAATCGTTCCCAAATCAGGTATTCGATGTTATGCGTCCGGATAATTACAGGAACATCGGTGTGTTTTCGAATATCATCCATGTACAATGCTGTAAATGCACTTTCCAGTTGAATGAAATCATAGTGATGTTCGTTCAATAGGGTTTTCAATTGATCAGCTACTGCTTTGGAATAAAATCGTTCTACATTGTAAGGAATGCTTCCGAACGCTACATTTTTCATCAATTTAAGTGCAGAGATGTTTGTATCTACAAACACATTGTATTGATCGTAAGTTCTATTTTCCGTTGCTTCTGCCTGTTTGTGCTTCGGGGTATTAATCGCCACCACATCCAGGATGCAACCATTCTGGCTCAATCCGAGAATCATATTTGAAATGGCAATTGACCCACCGTCATTGGCAGGAAAAGGAACACGATACGTCAGGTGTAAGATTCTCATGCGTTCGTTGAAGCGTGTTTTTTTGTTCGTTTAAACCGTAGAAAACCAAACATACTTTTCCAGGTTTCTTTTTCGAACAACGGTGAATCATTGGCTGCTGCGTACATGAGAATACATGCGATTGGAGTGAGGACAATTGAGGAGAACCACATGCCCCAAAATGGACTTACCGCTTCGGAATCCACCAGACTTTCTCCAATCGTGATCAAAACAAAATAGAGCATAAATAACAATGCAGCAATCACAACCGGAGCTCCGAATCCTCCTTTCCGGATAATTGCACCGAGTGGTGCGCCAACAAAAAACAACACAATGATTGCGTAGGTCAATGCGAATTTCCTGTAAAATTCAACCCAGTATTTATTGGAATTTCTTGTCACCCCGTTCATGTACTCAATTTGTGTATCTAATGTCGCAATGCGGGAGTCTACTTTTTGAAGTGCATTTGCCAGGAAATTACTTTTTTCGGATCCCGTCATTTTGGTAATGTCTAACCGCTGTGTAATCGTATCGTTACTTTTTACGTGTAGTGAATCTACCAGTTTCCGGTAATTAATTCCCTGGAAATATTCATGTGTATTCTTGATTGTTGCAACAAAACCACCTTGTGTGGAATTTACTTTCTTCTTCACGGAGTCAATGGCTGCACTGATCTGAAATACAGTCAGCATTTCATAATCATCTTTAAAACTTTCATCATCCCCGCGACTCATTGTAAAGCCGACCAAATCAATTTTATAGGTTGCCTGATCGAAGGTAGATCGTCGTGTTTCTCGCTTGTATGTATTGTTTAATTGCCGCACGCCATTCACATCATAAACAGGAGGTTGTATCGTCATTTCTTCAATAATCACACCGTTTTTCAGGTTAAAAAACAGGTGTTTACCATTTTCTGACTTAAACAATGTTCCTTTCTCGGCTTTTACGGTTTTGAGCTCGTTTGGTGTCGTTTTATCGTGAATGGTAATTCCTTCAAATGATCCGTCTTCATTTTTTGTATTCGCTTTAATGGCATATCCTTCCAGTTCTTTTGTATATACTCCGGGAACAATAATGGATGCGATTTTCGTATTCTGGAAGTCATAAATTAAGGAGTGCCATTTATAATTCGCCACAGGAATCACATAATTGGCAAATAAAAATGTCGCCAGGGAAATGATCAATACAATCATGGTCAGCGGACGCATAATCCGATACAGCGATAAACCGCTCGCTTTCAATGCTGTTAATTCATTATTTTCTGCCAAATTTCCCATTGTCATAATCGACGACAGCAGCATGGCCAAGGGCAACGCCAAGGGAATTAAACTCGCCGAAACATAAAACAACAACTCCAGGATGTAAATCGTTTCAATTCCTTTTCCCATCAAATCATCAATGTATTTCCAGAAGAACTGCATGATGAGAATAAACATAGAAATAGCAAAGGTCACCAGAAAGGGACCTGTAAAGGAACGAATACTAAAAACGGACAGTCGTTTCAAAAGTTCAATTTTCAGCCAAAGTTAGTGAATACAATTCAAACGGGGAGGATTCGAGGGGATTGTTATTTTGAAGGGAGTTTTTTTGTTATTGTTTTTATTTAACATAATATTAATTATAGGACAAAACGATTTTTCCTATAATGTAATATTATGTCTGCGCTCCTGCGTCGCTTGCCCTGCGGGTAAATAAAGGTTCACGTCTTCGATACGAGCAAATAAAACTCCGGCTCCGTATTTTGTCCTATAATTAGTCGTTATGTGTAAATAGCCGCACGGCCAATGCAATTTGCTTGCAAAATTTTCAATGTGTCTTTTAAAAACCTACACATTAAATTTTGCTGTACAAAGCCACCACACAGGCTCCGCTGCATTTAACATTTTTTCTGCCAACGCACAGGGAAAATATTTTTATTTGTGGTGTTCACTGGCATGCAAAAAATGCGTATGTGCCTTATTAAAGGCTTTATTTCCCGCATTTTTCTTTGCTGGCGTTCACGGGGTTTGTTTGATTCATTCTTTTGCGTTACTCCCTGCGGTCGTGAGATCGCTGCGCTAAGTAGATGCAAAAGAACCAACTAAGCAAAGCGTTCTCATGAGTACCATTAAAAACAAATAAAAGAAAACGAATAAAAAATCAAGGCAAAAATATGCTTCCACGCGCTCTTGGCTTTCTTAACGGCCATCGCATTTACTCACTGATTTTTTGTTTTTTATCGGTGTTCGTGATTTTCAATTCGGCTGCTCAGGCCTAAAAGCCAATTTTGAACGGTATTGTCTGCTTTTTTAAGGTGTTCAAGAACTTTGTTTCACAGCCACCACACGGCCCGCATTTTTGCCGGGCCAGCGCACGCCCCAACTTCAACGTAATCCTATTTTCTATTTAACATAATGTTATCAAACCAGTATTTCTCTGCCAGTATTGGAATCGTATTTTTTGAAATATTGATGCCCCAGGATGGTTTATTGCGGGAATAATCCGAGCTATCGGTAAACAATTCATCCGGTGTGCGCCACACAATGGATGGAATCAGGTAAAAAATTGGTTCGTGTTCATCCATAAACAATACCAATGTCACGTACAGGTTCTCCCGGAGTTCCTTTTCCCAGTAATATTTTGGAATGGCTACATAATTTGTTTTGCCGATATACACCGTAGCCAGGTAAATATCTACATACTGTCCTTTCTCGTTTTTTACAACAAAGTCAACTCCCCTACTCCCGCCTGCATCTTCGTAAATGGCACAACGGGCAGCGATGAAATTCATTTTCACATAGTGTTCCGCATATTTTTGGAACTGGAGCGTGCTGAATGCCGACCAATCATTTTTCATTGTAGATGGATTACCAAATCCTTAAAATTAACCGTTTTTTTAAATTAGCCGTTACTGCGTTTCATTTTTATCACACGCCGGAGATATGGTAATGGTGAGCTTACGGGCTTCGGTGGAAACTTCAATTTCCTGTCCGGGACTAAACCCGCATTCCTGTAGCCACCGACCCATCAGCCGGATTTCGGGAAAGCGAGTATGATACCTCCCGTATTGGAAGCCTTCTGACCGGGATACCCACTTATCGTAAACTTTCATCCGGCGTATGTTGGGTTTTTTCATAGCGATCTGTTTTTTGTTTCGATAAAGATGGCCTTATAAAAAAGCGTATCCCACTTGCCCAAGGTGTATTTTACAGTATTTACCGTGTTGTTTACGTGTTTTTTACATAGCTTTATAGGGTCAACCGGTTGGGGAAAACGCTTACTTTTGCCCGGTGGCAATGCCGCTAAGAGATGCCCGAAATCCGGAAATGGGGCTACTGTTACATATTAAATAAAATTATTATTTTTGAATTATGACACATACCACCAACAACCCGAAAATACACCAGGGGCGCAATGTAAAACGTTTCCGTGAGATGCTGGGCATTAAGCAGGATGCGCTGGCTTATGAGCTGGGCGATGACTGGAACCAACAAAAGATTTCTCTTTTAGAACAAAAGGAAACGATTGAAGCCAACCTCTTGCGCCAAATCTCTGATGCCTTAAAAATTCCTGTGGAAGCGATTGAAAATTTTGATGAGGAACAGGCTGTGAATGTAATTGCAAATACTTATTCTTTCCAAGAATTTAAAGATAATGCAATTGCTTCTGGCTTTAATTATCAGCCATCTTTCAATCCCATTGATAAAATGGTGGAGCTGTATGAACGTATGCTGCAACAGCAAAAGGAAATGATTGAGAAGTTGGAGAAGTTGATTGGGAAGTAGATTAAAAAAAAATATTTTTCATAAATGATTGTAGAATTCAAAATTGCAGATGATGAGCTCATTAGCCTATCTGTAGTAAAAAAGACAAATTCAGAGAATTATTATCAGCTTATTGATTCTGATAACTTTATATGGATGGAGCTCGAACTCCAAGGTAAGAACCTGATTGTACTATCTAAAGATGAAAGAATTTTAGATGATGAGGATGATGTTGAAAATAGGCTGGATAATATTCTTTTCGATATTATAGAGATTGAAAAATCAGGTACTGATACGTTTAATGAAAATGATTCAGCGGATATCAATCCCTATGACCCAGATAAAATAAAAGTACGATCCGATAAAATTGCAGTGTCTATCTTAAGCAAGATGATTGATAATGAAAGCATAGACCTTAATCCTGATTTTCAAAGAAACCTGGTGTGGAATAGCTTTCAGAAATCCAGACTAATAGAGTCTATTCTATTAAGAATTCCTTTGCCAATGTTTTATTTTGCAGAAGACGAAGAAGGTAACCTTTCTGTGGTAGATGGGTTACAAAGAATCTCTACTATAAAGGAGTTTATGGATAATAAATTTCCTTTGAAAAAACTGCAATATTTAAATGAATCCTGTGAAGGAAGATATTATGAAACAAAAGGTAAAAAAATAGGGCTTGATCCCAAATATTTAAAATGGTTTGATCTAACCTCTATTTCTGCTAATATAATAGACCCCTCTTCCCCGTCTAAAGTGAAGTACGATATATTCCGAAGAATTAATACAGGAGGAAGGCCTTTAAATAATCAAGAGATAAGAAACTGTTTGACAGGTAAAGGATTAAGAGATGCTCTTAAGCAAATGGTGAACCTTCCTGAGTTCAAATCGGCTACAGACAGAAGTATCAAAAGCACACGAATGGAAGATCAGGAAATGGCTTTACGTTTTCTGAACTTTTATGAGCTATACGAACAGAATGGAAATATTGATGAATATAATGGTTATATGGATGTAACATTGG
This sequence comes from Ignavibacteriaceae bacterium, assembly GCA_019638025.1. Classification (GTDB taxonomy): domain Bacteria; phylum Bacteroidota; class Ignavibacteria; order Ignavibacteriales; family Ignavibacteriaceae; genus JAGUXE01. The sequence goes on from JAHBUO010000051.1 coordinate 8,104, forward strand.
ATGAATTTACAGATAAAAACACCAAAAATTCGGTTCAATATTTTGAAAAATATATTAGTCTATTCTCCAATGCGATGAAAAATGCGGAGTATTTAATTGGAAGCCGATATGCGTTTAGAAAGATCCAGTTAAAAGATATAGAACCGGATTCCTATAAGCAACTTATCAATAAAGCCCTTTTTGTATGTTGTTCTATATTATTGGCAGACTATGATAATGATAAAATAAGAAAACTGAATGAAGAGAACGCCTTGACAGGATTAATAGCGGACAAAATAGAGAATGATAATCACTTACTGTACTATTTGTCGTACGGTACTAATGGTAAAGCAAATTTGCTTTACACTTTTGAAGTACTGGACACTCTTTTTCAGTCAAATATAAAATATTGATTATGATGAATCTTCTAATAAAAAATTTTAAATGTTTTTATGAGATTGAAATACCCCTTAATGATTTAACTGTTTTTGCTGGTGGTAATGGTAATGGAAAAAGTACAGCCATTCAATCATTATTACTTCTTCGCAGGACAGTCGAGCATTGTAGTGAATGGAAATTAGATCATTATGAATATAACACTCCCAACAATCTAAATGTTGAATTAAATGGTGTGTACTGTTTAGGATTGGGCAATAGCATAAACGTTTTACCTTCCGAATTTGAAGAATCTGAAATAGAATTGGGTATTAGAAAAGAGGAGAAAAGTTTTGACATTTTATATAATACCAATAAAGGCGATGAACTCTGGATAACTCCTGAAAAAGTAGCTAATCATTTTTCACACCCTGACAACCCATTGTTTTTCAAAGAGTTTTATTACTTAAATGCAGAGAGGATCGGGCCAAGAATTACACAGAACATTAAGTTCTATGACTATTATAATGTAGGATTTCAAGGCGAATTTACAGCTCAGATAATCGATGATCTTGATACTTTAGAATCTGAAACTAAATTCAAAATAGATCCGAAAAGAATATTGAATGATAAGGATTATTTAAAGGGAAGTAAATTTCAACATCATATTAATGCCTGGTTAAGTTACATCATTGATGGGGTTACGATAATTCCTATTAAAGACAGCCAAACACATACCGCAAGAATTGTTGTTGAAAACTCTTTTTCAAAAGGGAAACCTACTTTTCCTACTAACACCGGATTTGGAATTAGTTATTCTTTACCTATTATCGTTTCGTGCCTTTTAGCAGAAAAAGAAAGGATTCTGATCATTGAAAATCCTGAAGCTCATTTACACCCTTCTGCTCAATCGAAAATGGGGTATTTCTTAGGAGTAATGGCAAATGCAGGATTGAAAATTATAGTCGAAACCCATAGTGATCATATAATTAACGGAATTCAAATAGCTGTAGCTAAAAAAGGAATTGAGCATACGAAAGTTACTATCAATTATTTCTACAGAGAAGAAAAAACTGAAGAGGAATTAAAAAAAGATAAGGAATTAGGAATAAAGCAACAACCATCTGTAAAGTCTATTCAAATGAATGATAAAGGGGAATTATCAGAATGGCCGAAAGGTTTTTTTGATCAGACACAGATAGACTATGCTAATTTAATAAAATTGAGGAAGAATGTTTAATTTCTATTTATCGAAGATTGGATATGAAACAGCTACCTCAACCGAAATAGAAGCAAATTTTATTTTATTGAATGAGCTTGTTGTATTAGAGCCTTCCCCTGAAGATTTTTTTCTGAAGAATGAAAATATATGGGATTTAAATACTAAAGAGGGCCACCTAGGCGATGTAATATTCTCTAAATTCGACTCGGAATTTGCTAGCAGAGTAGTTCCTAAGATGATTGAATCTATTAAGTCAATTGAGGAGGAATTTACTGCTCTTGAAGAATTTGATAGTTCAACTTATAAAATTTACAACTCTTTTTATGGAGCAAAATTTGAAAATTCAGATGATCGTCATATTTCTGATAAAGAGAAATATGAAAGATTCAAAAAGGAAAATTTATGGGATCTAACATCAGAATCCTTCTGGGAAAGAAGGGAACAATTATTTTCCAATATCATTTTGTGTCCAAGTATAGAAAATGATTTAAAGAAAATAGGAAGTACTTACTTAAAGCAGATAAAAGATAAACTGGTGGCTTTGGATAATTATGTTACTAGTCATTGGAGCAATGGCAATTTCAACTATAACGATGCCAATGAAAAATCTTCCTTAAATATTTCTCCCGAATCAAAAAAGACAATGGATCAGCAAAAATATTATAACCAACGTGTGTTTAAACTTCCAGATGGAAGAAACGAATGTTTTGAATTACATATTAAAACTGGAAATTTAAGATTTCATTTTTTTCCAGAAAATAAAAAAATCTATGTTGGTTATATTGGTAAACATTTAGACACTGATAAATATAATTAGTGATTAACAAAAACTCATCGAACGCCTGGCAGAATATATACAAAGAAACCAACTTTAAAAATTGAAAACAGGAAATTATATTGAAAAACGTTTGGAAGAAAGTCAAGTAATTGACTTAATAATAAGAACGGCAAAATGCACCTATGGAAACCTTGATTATTTCTGGGAGGTTACAAATGTGCCAAGAGGAGAACACTTTTGGGCTTTGCTTTGATAAAAACGGGAGTATAATTACCCAAGATTCCGCAAAATTTTAAAAATTCAAGTACGGTTATTTTAATCCGCATTTCAGTATTGATACAGTAGAACGAATAAAAGAACATTTCAATAAATTCAGGACACAATACGTTGAGAAGAGGAATCTGTAATTCATTCTATTCACCATCTAAAACTACCACTATGACCCAACAACAACTCATCGAACGCCTGGCAGAGCGCACCCAAACCACCAAAGCCGAAGCCAAAAGAAACCTGGAGGCACTTACCGCCATCATTGCCGAAGCACTCCAAAACGGGGAACGCATCCAACTCCCCCACCTCGGCAGTTTTGAAGTACAGGAATCTGCTCCCCGAACAGGGCGCAATCCCCGCACCGGAGAACCGTTACAAATTGCAGCCAAAAAGAAAATCCGCTTCAAAGCCGGTTCCGAACTGGCAGGAAATGTCAGTAAGAAGTAAGGCACATTCAGAATAATCAGGACGTGTCCCCTGCCCTATTTTTAAATTGAATATTGGCTGGGCAGTGGTCGGGCTATCCGCTATATCTTTTGCTCAAAGCTCACAAAAGGATGCCGCTGCTATCCCTCACGCACTCAAAAAAAGAAAAGCCAGCCAACCCCGCAAAGTCCGTGTGCCGGCTTTACATTTTTTTCGTAAAAAGCGGTATGTAACGATTGAAAATTGCTTAAAATGAACCGCAATTTCAACCCTTACATGAAACTGATTATGAAATAAAAATATTCTTTTCCTTCCCTGCTCGCTAAAAAATTAAATAGCTAAGCTATTTAACATAATGCAATAACATTATAGGACAAAACGATTTTTCCTATAATGTAATATTATGTCTGCGCTCCATTGTCGTGGTTATTTTAAATTATGGAATGAGGTTATTTTAAAATGTGGAATTTAGAATATATTTGTTGATATGAATGCTACAGAAGAAAAAACAGATTTAGCCAAAGTCAAATATTATCCAGACAGATTTTATATTTGCCTTGATGGTTTTGATTTAGAAAACTTATTAACTTTTTCCACAGATATATCAATTACTCAGCAACAAACAATTTTCATTCACGAATATTATCATTACTTGACCAATATTGCAAGTTATTCGGGGTTGAGACAGTTTTGTTTGAATTTCGTTGACAGATATCGATGTATTACGAATATAGCATTTAATGAGCATTTGGATGGCTTTCCATTGGATAAAAATTCTTTTAAAAGCTGTAACGAACTTTTGAATTATTATTTTGATGCACTATCGATATTAGATAATGATGATATTGATATGTCGTTGATTCGAGAATGTGGACTTGTTCCTTCAGGTAAGTTTGAGATTGATGAAATAAGTATTATTGATGAGGACATGAATTTCAAAATCAATGGAAGTGATGTATATGGAGTAAAACATCGTGTCAAAATAAATATTTCTGGGCTTATTGGCATGGATCATTTTTTCCTTACTTTCGGTGCCATTGACGAGTTTTTAAGTGCATCAATTGATGAATTTTTCTTTGAAAATGATTTTGGAGATGTAGATCCTAATATGCTTAACTCACGACCTTACTATCCATATAGAGTATTAGATGATATTTTTAAATACTTTAATTTTGATCGCCCGTCATCTTTAGTCAAAATATTAATATCGTATTGTAGTATCAACTCTTCAAATCCTCCCACTACGCTTATAAATCTACTAAAAGAGATAGAGAAAGTTGGAAAAGATTTTTTTCTTGAAAAGCCTGAACAGTTTTTACTATCTATAATTCCTAAACATGATGAAGAAACATTATTAAAGTATATTCACGATTTTTCAGAAGAATTGTATAGCCAAGATAAGATTCATATTAGTCAGGCTCTAAGATATTATGGAGATAAATTTTATGCAGGTAGTAAGTTTAAACAAAGTGATTTCTTTTATTTTATACGTCCTTTTTTTCAAAACGTTGAAAACACTAAGGGGAAGCAACGATTTTTACTTGATTTTTCTAGAATTATAAATCAATTTGTCCCTCCTGTGATATTATATAACGGTGAATTTAAAGTCTTTGATAAACTCACAAATTATGGAGAATCAACATGTATAATGATAGCTACCTATGAAATCTTTGAAAGTCTTCGTTTCCACCGGATTGCTCATAGAACTGAAGATAGAAAAACTAAATATACTTTTCCGGACAGTATGGTTGAATGTGATGACTTTACCAAATTTACGCCTCCACCTATTTTTGGAGCTTGGCGATTAGCATTGAACGAACTTGGTCTTTACAGGTTGTATTTGGAGGAGAATAATCTCAAGGAATTGACGAAATAGTTTAATGACTAATCACCTAAAGGCATTTTCTCATACAGTCCCCACATTTTTATTACTTGACCAAAAGGACACAATGGATCTTGGGAGCCTCGTAACCATGGGCTATTACAGTCATTATTTGTTATATCTCCTTCATAACCTTTCTCACAACATTTTTTCATACCACAAGCCTCTTGACGTCTATTGAGTACACCTGCAACTTCGTTTATAGCTTTTAGAACCAATAAATGCTCAGGACGATGATTTGGATGATAAAAGACAATTTTCCCATTGTTATTTGAAATTAAAGGGAATCCAAACTTAATGGTTAACTGAATAAAAGCCGTTTGCCGTTCCTGCTTTGTAGAGTGATTGAGTATGTCTAACCAAAAATTAAAGTTTTCAAGTTTAAAAGTGCTAATTTCGTCAAATAATGAATCAAGCCAGTTCTTGATTTCATCAAAAAGTTCAATAGTAAAATACTCTTTTATTGATCGTAGAGCCAATTCATATCTTTCTTCGTATAAATTGAAGACGGTCATTTGTCCTGAAGTTGTAGAATGAAAATTATATTTCTTGAGTACTTCATATATACCAATCACTGAATTTACTTTGAGCTCTTCAAGTTTTGATATAAATTCGATCATAAATTTACCTGGATCTGGAGCCATTAATGAATAATCACAAATCATAATTTTCTCCTTATCTCCCCCTTGAAAGCTAGGATACAAATGTTCGATAATTTTTTCAACGACTCTATAGGGATATGTCGGGGATGTTACATTATCAAACAGATTTCGCTCAATCAAGAAAGCCATATTCTCCATAATTTGAATAGCTCCAAATTGAAAGGAATGTGAATTATGAAAATTTGAAAAAGAGACTTTCACATATTTTTTATCTTCATGTCCCAAGATTATTCCATTTTCCACCAACTCTATCTTCTCAATAATTGAATCACGGTTAAATACTGATTCAAAATCACCGTAAAACATTTCGTTAAGATTATGATAAATGTCTGTATCAGGATAATTTTCAATGCTGACTGGAATTTTGAAAGTTTTTTGCTCATTTGATTTTAAAATCTCGTCATTAATCGCTTTTTGAACGTTAACAGTATTGATGATATTTGTCAAACCAAAAGTGGTTGTAAGGTCTTGTAAGAAATGTGTATATTCGTGAAAGAAAGTAGATTTGTCTTCGTTTGAAAGAGTGTTCAAATTATCCAAAGGGTTATCTGTATCGAGTTCTATATAAAAAAAGGATGGTAGATAATAACCACAGAATTTACTTCTCGAAATATGCATAATGGATTTTTGGGGTAAATTAAATGAGCGAATTTACCAAACATACTAATTAATTTACATATTGAGATATAAAAATCTTAAATGTATTATAACTCAACTTTTCCTCCAACTGATTATTCACAATCTTCATAATACTTGCAACTGGTAATCCCATTTGTTGGTATTCTAGTATTTGTTCTCGAAAAGGGTCTAACGCCCTCCCCTTTTTGTTTTTGCTTCCTTTTGGTCGGCCAAGCTTCACTCCTTTCGCTTTTACGGCTTCCAGTCCTTGCTTTGTTCGGATGGAGATAAATTCTCGTTCAGAGTCTGCAAAATAGCTGTAGATGGCCAGGAGTAATTTTACGTGATGAGAATTTCTGTAGGTTGAAAGCTCTGGTTGTCGAATGAAATCAATCAAAACTCCTTTTTCTAAAAGTTGATTGATGATTCCTAATGTTTCAAACATATTTCGTCCTAAGCGACTTAACTCAGCTACAATTAATAAATCTCCATGGTCCAGCGAAGAAATCAATTGATCAATCTTTCTTTCCGTCACTGTTTTTCTGCTTGAAATTTCGATTTCAATGAACTCATTAATCACAACTTGTATTTTTTGTGCGTGTTCTAAAAGCAAATGACGTTGCTTGTTTAAATCCTGTTTATCCGAACTTACTCGAACGTATCCTATTGTTTTCATTATTTTATATTGAATTTTTAATTAGGTTTTTGAATAAATCGGGAGATATATTGCACTTATACCCTACCCTTTTTGATGCAATTTTTCTATACTATTTAACGACCGTTTTTATTTCATTTTTTTCTGATTTATAAGCTCATTTTCTGCTTTGTATGTTATCTCGGAAAAATTTTCACTGGTATTGTGGATTTCTTTAATGACATGTTCATCTGTTAAACCAATCATTTCGCAAAGTTTTCGTGTCTCTGTAATCGTTGGAGGACTTAGATATTCCCAATGATTGATTCGCCTGTATAATTCCGGAACACCTATAATCCCTTTGTTTTTCCATTTCTTCAAGTTCTCATGGAAATATTCCGGTCCGGCCAAGACAATTCCTGTTGATTTATCTGTTTTATCTCGAATTTCATGCAAATACTCTAGAAATTTCATTTTGAACTTTCCTGCTTCATCTACAATTAAAAGTTTCTTTATTGGATTGTAATTCAACCGAAAAGCAATATCATTTATTAAGTCGTGTAATGTGTTTCCGAGATGTTTTCCTTCTATCCCCATCACATTGAGTATTTTAGTATAAAACTGTCTTGCACTCATACTTGGCTCTACCTTAAGGTAATAAACGAACTCATGTTCTGAGGTAAACCATTCAAGAGCGGTAGTCTTTCCTGCTCCGGGATATCCAATAATTGCTGTCATTTTCGAATGATTCATTGTATCCGAACACAAGTCTTTGATTGTATTAAAATTGCTGGTTCCTATGATATAATTACTCATTGTTTTTCGATTTGATAAATAAAATGTCTAGTGTTTCTGGTTGTTTATATAATTGGTTTTTATCAGATAAGACTTTTTGTTCAACAACAGAATCTATAATTTGACTTTTCTTTGATTCTTTTTTCACTTTTTTCCGAAAAACGATAGGAACTGGTATTGTACGTTTGACATCAATGATGTGATTTTCGTTCTCATCGAATAGCTTGATATACGATCGGTCACTCTTTGAATAGCATACTAGCACTTTACTCAGATTTAACTTTATTCTCAAATCATAGTCGTCTATTATATACTGGTATGTCTGCTTCCGAAATGATCCTTCGGTAATTAATACCATTGAGTTTTTTATTTTATAGTCATGAATCCGGTTCCAGAACATTAGCGTAAAATCATTATCCGAAACATCTGGAGCATATTCATCTTTTTGGGCTAAATCAAAAATTAAGTTTGGTGACTTTTTATCATTTATTTTCAATTTATTATACTGATCTATAAGGTTTGGAAATAACTCCTTCAATTCACTTTCACTACGTAAGTTTGAGGGTTTCAATGCTTCTTGAATAACTTTATTGGAAGGTCGGGCATCCACCCTCCTACTCTTAATTCCTTCTCCGATATATCCATCGATATTTTTGCAAACTGTTGTTTGAAAAGAACCAACGAAACGTTCCACCTGTCCTTTGTCACGAGGGTGCTCGTGTTTTCTGAATTGAGTTCCAAGAAGGCTTAAATGCTCTTTAAGAATTGTGAAACGAGTGCTTTTTAAACCTCCTGTTGAATCCGAGACAATTTCCATAGGGGCATACTTGCAGTTTTCAACGGCCATTTTGATAGCTTCGACAATCATATTGCTATTTTCAGATTTGTCAATTGAATAGCCCACTATTTTTCCGGAATGCACATCATAAATAACAAAATAATTTAGAAACCCTGGCTTGTTCTTATTTAAGTATGGAATCTGTAGACGGCTTCCATCTATTTGCCACAATGTCCCATTATACTCAGGTTTCTCTCTGAGTAGAAATGGATCGAATATTCGTTTTTTCCATTCGCACCCATTTCTGTATACTCTATTTCTATTTTGGAATTCATTATTGGCCATCACATTCTTGATTGCTGAAAGTGAAACTTTAGAGTAACCGTTTTTTACTGCCCAAAGGTTTAATTTCTCGTGAATTTCACGTCCACTCAACATTTTTGAATCCCTGTAAAGCTCTGCAATTTTAGAGAGATGATTCTCTGTTAGTTTGTACTTTTCTCTAACGGTTCCATAATTTTTATGGATAAAAGCCCGATGACCAGATAATTCATACTCTAATAGTTTCTGATAGAATGATTTAATGTTTTTTGTTTGAAACTGGAGCCCTACGAATTTGATGTATTCAGGAAAAATCTCTTTAATTTTAATTCCGAATTGCTTTAATTCCAAGCAGTTTGAAAATAAAGAATGAGTTCGAGCATACGACTCAATGATTTCTTTCTCATGAAATACACCTAGGTAGTACTTAATAAATTTTCGGTACCCATTTTCAAAAGCAAATGATAGTTTACTTTTAATCAAATCAATTGTTTTATTTTTTTCTTCTTTTTCAACAACTTCCATTAAATCCTGAATGGGAGGAAGTTTGTGACTATTAATCAATTGTATGGGTAACGAAGAATATTTCAGCCATATTTTTTTCTTATTAATTGAGTCATAGAAATGTTCATAGAAAATTGTTTTTCTTTTTCGATTTCTACAGGTACCGTTATTTATGGTATGAGAGCTAACTCCATACTTTTCCAGGAAGGAAATCAAGACATAGATTTCCCCTCCCAAGTCAATGACATTATTCATCTGGGCGAAAATTGTGAATGGAAATGAGGAAAGAAAACTTACAGTTTCTTTTCAATTACATTCGAATTAGTAAAAAAATAAATGATTAATTCTTCCTGATTGTTCGATTTATCGGATCATGAATATGACTTCTATGAGCCATTTTACTTTTTCGTGAAAGAAAACACGAATTTCTGTAGGAAGTTATCCTAAAAAGGGGTATATTTGCCATATCTATAATTTAGTTTAAAACCCAAGTAGAGACCGTCAAACCTTAGCTTGGGTTTTTTGTTGTACATGGCAAAGATTTATAAAAAAATCATTTAATTTTTACCCAAAGATTCTAGTCTAAACTATCTCTCAACTCTGTATAGGTCTTGAGGAATGTATGATAGATTAGCTTTATATCATTATTAGTTGATTGTGAAACGTATTCATTGATAGTTTTTATATCTTTTCCTAAGCTAGTTAATCCTATTCGACTTGATTGAGTACTTAAACTTCCACTATTAATATCTTTTCCATCCTTATCTCTAAAACTCTCATTAATTGCTTTGTATATGTCATTAGGAACGTGTGTTAATCCTGTATTTCTAAATATTACAATCAAAAAAGCAAGTGCATTTAAATTAAGATTCCATCTAGAACGTTCTCCATCTTTTATCATCTTTCCAATGAATGGATTTTTGAACAACTCTAAACTAGAAATAAACCCAAAATCAAATAATTTCTGACAGAAGTTATCAAATAATTCAATATCACTAATTAACTTGAATTGTATCCCGACCCTATCGTCATGAATACTATTAACTATAGTAGTGTTATTAATTTCAGTACTGTTATATTGGATTTGAGTACGATGATTGTCTATTTTGTTAAAAACAAACTGATTAGAAGTAATATAATTAATGATATTTTTCTCTTTTGTACCAGATTTTGAGCGTTCATCCTTATTACCATCTATTTCTATAAACTGATTACAGTTTTCACTCGAAATTCTATTTTTTAACTGCGTATTCATGTGTGATATAAATGCATTGAATTTAAATTCATTAGGCACGCAATTGTTAACATTGCTGAAATTATTCAGTAATATACTAAGTTCATCAATGCTATTTTGAGAATTGTTAAATTCATGATTTATAAATTCAAAGCAAAATTTATTAAATATTCGTTCTTGTTTTAAATGATAATAAAATAGTCTATAAGGACTAACTTCCCTTCTTAGGAAAAAACGACGTTTTTCAAAATATAACGGATTATTAAACACTTTTCGCCACTCTTCTTTTTCTTGATTCAACCATTTTCCGGGAGAAGAATACCCCATGAAACTTAATATGGTTTTGAGTTTATTAAAATCTTCATTTCCCATAATCTGAAGAATCAGGCTATTTTCGTTTTCAAATTCTTGATCTATTTTTTTATGTCTAAATAACTTCATTTTCATAAAATTAATCGTAGAAAGTGAATATAACTAATACGGGAAATTACTCAAACCCTTCTGAAAAGAAATCTTTTAATGAAATTCCCATTTTCTGTAAGAGTGAAACTAGCGATAAATAAGTTATATTTCCGCTACCAGCCTCATATTTAGAGTATTGCGACCTTTGAAGTCCATATTTAAAGGCTGCCTCTTCTGCGGTTTTTATCCCCAACTCTTTTCTGAGTGAACGGATTCTTGCACCTAACTTCTGGAGTTCTATTTTCTCTATATCCATTGTTGACTGGGTTTCTTCCATAATGAACAAAGGAAAATTCTTTCCACTTAAGAATCAACCATTAAAAAGAAGACCACTTTTAAGTGGAATTAATTATATTTGTCCCAAAACCAATTAAACAATTAATTCATCAAAAGAGCATATGAGAATTATCATTTTTACAGCTATAATCTGCTTTTTGTCTATCTCTTGTCAAAAACGAAAGGAGATCAAAGCATGGAAGGAGAGAGAAGGAAGTTATTTTTCTCCGGAGAGTTATCTCATTTACCAGGGTCAAGATTTTACAATTGATTTCAATGAAATAAATATCAATGCTTCCGGAGCAACATTGTTTTCTAGTGTTGAGAATTCCCGATCTGTCAATTTTAGTGTATTTGAAAAATCTCACAATGACAATTCCAATTATCAATATAAGATTCAATATAGCTCTGTAACGGGTTTCGAGTTCACCCAACAAGGAGTTTATAACAATCAAATTCCCTTTGAACAGTTTACTGCAGGTAGAAAATTTTACTTGTCATTTAGTGATGATAACCTATCCTTATCCATTATAAAACCTGGTGGAGAAACAGACCATCTGCTATTCAAAAAGAAGTAATTAAATCTAAATTATAAAACATGAAAAAACTACTCTATGCATGTTCATTCTTAGCGCTAGTAAGTTGTGGAAACGAAGTTGAAGAAATCACGAATCCAGCAACCGGAACCGTCTTAAAACGCTATGAATATTACCTGGACGAAAATGGTCAAAAAGTCAAAGATGGTACATATACCGAATGGAATAATGATGGTACTATGAGATGGACTTGTAATTTCAAAGATGGAATACAACATGGAGAAGAAAAGGTATACATGAAAACCGATTCAATCTTATATAACAACTTCATAGACGGGAAGAAAGACGGTATTAGCAAGGTTGTATCTAAAGATATTGTACTTAGGCAATTAAATTACTCAAAAGGACTATTAGAAGGTAAACAACTGTATTATCATCCCAATGGTAAACTGAATGTAGAGGGTTACACAAAAGAAAATCTTACCACAAAGGTTTGGAAGTATTATGATCCTAAAGGGAAATTGGTAGCCACCTTTCATTACAATGAATTGCATGCACCAAAAGAATTAATCGGGAAGTGGATACAGCAAACGGATGATGGCAAAGAAATTTTCTACATATTCGATGAAGGTGGTTCTGCCGAATTTTATGAACCAATGTTTAGAGTGCAAAAAAAAGCAACACTCCAACTCAAAGGCATCTTATTTATGGGACCTAAATTTCATGTAACCGATGGAGAACGCAAAGAAATTGTTATGGATGTTGTATCATTTGAAAAAGACAAATTAGTCTTGAAAAACAAAGCAGGAGATATTAAAACATTGATTAAACAAGTTAACTAATCATTACCAATGGCTAAGTCAAGATTTAGTGAAAATGAAATTCTAAGTCTCCTTAAAGATTATGAAAGTGGGAAATCAATAATTGATATCTGTAAAGATTCCGGAATCTCAATGCCTACTTTTTATATTTGGAAAAGGAAATATTCAAGCCAATCTCATATAGAAACCAGAATTAAATTACTGGAGCAAGAGAATTTTCACTTGAAGCAAATGTATGCTGAGTTGAGTTTGAATTGTTGGGAGGATCAAAATAGATAAAATAAAACCTACTCTATGTAATCAGTTTCGAAATATATTTTGAAGCCATTTATGGCTGTACTATTATTGGAATTAAGAATTATAGACTAATCCTCAATTAATTTATTTTTTAGTAGTTTTATGGGGTAAAAACCAACAAATTATTATTCATGAATATACTACACA
>JAHBUO010000052.1 GCA_019638025.1 Ignavibacteriaceae bacterium
TTAATAACAAACCAAATTTTTACTCCACCGTTTGTAAAGTTTCCATCCCAAGTATTATCTGCATTTTCATAAACAGAAACCGTATCATCTGAAAACTTTAATCCGGATGCATAAACATTTGCATAGCTATTTGAAGAGACTGTAATAACCAATAACAATGCGAATAAAAGTATGAATCGTTTCATTCTTTAGACCTCCCTATTAATAAATTGATTTATAACACTCCTAAAGATTAAAAATTTTTAATGAAAATTCAAATATTTAGATAATTTGATTGCGAACAAATAAATTTGATTAAGCAAAGAATAGGTTAAATAAAAAAGCTCCCTTATTAAAGGGAGCCAAAATGAATTATTTATGTATACTTATTTCTATAACAGAACTACTTCAAGAAGTTCATTTTTTTAGTTATGACGTTTTTGCCGGCGGTAAGTCTATATAAATAAATTCCGCTTGACAATTTTGATGCATCAAACGAAACATCATAAGAACCGACTTCTTTTACCTCATTTACTAATGTTGAAATTAATTCACCGGTTAATGAATAAACTTCGAGTTTTACGTTAGACACTTCAGGTACCGTAAATCTTATAGTTGTTGACGGGTTAAATGGATTAGGATAATTTTGTGAGAGCCCGAATTCCGTCGGTAATCCCAAATCTACATTAACTTCAGCTGAGTAACTGAATTTACCGTCAAAGTCAATTTGTTTTAATCTGTAAACAAATGATCCTTGTCCGGGGATTTCTGAATAACTATAATTCGATAATTGTGTAGTTGTTCCGTTTCCTTTTATAAATGATGTTTTAGCAAATTCACCTTTTAAACCATTTAATATTGTTGCTCTTTCAACTTCAAAGCCTGAGTTATTTGTCTCAGTTGCTGTTGTCCAGCTTAGTGTAACTTGATTTCCATTTGTTGATGCACTGAATGATGCCAATTCTACAGGAACAGGGTCAATTAATTCATCCGCACCTTTATATGGATTCACTAAATTTCTCAAATCGCCATCTATATCTTTTGTAATTCCTACAATTGGAACAGCATAAAAATCAACATCACCTAAATTGCTTTCAGCGAGATGCAAATCTGTTCCGGAGACAAAACTTACCGACTTACTAACTGAATTCAAATCTTGAGAAGCTGCTTGCCATGCGGCTAAATTAGCATAAAGAGTTCCTTGATAATTTACAAGATTTTGATTTGCATAAAGTATATTATTATTTGAAGTTAACACTGAAGTAGCAGGTACTAAACCTATTGCAGATGAACCAACATTCCCTGCATGATTATTAATAATGATATTATTTTTAAGATCAATATTAACAGCTCCGGTTCCGTTAGTATGATTCCCGATAGCGTGACTTGCAAATGTTGAAGCAATATTGTTTAAAACAATTGTATTATAATAAACTTTTAAATTTCCCATTATTTGAGTGGATCGCATTCCGATACCATATGAATAACGGGTTTCATTAGCTGCCCCAATATTAATCATGTTATTTACTATACTTATAATATCAGTTTCAGCATTTCCGTTACCTGCGAATGCTATGCCAATTAAATATGAACTTGCATTTACTGTTTTTTCAACGCAATTGATAACGTTATCATGAATTAGTAAACTACCCACATGTCCTGTGATATATATTCCATGATTATATGCATCTGTAGCAGCTGCTGTTGTAGGAAGTATATTAATTTCGTTGCCGATAATTTCACTATTTGTAAGATATATGGTTGCTACACCTCTTGTGCCGCAATACATTGTATTATTTTTGATAGAGAACTGATTAGCACCGGTACTTGCTGCCCCCCACGGTGCAAGGGCATCTCTTCTAACCGGTCTCTCAGGTGTTCCTATTTGACAGTTATCAACAGTAAAACCCGTAACTCCACCAAGATCGTTTATTACTGCACCATATCTGAAATTGGTTTGACCGGTAACAACATTTTTAATTACTAAATTTTTCAGTACAACATTATCTGCATCTGCATGATTGAGTGTGAAAGGTAAATCAACTACAGGAGTCAACTGTTCAGTAGAGACAATTAGGTTTCTGCTTGTGGTTCCATTGTTACTACCATCAAAGGTAACATTACCTTTTGTAAAACCAATCATAAAAGGACCGTTTCCTGCTGATGGGCTTGATGAAACAAAAAGTATAACATTTCTTCCTGTCGCCGGTTTAATAGTTAAACTGCTATCAGGTGACAAAGCTGCACTAATTACAAATGAATTTTCTCTTAGTGTATCTGCATCCAATAAAAATGTAACTGCACCTGCAGCTCCGTTTGTATTGATTGAAGTAACTGCATCATTAAGAGTCGGGAATCCTTTTGGGTTGCCACCTTGAGGGATGTAATATTCCCCTATTAATGCCTGCGAAAAAAGTTGTGAAGTGGTGAGACTTAAAGAGACGATGAAAAAAAGTATTAATCTTTTCATAATTAATCCTTTGAAGATAAATTGGTACTAACCGAGAACACTTTTTACAATTCATGACTTAAGATGCATTAAACACCTAAATGAATTAGTGTCTCATTTATTAATTCCTTAATAGAGCAGTTAATTATAAATATCCTTCATTTGTATCCATACTCAACCGCTTTACAAAGATGTTAACGATAAATTATACCATTAACACTATTAACTTGAGGAAAAGTTTTGTAAGAATCAATCTTTTTCAAAATTAGTTTGGGAGACTAGTTAAAATGAAGGTCATATAATAAGTAGTTAGGTGTTAATTCCTTCGAAGTCCATAATAAGGAATGATTTTGATTGTAAATCTATTTGCAAAAAATGAAAAATAGTTTTAGTTTTGTGGTCTAAAATTTTGAGCAATCAAAAGGGCTCGTAGCTCAGTTGGTTAGAGCAGCTGACTCATAATCAGCGGGTCGGAGGTTCAAGTCCTTCCGAGCCCACAATAAAGTGCGGAAATAAAACATTTTCGCACTTTTTTTTTGTTCTCTATTCTGATTTACCTGCTAATTAGTAGAGTTAGTACAAGAGTTAGTACTAACTTTTGTACTAACTTTTTCAGCACTGATTCTATTTAATGAAAAACCGATTAAGCGAAAGAAGGATAACTAAAAACCTATTAACCTATTCAGCTTTTCAAGATATAATATTGTTTGCTGCTTATAGTTTTTCTTTCGATGTAAAGTTAGGTGATTTTGGATATTTTTTCAAATAGTATTTTGAAATGTCAGAAACAGGTAAGACTATTTTAATTTTCAACAAATTAAAAGTTGTGCGTTCTCGTTACCCACATCATTACCCTCTGGGGAGTACCTTTTCAATTTATATTCCGTAACCTTGCCTTAATACCTTAATATATATATTATTATTATAAATATTAATAATATATAATAAAATCAAAGGATTTGAGGGGGAAGTCGTTAAGGTAAAGCATTACCTTAATCATACCTTAATTTAGAGGCTTTATATTGATAGATGAAGGCTTTATTATTTTGCTTAATTTCAATCATTTCCTTTTGTGCAAGATTTGAAATTAATTCATCTAAAACTTTTGCTTTTATTTTTGTAGTGTTCAATAAATCAGTTCGGGAAATTTCTCCCCCTCGATTTTTTATAGTTCTCAAAACTTTATCTTCATTTCTTGAAAATTCATCTTGAATGAGTTCGCTGTTTAGTAGCTTCTCTATGTTTGGTCTGCAAAGATTGTTACTAATATTAATTGCATCTTCAATGTTTTCTTTTGTTACGGTATAGCTTTTATCCGATAAAGCTATAAGCCCCGCAAATTTTAGAGTATTGACTAAAAGCCTTGCCTTAAATGAAAGTTCGTTTTCATTATCACTTGAAAGAAGTTCCTTATAGCTGTCAATATCGTATTGAGTAAAAAGTTTTTCAGCTTCATCAGTAATTTGAAGGTCAACATCTGAATTAATGGAAGTTAGAAAATCGAATATTCCCCTTGTGTCAATATATTTTTCTGATTGTTTAGTAAGTGTTTTTAACTTCAGCAAAGGGATATATTCTTTGTCCGGTGTATTTCGTATAAAATATAAAAACCTTGCAAAGAAACCGCTTCTTAAATCTGTTTCGCTGCTAAATTCTTTTACCCAATCAATAGTTGAAGCCGCTAAAATTGATAAATAAGGTCGCTGTAGAATAGTATTTCCTTTTGTAACTCGACTTACTTCGTACCACTCCGGTACATCATAAAGATTTGTAAAGAATTGCTTTCCGTCTGCATTATAGCTTTGGTTAAACTGATTTAAGAAAGAGCCAAATTCACTATGTACTAAAAGCCCTCTGTTTGAAGTTGAGAGTATTTCCGATAAACTTTGAACAGTGCAATCTTGTGGTATTAAATTATATTCTCTCAAAGGTTTTTGAATTTCCAATTTTCTTTTTTGTTCTTTGGCTTCAGTTACTTCGCTTTCATAATCTTGTAACTTTTTTTGATAACCTGAATAAGATAAATTTTCAATTCTTTGAAGTTCCTCTTTACAATAATTTATTGCTGTGGTCTTTTTCATTATTGTAGATTTGCCGATAAGTATAACCCAAATATTTAAATATACTTTTAACGATTTTGTAATGTCGTAATAAATATACTTACCAGCTGCCCCGCTAATAGTTGCTAAAGTTCCCCCTATCAAATATTCTAATGGACTCACTGAAATTGAATCGTAATATTCTACAATTCGCTTAAAGTTTGAATCGTGTAAAGAATTAAGATTAAATCTTATTTCTGAATCATTACTCTGATTCATACTTTCCAAGATTGTTTTTTCTTTTTTTAGAATTTTATCGATATTCATTTGAAAAATACTCCGTTAAATCTTTGTATTCAGTTAGTCTTACTATTCTCAATGGTTGCTCAAATAGAGAAGCTATTTCATTAATTGCTTTTACCCCCGCTTCATCATTATCAAAAGAAAGATATATCTTGAAATGCTTAAGCCTATCAATTTGTTCTTTCGGGAAGTTTGACACTCCAGCAATACCTATTGAATTAATTCTATTTTGTGCTGCAGCAATACAGTCAAATTCACCTTCACTAATTAGAAGATGTTCAAAAGGCTTAAGTCTTTTTACGATGTCAATATTATAAAATCTCTTAGGTGATAGTGTGAAACTCCAATTATTACAGCCGGTATATTTCCCGCACTTTTCGGGGATTGTATTTCCATTAAAAAAGTATCTCCCCCGCAAATAGGCAATTTTTCCGTTTTCGATGTAGGGAATTATTATCCTGTGCTTTGCAAATAGGAAGTAATTATTCTTAAATAAACCGGAAATAGCTAAATCAACTTGAGGGAAGGAATCCCTTAAAAATGAAACTGTATCTTCAATATTTTGTAGCGTGAAAATCTTAAATTCTTTGATGGTTTGCTCTGTTAAGCCCCGCTTCTTAGATGTCAAATAATTAAAAGCAGCTTCATCATATCCTATTGATATTGAGTAATTGAATAATGCAGTAAAAATTTTTGATTGAATTGATTTTCTGATGTTTATTATGTCGCTAAGTGCTAATATTTCTGCATCAGTTGAGGGAATATCATTCTCAATAGAAATTATACTTCTTCTTTCCTCAAATAAATCAATTTCATAAGGAAGCATCTCTAAATTATCACTTGATTGATTTTCTGTAGTGGTTTCTGGTTGCTCTCTTTCGGCAATTTCAAAAGATGAAATTCCACAAATTGAAGAAAGTTCTTTTATAGTTTGGCTTAAATCGATGTTATAATAATCTGAATATAAGGTTATAACATCTCCCCCTTTATTAGTGGCAAAACAAAAGTAACTATTCGACTTTGGATATATTTTCATTGATGGAGTTTTGTCCTTCTTATAAATGCTATGGATAAACCCGCTGCTGTTTAGCATTATTCCAAGTCTATTTAATAATTCTAAAATCGGTAATCGATTTTTAATCTCTTGAATTTTGTTATTCATTACCTGGCTCTATCCCTATGAAATTTACAGCCTTATCAACAAATTCTAAGTTTCTATCTATTGCTTTTATTACTCTGAAACTTGCTCTTGCAGTTGATACTATTTCAACTAATGCAAATAAATGAATTTCTTCTTTGATTGGATTCTCTGGCTCTAAATCATCTTTGTATAAAGCAAATAAAGGTTTTGTACAAGGAATGATTTGAATAATTTTTTCTTCTACTTCGGTGTTCGATTGATTTTTCATTTTATTATCCTATTTTATTGATTGATAGATTATTATTACCCAAAAGATTAACCGCAGTTTGAAGGCTTCCGGTATTAGTGTGAGAATATATTTCTGTTGTTTTAGTCGAACTATGTCCGGCTAATTGCTGTACGATGTAAAGTGATACATTAGCATTAACCAAGTTTGAGCAAAAACTATGTCTTAATGAATGAAGATGTAAGTTTTCACTCATTCCCGCTTTTCGGATTGATGACTTAAACTTCTTTGAAACATAGTCCACAGTTAAAGGTATATCTTGAGCAATTCGATAAAAGATATATAGCTTTCGGTTCAATCTATGGACTTGAGGAAGCCTATTCTTAAAGATTTGAAATACAGCTTCATTCATTGGAATAAGTCTTTCCTTTTTAGATTTTGTTGAAAAGGTCTCTGTATTGGAAATCTTCATCAATCTTTGTGATAGGTCGATATTAGTAAGTTGTAAATTACACAGTTCCCCCGCTCTAAGTCCGGTATAGAATAGGACTGTATAGAAATCTTTCAACAGCGGTTCTCTAATGAAGCCCAAAAGAAAATTAAACTCTGATTCCGTTAAGTAGCTGGGAAGGTTCGTTTTTAATTTTGGAAGTTTAACTTTAAGAAAAGGATTCCGTTCAATATATTCCCAAGTTTCAGCTTTAGAAAAAGCAGCTTTCAAAGTTCGATAATAAAATGCTGCCCCGCTTTCGCTTCTTTGGAAAGTTAAGGAAACAAATTTTTCAACTAAACGAAAATCAATTTTATTGAGTGGTAAATTTCCGGTAAATTCTCTTAACTTTTTGAAAGATAGTCGTACCCCTAAAGAATATTTTTTGCTTTTAGTGGTATGAATTAAATCTGAATATTCATCTCCAAAAGTTTGTAGGTCGATTTGGGGCTTAATTTCCTCTTTGAGAAGTTTCTTTTCAAACTCATTAAGAAATTTTAAGGCTTCACTCTTAAAAGATGTTTTTGTTGAAATAGTAGTTCTCTTTCCATTTCTGGTGAAGATAACCTGGTAAAAAGGTGATTTGATTGATTTGATTAAATACATAAAATCTCCCAAATCAGTACTAACAAAAGTATGTACACTACATAAAAGGCTTAAAATTAAACCAAATAGATAACTTCCCTTCATACTCATAATCAGCGGGTCGGAGGTTCAAGTCCTTCCGAGCCCACAATAAAGTGCGGAAATAAAACATTTTCGCACTTTTTTATTTTAAAGAATTTTGTGAATAATTTTGTTTAGGTATACACTGGGTATGCACTCCTTAGATATGGAACATGTAGATGTATCTCATCAAAAGAAAAAAATCGCCATTCTTTCATGTCGTAAATAAAGTAAACGGTAGACTATTAACCATTTCCTCTTCACATTCATCTTCTCTCACTATTTAGGGGAGCACTAGTTAATTCTCTTCCCAAAGATGTACTTGATTCAAGAATCTTATATTCTACCGCCTCCTAAAACGACGAAATTCTCTAAAAGGAAATCTTACAAATTGTGTCTGTTCTTTTTGCTATTTTTTTTGCTAAGCGAAATATCGAAACTAAGAAAATTTAGTTTTATCGGGTTGGGCATCTTACAAACCAATACAAATGGATGGAATGAAGATTAGTTCTCTACAGTCTTGAATTATAAGAACTTAAAATAAAAGCCACAACCAAGATAACTTTTCTACTCTTACTCCGTCAAATGAGAATAATAATTTCAATTAATATTTGAGAATTGTTTTGTAAATTCGAAACTAAATTTTAACCAATAAATATAGGAGTAATAATGCCTGTTCGTCCATCGGATAAAGAAGAAGAATATTTCTTAAGACTCGAAATAGAAAAAAAGAAACAAGCTGAAGCTGAAAAACTTGCACGTATTAATGAAGAAGAGAAAGAAAAGTTAAAAGAAACTCACTTTATGTGTTGCCCTAAATGTGGCCACAAACTTATCGAAATTAACTACAGTGAAATCCTTGTTGATAAATGTTCAAACTGTGATGGAATTTGGCTGGATGCTGGAGAAATTGAACACGTCAGTAAACTAGGTGAATCCAAAATGGAAAAGTTGTTTAGAATATTCGGTAAATAAAAAATGTTTCAATTAATGCAAAGTTGAGAGATGAACCTCAACTTTGCATCCTTATTAATCCCCAACTCATCTTAATTTTTAATTTTTCACCTGGCAAAAATCAATTCACGCATGATTATTTTACTCCCATTAATTCCCCATTTCAGAATTACACTAAGAAGAACAAACGGCAAGTAATATTCTTTCTGCAGTTTAATGGACTTTTAACTATTTTTACAAATTATCTAAATGCAATTTTCCTGTCAATATTAATTGATTAAGTTAAAAACTAAGGAGTTATATGGGTAAGTTTGAGTTTGTGATTAAAAGAAGCGGCGCAATAGTTCCGTTTAATGAAGACAGAATTTCTAACGTAATCTACCGTGCCGCCGTTTCAGTTGGGGGTAGAGATAAAACCCGCGCTGCTGAATTAGCCAAAGATGTTATCCAACGACTCGAGGAAAGATACGAAACCGGATACAAACCAAGTGTCGAAGAAATTCAAGACATTATCGAAATAGTTCTTATCGACAATGGTCATGCAAAGGTAGCAAAAGAGTTTATCCTTTATCGTGAAGAAGCTTCAAAAAGACGAAAAGAGAACAGCAAACATTTCTCAAAGCCAAATGAGTTAATCCCATGGAAAAAAGTTTGGCGGTCACTTGACTGGGCAATCTCACACGACCTGAACACTGTGGAATCAGTTAACCAAAGAATAAAGCGAGGACAATTTCCTCATATCGTTCATGAATCAGAAACACTCTATGAAACACAACTTGATACAGCCGCAGACCTGATTAAAGAACGTGCAAATGAGCTGAAAATGGTTATGGTCAGCGGGCCCTCATCATCAGGGAAAACAACAACTACACTTAAACTTGAAACTCGTTTAAATAAAATGGGGATGAAGTTCGTTGCCCTTATTGTCGATAATTATTTTTTTGATTTAGAGATGCACCCAAAAGATGAATTTGGTGATTACGATTTCGAAACTCCTCAAGCTCTTGATTTAGAATTAATTAACGACCACTTAAAAAGATTGGCTAACGGTGAAGAAGTAAAAATTCCTTACTACGATTTCAAATCGGGGAAGAGATTTGATAATCAAACACCGCTTCATCTTGAAGAGAATGAAGTTCTGTTGATTGATAGTCTTCATGGGCTCTACCCGGAATTCAGCCGAGAAATTCCAACGTCACAAAAATTTAAATTATACCTTGAACCTTTACTTCAGATGAAGTTAGCAGACGGGAATTATTTAAGATGGACAGATATAAGACTAATAAGGAGAATGTTAAGAGATTCTGTACACCGTGCATATAATCCGGAACAAACACTCCTTCATTGGCATTATGTCCGTTCATCTGAAAAAAGAACAATTCTCCCCTACTCCAACACAGCAGACTATATTGTTAACACCGCAATGCCTTATGAAATCCCGATTTACCGTCCAAAACTACTTTCGAGTTTTATCGAGTGGGAAAAGAAATATAAGGGGGACCCGCTGAGAGTAGATGCCTATGAGAGAGCTTCAAGAGTTAGAAAGATGCTTGAAGCAATTGAGCCGGTTGAGGATGAATCTTCAATTCCGGGTGATTCGGTAATTCGTGAATTTATTGGCGGTAGTACAATAGACTGTCATTAAGATATTTCTCTAATTATTTTTGTGGGGAAGCCATATGAAACGCAATCTTGGTGTGTTTTTGTTCATTATTATTTCTTCATTCACATTTCCTCAAGAAGGGTTTATAACCGGTTTTATAACCGATGCCAAAACTTCAGAACCTCTACTAGGTTCAAATATTTTGGTTAATGAATTGGAAAGTACAGGTGCATCTACCGATGAAAAAGGTTTCTTCAAAATAAAAGTTAAGGTCGGAAGTTATTCGATAAGAGTTAGTTTGGTTGGGTACACTACGGTAATAAAAACTGATGTTATCGTAAGAAGCGGTTCTGATGCATTTCTAAATATAAAACTTTCTTCAACTGCAGTTGAGCTTGGTGAAGTGAGTGTTACTGCCGACTATTTCGATAAATCAATTATTCAAAATGATTTGAGTACGGTAGTATTAAGTCCTGAAGAAATCAGAAGAAGTCCGGGGTCAAATCAAGATTTCCAACGAATTTTGCAGGCAATGCCGGGAGTTTCATTTTCAACAGATCAGACCAACGAGTTGTTAGTCCGAGGTGGTTCTCCCGATCAAAATCTTGTAATATTCGATAATATGGAAATTCACTCTACTAATCACTATCCCAATGAAATGAACTCAGGCGGACCAATTAATATGGTGAACGTCGATTTAATTGAAGACATTCAGTTTTCTACCGGTGGATTTATTTCAAAATATGGTGATAAGCTTTCTTCAGTGATGGTAGTTACAACACGTGATGGGACAGTATTGGAACCGATTAAGTATAATTTCAATCTTTCAATGGCAGGAGCCGGGGTTATAGCTGAAGGGAGAATTGACGGTGGGCGTGGCTCGTGGATTGTATCTGCAAGAAAAAGTTATATTAATTTGATTGCAAGTTCATTCGGTTTATCATCGATTCCAAACTATTATGATGCACAATTCAAAATCTCATATAATTTGAGTCAAAGTCACAAATTGTCATGGTCGGGTATTTATGGCAATGATAAAATTCATATTGAAGGTGTGCCTGAACGTACTGATTTGAAATATGCTAATTCATCGGATACCACAGAAATTGAGAACATTAATGTTAAGATGTATCAATACGCAACAGGGCTAACCTTAAAAAGTTTATGGAGCAATAAGCTAATAAGCAATGCAACTATTTCATTTAATAATTATCATGATGATATTTTATTCTCTTACGATTACACTAAAAGGAACTACAATAATAACGGAGTATTAACCGGAACAAATATCCTCTCTTCCAGAAAATACTTTCAGAATAGCGCTGATAATGGAACGCTTAATTTTAGAATTGTGTTCGATTGGGTGATTAATAATTCTAACGAATTATCGTTCGGTGGTTCCCTCAAAACAGGAAGATATAAACAGACTACTTTTATCGCAGCTGACTCTACCCGATTTGATATTAACAGTGATGGGGTATTCGATAACTCTGATTTAGTAATATCACGGAATGCATCCTCCTTTGTAAATGACTATAAATTATTTGATGAATTCAAAGATTATATTTATGTGAATCATAAAACCAAGTTGTTTGATAATCGATTAATCTTAAATCTTGGAGTGCGATATGACCATTTTACACTCAGTGATAAAAATAATGTAAGTCCGAGAGTTTCAGCTTCGTATTATTTAATTCAGGATTTAACAAGCATAAATATAGCATATGGAGAGTATTATCAAACTCAATCATATCCAACTTATGGCGATAGATTTAACACAAAAATTAATCAATCCCTCGAAAATTCACACGTAAGGCATTTTGTTGTAGGATTTGACCAGATTCTTGACGACGGCTTGAAACTTACTATTGAAGGATATAACAAGAATTTTTCAAAACTACCGATGGAGGAGAGTTTTATTTTCTCTAAGGATAGAACGTTGCAATCAGAAAAGAGATACACAATCGGAAAGCAGACTACTTATGGCTTAGATTTTCTTCTTCAGCAGAAGTTAGTAAAAGATTATTATGGAACAATCAGTTTTTCAAGAATGTGGAGTGAGACCGATGACCCTCGTATAGGTTACGAAGGTAAAAAATTTATTTCGGCTTATGACTCTCCTTATATCACTTCAATTATCATCGGCAAAAGATTCCATGATTTACGAAAAGCATTAGACAATACCAATTTTGTTATTAAATATCTGACTCAAATACTCCCCTTCTCAGATGATATGGAAATAAGTGTTAGATGGCGTTATGCGAGTGGTAGACCTTACACCGAAAAAAGATTTGTCACTTCAGAACAACATAATATTGGTGAAGGAGAATGGACAAAAGGGACATGGATTGAAACCGATAATATTAACGGTTTGAGATATCCTGCCTATCACAGATTAGATTTTGGCTTCAGTAGTCGTTACAATTACGAAAAGTGGAGTTTGTCAATGTTCCTCTCAATTCAGAATTTATACAACAGAAAGAACATTGCATTCTATCAATACAATTCAGACGGAAGCATTGAAAATGTTTATCAATTTGCAACTATGCCAATCGGTGGGATAGAAATCCAGTTCTGACGAATTATTATTATGAATTAACGGAATTTAAATTATAGCCTCTGACAAATTCATCTGACTTCATCATCCGTTTTCCTTCAGGTTGAATTTCGAGAATTTTAAGAGTTCCATCTTTGCAACCGACATATAATTCTGTTTTTGTTTGATGGAACTTCCCCTCACCTAATACAGGTTCACTCTGTTTGCTAGATGAATAGACTTTGAAAAGTTTATTTGCTTTTATAAAAAAGGCACCTGGAAAAGGAGAAAACGCTCTTATCTTATTGAAGTTTTTTTCTAAGCTTTCAGACCAGTCAATTTGTGTAAGTTCTTTTGTTATCTTTGGAGCCGGAGATGCTTGAGTGTCATCCTGTTTTAGTAACTCAAAATTGTTTTGTTCAATCATGTCGATAGTTTCAATTACAGCTTCCTGACCAAGAAGACTCAGTTTATCATGTAGAGTTTTGAAATTATCTGTTTCTTCAATATTGATTTCTTTTGAGAGATATACGTTTCCTGTATCAACTTTCTTTTCAAGTTTGAATGTAGTTACACCTGTTTTTTTATCCCCATTTAATAATGCCCATTGAATCGGTGCGGCTCCTCGATACTTTGGAAGAATTGAGCCATGCAGATTGAAAGAACCATACTTCGGCATTGTGAATATTGATTCAGGAAGAATTCTGAAAGCAACCACAACAAATAAATCGGCATTTAACTCAGACAATTCGTTGTAAAAATCTTCGTCAGAAAGCTTTTCAGGTTGGAACACCTTCAGGTTATGTTTGAGTGCAAACTCCTTAATCGGAGTAAAAGAAACTTTTTGCCCTCTACCTCTCTCTTTATCGGGAGCGGTTACAACTGCAAGGATATTGTGCTTACTATTAAGAATTACTTCGAGAGATGGAATTGCAAAATCGGGGGTGGCAAAAAAAACAATATTCATTAAAGTTTAGTATTTATCTTTTGGTGTAACAGGGTAATCGAATTCAATTTTTCTATTTTTTATTTTTAGAAGAGATTTCTTCAATTTACATTGAGTCTCATCGTCTAACCTATCAGTAAAAAATATCCCTTGCAGATGGTCATATTCATGTTGAACAACGCGTGCTAATAAATCATCTGCTTCTAAAGTAATTTCATTTAGCTCTGCGTCATAGTACACCATTTTTACAGCTTCAGGACGCTTAATTTTTCCGCGAATATCCGGAATACTTAAACAACCTTCTTCGGTTACTGATTCTTCAACTGACTGCTCTGTGATTTTAGGATTCACAAAAACCATCGGTTTAGTTTTTTCATAACCTTGCACTTTTGATAAATCAACAATAAAAATTGAAGCTTCACTTCCTACTTGATTTGCCGCTAATCCCATTCCATCGGCATTACGCATCGTTTCGAACATGTCTGAAATCAGCTTGATGGTTTCGTTATCAATCTTCTCAACTTTTTTAGCTTTTTTACGCAAAATTTTATCGCCGTATAACGTAACAGGCAATATGCTCATCTTAAACTCCGGATACTTCCTCAACCGCAGGTCTTATCACTTCTGCGCTTAGGTCATTAAATAATATTAGTTCTGTTGAATAAAAAATCATTCTGATAAGAAATCGCAATATAATCAACATCTGCTGAATTATAAAAGTTACAATCAGCATGTAAATAGGAGTTTTGGGGACAAAGCTTTCTACAATGTTGTAAACTAATCCCCCGATTGCCACAAATGAAGCTACAATGAGAAACATTATTAAAACTGTGAAAAAGTTCTTTTTTACAAACCGTAACCCGACAATAATGCTGTAAAAGGCTTTGGTCGAATCATTAACAGCTGATGCTACTTTTGAGTAATCTGAGAGGATATTTATTACACTTATAATCAACAAGAAAATCAAATATCGCCCAAGTTGATTGAAAAAAAGAAGCAGTTCACTTCCGGTTGGAATTATAAACATCACAATTAAATCATGCATCAAAGAATTTATGCTGAATGCAACAAAATAAAGAACCATGGACATCAGTGCGATTTTTGTAAATCTAATGAAATACTTTACTCCACCGTAAAAGAAATCAACATGATGATTTTTTTTCTTGTTTATAAAAACAGCTAAAAGTCCTCCCGTATAAAACTGTTGAATGAATAAATAAATTCCCGTTACTGCATATAAAAGAATCGGTATTGTGTCAGTTGACTTCTGGTATAGAGTCATGAATTGAATGAACCAAACGTAATCAAACCCATGAACAAGTTCATTATTTATTGTTGAATGCGAAATATGATCATGTACAAGTGCAAATAATGGGAGTGACAATGCCGCCGCAAATATTATACTTGTAGTCCAAAACAAAATGATAAACTTCAAGTTTTGATAAACAAGTCGGGTACTTTGAATCAAGACTTCTTTGATGGTAAGCATTATATAAATCCTCCGAACACCATCAGAAAATTCTGAACCCAAAAGAAAAATCGTAAAGAAATACTTATTGCTCCACCCAATTGCATTTCTGTTGTTAAGGAGTTATTTGCGAAATCTTTATCATAGAGATTCTTCTTTGTAGGGTCAAGTATAACGGTTACAATATCATGCTTAGATTTAAAACGAATATTTGTGTGACTGTTATTCCCATCCCAAAAAAGTTTTAAGGTATCTACGTTAGTATGAACTTCGATATCAATCGGGAATAAGATATCCCCTTCTTTTTCAATAAGAAGATTATAAGTATCCTCCGAAAAATCTTTGAGTACAGAAATAATTTTAAAGTCATTAGTAACACTACTCAAATACCACGACTTGATATACCTATAGGTATTTTCATCTGAATTCAGCTTCAGTATAGATAAAAAGTCATCCGGATTAACTCTTTTACTTTTAAATTGATTAAAATACTTTTGCAGAATATTATTAAGCTTTTCTTCACCTATCAGATTTTCAATATTTTTTAAAAACAGCTCCCCCCTAGAATATGCATGCGTTGCATAATGATTATATGAGGAGTAAACCAAGGATGTCTCCACCAATGATGCATAATTTCCCCACTTATAATAAGCACTTAATGAAGTTATATAAGCAGGTTTTTTAATTTCGGCAAGCGAATAAATGAGTGGGACTTGCTCCAACTCGTGAAGCAGTAATCCCTGTATCGGAACTTCACCGAATAATCTGAAATAGCTCGTCTTAGCAGGATAATATTCTTCTAATATTTTTGAAGTCAAATAATTTGCAAAACCTTCATCAAGCCATCCATGTTTCGATTCATCATTTACAACTGATGCATAAAAATATTGATGTACAATTTCGTGAATAATTGTCTCTTCGGGATTCAAAGTAAATTCCGGGGAGAAATATTGATTTGCAAAAGTGATAAGTGAGGGATATTCCATATTTGCAATTCGAGAATCTTTATTTGGTACAGCAACTAGTGTAAGCGTTTCATAAGGAAATTTTCCAATCTTTTCAGAAAGAAATTTAATTCCATTTTGGGCGGCTGATAGAATTCTCTTTATTCTATTTTCACTCAAATTATTTTGGAAGAGGTTGATTTTGATAGATTTACCATCTACAACAATATCTTTTTGAATTGGTTTATACTCGAGTGCAGCACACCATGCAAAATCGATTTGGTTTATTTGCTGATAGGTATAGTAAGAAAAATTCTCCGATTCTTTCTTATCGATTAAATCTCCTGTTGCCACCACAGAAAAATTATTAGGGATTTTTAGATTCAAATAGAAATCTGCGAAATCATAATTAAACTCCGCAAATGGATGAAAAAATGTATAATCCCATTTATTATTTTCAAATACAGCTAATCTCGGAAACCATTGAGCAAAGAAGATAAAATCTCCCTCCGACTCATACCCAAATCTTCCAATTGCCTTTGGAATAGTTAAATTATACTCAAAATGAAGTGTGAGTTTATCTGTAACTTGGAATTCTGTGGGAATTGCAATTCTGCCGATTGTGCTATCATTTTTATTTCCATTAAACGGGATTTCAATCTCGATTTCTATGGGTATGCCATTAATTTCTACTTTACTGAATTCTAAGCGAGTTTGACATTCTTCAGGTAAAACTTTTCCCAACATATAATTCGTTTTATTATTAGAATATGCATTTGGGAAAAGATTGATGTATACAAAATCAATCTGATTCTCTATTCCTTTTACCCAGACTATATCTTGTTTAACGCTTATTTCTTTTCCTGGAGGCTTTAACTCAACTTCAAAATTATAATTGATTTTTGCTGATTGTTTTGGAGATAGAATTTCAATTTTCTTTTTGTCCGCTTCCCGATTTGTAGAAGGTGCATCTATTTGAAGATTAGAATCTGCGACATAATTGAGTCCCGCAAAACCTAAAAATGCAAGAATGAGGATTAGATATTTTTTGAGATTGAACATCAGTTAAAATATTATTCTTAAAATACCGATACTAAAACTAAATAAAACAAGTTAAAGAATCTATATTCCAAAAAATTCTAAGTATATAAAATTTCAGTTTGAAAACTATTTAGTGGAGTTATTTGTTTTCATTTTTTTCGATTTGCTTTATGGTATCACGTAACACACCGAGTGACCTTTGACTCAATAGATCGATTTTTACCAAACCTAAATCACTTACACCGTACATATCAGGTTGAGTGACTATTAATCCTAAACCTTTGTTGTTCGCAAATTCAAGTGCAGTAAAATTTGTAATTCTATCGGGAGCAACCAATATTCCACTCGGATGAATACTTAGATGTCTTGGAAAACCGGTCAGTTTTGAAGCATAATCAACAACTCTTTTCCAAGGTTCCTCATCAAATGGAAGCTCTTGTGATTCGGGAAACTTTTCTTTTAATCCAACAATATTTGGTAGCGCTGCCGGATTTACCCAAGGAATCATTTTACTATACTTTTCTATTTCCATTTCAGAAAATCCTAATGCTTTGGCTGTTTCTCTGAAAGCTGATCTTCCTCGAAAAGTAACGTGAGTAGAAATCATTGCGACTTTTGAGTACCCGTATTTTTCGAAGACATAGCGAATAATTTCATCTCTTTCTTTCCACGAAAAATCGAGGTCGATATCGGGAGGATCCTTTCTAAATTTATTCATGAATCTTTCGAAATACATATCGTATTTAATTGGGTCAACACTGGTGAATCCTAAACAATATGAAATCAAACTATTCCCAGCCGAACCTCTCCCGATATATACCATATCTCGACGTTTAGCTTCCTCAACAATATCCCATACAATCAAAAAGTAATCTTGAAAATTAAGCTCCGAAATTACTTCAAGCTCATACTCAAATTGTTTTATCAAAGGGGGCGTAATTTCTTGATAAAGTTGATTTAATCTTTCCCAAGCAAGTTGTTTCAGGTAATCAATACTTGTCTCCCCATTGGGTGTTTCAAATTTTGGGAACTTATAATCACACAATTTTAGTTCAACATTGCAAGCGTCCACAATTTCATCAATTGCAGAGACTGCTTCGGGAAGATTTTTCCAAATTCTATTCCACAGTTTTTCATCTTTAAAGAAAAATTCTTCATCAATTCTTTCATCAGTTTTTAACTTATCTACATTTGTTCTGTACTTAATTGACAATAAGATTTTCAAGAATAAGTAATCATCATGCTGCTCAAAATGGATTGGAGATGAAGCAACATATTTGTATCCACTTGACTTCGCATATTGATAAAGTTGTTTAGTATTATACTTCTGATTTTTATCAGGCTTTAATTCAGCATAAATATTATCACCGGGAGGCAATTGTTTTAATAACTCTAATGAAGGCGTGACGATTATTATATTTTCTGAGATCGATTTTACAATTTCATCCAATTGAAAATTTTCTTCCAAATGTCTCTTTGAGATAAGAAGACATAATTCAGAAAATCCAATCATATTTTTTGCGTAGATGAGAATGTACTTTTCTTTATTAGTGGGGTCGTCAATATATGCACCATAGATTGGTTTCAACCCTAAAGATTCAGCCTCCCTTGCGAGTTTTACAAAGCCATACATTCCGTTAGTATCGGTTAATGGAACAAACCTCGCTCCAAGTTCCTTATATTTTTGAACAATCCTTTCGACTGAAAGGGTACTTTGAAGAAATGAATAATAAGAGTGGACGTGTATAGGGAGATACATTTATAAAGTCTTTCTATTAATACTTAAGACCTTTTTTACCTATATCTTTTCTGAAGTAAATATTTTCAAAATTAATTTTGTTCATTAATGAATAAGCATTCTGAATGGTCGCATCGAGATTATTACTCTCATTTACTGAAGTTACACTCAATACCCTTCCACCATTTGTAACGATTTTATCATCAAGATATTTTGTCCCCGAATGAAACACAATTGAAGATTCCGTTTCAACATCGGGTAATGTTATTTCAAATCCTTTTTCATAAGTGTCAGGATAACCATCTGAAGCAGCAATAACAGTAACAGCAGAACCACCATTATAGGAAACTGCATCTATATCCAAATTCCCGGATGCCGCAGTAAAAAGCAATTTAAGAAAATCACCATCAAGTAGTGGAACTACAACTTGTGTTTCAGGGTCACCAAATCGGCAGTTGAACTCGATTACTTTTGGTCCTTCTTCGGTAATAATCAATCCACAATAAAGACAACCGGAGAAAGGGTTATTCTCTGATTCAATTTGATTTAATACGGGTTTAATAATTGATGATTTAATTTCTTGCAACAGAGCTTCAGTTATTAAACCTGTTGGAGCATAAGCTCCCATCCCACCGGTATTTTTGCCGGTATCACCATCACCAATCCTTTTATGATCTTGAGCAGCCGGAAGAGTAACAAAATTGAAACCATCCGTAATTGCAAAAATGGAAGCTTCATCACCGATTAAAAATTCTTCAATTAAAACTTTATCACCTGATCTTCCGAAAATATTTTTTTGAAAAATCTCAGTCAGAATTTTTTCAACTTCAACTTTATTATCACAAATCGAAACCCCTTTTCCTGCAGCCAATCCGTTTGCTTTAATAACTACCGGATATCCGATTGAATCAGCAAAATCAATAGCTTCTGTTAACTCATCTCTTTGATATTGATTATATTTTGCAGTTAGAACACCGGCTCGTTGCATAACTTCTTTTGCATAAATTTTATCGGCTTCAATTAATGATGCTTTTTGAGACGGACCAAAAACTGCAATATTTTTGTTTCTAAGAAAATCAGATAAACCTTCCACAAGTGGTATTTCTGGACCAACAATAACAAGCTCAACTTTTTTCTCTGTACAAAACTCAAAAACTTTTTGATGATCTGTTGAATCTATATCAGTGTTAACACCAATTTTCGCTGTGCCAGCATTACCAGGTAGAAAAAAGATAGCATCACAGAGTGGTGATTTTCTAACTCCCCAACCTAAAGCGTGTTCTCTTCCGCCACCGCCGATAATAGCTACATTCATCTCAAACTCTTACTAAAAATTGAAATTCTTTTGTTAATAATTCGGTTAAAAAGTCTCTTCTATGTTTTTCAACATATTCAATATTTGGTGTAGGAAGTTCCCCTAACCTAAAAAGTGTATATGTCTTTAAAATATTTTCCTTAATTGCAGAAACATTATAAGGTTCAGATAAAAATGAGGCACCATACTCTGACGCTGCAGATTTTAACGCTCCGTCGGGAAGACATGCGATAATTGGTTTTTTGCTTCCGAAATATTCAAACAATTTGCCACTCGAAATTGTATCTGCATTTTTTCCGTGCCCTACCATCATCCACAAAACATCGCTCATCATTATTTTGTTAATCGCTTCTTTGTGGGATAAATAACCGTGTTCCTTCACAAAACTTTGAATCCCCAATTTTTTTATAAAACGATAGTTTTCTTTTCTCAAAAATCCGATAAAATGTAGCTCAATGTTAGAAGCGATGTCAGGGCGCTCATTTAATAATTCTTTAAATGCTTTCAAGAAAAATTTTGGAGTTATGTACTCATAAAATATTCCGGAATAAGTCAAAATCATTTTATTATGTTGTTTCTTTTCCGGAGTAGCGTTTTCGAAATCTTCAGGATCATAACCATGCGGTAAAATCATAATATCGTTAAAAGTGATGAACTTATAATAATCCATTAACTTTTCTTTTATTCTACGATTTGTAACCGTAATAAAATCAGCCGCTTTTAGAACAGCATACTCCATTCGTTTGATGGCGATTTTATGAAACGGTGTTGCATAAAAGGCAAAATGATAACCAAACCATAAATCACGATAATCAACAGCAAGAGGTATGTTGAATTCTTTTTTCAACTGAAGTGCCATAGTAAAAGTAGAGAATGGAGGACCTGTAACAAAGATTAAATCATATTTTTCTTGTTCGAGTAATTCCTTAGCTTTTTTATAAGCTTCTGTACACCAACCTTTTTTGTTGTCAGGAATAAAAAATGTACTGCTGAGTCGACTCAAAAATTTTCTGAGAAATTCTGCAGGCATTTTTATTGTACCTTTTTTTGCAAGAATCGAATTAACTTCTTTCCCCTTCACCCTTACAATTTTTACAGGTTTATCCTTTATCTCATCTAACAATGAATAGTCGTGAGCGTAATAACCGGTCAATTCTGTTGTTACAACACTACGTTCCCAGTTGTATTGGGGCATATACGTAACAAACT
>JAHBUO010000053.1 GCA_019638025.1 Ignavibacteriaceae bacterium
AACAATAACAATCAAGAAAATTGAAACTAAAACTGCTAAAAAAGTAAGACCACCGAACATTTTATCTCCTTAATATTTGTAGCGGGGGAGGGATTCGAACCCCCGACACGTGGATTATGATTCCACTGCTCTAACCTACTGAGCTACCCCGCCATTTGTTCAAAAAACAGACCACAAATATACAAAATGTATGAAAATATACAAATTTGAATCAAAGAGGAATTACTCTTTTTTTACTCTGACTTCGGTTTATTCCAATTTGTGGTGATGTTAAAAGTTGGTGTTTTATAATCTTTTGGCAAATAATCTGTTGGTATTGTAGTCTGACTACCATCACGATGCGCTCCGTAATGAGGGGACATAATCTCAACACCTGCTTCATTAAATTTATCCTGAATATTTTGATGCAATGATGAATAAATCGTTGCCATCCGATTAGGCTCTTTTGTGAATGCGTTTAATTCATAGCTTACATAGAAATCATCTAGACTTGTCTGAAGTACAAATGGTTTTGGATCATCAACAACGTTTTCTGAGGCGAGTGCAGCGTTAATTAATAGTTCGTGTACTTTTTTCCAAGGAACATCATACCCAATTGTTACCGTTGTGTGCAGAATTAATCCTTCATTAGCATTTGATTTGCTGAAATTAATTATATGATTACTAAGTATGATTGAATTCGGGATAGCTATTTCAACATTCTTTGCTGTTCTAATTCTTGTAACCAATAAAGTTTTCTCAATTACGTCGCCGAGAGTATCAGCAATTTTTACACGATCACCTAACTTAAAAGCATTCATATATGTAAGTACTGTGCCTGAAACAATATTTGAAATAGCTGAGGCTGAAGCTAAAGAGAGTAAAATTCCAAGCAATACGCTGACCCCTTCAAAAGCTTTTGAATTAGAGCCGGGTAAATGTGGATAAATAATTATAATGGCAAATACAATTATTAAAAATCTAAAAATTTTAAATGTAGGGATTGACCAATCTGGTAGGAATCCTGGTATCTCAATGTCCCCCTTCTCTATTTCTCTAAAAATAAAGTGAATAAATTTAATTATATACTTTGATACAAGAATTATGATTACTATAAAAATCAGATTCGGTATGAATTTTATAATCTCATTTAGTACAGCGAGAAGTGGATCCAGGAAGTATGAGAGCAGTTTATCTGACCATGTTGATGTAAATTCAAATAAGCTTAGAGTGAAAGTAATGTAAAAATAACCTATCACAATGTTCATTACATTTTTAAAGTTTCGAACAAATAAAATGAGCAATCCGATAATTCGATCTTCAGAAAGGAGATTGACTCGTTTGATTCGTACACTTTGTATCACTGTCCCTTTCCAAAATCTAATTTTCTTCAAAAGGTTTAGTGATAACCGATTAATTCCCTTTATTAGTGTGAGAGTAAAGAATGTGATGAAAATGGCTATAAAAATTCCACGAAGTCCGGGCAACTTCAAATTTGATGTCCAAGGAAGAATTGAAATCACTTGCTCTACCACAACATATAATAAAAACAGCGAGGCAAATAATCTGAATAATTTGAACACTGCTAATAGAACTATTATTATTGATTCTCCTGAAATAACCTCAACTTGTCTAAAACTAATCGAGTGGAATAATTTCCCCTCAAGACTTTCAATAAACAAGTAAATACGGGGAAATATTTTGGCAAATCCTATGAGGAATAACAAATAAACTAAAATTATGCCGATGACTTTTCCGAATGAACTAAAAATATTTTGATTAGAATATTTTAAATCGTGCTTAAAAATCGCCTCTTTTATATTTTGTAGATATTCATTGGCAAGGTCTTCACTGCTCCGTGAGAGATACGCTGCATCTCTTTCACTAATACTAAAAATAACTTTTGATTTATACCTTATTAGATAGAGGTTATCCTGAGTCACCAGATTCACTGAATCAATTTCAATTTGATTATTCTTTAACAGACTTATGATTTTCGAATTGGCTTCCCTGGCTCTGACCTCAGCAGAAAATGGACCTAAGTTTTCATAGAAATAGAAAAGAGTATCGGAATCAACAATTAATGGATACCCAATCTTTTCGATATTTGGAGAATCAGCTTGACTAAAATTGTTTTGTTGGTAGAATAGCAGTAAGAAAAATAAACCCCATAGATATTTATCAATTTTCATAATCATCTAATCATCCCAATTCTTCAAATTTATCTACTAAGTATTTAAGTTCTGATGAGTATGCATCGTAAATGGTCTGCAAATCTTCCTTCTGAATATTTAATAAATAATTAGAATTCAAATCAGCCTGCTCAGGTGTTTTTATACCGGGGATTGCAGTTGTTACCCCCTTCTGCATAAGAATAAAACTCAAAGCCAATGTAGTTGGGGAAATATTATATTTATCAGCTAAGTCCCAGAAAAAATCTAGTTTGTCGTGTAACTCATTTAAGATAGGATTAAGTCTAAAGTGTCTATGATCATCAATCGGGAAAACTTTATTTCGATTAATTGATTTTGTAAGAACTCCAAATTGCAAAGGCATTCGAGCGATAATTCCATACTTATTTTTTTGAGCAAGTGGGATTACTTCACTTAAGGCTCTTTGATTAATTACATTCAACACTAATTGAAAAACATTTCCAAGATGATTTTTAATTAAAAATTCAGCTTCGGGTTGAGGATTAAATGTGTTCAATGAGATTCCCCAATACCTTATTTTCCCCTCACTCTTTAATTCTTCCATAGCTTCAATGCATTCAC
Organism: Ignavibacteriaceae bacterium; assembly: GCA_019638025.1. Classification (GTDB taxonomy): domain Bacteria; phylum Bacteroidota; class Ignavibacteria; order Ignavibacteriales; family Ignavibacteriaceae; genus JAGUXE01. The sequence continues at coordinate 2,754 of JAHBUO010000053.1, forward strand.
CTGCTTGGAGATGAGCAAGTTTTGCGCTATGAAGTTGATATAAATCGATAACATCTTTTTGAAGACGTTTCAAGCTTAATTCGCATGCTTTTTTTATATACTTTTTAGAATAATCTAATATAATTTTGTTATCACTACTTACTCGATGACCAACTTTTGTAGCGAGGATTACTCCATCCCAGTTTTTTGAAAAATATTGACCTAGAAGTTTTTCACTATGACCTAAGCCATAAAAATCGGCAGTATCAAAAAAATTGATACCCTTCTTAACTGCAATATGTATCGCTTTTCTTGAGATATTGTCATCAACAGCTCCCCAACCAATCGGAATATTTCCGACCATAGCCGGACCTCCAATACCCCATGCACCAAATCCGATTACTGAAACTTTTAGATCTGTTTGCCCTAATCTTCTGTAATGCATTTTATGGAATTTTCGATCTTATATTATTTTGATATTCAGTTCTGTAGATACCATCTCCGGTATCATCGTAATTGCGTACAGTGAAATTTGCATCTCTCAAACGTTGATTTGTCGTTGCTATTCTTGCTATCGGGTCTGGATGAGTTGAGAGGAATGTTTCCAATTGACTACTTGAGCCACTGATAATTCCATCGGCATTTAATTTTTCAAAAAAGAATTTTACTCCACCGGGATAGTATCTTGTGTCTTTTAAGTACTCAAAAGAAAATTTATCACTTTCATCTTCATCACTCCTGCTATTAGCAAGAAATGCTACGCCGACAAACAAATTTGCAGCAATTTCTGCCAGTTGTGTAGGATTATCACCCAATATCAAACTCAATAAAAAACTAACTCCATAATATTTTGTCATTCGATTTGTTGCATGCCTTCTTTCAGCATGTGCAATTTCATGCCCTAACACACCTGCAAGAGCGGCTTCTGAATCTAGAAATTTCAACAATCCAGTATACACATAAACCGGTCCACCCGGTAAAGCAAAAGCATTCAGTACATCATTTCGATCAACAATTTCAATTGAATATTTATAAACATTTTTCTTGGCAATTTTTGATGAAGCTAAAATCTCATTAAAAATTCTGCTTTGAATATATGCTTTGACGGAGGCATCTTTTGTGAAGATAGGATATTCGTTTGGATTATTTTTAATTTCATTAACAACATCTAAACCTAATTGAACATCATCTGCATCCGAAAATATGTTTATAGAACTTGTTGTTGGATCACATCCATTTAGACTTAATACAAGTACTAATATTGGAAATATCTTAATTACATTATTTAACTTCTTCATTAACTCACCTTTAGTTTTCATCTGATTGAATTAAACTCCATGCATAATCAAGCAACTCATTTACTCCCAAACCGGTAACGGCTGAGATTACAAAAGTTTGTGAATCAGCACCTCGGAATTTTTTCTTTTTCATTTTTTTTATTATTTGCTCATCTGAAATATCAGCTTTTGAAATAGCGACTATTTTTTGCTTTCTAATTAAACTTGGACTAAAATTTTTCAATTCTTTCAATAAAATATTAAAATCTTTCTGATGATTTTCCGAAGAAATATCGATAAGAAAGAGTAATATTCGAGTTCTTTCGATGTGACGTAAAAATTGAAGTCCCAATCCCTTACCTTCAGATGCTCCTTCAATAATACCCGGAATATCAGCAACCGTGAAGGATTTATACTCCTTGTATCTAACAATACCAAGATTAGGTTCAAGAGTTGTAAATGGATAATCAGCAATCTTTGGTTTTGCGGCAGAGATTACAGATATAAATGTCGATTTGCCTGCATTTGGAAATCCTACCAAACCAATGTCTGCAATTAGTTTAAGTTCAAGTCCGATTTTAAAATCTTGACCCGGTTTACCTTTTTCTGCAAAACGTGGGGTTTGATTTGTCGGCGTTGCAAAATTGCTGTTTCCTTTTCCTCCTCGTCCACCTTTAGCAAGAACAAAAGTCATTTGGGGTTTATCAAGATCAATGATTATCTCATCAGTCATTAAATTTTTCACTAATGTTCCTACCGGAACTTTTATGATGATATCCTCGCCTGTTTTACCATCTTTAAGAGAATTTGCACCATTTACTCCCGACTGTGCTTCATATTTGGTTTTATAATTGAAGTCAAGTAATGTGTAGAGATTTGAATCGGTCTTAAGAATTACATTCCCGCCATTTCCTCCGTTACCTCCTGCGGGTCCACCCTTGGGAACATATTTCTCCCTCCTAAAAGCAACTGCTCCATCGCCACCTTTTCCGGCTCTAACTTCAATCTCAACATAGTCTATAAACATTACTTCCCTTTTTCCTTAAAATAATATGCAATCTTTTCCTTAAATAAAATTGCTTCTTTACATGTCAATTGATTTATTCGATAAGAATGAAAAACAAGATTTAAGATTTCTTCGACTTGCTTAAAGTTTTTACATTCCGCTATTTGTTCAACTGTATGAACAAAATCCAGTTCATCTTTTTGAAATATTACTGAAATAATTTTTGATGTCTCTTTCTGAGCAAATAATTCAAAAATATCGTCAGCAGACGCACTTACGTGATATTCTTTAGGAACACTTTCAACGCTCTCATCAACGTGAATAGTTTCTTCGGAACTGACTAATATTTCAGTGTCATTTGTCAAATTAGATATGTCTGTTCCCTCATTAACAATATCTTCTTCGGTTTCAATTTTCTCAATTTCAATATCTGCCAATTCTTGTTCGTCCGGTTGATTTTTACTCTCAATAATTTCAGTTTCTTCATCATCCTCCGGTAGCTCTTCGGTCTCGATAATAGATTTTTCAGTAATCTCGAAATATGCATTGCTAACATCCTCTGATTCCAATTCAGAATTCTGCAAACTTTCAATTTCTTTTTCTATCGATTCTAATAAATCTAAATTGCTTGATGACTCCTCAATTTCTTCATCTTGACTATATTCACCAATCACTTCCAGATTTTCAATGTTAACTGTTTCTTCTTCAGAGATAGCGTAATCATCAGCAATTATTCGCTCACTTGAAAATTGATTTTCATCGTTCAATTGGCTTTCAATTGATTGCTCCTCTACTGTATCAAACTCTTCTGATATTGCATTAGAACCATTCTCAGACTCATTCAGAAAATCGTCATAGAGTGCAGCAGCTTCATCATTAATGACTTCTTCTGTTTCTTGGATATCTTCATTCAAAATCAAATCAGACGTTGTATTTTCTTCAGGGTTAGTATTAACTAATTCTTCAACATCAACTACTTCATCTACATCTATAGTTGGGGGAATCTCTACTTCAACCATTTCTTCATTTGAAATAGATTCTTCCGATTCAGTTTTTGGTGAGTCATCAACTTCAAAATTGACCGGAGAATTACCTTCATCATCTAAATTGTCTAGAAGAACATCGGAAATTTCATTTTCTTGTTGATTAATTAACTCTATATTCTCAACATTCTCCTCAATAATTATCTGCTCCATCATCTCATTTTCTTCAGCTAAAATGATGTCAGAATCATCTCGATTTTTAGTATCATCAACATTAATAATCACTTCATCACCGGCAAATTCATTTGGAACTTCTTCTCTTATTTCATCTACCGGATGTTCATCGAACACCTCAATTACATCGACTTCACTTTCTGAAATGGCTAAAGATTCCTCAATATTTTCGTCTTCTGCGTTTTGGGTAGTTTCTATCTCCGATGATAATATTTCTGTCTCGATAAACTCATCTTCAACTTCTTTTACCGTTGTTTTTAATTCATCAATATTTTCGAGTACTATTTGGTCGAGTGGATTGGTTATTTCGAGATCTTCAGATTGAAATGATGTCTTAGGCATTTCAAAAACTTTTTCACTTATTTCAACATCTGATTGCTCGATTAGTACGTTGCTTAGAATTGCATATTTATAATCTTCAATTTCATACTTTGCTTTTGGATCAACAGATAAAAGTTTTCGTACTTTAAATATTTCGTTTAGAAGACCTTTTTCGTAAAGAAATTTTTCTACTATACCTACACTAAGTTTTGTTTTTTGAATTTCACCAAGATTAAAAAATTCGGCTAAAGACTGCAGTGAGTTTTCAATAAAGACAACATTCTGTTTTTCGATAAGTTGTTTTTCGAGATTTACAATCATATCTTCAAACTCATACACACTTAAAGTAACTATTTTCTTCTTCTCAATTAATGCATTAAGAATCTTCTTATAGTAGTCATAAAAGTATGAATAGTTTAAGAACATACTTATTTCATTTTGCGATTTTACTTCTTCATCACCAAAAATAAACTTCTTCAAACACCAGCGAGGTCGAACAAGGAAATACATATTAAATTCGACTGCTTGAGTAACCAACTTTTTAATATCTTCATAAGGAATAAGTTTTTCTTTTTTGATTTCAGTTGCAATCAGTCCAAACAAACGGTTTATTTCTTCCCCCGAGTAATCAAAAACAGATTTTTGCAAAATTCTGGCTCTGTCATACGATATCAGATAATCCAGCTCTGCTGAGATATACTGAATTATTGCAGGGTGAACATTTGCCGATGCTAAGTGAGTAAGGGTAAAAAATGATCCTGAAGTTTTAATTTTATTAAGATTAAAATCAGTAATAAACTTAATTTCTTTTTCAAACATTTAAATAGCCGAATAATTATTGCATAGAAAATAAAAAAAATCCCGATTAAAAGATAATCGGGATTTTCAAAAAGGATAGATATATCTAGTCGACCGGATTTGCAGTAATTGAGGCTTTGATATAATCTCGATTCATTCGAGCTATATTTGTTACAGAAATTCCTTTAGGACATTCTGCCTCACATGCGTATGTATTTGTACAACTTCCAAATCCAAGTTCATCCATCTTAGCAACCATATTTTGAACTCGCTGATATCTTTCAGGTTGTCCCTGTGGCAACAATGCATACTGTGAAACTTTTGCACTGACAAACAACATTGCTGAGGCATTTTTACAAGCGGCAACGCAAGCACCACAACCTATACATGCCGCTGCATCAAATGCTAATGAAGCAATATCCTTTGATATTGGAATTGCATTTGCATCCGGAACACCACCGGTGTTAACAGAAACATAGCCTCCCGTTTGCAAAATAGAATCGAATCCGGATCGGTCTACTACCAAATCTTTAATAATGGGAAAAGCTTTAGCTCTAAATGGTTCAATCCAAATTGTATCACCATCTTTGAAGTTTCTCATATGAAGTTGGCAAGTGGCTATTTTGGGAATTGGACCATGTGGTTGACCATTTATCACGAGTCCACAAGTCCCACAGATACCTTCACGGCAATCGCTTTCAAATGCAATCGGTAATTCGTTTTTCTTTTCTAAGTTGTCATTAATTTCATCAAGCATTTCAAGGAATGATGCATCGGGTGAAATTGAGATTTTGTATTCTGCAAATGCTCCAACTGCTTTTGGGCTAGCTTGACGCCAAATTTTTAAAGTTAAATTTATATTCTTCCCGCTCATTATTTATAACTCCTTTGGGATAATTTAACACTTTCAAATTCAAGGTTTTCTTTATGAAGATTCCACGTCCCGGGATTTATATACTCCCAAGCCGATACAAAAGTGAAGTTTTCATCATCACGTTTTGCCTCACCATCTTCTGTTTGATATTCTTCTCTAAAATGTCCACCACAAGATTCATTTCTGGCAAGAGCATCTTGAGCCATTAATTCCCCAAGTTCAAGATAATCGGCAACTCTTCCTGCTCTTTCTAAAGTTTGATTGAAATCATTACCACTACCAACAACATTAACATCTTTCCAAAATTCTGTTCGTAGAGTTTGAATTTCTTGAATGGCTTCTTTAAGTCCTTTTTCATTGCGAGCCATTCCTACTTTATTCCACATTATTCTTCCAAGTGTTTTGTGGAAATCATCAACAGTCCGTTTACCCTTTATTGATAACAATCTATTAACGAAATCTTTTAATTCCGTTTCAGACTTTACAAACTCGGGATGATTTGTTTCAACCAAAGATGGTTTTTGCGAAGCAAGATAATCACCAACGGTATAAGGAATTACAAAATAACCATCAGCTAAACCTTGCATCAATGCACTTGCACCTAGACGATTTGCACCATGATCGGAAAAATTGGCTTCTCCTAAAACAAATAGTCCGGGTATTGAACTCATTAAATTATAATCAACCCACAACCCACCCATTGTGTAATGGGGAGCAGGATAAATTTTCATTGGGACGTTATATGGATTTTCACCTGTAATCGTTTCATAAATTTCAAACAAATTTCCATATTTTTCTTCAATAGCTTTTTTACCTAATCGATTAATCGCATCAGCAAAATCGAGATAAACAGCGTCTCCTCCTTGCACTCCTCTTCCTTCATCGCAAACTTCTTTTGCACTTCGAGAAGAAATATCTCTTGGGGATAGATTTCCAAAGGAAGGATATTTTCTTTCAAGATAATAATCTCTTTCAGCTTCAGGAATTTGTCCGGGTGCTCGCCTATCGTTTTTTAACTTTGAAACCCACACTCTTCCGTCATTCCTCAAACTTTCGCTCATAAGTGTAAGTTTAGATTGATTTTCGCCGTGTATAGGTAAACATGTCGGATGAATTTGTGTAAAACATGGATTCCCGAAATAAGCTCCCTTTTTGTGAGCTCTCCAAATCGATGTTGCATTTGAATTCATCGCATTAGTCGATAAGAAAAATACATTCGCATATCCACCGGTAGCTAATATTACCGCATGAGCAGAATATTTTTCAATTTCTCCAGTTACTAAATTTCTGACAAGAATACCTTTAGCAACTCCATCAACAAGAATTAAATCAAGCATTTCTCGTCTGGTGTGCAGCTTTACATTTCCAAGACCAACTTGTCGGTTGAGTGCAGAGACAGCCCCTAATAATAATTGCTGACCGGTTTGCCCTCTTGCGTAAAATGTTCTTGAAACTTGTGCACCACCAAAAGACCTATTATCTAGCAATCCACCATATTCTCTAGCAAACGGAACACCTTGAGCAACACATTGATCTATGATATTTTCACTGACTTCAGCAAGACGATGTACATTTGCTTCGCGTGCTCTAAAGTCACCCCCTTTTATTGTGTCATAGAATAATCTATAAACAGAGTCCCCATCATTTTGATAATTCTTTGAAGCATTAATTCCACCTTGTGCGGCTATACTGTGAGCTCTTCTAGCGGAATCATGAAAAGTGAATGCTGTGACTTGATAACCCAATTCACCTAAAGTTGCAGCAGCCGATGCACCTGCTAATCCTGTACCTACAACAATAATATTGTACTTTCTTTTATTAGCCGGATTAACAAGTTTCATATTAAACTTATGATTTGTCCATTTATCCTTCAAACTACCTGCAGGAATTTTTGAATCTAATGTTGCCATTAGTTGCCCCCTTTCATTAAAAAGTAGATTGGAATTATTGCAAATGCTGTTGCTACAACGACTGAATATACAGTCCCAATAATGTTAATTATCGGAGTGTATTTTTTATGAGTCCATCCAAAAGTTTGAAATAGACTCTGGAACCCGTGGTTCAAATGAAATCCTAGAAGAATCATAGCTATCACATAAAAGCCGGAGTATATCGGATCAGTAAATGATGCCGCAACAAATTCATAATATTTATGGTCAGTGATACCATTCACTCCGATATTATTGAATGACATCCAAAAAGTTCTCAAGTGAACAATCAAAAAGATAAAAACAATTGTCCCCGTCTGAACCATTGTTCTAGAATATACTGTGCTGTTTTTTGATGACCCGTTAACCGCATACTTTTGCGGTCGAGCTTTTTTATTTTCTAACCATAACCTCAACCCATTAAAAATATGAATTAGAAAAATCAGTGCGAGTATAACTTCTATCACTCTAACAATAGGTTTTATGGATTCAAGATTTTTAACAACTGTGTTAAATACCTCAGGTCCACCAAAGAGTGAAAGATTATTTACTAGATGGAACTTAAGAAATAATATGAGACTGATACCGGTGAGTCCCATAAAAAATTTCTTTCCAATGGATGAATTAAAGAAAGTATTAAACCAACTCATTCATTTTCTCCTATGAATTGAATTTGAAGTAGATTGAATTGAAGCCCCTGTTAAATAAATCTTTTGCATGCAAAAGTAATTTGGATGACTATTCAATTAAATGACCTGTTTAACATATAAATTCCATGTTTTAAAATCAATTTCGTTCTTAATTATTTTCGGCATATTTTTTTAATTACCGATGTCCCATAAAAAATAAAAGACGAGAGAAAAATCGAAAGGATAAATCCCTTTTCAGAGCCGCATTTGTAAGCACGACAAAACAAATGGAAACACGAACAATAGTAAAAAATTTAGCGGACAACCAACGATAAAACAGCTATTAAGCTTTATAAATAATTATTAAAGTGAATATCGGACATCAACGATGAAATAATTTAATTTCTAAACTGCTCCACTTTTATGTTCCTTTCTTAATAATCTTTTATGAATGTTCCAAACGTACCAACGAATGATTCTTTAATCGAATTTTTCTTTTTATTAATCTGATTTATCAAGCATTTTTCTTACTCAATTGCAGTGTCGTTCTGTATGAATTATTGAAATCATTTTTAAAACTGTTTAACAAATTTTCTATTCTACTCGTTATTTCATTTTTTTCTTTTATCAAATTTATTCCTTCTATTTTTCTTTGTCATCCTCAGGATGGGCTTTGTGAAACTCGAGTAATCTTTTTATTCAAATAGTATCCCCTTGTAAATTTCTCATACTGAAATGGATGTCAAGGTATGAATTATCAGTTCCTCTAATCTTTTGGGAAGAAATAAAAATACTGTTGCTCAATTCATAAGGATTCTGCACATTTTATCCTTCTGAGGGATTCAGAATCCTTGATAAGTCAAGCGGTTCGGCGAGAAGGAGAGGGAAATATTTACAATTTACTCCAGCCTGAAAACAGAAAAATCTCCCCTATTGTTCAAACTCAAACTTTTTAAAAAATTTTGCATGAACATAATATTAAGGGGTAATGAATCTAAGAGACAAAAAAATTGTCACGGAAAAGATTAAAAATTAGAAGTACTATTAGCCGTAAAGCCCCTGCACCAACGGTTTGGAGGCTTTACTCAATATTTTGAAAATTTAAATAAAATTCGTTTACCCAAATTATTCTGAAATCGACCAAAAACTTTGAAATTTAGGCTACCCAAAAACCATACTCCTCGTCCGGTGAAAATATTTCAATCACTTCATCTTTGTGATTAGCAAAATTGTAATGTTTATTAGTCCCCTAAATGGCGTTAGAAGGCTTTAAATGCCGTTTTACGAGCTTCTGTAAGAAAAAGAGTATAAATGTGAACCCCCTTTTGATTCGACGCCGATATGCGTCGAAAAAAGCTCATTTCGATGATGATGTATTTTCATTCCCGAAAATACCCCTGCAAAAAAAATGGAAAGTTTATTTTTAGCTCATAACCCAACTTTTAAAATTTATGAAAAAATTCGGCTTGAACACAATAATAAGAGCTCCTAAATAACGACCCCTTGTTTTTTCATCAAAAAACAAGATTCTAACGTACACACTTAATTCTTTTATGTTTTTGCACCAAGACTTTTTTATTTGCCGGCACAAAATAATTAAAAGCCCTCACCTTATAATTAATTACTCATACCATAAAAACTTAAGACGAGACCTTTTAATTTCAAAGAGCGAACATTTAGTTATTAGGTCACTACTTTTAATTATTCTGTGACAAAGTTTAAAGTTTTCATACCGGCATTTCATTTATAGTCCACACATTTAATAAAAAAACAACACGATTCAAAAAAATCAAACACATCTCAGTATTAACGAGATGTCAACAAGAGTGTCTCCAAACGGAGCAAAATAAATAATATAATCAAAAACAAAAAAAGGAGGCATTATGCCTACTCAGATCGTTCGGCACGTCGCCGATATTTTAGAAAAACTTCGTAAACTCGAAGAAGGAATCTCATCAGATTCTAATATTCAACCTATTGAATCAGAGCTTAATGTTGAGTTAATTCAGCAGACTCGGAACAATATTCTTGTGAAGAGAGCTGAATTTGACGAGAAATTAATTGCTATGAAAAAAGTAGCTAAAGAGTATAAAGATTTGATTTCAGAGTCGAATGAGCGTTTATCCAATTGGTTCAGGCTGATTAAAGGAGTGTTAGGAACAAGGAGTTTAGAATTGTCAAAATACGGGCTTAAGCCGGTAAAAAAAAGAAAAACTAAATCTAATCCCACTCCGGAAACTCCAACTAACAGCTAAACCCTCCTAAAAGCTCTACTTTACTTGAAGGGGATTACTAGGTAATCCCCTTTCTGTAGAGTGGCTTATAGGGCTGAAAATAGATGTAAATGAAACTTAAATTATGAAGAGAAGGAACGATTTACATAATAATCAAATAGAATTTTAACATTTATTAACAAAACTCAAGTTTTATGTTACAGAACTTAACAATTGCAGTAAAGTCTAAATTTACTATTTTTACAAAGATAATTTTAAAGAATTAACAGTATCTCTACGGTAATACCATATTCGCATAACCCGATAATTTACTATTATTACGCAACTAAAAGAGGATTCAAAGTGGGATATACGAAAGTTTGCGTGAAGGCTAATGTTGAAAGCCAATGCTAAAAGACGTACGAGATAAGAAATAAAAACTATGACAAAAATGAATAAACCCGTTTACAAACACCCTGACTTCGTAATTAAAGCGTACGCCAAACGAATAGAAAAAGGAAATAAACGATTGTGGCTTTCTTTAAATATTGACAGTAACTTAAAGGATAGTTTAATAGTAATATTAAAAAATCCAAGCCGGGCGACAGAGGATATTTCCGACAAGACTGTTTATACAGTGACTAGTTACGTTCACAAGAACAGGAATAAATATCCCCAGTTCAAGAATATCGGGAATGTAATAATCCTAAATTTAATTCCGTTTTACCAGACCTATGCCGAACTTCTTGCAACATCTAATTTTAATATTATTGACAAAGGAAATAAGCAAACCATTAACGAATTGACTTCAAAACATAAGAATGTAATTATTGCGTGGGGCGACCATCCAAAAGGACTTTACAATGAATATGAAGAACTTAAAAGAGCAACATTTGACATACTGAAATTAAACAAGAATCAAGTTTATTACGTTGACAAACTTTCAAAAAAAGGCAATCCCAAACACGGTCAAGTTTGGGGTTATGATGATGAACTCAAAAGATATAAACTGTAAAAGTGGACTTAAATACAATGACAAACAAATTGAACTTTATGTAGACCTTTGGAAAAATCTTTAAGAATTGAAATTCACTTTTGTGGTGTAGCTACTGTTTTGTTCTCCGAAATCTGTCACTTCTCCAAGCACCAAAAAGTTTGTCAATATGCTAAAAGAGCCGACGATCAGTCAAAAATATTTGGATTTCGTCGATACGCAAAGCCAAACAAAAAACTAAAAGAGCTTGAATTTTGTAATTCACGACAAAATACATAGAGACAGAAAATGAAAAATGAAGCTCATGCAAGAATTAAAATAAATCAACTGCTCACAGAAGCGGGGTGGAGATTCTTTGACAATGAGGAAGGAAAAGCAAATATTCAGCTTGAAAATCATGTGAAGATTACCCAACAAGAAATTGACGCATGGGGCAACGACTATGAGAAAACAAAGAATGGTGCTTTAGACTTTTTACTTGTTGACAGTGACAATAAACCAATTTGTGTTCTTGAAGCAAAAAAGGAAAGCCTTCACCCACTTGTAGCAAAAGAACAAGCAAGAAAATACGCTAAGACAGTTGGTGCGCGATATGTAATTCTTTCCAACGGTATTGTTCACTACTTCTGGGACACGACAAAAGGAAATCCAAAACCGATTTACAAATTTCCTTCATCTGAGGAAGTTGGAGCAATAAAAAACTGGAATCCTGACAGAAATGTACTTGCGATTGAAGAAGTAGAATTTGATTACATTGTTAAAGTTCAAATGCCTGACTTTGCAGAAAGACCTGAATGGGATGGAAGCATTGAAGGAAGTAAATATTTTATCTGGTCAAACGGACTTAGATTTTTAAGATATTATCAGTTAAAAGCAATACAGGCTTTACAGAGGGCTGCTGCAGAAGGTAAAGACAGATTCCTTTTTGAAATGGCGACGGGAACTGGTAAAACTTTGACTTCTGCCGCGATTATCAGATTATTTTTGAGGACACAAAACGCAAGACGAGTTTTATTTTTGGTTGACCGTTTGGAATTGGAAGACCAAGCATGGAAAGCATTTACAGAATATTTAAAGCCAGACTACACCACTTTCATTTACAAAGAACACAAAAGCGACTGGAGAAATTGCGACATTTTGGTGACGACCATTCAATCATTGATGCACAATGATAAATACCGCTACGATTTTTCTCCGACTGATTTTGACCTTTTAATATCTGATGAAGCACACCGCTCTATTTCTGGGAATGCAAGAGCTGTTTTTGAATATTTTCACGGTTACAAATTAGGATTAACTGCAACACCAAAAGACTATTTAAAAGGCGTTGAATATGACAATGTGAAAGAAAACGACCCCAGAGAAATTGAACGGAGAATGCTGCGAGACACCTATACAACCTTTGGCTGTGAAGGTGGCGACCCAACTTTCCGTTATTCGTTGATTGATGGCGTAAAAGACGGTTATTTGATTAACCCCAAGGTTCTAGATGCCCGAACTGAAATCACTACACAATTACTTTCTGATGAAGGTTATGCAGTTGTTGTTCCAACCGAACAAGGCGAAGAAACAGAAATTTTCGTTTCACGGGATTTTGAAAAGAAATTTTTCTCTGAAAAAACAAACAGCATTTTTTGTCAAACCTTTTTGGAAAATGCTCTGTGTGATCCAATTACAAAAGAAATTGGTAAAACTATCATTTTCGCAGTAAGTCAAAACCATGCTCGCAAATTGACTGAACAATTAAACGAATTTGCAGAGCAACTTTTTCCCGGTAAGTATAACTCTGACTTTGCAGTTCAGGTAACTTCACAAGTTGGCGAAGCACAACAAATGACAATCAACTTTACCAACAATAACCTAAGCGGAAAAACCATATGGTTGGAGGGTTACAAATCTTGCAAAACAAGAGTTTGCGTTACTGTTGGAATGATGACTACAGGGTACGATTGCCCTGATTTATTAAACATCTGCATGATGCGACCCATCTTCAGCCCGACTGATTTTGTTCAGATTAAAGGGCGAGGAACGCGTAAATTTACATTTGAGTACAAATTCAAAAACGAACTTAACGAAGAAGAAACCATCCGGCATGAAAAACAATTCTTCAAACTCTTCGATTTCTTTGCTAACTGTGAGTATTTCGAAGAAAAATTTAACTATGATGAAAAACTAAAATTACCTTTACCAAAAAAAGAAACCGATGGCGGTAGTGGTGGTACAGTGAATATCGATAAATATACAAATTACCTTCCCGATCCCCTATTAACATTAAGAGATCAACAAATTGGTTTCGAAGGAATGCGTGTTGATAGAGAACTGTTCAAGAAATTTGAAGATCGCATTATGATGGACGACATTATTAAAAAGAATGTTCAATTGGGAAACTGGGAACAAGTTATCAGCCACATCCAGCATGAGATTTTCAATAAGCCTGAAGAATATTATAACCTTGAAAAAATAAGGAAAGTTGCTAAGATAGACAGAAAAATTACAATCCGTGAGGTTGTTGAAAAAATCTTCGGTATCATTCCAAAGTTCAAATCCAAAGATGAATTATTGGAAGAAGAGTTTGACAAGTTCATTTCTATCTATCCACCTGAAGAGGATATAAATATAAGAGCTTTGAAATATTTTTTTAAAGCGTACATAGTTGACCAAGACATTAGAAGAATAATTGAAGCAAAAGATTTTCATGAGTTGCAAACCAACTCTATGCTAACGATTTCACAATTCAAAGAGGTTGCTCCAAAATACAGGGATGTTATTCCAAGATATATTAAAGATTATGTGAAGATTGAAAGATTTGCCGCCTGATGTCAGATAAATTCAAAGGGAAATATCGAAATAATTCCGCCCGATTACAAAATTGGGATTATGGCAGCGATGCTGCCTATTTTATTACCATTTGCACAAAAAACAGGGAACATTATTTCGGTGAAATAAAAAATGGAAAAATGCAGATTTCACCTGCAGGTACCATTGCATACGTATTGTGGTATGAAATAAAAAACCATACACAATATTGTGAATTGGGTGAATTTGTTGTAATGCCAAATCATGTTCATGGGATTTTGATTTTGAATAGGGATTCCACCATCGTAGGGACAACGCATAATGTAGGGACAACGCATAATGTAGGGACAACGCATGCTGTAGGGACAACGCATGCTGTAGGGACAACGCATGCGTTGTCCCTACGGGATCCATCATCCATACAAAATCCGTTGCCCTACCAACCTGATAACAATCAAACCCCCGGGCAACGACGATTTCAAAACCAGGGTAAAAATACCGTTTCATCCATTGTTGGTTCCTACAAATCCGCCGTTACAAAATATTGCAACAGATTGAAATTGCAATTTGCGTGGCAAACCCGATTTTATGACCATATCATTCGTGATGATAAATCATTTCAACAAATTTCAGAATATATTATAAACAATCCTGCCAATTGGAAGGACGATAAATTTTATTAGTAATGGGCGGGCATGTCCCAATTATAAAAGGAAAGATATGTTAGATACACAAACAAAAAGAAGAATTGACGATTGCAGAGATATTTTGGTAGGAAAACTGCCCGACCCTAAAGCACAGATTGAGCAAATTACTATTGGTTTAATTTACAAGTTCATGGATGACATGGACAAGGAAGCAGTGGAATTGGGCGGTTCGGCAAAATTCTTTTCAGGTGATTTTGAAAAATACAGTTGGGATAACCTGATTAACCCAAAAGTAACAGCAGCAGAAATGTTGGCTTTGTATTCCGAAGCCATTGTACAAATGGACAAGAACCCGAATATTCCACAACTATTCAGAGATATCTTTAAAAACGCCTATTTGCCTTACCGAGACCCTGAAACATTAAAACTGTTTCTAAAAACCATTGGCGAGTTTGAATATACCCATAGCGAGAAATTGGGTGATGCTTTTGAATACTTACTTTCTGTAATGGGTTCTCAAGGTGATGCTGGTCAATTTAGAACACCAAGACACATTATTGATTTTTTGGTAGCCATTATTGACCCAGACAAAACTGAAACAATACTTGACCCGGCTTGTGGAACAGCAGGATTTTTGATATCTGCATACAAACATATTCTTCTCAAATACTCAAAAGACAATAAACAGGGATTGAATATTTACGAGTACAATAAACTCGAAAAGAAACCATTCAATAATCTGGGAGACCTATTAACCCCGGACGACCGTAAAAAATTGATTCAGAATTTTGTGGGCTATGATATTTCACCCGACATGGTGCGATTGAGTTTGGTCAATTTGTATTTGCACGGGTTCAATACCCCCAACATTCATGAGTACGACACACTCAGCAGCGAAGAACGCTGGAACGAAAGCTTTGATTTGGTGTTGGCAAATCCGCCATTTATGAGTCCTAAAGGCGGTATTAGACCACACAAGAAATTTACAATCAGCAGTAACCGAAGTGAAGTATTGTTTGTGGATTATATAGCCGAACACCTAAATTATAAAGGTAAGGCAGGCATTATTGTCCCCGAAGGCATCATTTTCCAAAGCGGTACTGCCTATAAAGACCTGCGAAAAATGTTAGTAGAAAATCACTTGTATGCGGTAGTGAGTTTGCCCGCAGGTGTGTTTAATCCATATAGCGGTGTAAAAACTTCCATTTTGGTGATGGATAAAGAAGTTGCCAAAAAACAGGACGAAATCTTGTTTATAAAAATTGACAATGACGGTTACAATTTAGGAGCACAAAGAACTGCTGTAAAAGGTGGGCAGTTAGAAGAAGCAATAAAATTGGCACACCAATTTGTTGAAACAGGAGAACTTGTAGAATCTTCCATTGCACATCTTGTAACAAAAGCGGAAATAGCCAAAAATGGGGATTTTAATTTGAGTGGGGAGAGGTATAGAGCAAATGACATTCTAACTCAAACAAATTTTGATACTGAGGAATTAGGCGAAATTGTAGAAATTTTGGATAATCTTCGAAAACCAATTACTAAATCAGATAGAACTGAAGGTCAATACCCTTATTATGGAGCTACAGGTATTTTAGACTATGTTCATGATTATATTTTTGATGAAAAACTTGTGCTAGTTGGAGAAGATGGAGCAAAATGGTTATCAGGTGATAAAACTGCATTTATAGCCGAGGGTAAATATTGGGTAAACAATCATGCTCATGTCTTACGACCAATAAGAACTAAAGTTTTGGATTTATTTCTTGTAGAAATGTTGAACTACATGGATTTATCTCCATTTATCACTGGTGTAACGGTTCCAAAATTAAATCAAGCAAAACTTCGCTCAATTCAAATCCCTCTTCCCCCTTTATCCATTCAGGAAGAAATAGTTGCCGAAATAGACGGCTACCAAAAAATCATAGATGGAGCCAAAGCCGTAGTAGATAATTACAAACCCAAAATAGACATTGACCCTAATTGGGAGATGGTGGAATTAGGTCAAGTATGTAATATTACTTCAAGTAGAAGGATTTTTAAAGATGAATATGTTGATGAAGGAGTTCCTTTTTACAGGACAAAAGAAATTGTAGAACTTTCTAGAGGATTAATTCCGTCACTTGAACTTTTTATTTCACATGAGCGATATACTGAAATCAAAGAAAATAATGATATCCCAAAGCCAGGAGATATTCTTGTTTCCGCAGTTGCCACTCTTGGTGTTTCGTGGATTGTCAATCATAATAATCCATTCTATTTCAAAGATGGAAATCTTGTTTGGATTAAAGACATCAAAGAGGATGTGGAATCAATTTACTTAAAATTGGTTTTGGATATTTTTATTCCTAATCAAATTCATATCCTATCTGCTGGTGCAGCTTACCAAGCACTAACAATTGTAAAATTGAAACAATTAGAAATACCAATTCCTGATATAGAAACTCAACGTCAAATAGTGGCTCAAATTGAAAATGAGCAGGCATTGGTGAATGCCAATAAACAACTGATTGAAATTTTTGAACAGAAGATAAAAGATAGGATAGCTAAAGTTTGGGGTGAGTAATGGAAAATGTATATGAACTATTAGACTACTTGCCATTGGAAGACATAGAAGTAAACGACTATGTTCGCCCACTGATGAATTCAGCACAAGTAACTTATGAAAAAGGAGAATATCAATTCTCATATTTTGCAGTGCATTTGATATTTATGACAAACATTTATACCACGGTTTGGCAAGTAAGTCAATTTTATAAAGAGCGATATAATCATTCATTATTATTCGCCAGGCCATACAATGGTAAAGAAGTAAAACTTGATGAAATAAAGTCTGTTTTTGAGTTTAGTAAATTACCTGAGAAAGACATTTTCGAGTTTTTCAGATTAATCGGTTTAGATGATTCTTATGTGAAGAGTACAAAAAAGCTGATTGACTATAGAAATGAGATGGCTCATGCTACTGGTAAAATTCAAATTGACACACAACAAGCATTTGATTCTGCATTGGAAGAAATTCTTAGTGTGACTAAAAAGATTCATGATTGTTTGAGTTTAACAATAAGAGAATACTATAAGGATATTTTGATTAATTACGCAAAAGGAAACCCAGAATACACAAATGACAATCCAAAAGATTTCATTCAAATCGAATTTGTAAAAAACCTAAGTTATTCAAAAAAAGACTTAGAAGTTTGTAGGGATTTTGGGTTAAGCAAATTAAAAGACTGGAAAGTTTCGGGTTTATCACAAGAAGAAATTTCAAGAGTAGTTGAATTTCATACAGCAATGAAAGAATACTATAATGACTTATTTGGAGAATAATAAATAGACATCAAATGCCAACGCTTCACAGCCACACACTTCGCCAAGCCCCAAACCTTTAGCACACATATTGTAAAGCCCACGCCAAACTATATTTATT
>JAHBUO010000054.1 GCA_019638025.1 Ignavibacteriaceae bacterium
ATTCAACCCGGTGTAACTAAAACATTTGCCGACACATTATGGACGATTAGATTTGATGGTGGTAGAGGTGCTACAGCAGCTTTCTATCGTGGAGCATCCAACAATGATGATATTGTATATGCAACCCAAGCAAGAATTGCCTCAGGTAATCCACCCGTTCAAGGTATTCATGCGATTAAAAACATATACACTAATTCCCCAACTATGTCAATGGCTTATCAAGATTTACAAAATAATGTAACAACTATAAGATCTGATATTGCAGTGGATGCAGTTGGAAATATTGTTTATTTTGAAAATTCAAATGAAGAAGTTGTACTTATCGCCCCTCCATTTGGACCTAATCAATTCACAACACCTGGTAGAGTGAATATTCAAGTAGTCGCCGCTGAAGATATTGCCGCTGTAAAAATTGATGCAAATGGTGATAGAATTCCAGATCGCGTAGGACAAACAGTTACAGTTGTGGGCGTAGTTAATTCAATTAACTTCACAGCTTCAGCTAATAGATTCAGCTATTACATTCAAGATGGCACCGGTGGGATAAATATTACAAAAGGAAGTCAGCCTAACGGTGGTCCAGTCTATAATATCGGTGACAGAATCTTAGTTACCGGTACTCTAGGACATTTCAGAGGAACATCTCAACTTGACATAGCTAATTTAACGAGCGATATTTCTCTATTAGGAACTGGTGTTGCAATTTCTCCAGTTCAATTAACAATTCCGGCTTATCTTGCTGACCCTGAAAAATACGAAGGAATGTTTATTGAAATTATGGGTGTTGCAAAAACTTCAGCATCCCCTGCTTGGCCAACAACAAGTGCTAATGCAACTCTCAAAATCTATGATGGCTATAACATTCTTGATTTGTTTGTTGATTTAGATGCCGGATTGCATAACAATGCAGAACCAACTTGGCCGGTAAATGTAAAAGGTATTGCTACTCAGTACACTTCAAGTTCGACTGTGTATAATGATGGTTATCAAGTATCACCAAGATTTTATACTGATTTCACACAAGGTGTAGCTGTTCCACCATCTCCATACTTCTTCTTAGATTCACCTTCTAATAATGCATCAATTGTAGTAACAGATTCAAATCAAACATTTACTGCAAAATGGAATAAAGCTGTGGATCTAAATGGTGATAATCTTGTATATCAATTTATTTTGTTAAAAACCCCATTGTATCAAACATCTGCTTTAAGTGATACTCAATTTACATTCACCGGAAGACAAGTTTTAACATGGTTAGCCGGTCAAGATACTTTGAAAACAAAATGGACTGTGCGTGCTAAAGGTTCAGAAACAACTATTGTCGCTAGTGTTGATACATTTAATATTACTTTGATTAAAAATATCTTAGTAGGAGTTAAAGATTTAGTCCCTGCTGAATTTTATGTTAATCAAAATTATCCTAATCCATTCAACCCTGCAACAACAATTAAGTTTGGTTTACCTTCAGAAGCTAGTGTTGATTTAAGAATATTCAATATTCTTGGTCAGCAAGTTGCAGTTTTATTGAATAATCAAATAATGACAGCAGGACATCATAACATTAGTTTTGATGCTTCAAAATTATCAACAGGTACATACATTTACAGACTCTCTTCAGGTGATAATGTTGTAACCAAAAAAATGATATTAATGAAGTAATTAAAAATCCTTCCAATTTATGAGGGCGGTCTATACCGCCCTTTTTATTTTCTTGTTTTGAATAAAAAAAAATCTTCTTAGATTAAGTAATTCAATAAATATTCTAACATATTTTCTCTGATGAATTTAGATTCAAATGTTCGTTCATTAGGCTTAGATGCATTAAGAGGATTTGCAATTTTAACAATGATTTTATCCAGTAGAATTCCATATGGTGTTTTACCGGGATGGATGTATCATGTTCAAGTTCCTCCTCCATTGCACAAATTTGACCCATCTATTGCAGGTATTAGTTGGGTTGATTTAGTATTCCCCTTCTTTTTATTTTCGATGGGGGCTGCGTTTCCATTTGCACTTAATAAAAGGCTCGCCACCTCAGATTCTCGCTTAAAAATTTACGCTCAAATACTTTGGCGTGGTATTTTATTAGCATTTTTCGCTTTAGCTATACAACACATGCGCCCTCATGTCATTGAATCAGCACAAAGCTCCGCTACCCTACTCTTGGCTATAATACTCTTTATTTTTTTGTTTCTCCTCTTTGGTAAGTTCCCTTTTATTAAAAACAGATTTTTGAATCATTCACTGACCGGATTTGGATTAATTGGAAGTGTTTCTTTTTTCCTTTTTGTTACATATCCTGATGGTAGTGGTTTCTCTTTCAGAAGATATGACATAATAATATTAGTTCTCTCGAATGTTGCGCTAATTGGTTCAATTATATGGATTTTATTCAGAGAGAATTATATAAATCGCATTATAGTATTAGTGTTTTTATTTGCTATTCGGTTGGTGTTCAATAGTGGGAATAATTGGCTAACCGAAATTGCATCATATTATCCGAATTGGATGCTCTTCCAGCCCTATTTTCTAAAATATCTTTTTATAGTCGTGCCCGGTTCAATTATTGGAGATATCTTATATAAATGGAGCAAAATACCTAATAAATCTGGTTACGAGGAATCGGAAACTTCTGGTAAACTGAAAATCTTTGTTGCTGTATTCCTTCTGCTGGTGATTCCAATTAACTTATTTGGATTTTATCAGCGATATATTCTAGCGACCTTATTATTTAACTCCGCGATATCCTTATTTTTATTTTTGATTTACTATCAAACTAAATCAAATAACGATAAGTTAATTAAAGAAATGTTGCTGTGGGGATTCCTATGGCTTATTTTGGGAACTCTTCTCGAACCATTTGAAGGAGGAATAAAGAAAGATCATTCTACAATGAGTTATTACTTTGTAACAACAGGTTTAGCAATCTTAATGCTTTCATCTTTCACAATTCTTATCGATTTCCTTAAAATTCGGAATGGATTTAAACTGCTTATAACAAATGGTCAAAACCCAATGTTAGCTTATGCAGCGGGGACTAACCTACTTACTCCTCTCGTAATGTTAACATCAATTGACCCTTTGTTGAAATCAGTTTTATCAACACCCTGGCTTGGAGTTATTAAGGGAATTATTGTTACTTATTTACTAGCCCTTATTGTGAATTCTTTTACAAAATATAAAATATTTTGGCGAACATGATCTAAACTCTAAAGCTCGGTTCTCTTTGAAATTTAATCAATCATAAAATAAGGAGATACTTTATGCCCGAGTTGAAAAGATGCAAAACTATTCCCGAGATGTACCAATATCTTACAGAAGAGTATGGTGCAAAACTTGAACGCCCACTTCTAAAGCACAAAGTGAATAATGAATGGGTTGGAATAACCTATTCGCAATTCAAAGATGAAACCGATTCATTCGCTAACGGTTTAGCATCGCTGGGTTTTAAAAGAGGTGACAAACTTGCAATAATTGCTGAGAATAGACCTGAATGGGTATTCACCGATATGGCAAGTCTTTGTTTAGGCGGAATTGATGTTCCATTATACCCTTCTCTCACTGCTGATAGCATTGAATTTATTATGAATAATTCCGAATCGGTTGGAGTTGTTGTTTCGAATAAATTACAACTTAACAAATTTTTGAAGGTTCGTAAAAATTGCCGTACTGTTAAATTCATAGTTGTAATGAATGAAAAGGATGTTCCACAAGATGAAAAAGATGTTTATTCATTTAGCGCTGTTCAAAAATTAGGAAAAGATTTTGGCAAAGATCACCCGACTCATCTGAAAGATAGCATCAAACTAAGTCGAGAAGATGATATGTGTACAATCATTTATACTTCCGGAACTACAGGAGAACCAAAGGGTGTAATGCTTACACACAAAAATATACTTTCAAATGTTAATGGAGCATTAGCTTCATTTCCATTTGGACCTGACGATATATTCCTCTCCTTCTTACCACTTTGCCATATATTCGAAAGAATGGGTGGATACTATTCAGCATTCTCTGCAGGAAGTATGATTTGTTATGCTCAGAGTATCGAATCCGTTGCAACTGACTTAATGGACGTAAAACCTACTTTGATGACCAGCGTTCCAAGATTATTTGAAAGAATTTATTCAAAAGTGATTAAAAATGCCGAAAGCCAACCTCCTAAAAAACAAAAGATTTTCTTTTGGGCTCTCGAAACAGGAAAAGCTTATGCAAAAGCCAAAAAAAGTGGAAGTATTCCTGTTGGTTTAAGTTTGAAGCATAAACTTGCCGATAAACTTGTCTTCTCAAAAATTAGAGCTAAAACAGGTGGAAGACTCAGATTTTTTATTTCAGGTGGAGCAGCTCTTGCGCGAGAATTAGGTGAGTTTTTTGAAGCTGTCGGGGTACTCATTATCGAAGGTTATGGTTTAACTGAATCTTCACCTGTAATAACAGCAAATCGTTTAGATGATTATAAATTTGGCACCGTAGGTAAACCTTTTCCTGATGTTGAAGTAAAAATTGCAAGCGATGGAGAAATTTTAGCTCGAGGTCCAAATATTATGCAAGGATATTATAAAAATAAAAAAGAGACAGATGATACAATAAAAGATGGTTGGTTACACACAGGAGATATTGGTGTTTTCGATGCAGAAGGGTTCCTCGTAATCACAGATAGAAAAAAACATCTGTTTAAAACTTCAGGAGGTAAATACATTGCTCCCACTCCAATCGAAAATCTATTCTTAGCCAGTAAATATATTGATCAATTTGTGCTAATTGGTGATAGAAGAATGTTCTTAAGTGCGCTAATTGTTCCAGATTTTGAAGCGGTTAAAGAATATGCCGATTCACACAAAATTGCATACAGTTCCATAGATGACTTAATTGAAAACAAACAGATTTATGATTTACTTGAAACTGAATTAACCAAGTTCCAAAAGAATCTTGCTAATTTTGAAAGAGTAAGAAAATTTGCTCTGCTTGATAAACCATTCAGCTTAGAGAATAATGAAATTACTCCGAGTATGAAATTGAAGCGTAAAGTTATTGAGGAAAGATACATTCACTTAATTGAACAAATGTATTCCGAAATTGGAAGGTAGTCAACTTAAAGCCTTCGGACTTAAATCCGAAGGCTTTTTATTAGAATAGTGATTCAACCTTTAATTCAACATCCCCTTCTGTAGCAAACGGTTCCGCATATTTCTTCCCAATTTTGAAACCATAAAAATTTGCTCTCGATTCAATAAAATCAAGAAATTCAGGTCGACTAATGAAAGTTTCCGGTTCAGTACTTTTAGGGTCATAGAATTGAGTGGAATATGCTTTTATAGACTCCATTTTGGTACTAAAATTATCTGTTATATCAACAATAAAATCCGGTTCGAAAGTATAAGTCTGCATAAAATAGTATAATTTTGAAGGACGATAAGGTGATTGCAAAATTTCTTTTTCGAAAGTTTTAATTTTCGGAAGACCCGCAAAAAAACATGCTTCCTTAACTAATCGACTCGTTGCTACATGATCAGGATGGCGGTCATTCTTATAAGGAGCAAAAACTATTCTCGGACGATATTTTCTGAGACACATAATAATTTTTGTTAAATTTTCTTTATTCTTCTGAATATCTCCGTCAGGAATTGAAAGATTTTCACGTTGAGAGATTTTAAGAATTATTCCGGCGTGAAACGCTTCCTTTTGTCGAGTTTCAGCAGAACCTCTCGTACCAAGTTCTCCGCGAGATAAATCAATAATTCCAATTCTGAAATTTGCTGAAGTAAGTTTAGCAATTGTTCCCCCCATTGCTAATTCTGCATCATCAGGGTGTGCACCAAAAACAAGAACATCTAGATTCATATGTTAGTCTGAATTAGTGAAAAAATGTTATTCAAACATAATAATTTTCTTCCTCTGTTACCAAGATAATCTGAATAGAAAATGTGTAAAAAAAAGGCTGTCAAATTTGACAGCCTTTCAGATTCGCTTTGAATTTACTTCAAGAAAAGCATCTTCTTAATACTTGTGTTTTGTGCTGATTCAAGTCTATAAAAATATAGCCCTGAAGCTAAACCTGAAGCATTAAAATTATGCTCATAGCTACCCCCTTTTTGCACTTCATTAACCAGAGTTACAACTTTTTCTCCAAGTAAATTATAGACTGATAAATTTACAAATCCATCTGAGGGTATTGAATATTTTATCAAGGTTGATGGATTAAAAGGATTTGGATAGTTTTGTTCCAAATTAAATGTAACGAGTGAAGTGACATCAATTTCAATTTCTTTTGAATATGCGTAGCTTCCATCAAAATCAATCTGCTTTAGTCTATAAACAAATTTACCTTGATTTTGAACTTCATCAATGAATCGATACTCGTTATTTTGAATAGCTGTTCCCTTCCCTTCAACATAACCGATTGCTGAAAATTCGGAATTTGTATTTAGATTTTTTCTCTCGATTGAAAATCCTGCATTGTTGATTTCAGTTGCGGTATTCCAATTCAATGTAACTTTGTTGTAATTAACATTAGCTGAAAATGAAGTTAATTCCACAGGAATTAAGCCATCATTCTGCATTAATAATCGGAGTGAATTTTCAATTAAATTTGTCGCTATAGTTGAATTAGTTATGCTTCCTACAGAAAATGTAAGATGAAGATTTGCTATTTTACTAACATCATTTGTCGGAGAATAAGCAAAAATACTTGCTGTATCTGCATAACTCGACCAACTTCCAAGTTTGAAAATTCCGCTTCTATTTGGCATAATTCTCATTACATCTCTGACTCCATATCCGGTTCCTGTTAGTGCAACATTATCCGGAATGCTAAAAGGAAGATTAAAAATCTCATGATCAGGTAAACGCTTTTTCAAAAGACCGGTGGTTGCATCACTCACCCAAGAACTATCCAATAGAGCATGCCATCTAAAATCTCTATCTTTTTCAGTAGATTGTTGTCTGTATATATAGCCGACTTCTCCCCCTTCAACTATAGTTTTACCGCCATTTTTAATGAATCTTGTTAACGCAGTTCTTATTGGTGCACTCTCAAAAATTGCTGTAGTTTTTACACCTGCACTCAAGACAATGACATCATAATTATAAAATGAATTTGTATCTATTGCATTAAAGTTCACCAATGATGCTAAATATCCTGCTGAATTTAGTGTATTTAAAAACAAGTTTGCAGATGCGCCTAATGGAGTGACTAAATCCGGAGCAGCAGCTTTTTCTACGGAATACCTATATTCTAAAGATATATCATCGTCAACAACTAAGACAATTCCGAGAGTGTTTATAATAGCAAAAGAATGATAACCGTTAGTTGGATTATAGGTCGTGTTTCCCGAAGTTGATATATCAACAGCTTTAACTCGATATTTAACAGTATCACCAACAAAAATCTGTGTTGTATCTATATCAAAATAGCCTTGGAACTGATTATCACCGTTACTTACCAGCTGAAAAGCTCCTGAAGTGCTTCCGTTATTAATTGCATATTCAACCCAAACATTTTTTATCCCTAAATTGTCAGTAGCAGAAGCTTTTACTAAAGCCGGCCATCTTAATTTTGATTGATTATTTAAAGGAATATGATTTACAACCGGAAAAATCACATCAGATACAAATACAAATGAATGATATCCCGATTGAGGGCTATAGCCATAATTTCCCGCTACTGATGCATCTTTTGCTACAATCTTATAATAAAGAGTGTCACCTAAGGAAATAAAGGATGTATCTAAATTAAAACTGCCGGAATAATTTGCTCCCTGACCCTGTGTAAGTAGAAATGAGTGTTCTGTGCCAACAGTCGTTACTTTATATAAGACTTTGACTGTGTCAATGCCAATGTTATCTGTTACCAAAGCATTAACAGTTGCAGGCCACAACTCTCTATACTGATTCTGAAGAGGAGTATGAGTTATACTCGGTGAAACCTGGTCTGGGCTTGCCGTAAATGAAATGTATTCACTCGGTGCACCGGGAGGAAATTTACTATTACCACCTGTTTCGTCTGTAGCAGAAATATAATAGTTGTATGTAGCCGATTGTCCATTCCCCGGTATATTAGCAAAAAATGAATCAGCAGTTACCGGGGTCATTAATAGTGAGTCCGTAATTTGTCCTGAGGTCCCTCTACCCCAAAAAACTTTTACAGTAGAATTAACTAAAGGAATAGCTGAGCCGAACTTTGCTGAGATTTTATATGGGCCGGCTAAATTCTCTGTATTTCCGAATGGTGTGTGTGTAATATTAGGTCCAAAAGTAACTTTTGCAGACCAACCTTGATAATTACCGGTTCGATCATCTGTCCAAAAAGGATACACTGTATTGTTTAAAGCAGTGATACCGATATAATCGCCATGATAACCACCAGCTAAACCGGAAATAGGTTTTGGTTTAAAGCGTGCATCACTGACTTTAATGTTTTCAAATGTAACTCCACCATCGATTGAACGAGCCATGTAAACTTCTGCCGAATCTGTAGTTGTATTTCTTTGGTCATAAAAAACAACATAAACATGACCGGTAGAAGGATCTACTGTCATCCAGTTGAAATATTGTCGTTTCCCATTATTTAATGGATCATCATTAACTCTCACAGGTGAAGTCCATGTTGTTCCATTGTTAGTTGATTTAATCAAAACAATATCCATATCACTTCCGGCTGGAGTAACACCAATCTGAGGCCAACTAATATAAATAGTCCCTCTCCTAACACCATTAGATCTATCAACCGCCATCGATGGAAAAGATGCTAATCTAACCGGATTTGGAGAGCTTGGATTTGTTCTCACACCAAAATTAGGGGCAGCATATACACGTTTTGCAGTTCCCCATGTCTGTCCACCATTAGTTGATATATTAAAACCAATTGCATCTTCTCCATAATTTCCTGATGACCAGTTATCATATACTGCCCAAGCTGAATAAACTTCACCGTTTGGACCTGTAGCAACATTAACTCCCTGATCATGACTACCGGAAGCAGTTCCACTACTAACATTTATTGCTGAACTCCAATTCACTCCATAATTTGTTGAGTATCTAAACTCAACTTTATTATTATTTGGATTGCCGGATACAAATGCAGTATAAGCAGCATAAACTCTATTTTCATATTGGCTACCTACTTGCTTATCAATCCATAAATGATTTTTATCTAACAAATCATTCGTTCCTGTCGGAGCCGGGGCAACTACATGTCTGCTCCAGTTAGTCCCATTATTAGTACTAACAGCAACCCCTTGTCCACCATAGTTTGAGCCACCATCAATGAAACCTAAATAAAAATTTCCATTTGTTCCTATAACAGATGCCGGGTCACCAGAGTTTGAGCCAAAAGGAGGTATATCAAAACCACCCCAGCTTGTACCACCATTTGTAGTATAATAACCACCTGTTCCATATAAACCCGAGACGGGCCAAGAAGTTGTATTCGCTGAACCAAAAACAACATTCATGTTTAGCGGATGAATATCTATACTCATTTCTGATTGGGTTGAACTTGCATTTGGAAAGGGTCTAAAGTTTGGCGAAACGATTGCTTCCCCCCCATCAACTTTATATTTTTTATAGATTTGAGGTGCAGGTGTGTATATGTAATCTGTTTGATTATTTTGAATTATCGTTTTATCTATATTAATTTTTGACCAAGCTTTTTCATTAACCTTTTTATTTCCTCCATCACCGATATTCAATTGAGAATATGTGAGTGAAGTTATTAAAAATAAAAACATCACAAAATTAAGAATCTGTTTCATTTATTTCTCCGAGTTCGAATTACTTTGTGAAAATCATTTTTTTAGTTATCGAATTACCTGCAAAACTAACCTTATAAATGTAAGTTCCGCTAACAATTCCTTTATTAATTTTTTCAAAATCGACCTTTAACGAATGTTCACCTTTCTGCAAGAAAGCATTAAGCAAAGTCTTTACATTCTTTCCCGAGATGTCATAAAGTTCGATTTGTACATTACCATCTTTTAGTATATTAAAATTAATTGTGGTTGAAGGATTAAATGGATTCGGATAATTTTGTTCAACATTAAATCCTAGAGGCAATGTGGCTTCTTTTACTGATGAGGGGGTGTTTGAAATTATTCCGGAGTATAAATCAAAATTATTATTTCTTCCGTCAGTCCAGACCGATATTACCGAAGATTTAGATATAGCTAAACCAATATAATCGCCAATGTAATTCCCTAATAATATAGAATGAGGATCAAACGAAGAAGTCGAGATTTTTTCATTTGTAAATGTTAAACCACCATCATTTGATTTAGCTAAATAAGTTTCAACAAAACGATTGGCTTCATCATTTCTTGAGTCTTGAAAAGCAACATAAATAACATTATTGCTTACAACTAATTCAGGCATAAATTGATCTGCATTAGTGTTATCTGAATTTACTCTAATCGGACTTGACCAACTTTGACCATTATCTAAAGATTTTATTAAAAACACATCAGATAAATCACTTCCATTTTTTGCGGAATAAGTTATGTAAAGTGAATTCGATTCTAAATCGATTCCCATTGAGGGATAACTTCTTACTCTTATTCCGGAATTTGTAGCTGTTTTCTTCAACAAATATAAACTATTTGATTTAACTCCTGAGTGTTCAAAAGTTGCAGCTACGGTTGGAGAAGAAAATGTCTCTCCGCCATCATTGGAGCTAAGAACAATTATTTTTGAGTTATCTAAAACAAACGATACAAAAATCTGACCAACAGTATTTACTTTTACATCAGCCGTATGAACATTACCTACTTCAAGTTCTATAGGTGAAGAAAATGATGCAGCAGAATTACTACTCTTGGAAAAAAGTATTTTATTTGAATTTCTCTCGATTGAAGTCCATACTACATACAAATTATTTCTGTATTGTGAATTAGAAACATCAGCGGTGATTGAAGGTCTATCTTCAAACGTTACTGCATCAAAGTTCTTTTTAACTTCTGTGGCTTGATTTAACCAGGTTAAACCTTTATCATTCGATTTATTTATAAACAGCCCATCACCTGATCCGAATAACTGATAGTGAATCATTGCATAGAAAAGATTTCCATCCGCATCAAAAACTACTGAAGGATCTGTTGCATCATCAAATCCCGATAATCCGGATAATGGAACTGTTGAAGATTGCCAGGTTAGTCCACCATCAACTGAATTGAAAAATCTTGCACTATTTCCTGAAAGCATAAAATCGTTTGATACGACCGCAAGATTGTGTTCATCAAGAGGATTGACAACAATTTTGGGTTCTGATACTCCGGCAAGTTGATTTATTCTTACATTTGTCAGATTCCCCTCAGTTCTTAAATCCGGCTTATCATAAGATTTTTGTGTTCCGAATTTTTCACTATACAATAATGATTTGGGCTTCTTCATTGTTTTAACATTGGAATCTTTATTGATTACAACGCTGTTAAATAATAAGAAAGTCCCCAAAAAAACAACCAACAGGATTGAAATGTATTTGACTGCTTTCATTTTAGCTCCGATAATTATTTGATTAAGAATATTTTATTTGTTGAAATTTCATTTGGCGTTTTTAGAACAATAAAGTATACGCCTGAAGAGTAATTGGTAAGATTAATTGGGATGGAATAATTACCTCCAAACAGGTTATCGTACATAATTGAATTAACTTTTGAACCTAAAATATCATAAAGTTCAACTGATACAAAACTATTTTTTGAAAGTTTAAAATTAATTTTTGTGCTGCTATTGAATGGGTTTGGAAAAACACTAATATCAGATAAAGACTTTATATCACTATCATCATTTCTTTGATTATTAATTGAGTTCGGAAGAGAGTCTACTTTTGATGTATCTTTATAAAACATTAAAAATCCATTGGTACCGGCAAACCAATAATCTTTTCCATTGGAGGATGAAATCGAAAAAACACTCTCATCAGTAGTAAAAGATGTTTCCCAAGTTATCCCCTTGTCGGTTGTATTAAGAATTGAGCCTGCCCCGGTCGCCCATCCTAACGTTGGATTATCAAAGCTTATTCTGTAAAGAGTGATTGTACCAATTGGAACATCCTGTAATTCCCAAGTTTCCCCCTTATCTGAAGATTGATAAATCCATCCCCCAAATTCAGGATCTCCACCAACTACATAAATTGTGTCTTCGTTCAATCGATAAATATCGTAGAGCGGTTCAATAGTGATAACTTTATTTCGCCAAGAATTCCCTTGGTCATAAGTTCTTCTAATAAAACCAATCATGTCAATTCTTCCACCTAAAACCCACCCATTATCGATATCCGTAAAGAAAATCCTTCTTAACGGAAAGGTATTCTCACCATCAGTTAACTCTTCCCATGAGTTCATCATATCAGTAGTGCGATAGATTTTTCCGTAAAGTCCACAAACCCAACCTGTATCTTTATTGAGAAAGTGCATATCCGTTAAGTAGACATTTAGAAATGTGAATTGATGACTACTCCAAGTATTTCCTTTATCTGACGATACAAGAAAATAACTATGTCCGGAATATGAACGTCCCAATGAATATAAATGAAGGGAATCAACAAGATGAAGATTTAATAAGGTTCCACTGAAGTTTATGCTGTTATTCTTTGTCCATGATTCACCCGCATCGTTTGTCAATAATACCAAACCTGAATCACCGACAATGATTCCATTAAGTGAATCAAGAAAAACAACACTAAAAAGATTTGTTCCGTTTTCGTATCTTTTGTCAATCCATTTTTGAGGAAATATGGAAGTGGATAGAAAAAAAATTACAATAAGTATTTTTATCAAAATAGAATTTATACCAAATAATGACTACGCTAATAATAACTTTAATGATTCTTTTGGCAATAAGTTATTTAATTCAATTTATAGCACTCAAATTAACTTTTAGGGATAATGATTTTGCTTATGAAAAAAACAGAGTTGGAATCTCGGTTATCATTGCAGCAAAAAATGAAGAAAATAATTTAAATACTCTTGCTAAATATCTTAATAATCAGAATTATCTAAAAGATTTTTTTGAGGTTATTATTGTTGACGATAACTCAAATGATAGTACATTTAGCATCGCAAATAATCTCGCCGATAAAATCGATAATCTGAAAGTCATTAAAAACTATAATGCAATTTTACCCGGAAAACGAGGAGCTCTCCAATGTGGAATTGAAAATTCGAAATATGATTTCATATTGATTACTGATGCCGATTGTGAACCGGATATTAATTGGATAACTGCTTATTCAAATAAATTTAATTTTGGTTATGAATTTCTAATCGGTATTTCCCCTTTTAGAAGGATAAAAGGTAAAGCTAATCTTCTTGCTTCATTCGAAAATTATAAGAATATGATTTTGAGTTTCTCACTCATTAAATTAGGATTGCCTTATACAGCAGCGGCAAGAAATATCGGATTCACTAAAGAATTATTTCATCGTATCAACGGATACTATAACACAATTGATACATTAAGCGGAGATGACGATTTACTTCTTCGTGAGGCTGTAAAGAATAAAGCCAAAATTGGTGCCGTGACTGATACTGAATCTTCGGTCTATTCAGATGCAAAAAAAACT
Source organism: Ignavibacteriaceae bacterium (assembly GCA_019638025.1). Taxonomy (GTDB): domain Bacteria; phylum Bacteroidota; class Ignavibacteria; order Ignavibacteriales; family Ignavibacteriaceae; genus JAGUXE01. The sequence continues at coordinate 13,556 of JAHBUO010000054.1, forward strand.
CTTTCTGAGTATATGGAACAACGCTCGACACTCGGCGGTCGCATACACGTTTTCGCCAAAAACTGTCCTCATATTTGGCATATTCTAAATTTAGTTTCTGATTACTCTATAGTCCTTACTCTAATTGATCCGTTATTCGGTTTCCTCTTCTTAACAAAAATCTTTTTTACTTTTCTCATAAAAATTAATTTCGAAAATAGGTTCGGTTACAAATTCACTTTATGGGAATTTCTTTATGGTGAAATCGTTTACTCCGAACTTATTGTAGTCCACTTTATTAATTCATTAATTAAGCAACCAAAATGGAAATAGACAATTTGAATTAACACTCTATTCATCTATTTTAAATATTAAAAAAGAAAGAATTATGGATTATTTATCATTAGCTAAACAAGCAGTCGAAGCAAAATCAAAAGCATTACCAACTTACTCGAAATTTCATGTAGGTGCTGCACTTCTCACTACTGACAATAAAATATACTCCGGATGTAATATAGAAAACAGTTCCTACAGTCTAACAATTTGTGCTGAAAGAACTGCGATATTTAAAGCAATTTCTGAAGGGGAAAGAAAATTTAAAGCTATTGCAATTGCAGCAGATGCCGAAAGTTTTTGCCCTCCTTGTGGTGCGTGTAGACAGATAATTTCTGACTTGTGCGGTGACATCGATGTAATAATGATTGATCAAGATGATAATCTTAAAATAATGAAAACCTCCGAATTGTTGCCACTTGCTTTTGGCGACAAAGATTTAGTTTAATAAATTTAATTAAGGAACATTTATGTCAGAATCTTTTCCTCACTCAGTTCCAAAAGATATTGGATGGATTGAAGTTATCGCCGGTTGTATGTTCAGCGGTAAAACTGAAGAATTAATACGCAGATTACGACGAGCAAAAATTGCAAAACAGAGTGTAATGGTTTTCAAGCCGACTATTGATAATCGTTACTCTGAATCAGAAATTGTTTCGCACAATGAACAAGCACTCCCATCAAAACTTGTAACATCAACTCAAGAAATATTGGAGTTAGCAAAAGATGCTAAAGTTATCGGTATAGACGAGGTTCAGTTCTTTTCGCCCGATATTGTTGACGTTTGTAACAAACTCGCTAATCAAGGGAAAAGAGTTATTGTTGCCGGGTTAGATCAAGACTATAAAGGTATTCCTTTTGAACCGGTACCTCAACTTTTAGCAATAGCGGAATATATTACTAAAACATTGGCAATTTGTGTTGAATGTGGAAATCCGGCAGATAAAACTCAAAGAAAAGTTGTCTCTTCTGAAAGAGTTCTGGTGGGCGCATCAAATCTATATGAAGCCCGATGCAGACGTTGTCATTTTATACCTTCCGAATAAAGGGAAATACATTTTATGGAATTCATGAATATCTTCAGAGGAATAGTTGGTTTAGCGGTCTTAATTGGTATAGCTTATCTATTCTCTAACAATAAAAGTAAAATAAATTGGAAACTTGTTGCAGGTGGTTTAATCCTTCAGTTTATTTTTGCGATTTTGATAATAAAAGGAGAAGCTCTTGGTAATTATTTTTCTCCCCTCGCCTGGCCTAAAGATTTTTTCCGATTTGTAAGTAGCTTTTTTGTACTGATTTTAAATTTCACATCAGAAGGAGCAAAATTCGTTTTTGGCAACTTGGCAGCTGGTCCGGGTACCGACGGGAGTTTAGGGATGTTTTTTGCTTTTCAAGTCTTGCCAACAATTATCTTTTTTGCAAGTCTGATGTCTGTTCTCTATTATTTAGGAATAATGCAAAAAATCGTTCAAGGAATGGCTTGGGTTATGGCTAAAGTTATGGGGACAAGTGGAGCTGAATCGCTCTCATGTACTGCAAATATTTTTGTGGGTCAAACAGAAGCTCCGTTAATGATAAAACCGTTTATTAAAGGAATGACGAAGAGTGAACTTACGACTATTATGGTTGGTGGAATGGCTACAATAGCCGGAGGTGTCATGGCTGCGTATATTCAAATTCTTGGTACTTCATTTGCGGCTACTCACAATATTCCTCTTGCTGAAGCACAATTGATTTTCGCAACTCATCTTTTGGGTGCGAGTGTAATGGCTGCACCGGCTGCATTATTAATTTCAAAAATTCTTTTCCCGGAAACAGAAGAACCTGAAACTAAAGGAAGTGTAAAAGTTAATATTGAAAAGAATGCTTCCAATATAGTTGAAGCTGCAGCCAACGGTGCAAGCGACGGTTTAACGCTATCATTAAATGTTGGGGCGATGTTAATCGCATTTATCGCACTAATTGCACTATTAAATTATTTGTTGACTTCAGTTGGTGAATTATTCGGTATAAATGCTTTCCTTATTCAGAGTTACGGTAAACCCTTAAATTTCCAATTATTGATTGGGTGGATTTTACAATGGTTAGCTTTTGCAATTGGAGTACCCTGGAGTGAAGCATTAAATTTTGGAAGTTTATTTGGAACAAAAATCGTATTAAATGAATTTGTCGCCTATCTTGAAATGGGTAGAATGATTGAATCAAATCTTTTTACTGACGAAAGAGCAATTCTTATGGCAACTTATGCACTTTGTGGATTTGCAAACTTTTCTTCAATTGCAATTCAAATAGGTGGAATTGGACCTTTAGCCCCCGAACGAAAATCTGACTTATCAAAACTTGGACTTAAAGCTCTTTTGGGCGGTTCTTTAGCTACGCTTATGACAGCAACTTTAGCAGGAATATTATTCTAATGAGAACAATATTTTCTAAGTATGAAGATTTATTAATAGATTTAAAATCTAAAGCACCTTTTAAACCGGATATTGCATTAATTCTTGGCAGTGGATTGGGGAATTTTGCCAACTCGGTTGACATCAAACTGACTATTCCTACTTCAGATATTAATAATTATCCCGTGAGCAGTGTTGAGGGGCATGCAGGAGCAATTCATTTTGCTGAGTATCACGGGAAGAAACTACTCCTCTTTCAAGGAAGAATTCATTTTTATGAGGGTTATAACATTAGCCAATGTCTTCTTCCGGTACAGATAATCTATTCATTAGGTTGTAGAAACTTGATTATTACTAATGCAGCAGGAGGAATTAATCAGTATTTCAAACCAGGTGATTTAATGCTGATAAAATCTTTTAATGCCTTAATGATAAAAAAAGAAGTAGCTCAATTAATTGAACCACTTAATCTTGACGAGAAGAGTTTTCTGCAATCCTACCCTTCCCAAAAGTTGACAGATTTACTTTTTCAGGCCTCTTTTGAAGAAAATTTTCACTTAAAAGAAGGACTTTATTGGATTTCTAAAGGACCTAGTTACGAAACACCGGCTGAAGTAGAAATGATGAGACGATTTGGAGCTGATGCGGTCGGTATGTCAACTGCCCATGAAATCATTTACGCAACATCTTTAGGAATAGAAACAATTGGTATATCTTGTATTACAAATTTTGCTGCTGGAATTTCTAAAGAAAAACTCTCACATGCTGATGTAACCGAAACTGCAGGGAGAGTTGAATCAATGTTTGAGAAATTTATAAAAAAAACTATTTCTCTTTTATAAAATTATTAAATTGAAAACGATTATTTCAGTTTGTATTTTAGTAGGCAATCATAAATAGAAAAAATGTCTTACAACTCTAAATATAGTTCAAAACCACAGCGAAGCTATTTTGTTTCTCGCTTCGAAAATGTTTTTTAACACACCCGGTATATTCCCTTTTCTTTAACACAATTTTATTAACAAAATTTGAGGATTATTTAACCATGAATAATACTGCTCATTCTGAATTAGGTACAAAATCGATTTCACCGGCAAATGTAAAGGAAATATTATCCCACTATATCCTTGCAGATGGATTTGATTTTGTTCTTGATTTAGTAAAAAGTAATGGCGTGAATTTAGTCGATTCCAAAACCGGTGAGACCTATTTGGATTTCTTTACATTCTTTGCATCGAATGCACTTGGTATGAATCATCCCAAAATGATTACTGACGATTTTAACAATAAACTTTCAAATGCTGCTAGAAATAAGCCTTCAAATTCAGATATCTACACAACAGAAATGGCTGAATTTGTTGAAGCTTTCGGTAAAATTGCGAAGCCTGATCATTTCAAGTATTTGTTTTTTGTCGAAGGTGGTTCGGTAGCTGTAGAAAATGGATTAAAAGTCGCTTTTGATTGGAAAGTTCAAAAGAATTTTGAAAAAGGATATACTGAAGAGAAGGGTCATAAAGTAATTCACTTAAAAGAGGCTTTTCATGGTAGAACCGGTTACACTTTATCTTTAACTAATACTGATCCCACAAAAATAAAATTTTTCCCAAAGTTTGATTGGCCTAGAGTGTCTAACCCGAAAATCAAATTTCCACTTGTCGATAATTTATCGGATGTAATTGCTGCTGAAGAAAAAACTATCGCTGAAATTTTAAAAGCAATTGAAGAGAATCCGGATGATATTGCGGTTATTATACTTGAACCGATTCAAGCAGAAGGTGGAGATAATTTCTTCCGAAAAGAATTTTTTATTAAACTTAGAGAAATTTGCGACAAACATGAGATTCTTCTTATGTTTGATGAAGTTCAAACGGGACTTGGAATAACAGGCAAAATGTGGGCAGCAGAACACTTTGTGATGCCTGATATTATCTCCTTCGGGAAAAAAGTTCAAGTGTGCGGGATTATGGTAAGTCCCCGAATCGATGATGTAAAAGAACATTGTTTCAAGAAATCAAGCCGAATTAATTCTACTTGGGGTGGAAATCTAATCGATATGGTTAGAGCAACAAAAATTCTTCAAATTATCGATGAAGAGAAATTAGTTGAAAATGCTAAAACAATGGGGGAATATCTTTTGAAACGATTGGAAGAATTTCAGATTGAATTTCCGAATTTGGTTTCCAACGCAAGAGGTTTAGGATTATTGTGTGCTTTTGATTTCCCAAGTACGGAAACCAGAACAGAGTTTATTAATAAACTCTATGAAAATAAATTAATTATGCTCGGTTGTGGAAGTAAATCTGTTCGGTTCAGAACTGCCTTAAATATTAAGAAAGAAGAGCTTGATAAAGGTTTGGAAATTATTCGAAATGTTTTAATTTTGCTTTCGAAATAAATATTATTTAAGATACTACTTGCACGGTGCGGCTTCGAATCAACGAAGCCGTTATCGTTTTAAATTATGATGCTTTATTTAGTTTCTACACCAATCGGAAATCTGAAAGATATTACATTAAGAGCTCTCGACACTCTTCGAGAAGTTTCATTTATAGTTTGTGAAGATACTAGAGTCACTTCAGTTTTATTAAAGCATTTTGAAATTCAAAAAGAATTAGTCTCTATGAATGCTTTCTCCGAAAAAAATAAACTCTCCTATATTGCTGATAGAATTGAGAATGGTGAATCTTGTGCTCTGGTTACAGATGCCGGAACACCTGCAATATCCGATCCCGGAGTAAGACTTGTTTCTGAAGTGATAAAAAGAAATTTGCAAGTTGTCCCCATTCCCGGTGTATCTGCCGCTATCACGGCAATTTCTATTTCAGGATTGCCAACTGATTCATTTATTTATGAGGGATTTTTACCTCAAAAAAAGGGAAGACAAAAAAAACTTAATCAAATTTTGGAAGAAGATAAAACCACAATTTTATACGAATCTCCTTACAGAATTATTAAGTTGTTATCGGAGATAAAACTTTATGCACCTGATAGACAAATAGTTGTTTGTCGTGAACTTACCAAAAAGTTCGAGGAAATTCTAAGAGGAAATGCAGATTACCTTCTAGAGCATTTCCAAAAACGAGAACCTAAAGGAGAGTTTGTAGTTTTACTTGCACCTAAAAATTGGGTAAATTTTAATTCTCATCATGATATTGAACAACCGAATTAACAAGGTATTTTTCAAGTAAGTTTCTACCGGATAAGAACGAAAGTTCAACGATAAACGATAATTGAACTACTTCCCCGCCAAGTTTTTCAATCAAGTTACAAGCAGCTTTAGCTGTTCCACCGGTTGCTAATAAATCATCATGAATAATAACTTTCTCTCCCGGTAAGATAGCATCTTGATGAATTTCAATTGTGTCTGTTCCATACTCTAAAGCATAAGTTTCGCTGATTTTTTCAAATGGCAATTTACCCGGCTTCCTAATAGGAATAAATCCAACATTGAGTCTCCTAGCTAAAATGCTACCAAAGATAAAACCTCTTGATTCAATTCCCACAACTTTATCAACTTTCAAATCTTTAATTGAATTGAACAACTCAACTTCGGTTAATTTCATAGCTTCAGGATTTTGTAGAATAGTTGTTATGTCTCGAAACATTATTCCCGGTTTGGGAAAATCTTTTATGCTTCTTATGAAATTCTTGATATTGTTATCCATATTTAATCACCCTTTTGAAATAAATTTATTTAATCCTTCATGAAAATCATCGGAGGTACGTGCAATCACATTGAGGTTAACTGCAAATTTAACAGCATCGTCGTACCTGAGTGAGTAGATTTGACGTATTAGTTTTTTAGTTTCCGAAATACTATATAATGAGTTTTTAGAAATCTTTTCAGCAAATTTTTGTGCATCATTTAAAGTATTATTTTCTTCTGAAATGTATTCAACTAAACCAATGTTCTGTGCTTGAAACGCACTAATAATGTCACCTGTAATCAATAATTGTTTGGCTTTGAATTCCGAGAGTCTTCGCAACAAAAGAAATGAAACAATTGCCGGTAAAAATCCAATTTTCACTTCAGAATATCCAAACTTGGCATTTTTTTCATCAGCAAAGATAAAATCACACGCTGTTGCCAATCCGCAACCGCCGGCAATTGCAGGACCATTAACAGCAGCAATCGTTGGCTTATCAGACTCATATACTGAAAGAAAAAACTTGCTTAGTAATTGTGAATCTTCATCATTATCCGGTACCGAATTATTTTTGAGTTGATTTAGATAACTTAAATCAGCACCTGCACAAAATGAAGTCCCTTCACCGGTGATTATAATCGCTTTTATATTTCTGTCTAAATTGAATTCATTAAATTTTGCGAGAAAAGCATTTACTAAATCAGGATGTAATGAGTTTCGCTTTTCCGGACGATTAAGTTTAATAAGCCCAATTTGGCCTTCAATTTCTGATAATATCATTTCTTATCTTTTATAAATTTGTTAAACATCTCGAAATCGTAGCAGTTTATTACTTCAGATGGTGTTACACCCCCTTTTTGCGCAATCCACACACCAAATTTAATATTTTGAATATCTTCTG
>JAHBUO010000055.1 GCA_019638025.1 Ignavibacteriaceae bacterium
TCCACCGGGTTGCATTCCCTCAAACATTATAGGATTCAGATTTGCTCTCCCTGTGTATAATGCGGCGGTCAAACCGGCCGGTCCCGAGCCAATTATTGCAACTTTAATATGATTTGATTGTGACATCATTTCTCCCTTTCAAATTTACAGTTTGTGGATTTCACTTATAATTTTCAATAAATAAACTATATGCAAAATAAATTAATTTTCTTAAAGTTGTTTGATTCAGTTTATACTAAAAAAGATTCACGCCCTAACTGTTGCCGATTAAAAACTCCCCGTTACGTTTAAGTCCTTTAAGTTTTCCTCTTTTAACGGGACTCTCTTTGAACTTTTTGCTAAACTCTTCTTTAGTCATGCTATTTAATTCAAGTAGATTAATTTCATTATTACCGTTAATCGGATTAAACTCTACGGTGTTACAAGTAACCGAAAACTTTTTGTTCCATGGACAGACATCTTGACAAATATCGCAACCGAAAATCCAGTTCTCAAATTTTCCCTTAAACACATTCGGAATATCGTTTTTATTTTCGATTGTCAAGTAAGAGATGCACTTGCTTGCATCGAGTTGATATTCATTTATTATTGCATCCGTAGGACATGCATCGATACAAGCTGTGCATGAGCCGCAATGATCTGTTACAATAGGTGAAGGTTCAAATATGTAATTTGTAAGAATTGTAGAAATAAAAAAATAACTTCCGATTTCTTTATTGATAATATTTGTATGCTTCCCCATCCAGCCCAAACCGGCACTTACTCCCCAAACTTTATCTAAAACGGGACCGGTATCGACATAACTTTTTGCATCAAAATTACTATCGATTTTTTTTAATTCGGAAATAAGTATATCAAGTTTTTCCCAGATAATTAAGTGATAATCTTTACCCCAAGCATATCGGGATACTTTGCCAAAATTCGGTTTATCGGAATGAGTAAACGAAGTTTGATAGTTTAATCCAAGTGAGACAACACTTTTCACATCGTGAAAAATCAAGCTAACATCCTCACGTTTATCTAAATTGTTTTCAAGATACTTCATCTCTCCGTTGAAGCCTTTGTTTATCCACTCCTTGTAAAAATTCATTTCATTTGTAAGAAGTCGATAATCTGCAAAACCAATTAAATCGAAACCATGATTACGAGCTAAATCGATAAAAATTTTATTAGTAATAGCGCTCAATTCTTACCACGAATACTTTTTCTGAACAACTTTTACTCGGACAATATTATCTACAATTTTTGTTTCGAATGAATCTAAACCTTTACTCCCCGATTCCTTCTTCCCATCGGTAAGATTAAATTTCCATCCGTGTGCGGGACAGACAACACAATCATCTTCAATAAATCCCGAATAAATTATTGCAGAATGTTGGTGGGGACAAATATTACTCAAACAGTAGATTTTATTTTCAATTTTAAAAAGAGCAATTTCAGTATCATTGATAAAAAACTTTTTCCCTTCCTTTTCCTTTAGGTCAGAAAAAAGACAAACATCATAAAAACCATCTGGGTCAGGTTCAAATTGATTCAAACTTTTTATCAATTGTAAACCCTTTCTCACCAATTTTTACTGTTGAGGCAAGTGTTGTAAAATCGTGTTCAAAAAAGATAATCCAGTTTTCATCAACTGCTCTTGGAAGAATTTCTTTCTTTTCTTGAAGAGTTATCAGAGGCTGCAAATCATAACCCATAATTACAGGTAAATGAAGATGAGATGCGAAAGGAATAAGGTCCCCCGCAAATAAAATAGTGTTAGCTTCATCGGAGATTTTTAATAATTGTTGAGCATTAGTGTGTCCGTTGACAACGATAATCTCCAATCCGTCATCAAAATATTTTGTTGATTTATCAAGAAGAGCCAAAACGCCTTCTTCAATAAGGGGAATAAAATTTTCTTCGAGGTAACTCCCTTTATCTCTTTCTGTTGCATTAATTGCCCAGCTAAGATTATCTCTTTGGACAAAATATTTTGCATTCGGGAAAGAAGGAATCAGCTTTCCATCAACAAGTTCAGTTGCTCCTCCTGCATGGTCAAAATGAAGATGAGTAAGAAAAACATCTGTTATATCTTCCTTTTTAAATCCGCAAGCGCTAAGCGATTTAGCTAAATCATCTTCCGAATAATTGATATCATAGATGCTGTTAAGTTTATCATTCCACTTGTTTCCCATTCCTGTATCGATTAAGATTTTTCTTTCGTCAGAAACGAGTAATAGAGTGCGGAGTGACATTTTAATTCTGTTACTCTGGTCAGACTGATGTTGTTTAGACCAAATCGGTTTAGGAATAATTCCAAACATTGCACCGCCGTCTAAAGCAAACGAACCTGTTTCAACAACGAAAATTTCAAACTTTCCTATTTTCATACTTGACATTCTTTAATGGGTGATAAATCAACTTTTTAAAATAAAAAAGGCTTTCGATAAAACCGAAAGCCTACTAAAGAGTGAAAAAATTACTTTAAACTCTCAAGATGATCTTTTTTTGCTAAAAGGGAATCTTTATCTTCGACATGATTTGGATCAGGAACACAGCAGTCAACAGGACAAACAGCCGCACATTGAGGTTCATCGTGGAAACCTACACATTCGGTGCATTTATCCGGAACAATATAAAAGAAATCGTTAGAAAAGAATCCTGAAGATCCTGAAGGTGCAGCATCGCCGTCACCATAAGATGATCCGCCAAGTTCCCAATTGGCTCCACCTTCATAAATAGCGGTGTTTGGGCATTCGGGTTCGCAAGCGCCGCAATTGATGCATTCTTCGGTTATCATAATTGCCATATTAATTCTCCTTTAAAGGTGTTGAAATAATTAACTTCGGTATATTTTTATATGTTAGTATAAAACTATTATCATTAAAATATTTATCAATCTCAAAAATAGTTAATTTCATTTTAGAAACAAGGGCATCTGTATCGATTCCGTTAAACTCCGGCAAAAATTTTTCGAGTTTGGAGATAGATTTAATTAACATACTCTTTGCTCCGACATAATTCTTTGATACTAAATGAAAATAAGCTACTGAAACTTGAACTAATCCTTGAAAGAACAACTTTTCATCTCCGATTGACTCAACCCAGATTTCTTCAAACAAATCGTGAGCGGAGAAAAAATCATCATCATTAAAAAAGTCAATTGCTTTCAAAAATAGATTAGGAGAATTGGTCACCAACTACCGCTGGAACCTCCCCCGCCAAAAGAACCACCACCACCGCTAAAACCGCCAAAACCACCGCCTCCAAAACCACCACTTCTTCCGCCAAATGACCCGCCACCAAATCCTCCGGGTATTCCGCCGAAAAATATTCCGCGTCTTCTCCCTTTTCTACTAAAAAAAGAGATTGCGCTAATAATGAAAAAGATAATCGGAATAAAGTCTTCTATTGCATCAAATTTATCGGTTTGTTTATCGGTGTTTTTATATTCACCTGCCGTAGCACGGACTATTGCCTCAACCCCGGTTGCAATCCCGGCAAAATAGTTTCCTTCTTTGAAGTACGGAACAACTTCATTTCTGATTATTTGTGAACAGAGGGCGTCGGGTAAAGCTCCCTCAAGTCCATAACCTACTTCTATTCTTAATAATCTATCATCTTTCGCTACTAAAAAAAGGATGCCGTTATCATTTTTCTTTGAGCCGATTTTATTTTGCTTTGAGGTCTCATAGCTATAATCTTCAATCGGGTGACCGTTGAGAGTTGGAATCATCAAAAATATTAATTGATTTGAAGTTGAATCTTCAAAAACTTTAAGATAGTTATTCAGTTGTTGTAATTGTGATGATGAGAGGGTATTTGTTAAGTCGGTTGCCCACATTTTAAGTGTGGGCACCTTTGGTTGAGCAAAAGTTGATACTCCGATAATCAGGAGTAGATAAAAAAACTTTAGCATTAATTAAAATTCTACTTTTGGAGCGGCTTCTGCACCGGCTACTGCTTGGAAATATTGTTTTTCTTTAAATCCATATAGGGAAGCAAAAATAGAATTCGGGAATTTCTTTATTGTCGTGTTATAAGTTTGTACAGTTTCGTTAAACTTTTTACGCTCTACTGAAATCCGATTTTCAGTTCCTTCTAACTGAGCCTGAAGTTGCAAAAAGTTTTCATTGGCTTTTAGTTCGGGATAGCGTTCAACAGTTACTAATAATCTGGATAATGCACTTCCTAATTCACCTTGAGCTTGTTGGAATTTCTGAAATGCTTGAGGATTATTCAATAACTCGGGGGTAACTTGAATTGAGCTTGCTTTTGAACGGGCTTCGGTTACACCTGTCAATACTTCTTTTTCGAAGTTGGCATAACCTTTAACCGTGTTTACTAAATTCGGTATAAGGTCGCTTCTTCTTTGATATTGATTTTCTACCAAACTCCTGCTTTTATTGACTTCTTCATCAAGAGTGACGAGATTGTTATATGCACCGATTCCCCAAAATACGAAGAACCCGATTACAACAAGGATTACTCCAACAACGGAACAACCGATTAGTAAGCCTTTTTTCATTCAATCCTCCTTAAGATTTCTTATGCGAAACAAAATATACAATAATTTAGACTAAAATACTGTGAGAGAGTTTTCTTAGTTTGTTAAACTTCTCATCGGTGCCGGAATTCTTCCACCTCGCAAAACTAAATTAGAAGAATCGAGTAAGCGAACCGGCATAATTGGTGCTCTTCCTAAAAGACCTCCGTAATCGACATATTCACCTACACCTTTACCGTAAGCCGGAATAATTCTTACTGCAGTTGTTTTGTCGTTAATCATTCCTATTGCGGCTTCATCTGCTATAATTCCTGCTATTGTTGGAGCGGGAGTATCACCCGGGACTGCAATCATATCAAGCCCAACTGAACAAACTGCAGTCATTGCTTCAAGCTTTTCAAGTGAAAGATTTCCTTTTTCTACTGCACGAATCATACTTGCGTCTTCACTTACAGGAATGAAAGCACCACTCATTCCACCGACTGATGAACTTGCCATCAGACCGGCTTTTTTAACACAATCATTTAACATTGCAAGAGCGGCTGTTGTTCCCGGAGCACCGACATCCTGAACTCCCATAGCGATTAAAATATCGCCTATGCTGTCTCCTTCTGCCGGAGTTGGGGCTAGTGAAATATCTACAATACCAAATGGAATATTATGTCGCTCTGCAACTTTTCTTCCGAGTAGTTCTCCGGCTCGTGTAATTTTGAAAACTGTTTTTTTGATTACTTCAGCAAGGTTTTGGAAATCGACTTTCCCGGCATGTTTTATTGCATCAAGTACAACTCCGGGACCACTTATCCCAACATTGAGAACGACTTCCGGCTCCGTTACTCCATGAAATGCTCCCGCAACAAAGGGATTATCCTCTACTGCATTGCAAAAAACAACGAGCTTTGCGCAACCGACCGAATCATTTTCTCTTGTAAGAAAAGCTGTATGTTTGATTACTTCCGACATCATGTTTACTGCATCCATATTAATTCCGGCTTTTGTTGAACCGATATTAATACTCGAACAGACTTTTTTAGTAGTCGATAGTGCAACAGGTATTGAATTAATTAAATTTAAATCTCCGTTAGTCATCCCTTTTTGAACAAGTGCAGAATAACCGGCGATATAATCAATTCCGACTTCAGTAGCCGCTTTGTCAAGAACCTCGGCAATCTTTACAAATTCATCCGGACCAAAAGCATCGCCAACAATTGCTATCGGCGTAACCGATATTCTTTTATTTGCTATAGATATTCCGTATTGTCTTTCAACTTCTTTTGCATAGTTGACATGGTTTGAGCCAAGTCTCATTATTTTTTCATAAATTTTTTGAGTAGTGACTGAAATATTTCTATCAGCACAATCTCTTAAACTGATTCCCATTGTAACTGTACGGATATCGAAATGTTCGATTTCCGTCATTTTAATAGTTTCGAGTATTTCTTCAAATTCGTAAGGCATAATTTTTCTTGCTTAGTGGGTTAAATTCTGTGCATAAATCGAAATACATCTTCATGCTGAAGATAAATTTTAACTTTTAGGTTTTCTGCAATGCGGTTCATTTCTTCTTGAATATCTTTTAAGTCTTTATCTGATTTTGAAATATCAATCATCATTATCATAGTAAAGAATTCTTGCATAATTTTTTGTGAGATATCAAGTATATCACATTGACAATCGCTTAGAGCTTTAGTAATTGAGCTTACAATTCCGGTTGTATTTAATCCGAACGAAGTTAAAATTACACGTCCCGTTGAAGTTGAAGCTTTGCTTAAATTTTGTCCCGATTTACTCAGCTCATTTTCAATATAGTTTTGCACTGCGTCGGGAGTGGCGTTATCGCCTAATACTTTGATAGCCTGTATTGCAAGTTCGCGGATTTGGTCTTCGGAAAGATTCACGGTTTCATTCCTTTATACTGATTTTGAAGATAATAAAGTGCGTTATTAGTAATTTCTTGATTTTTTTCTGTAACAAATTTTTCTGAATTGCTGATGTTCCCATTGTAAAAACGAAGCCATAACAGAGAACTAATCATCATTCCGTCAAAAATTCTATCGGCTTTGAATGCTTTGATACTTAAATATCCCCAAAGCACATTCCACCCTAAAGAGACAAGCCCGTTCACATAATGACCCGAATATATTTGTCCACTTCCGGGAAGAATCGCCGAAATTGTCTTTGCAAAAGTAACCGAATATTTTTCATTATCAACCTTTTCACAAAAATTTTTGAGTTCGTGAAGCGAATCAATTTTTGTAAACTCTATAGACGCTGATTTCCAATCGTCTTCAAAAATGTATGTCCAACCTCGCCAATAGAATATTTCTTCATCTTTCGAATAATGAAAAGTTGAATCAAGTTCATCTAATAACCGATGTGCGTTTGATGTTGTCCTTCTAAGAATATTGATTTTTACTTTTTTTAGTTTGAGGTTGAAGATTGCCTCTTCATTAAACGAAAAAGTTTCAGCCAGATTGTATGCTTGAACTGCTTCGGAAAAAAATCCGGCTTCTTTATATGAATCCCCCATAATTTCATAAGCAGTTGAATGATATAATTTTTCGGAATCGAAATAAATCACCCGTTTACATTCAGTAATTGATTCCAGATATTTTTCAGAAGTATAAAATTGTGATGCTTTCAATAAAATTTCGTGCAAATGATGTTGAGCGTTCAACGACGACAAAGAGAGTAATATCAATATGGGAACAAGTTTTATTTGCACTTTATAACTGTGGGTTCTGATAAAAAATAATTAGTTAATTCTAAAAAAGAGAAAAATAAATTTTCTTTTTCGAGTCTTACTCTCAAATTAAATTGATGTGCAGAAACAACAGAACCATAAATATTTCCGGCATAAAATATTCCCGACAACGAACCAAAGAGATAACCTCTAAAATCATGATTGTGCTTAAAGTTTTCGTAAGACAAATATGTTAAGAGTGATGTAACCACAAAAGCTGTTATTCCATCGCCTGTTTCACCTGAATAAATCTTCCCCAATCCCGGGATTAATGCAGAATAAACTCCTGAGAGAATAAGACTTTTTTCTCTAAACTGATTGCCGACATTAAACCATTTTTTTATTTCGTTACTTTCTAATTCTGAAAATAATTCCGAATCATAATTCTCATGAAAACCATTCTTGTAAAATGATTTTAACTTTAACAACTTTTTTCCAACAACTGTATTCGGAATAAATTCTCTTTCTTCACTAGTGGAGTTAAATTCAAGCACATCCAAATACTCCTTGTATTCCCGGAAAAGATTATCATTAATTTTCCCGAAATGGGTTCTGGCATTATTATATCTTCCGGTTTTGAAATAGGCAAATCCAAGTTTGAATTGAATGGTGTCATTGGTCTGCAAATCAGCAATTTGAGAATACTCATAAGCGGCGAAATCATACTCTTTGTTGCATAAAAGATAGTCTGCGAATGCAATTCTTTTGGATATGGAATAGAAGCCTTCTTGAGGGAAAAGAATTATCGGAATAAAAATAAATAGTAAAACCAACCGATGCATTTTAATCATCCGGCGAAAAGATAAAACGTTCACTTTTAAGAAGATACTTTTTTACAGGGTCATACAATTTGCCGTTTGGTAATAGAAAGTGTTTTCTTGAAGATTTAATTGGATTTGTATCACGGGTAAAACGATCTGCAAATAGGAGTGTACCGCTGATTAAATCAGTCTGTTGAACTGCTTCTAAAAAAAAGGAGGAACAAGAAGGATGAAACGGACAATTGTCCCCGTCATGTTCCGAAATTGTTTTTGAATAAATGAAGAGTAATGAATTAATAACTTTATCAATTGATGATGAGTTACTATTTGTTGAATCGCGCAAAGGGAATGATTCCTCAGCCGTATAGTTGATTTCTTTCTTGTCCCAATTCTTAAAACCCGATTGAGCATCAATCGGGTTTATGGATAAAAAAAATATCAACAGAGTAATTTTCATCAACTTAATTTTACTGTAAAAGCATTCGTGCAATTACTATTTTTTGAATTTCAGAGGTGCCTTCATAAATCTCTGTGATTTTTGCATCTCTCAAATATCTTTCCACCAGATACTCACGCACATAACCGTAACCACCGTGAATTTGAATTGCTTCCAAAGCATTTTCGACAGCTATTTTTGAAGCATAAAGCTTAGCCATTGCTGATTCTTTAACATAATTTTTGTGTTGATCTTTTAAAGAAGCGGCTTGAAGAGTCAATAGTTTAGCCGCATCAACTTTTACAGCCATATCAGCTAATTTAAACTGAATTGCCTGATGATTAGCGATTTCAGTTCCAAAAGCTTTTCTTTGCTTTGAGTAATTTACCGCCGCTTGTAGCGATGCTTCAGCAATACCAATTGCTTGAGAAGCAATCCCAATTCTTCCTCCATTTAAAGTAGCCATTGCAAAGTTAAAGCCTTTTCCTTCTTCACCAATAATATTTTCTTTTGGTACGCGGCAATTTGTAAACGAGAGAGAACAAGTATCTGAACTTTTTATACCTAGTTTGTCTTCTTTAATTCCGTGAGTAAAACCTTCGGTTCCCTTTTCAACAAGGAAAGTGGTAATTCCTTTATGCCCTTTTGATTTATCTGTTTGGGCTACTACCAGATAATAATCAGCAGTAGTTCCGTTGGTAATCCAATTTTTCATTCCGTTAAGAATATAGTGATCTCCGTCTTTATCGGCTGTAGTCATTTGATGGGTAGCATCACTACCGGCTTCGGGTTCAGAAAGAGCAAAAGCTCCAAGTTTTTCACCTTTGGCAAGAGGAACAAGATATTTTTGTTTAATGTAGTCACTTCCGTAATGTTCTAATCCCCAGCAAACAAGAGAGTTATTTACAGACATAATAACACCCACACTCGCATCAACTTTTGATATTTCAATCATGGCTAAAACATAGCTTATGGTATCCATTCCGGCTCCTCCGTATTCAGGAGAAACCATCATCCCCATAAAACCAAGTTCTCCCATTTTTTTTACGATTTCGAATGGGAATTCGGAATTTTTATCTCGCTCTACTGATGAGGGGGCAATTTCTGTTTCTGCAAATTCTCTTGCGGTTTGTTGAATCATGAGTTGTTCTTCGGTTAAATCAAATTTCATGTGAAGCCCTTTATGTTAAGTGGTAACATTTATCATTTATTCAAATTTAGTTTTTTAAATACAAATTTTCAGATTTTTTTCTAAAGTTAGTTACATTTTTATTAGTTTAAGGTTTTAAGTAAAAGATTTTCTGATACCATACTGATGAAAAAGCAAATCTCACAAAGATTATTCGATATATTACTTGCAGTTATTCTATTGATTGTTTTGCTCCCAATTTTATTGATAGCATTAATAATCAGTTTATGGGAAACTAAATCATTTCCGATTTACTCCCAGTTAAGAGGTTTAACACTTGACGGTAAGAAATTTAAGATTTATAAAATCCGCACTGTTGAAAAGTATCCTCTTGGGCACGAAACAACTGACAGGAAATTTTTGCTAAGTCCGGGACTTGCAGAAAAGGTTCCATTTTTATGTCGATTTTTGCGATTAACAGGTTTTGATGAACTGCCTCAATTAATTAATGTCTTAAAAGGTGAAATGAGTGTAATCGGTCCACGTCCTCTCGACTTATTCGATTTAACTTATCTAAAAGAAAATTATCCCGAGCTGAATAATCAAAGAGAAAAGTTAAAATGTAAAGGGGGGATTTTAGGTCTATGGCAGTTGTTTGGAAATCGTGAACTCGGTGCAGAGGATTTGGTAAGATGGGATATTCATTACGACAATAATCACGGCTTTGCACAAGACATCAAAATTCTTTTCAGTACCTTATTTTATTTCCTTTCAGTTAATAAATCGAAACAAGATTCAATAGTCAAAAAAAATTGATATTAATTTTTAGTGATTTTGTTTTAGTTACCACAATAATATGATGAACAAGAAATTTATAAAAGGGTTATCATTAGCCGAGTTAAAAGAACTTTGCGAAGAAAAAGGGTTACCAAAGTTTAGATCAGAACAACTGTTTAATTGGATGTATAATTATCTTGTAACAGATTTCGATGAGATGTTAAATCTACCCAAAGATTTACGATCACAATTTAATGAAGAATACATTTTAAATACTCTTGAATTAACCGACTCAAAATCATCCAAATACGATAATACACGAAAACTCATTTTCAAGACAACTTCTAATCATTTTATTGAATCTGTAATTATTCCGGATAAAAATCGAGTTACTCTTTGTGTATCAACTCAAGTAGGATGCCCACTCGATTGCCAATTTTGCGCAACCGGATTAATGGGATATAAAAAAAATCTTACAGCAGGTGAAATTTTTGACCAATACGGAAATGCACAAAGAATATCAGGCAATGAAATTACTAATATTGTTTATATGGGGATGGGAGAGCCGCTGCTGAACTTTGACAATACCGTAAAATCACTTAGTATCTTTTCGGAAGAATTGACAAAAGGGATAAGTCTGAAGAAAATTACAGTATCTACAGCAGGTATAGCACCTAAAATACTTGAACTTGCCGAGACCGGATTAAAGTGTAAAATTGCTTTATCTCTTCACAGTTGCTTTGATGATATTCGGACTAAGATTATGCCTATCAACAAAAAGTATTCGCTAAAAGAAAATCTGGATGCAGTTGCTTTTTACGCAAATAAAACCGGGACTCGAATCACATTTGAATATATAATGTTGAAGGGAATAAACGATAGAATTGAAGATGTAAAAGCCTTAGTTTCTCTTGCTAAAAAAATCCCATCAAAAGTTAATATCATCCCATTTAACTCTTTAGAACATATGAACCCGTCAGGTTTTGCATCAGAACTACAACCTACTTCCAAAAGTAAAATAGATGAGTTTGTCGACAGATTGAGAGACAATAATGTAACAGTCCTAATCCGCGATACTCAAGGTGAAGATATAGCCGCTGCATGTGGACAACTTGCAATCAAATACTAAATTATATGCGAAAACTTACTCACGAAGAAATTACACAAAAACGAAGTAAACTTGAGACTATCCATCTAACAAAAAAACTTCCCGTTTATGTTATTCTGGATAACATCCGAAGCAATTATAATGTCGGTTCAATATTCAGGACTTCAGATGGAGTAATGATTGAGAAGCTTTATTTATGCGGCTATACTCCACATCCCCCTAAAAAAGAAATTCTAAAAACTGCACTCGGTTCAACTGAAAGTGTAAAGTGGGAATATGTGAAGGATGCAAAAGAGGTAATTGCCAAACTGCATTCTGAAGGCGTTAAGATTGCTGCATTGGAATTAACAGAAGAGAGTACAAATTATTGCAAAATCGAAAAATCGGTATTTCCTATTTGTCTGATTGTCGGAAATGAAATTACCGGTGTGAAACAAGAATTATTGGATGAGTGTGATTTTTCGATTGAAATTCCCCAGTATGGAATTAAGCAATCACTAAATGTAGCAGTTGCATATGGGGTGGCAATTTTTGATTTGCGAAGAATATTCGATTCTTAATTTACATTGCAGAAGTGTAGTAATTTTCCCCATTTTCTTTTGTGTGAATCATTAACATTCCGGCACGCACCAAATTAATTATTGTCCTTGAAGCTCTTCTCTTAGAAATATTACACGCCTCGGCAAGTTGTTGCACGGTGATAGTTTCGTAAGATTCTAAATAAGAAAACGTACGCTCTTCTATCGAACCAATTTTGTATTTATGCAAAGACTTGTTCCCCGAAATAAGTAGCTTAACCATCTCTTTACTTGCGGGGACAGACTTATCATTTACTCTAACATAAACTTGAGCAGAAGTAATATCAATTTCAGATTGATAATCTTGTAATCGATGAGGCTTTTTAAGTGATTCCGGAATAGTAATAACAACAATCTCTTTACCGAATAAATCTATAAACTCAATTTTGTAATCGATTAGGGGTTCACAATATTCTTCAGCTGCTTGTTTAATAAGTTCAGCCTCTCCCTTTTCACTCTCAACTCCGACGATGTTCTTATCGTCATCAATGCCAAAGAGGATAAAACCTCCTTTTGTGTTAGCAAAAGCAATCATTTCTTTAGCAATCCGCTCTGCCGAAGAAAACTTTAATTTGTACTCAACATGGAAGTTCTCACCTCCATCAATTAATGATAATAGTTCTTTACGTTTCAACTAAAAATCCAAAACTACATCACTTAAACGTGCACGAATTATGGATGACCTTCTTTGCACATATCGACTATTAACATTTGGTTGATGTTTGAGCGGTGAAGGAATGACAGCCGCTAATTTAGCTGATTCTGTTGTGGTCAATTCGATTGGTTCTTTATCGAAATATATTTCCGATGCTTTTTGAATTCCGAAAACCCCATCACCCCATTCAATAACATTAACATACTGTTCTAATATAGTTTTTTTGCTAAGTTCTTTTTCCATTCTGAAAGTAACGAGTAACTCCTTAGCTTTGCGCAAAAAACTTTTGTGAGTAGTGAAGAATAAATTCTTTGATAACTGCATTGTAAGTGTACTGCCGCCTCTTACACTTTTCTTTCTTCTTGTATTTACTCTCAGCGAAGTTTTCAACTCTTTCCAATCAACTCCATGATGATTAAAAAAACTTCCATCCTCCATAGAAATTATTGCTCTGAGCAAATTTGGATTTATATCTTCTATTTCGACAAAATTTTGTTTCGGATAAAAGAATAGAAAATTTTCAATCCCTCTTTGCTCCATCAAAGAAGAGATGCGAGTTGAATGGAATTCAAGAATAGGAATTTGTAACCCGGGAAGGCTAAAATAGATAAGAAAAAAGAGATAGATGAAAATTGACTTTACTTTATTCCTCTTAAATAGAGGTAGTAACTTCTCCCAAATTAATCCCAGTTCGGACATAAATTATCAACAAAAAAGGATATTAATAATTGGATATAACGCAAGAGTGCCTCTAAATTCCTCAGACTTAATAAACGAAAACTGTTGTTCTTCCTCTGAAGGATTTTCTTTATCTCCCTCATTCTCATCGATTTCTTTTGTATCAGAATTTTCTTCGGGAGTAGGAACAACTTCCTTTGGCTTATTCAATTCAGCTTTTCGGATAGAATCTTCAACTGCAATTTGGCGGAGTTCATCTTCAATTTTTTTGAGGGAATCGAGTCTGAGATTTTCTAATCTGGTTTTTTCTTGCTTATAGAAATTTAATTTAGGATTTACTTTTTGAGCATAAACCGATCTTGGAAACTTTGTAACCAATGAATCATAAACAACAGCCGCACTATCTTTTAAAGTGAGCTTCTCTTCCAAAATCCAACCGGAAGTAAATAAAGATTTTGGAGCATATTCGGAATTAGGATATGCTTTATGTATCTCATAAAAATGTTTGAATGATTTTCCATACTCGTTTGAAGTCAACAAACTCTCCGCTTGAGTATAAACATCTCGAGCCGGATCAAAATTTAAATCAATCAAAGGTTTGTTTAACTGTGATGCAACTGCATTTACAATTTGCAAAGTTTTGTAAGTATCATAAATATGATTGTATATACTATCACCTTTAACAGAATCGTTTATTGCATAATAGTAAGTACCAAGCGAGTAAAGTGCTTCGGGATAAACTTTTGAATCGGGATAATTATCAACAACAATTTTATAGTAATAATAGGCTGAATCATAAACGAACAATTCAGTAAAGAAGAGATTTCCCATTTCAAAACTATTCTTTGAAAGAAGAACAGATAATGAGTCTAACGAAACTGTTGGTCTTTGTGGTGCTGATTTAACTTGCGTATTTTGACGTAAATTTGGTTGGGCGTTTCCCCGTTCATTACCAAATGCAGCAGCTACCTCATTACTTTGTTGCTCCTCCAACTCTTTTTCCTGCTCAACTGAAAAAGCAATTGAATCTCTCTCAAACGCAGTACTATCAATCAAATACTCATTTTGACGCATAAAGCTAAGTTGATTCCCAAGTAGAGTACGATACTTGTTAAATAGTTGAGCTTTGTTTTTTATTTTTTGTGCGTACTCGATGTTAGAAGTTGAACTCTGTGCTTTTTGATAATAAACAAAGGCACTATCGTAGTTAAACACATCAATCTCGAACATTTCACCCATTTCATAACGGGCTAGACCTGCATTAACTGAATTTGCAAAAGCTGTATCAATAAACTTAAATTTCTGATATGCGTTATCATATTCGCCAAGTTCTTTATAAGCCATTCCCATTTCAAAATCAATTGCATCAAAACTTTGTGAGTTTTTATCTTCAGATCTTAAGTCAGAGAGAACTTTAACGGCTTCTTCATTTTGATTAAGCAATCTCAACATCTTAGCAAATTTAATTTGCGAGTTAAATTCATAATCAAAAGATGGCGAATACTTGTTTACAGATGAATAGGCGGCCGCAGCAGCCGAGTAGTTTTTAATAGTCTGATTCAATTCCCCTATTTCAAATGCAGTTTGATAAAGTATATAACCCTGAGCATCTAATTTCATTAATTCTGATGTTAATCTTAAGGCATCAGAATATTTTTCAAGTCTCTTATATGTCCTAATTTCTTCAACAAAAGCTAAACTTAACAAATCTTCATTGTTATCTTTGACGGCTTTAGATTTAATCTCTGATAATAATTGAAGTGCTAATTCATAACTTTTCAATTCGCTTTGGGTCTTTGCAATCCACAACTCGGCTTCGGGGATAAGCTTGCTATCAGGGACTTTAGCAATGAGTTCTTCAAATTTTCGTAATGCCCTAGGAAAAAGTTTCTGATAATAAAATGCTTTACCGGTCATGAAAAGGGCATCATCTACAAAAGAGCTTTCCGAATTAAACTGAAGAATTTTTGAGCACTTCTCAATCACTTTAGTTAAAGATTGATTAGCATTATTTGCTATACTCGGTTCATTAATACTATAAATATCTTTTCTTTGTTCAGAGATTGAAATTTCTGCTTCTTCAAACAAGTAGCTTGCATTGTAGTAAAGATTGAAATATGTTGTAAAATCATACCATACATTACATCCCGTTGATGGGAGGATAAATAGTAATATCAATAAAAGGAAATATTTTGAGCCTCGATTTTTCATTTAATTAGACTTTCAAAAACTTAATCACAATGCTTCACGACCTGACTCTTCAGTACGAATCCGTATAACATCTTCTACATCAGAGATAAAAATTTTACCGTCACCGATCTGTCCGGTTTTTGCGGTTTTGATAATAGCATCAACAACTTTTTCAAGCTTTTCTTTTTCGATTACAATTTCAATTTTAATTTTTGGAACGAATTCAATCCGATATTCGCTCCCTCTATAAGTTTCCTTATGCCCTTTTTGTCTGCCATAACCGCGCACTTCGGTTATAGTCATACCTTTAGCACCCAATTCAATAAGTGCCTCTTTTACTTCTTCAAGTTTAAACGGACGTATAATCGCTTCTACTTTTTTCATGGCAGACCTTTGATTTATATTTTACCGTGACATTGTTTGTATTTTTTACCGCTACCACACGGGCATGGGTCATTACGACCAACTTTTTCTTCTACTCGAACAGGTTGAATTTTACCAGCCGTTGCAGGATCGCTTTGACCAGGATTCTTACTCATCCCGATTCCAACAGTATTTTGTTTTGACTCGATAATTCTTCCACGAGAAGGGCGTCGTTTCTGCTCGGGCATTTCATTCGGATTTTGAGGGAAAAATTTAAACACAGATGCAACTGTTTCATTTCTAATTTGATCGAGTAACGAAACAAATAAATTATAAGCCTCCCCCTTATATTCAATTAGAGGGTCTTTTTGACCATAAGCTCGCAAACCGATTCCCTCTTTCAAATCATCCATTTCACGGAGATGTTCTTTCCATTTCTGATCGATTACAGTTAAAACTGAGTATCTCTCTAATGCTGCCATTAACTCAGAACCGAGCATCTCTTCTTTCTTTCGATAAAACTCTTTTGCGTTACTTTCTATTAAATCTACTATACCATCTTTACCGAGTTTTTCAAATTGGTCGGGGTCAATCTTAATATCAACTAAGAAATTGTGGAGTGTCTCCTCATGAATTTTTTCGATATTAGCATCGTCATACGATCTGCCGACAATCTCCTCAACAAACTCAGTCAAGTTATCGAAAATCTCTCCTTTTAATCTTTCTCCTTGGAGTGCTCTGTTTCTTCGTGTATAAATAACTTCTCTTTGTTGATTCATTACATTATCATACTCAAGAAGTCTCTTTCGGATTGAGAAGTTATTCTCCTCAACTTTTTTCTGTGCACGTTCAACTGACTTTGTTATTAACGGATGTTGAATGACTTCACCTTCTTGAATACCCATTCTTTCCATTACAGAAGCAATTCTATCACTTCCGAATAAACGCATTAAATCATCTTCTAAACAGAGATAAAATTTTGTTGTTCCCGGGTCACCTTGTCGACCGGAACGACCTCGTAACTGTCTATCAATTCTTCGTGATTCGTGACGCTCAGTTCCAAGTATATAGAGACCCCCTCTCTCTCTAACTCCGGCACCAAGTTTAATGTCTGTTCCACGACCTGCCATATTTGTTGCAATTGTTACTGCGCCTACTTGTCCGGCCATTGTAACAACTTCTGCCTCACGTTGATGTTGTTTCGCATTTAAAACATTGTGTGGAATTCCTTTTCTCTTTAACATTCTCGATATAGTTTCTGACACTTCAACCGATGTGGTACCTACGAGAACGGGTCTCCCTTCTTTTCTTAACTCTTCAACTTTTTCAAGAATTGCATTGTACTTTTCACGCTTAGTTTTAAAGATTGCATCATCATCATCACTACGAGTAATAGGTTTATTGGTTGGAACAACTACAACTTCGAGTTTATAAATCTCATAAAATTCACCTTCTTCAGTTTCTGCAGTACCCGTCATACCCGCTAATTTATTGTACATTCTGAAATAGTTCTGAAGTGTGATTGTCGCTAATGTTTGAGTATCGCGTTCAACTTTTACATTTTCTTTCGCTTCAATTGCTTGATGGAGGCCGTCTGAATATCTTCGTCCGGGGAGAATACGTCCTGTAAATTCATCTACGATTGCAATTTTTCCTTCCTCGGTAATTACATATTCATCATCTTTCTCAAATAGAGTATAAGCTTTTAATAATTGATGAAGCGTATGTATTCTATCACTTCTTTCGCTGTAAGTATGATAAAGTGCATCTTTCTTGATAGTTTTTTCTTCAGGTGATAATGATGGGTCATTTTCGAATTTGCTTATTTCAGTACCAAGGTCAGGGAGGACAAAGTAGTTTTTATCTTCACGGCTTCCTTTGGCGAGTTCTTCTCTTCCTTTTTCTGTTAAATCAATAGTGTTATTTTTTTCATCGATAACAAAATATAGTTCATCATCAATGATATACATGTTTTTACTTTTTTCTCTTAAGAATTCAAGTTCAACTTCCTGCATTAATTTTTTATAAGAAGGTTCAGAGAAAACTTTAGCGAGTTTTTTATTTTTAGGAAGCCCCCTGTAAGCTCGTAGTAAAAGTTTACCGGCTTCGAAGTTTGAATTTTTGTCAGGATTATTGCTGAGAATATCTTCAGCTTCTTGAACAATTTTTGCAACAAAATTAGTTTGGAGGCGATGTAATCTTTCTATGCTTGGCTTCATCTCATCAAACTTTTGGTCATCAACATCAACAGCTCCTGAGATAATCAATGGAGTTCTAGCTTCATCGATAAGAACTGAGTCGACTTCATCCACAATTGCATAATTATGTTTTCTTTGAACTTGATGTTCCTTATCGACAGCCATGTTATCACGGAGATAATCAAATCCGAACTCGTTATTTGTACCATAAGTAATATCTGAGGCATATTGAACTTTTCGTTGGTCAGGATTCATGGTATTAAGGATAACACCAACAGTTAAGCCGTGAAACTTAAAAATTTCTCCCATCCACTCCGAATCTCGTTGAGCCAGATAATCATTCACTGTAACCAGATGAACACCAAGTCCGGTAAGCGCATTCAGATAAATAGGAAGCGTTGCTACGAGTGTTTTACCTTCACCGGTTGCCATTTCAGCAATCTTTCCCTGATGAAGAATAATTCCTCCCATCAACTGAACATCATACGGAATCATCTCCCAGGTTTGTTTATGCCCCATCACATTCCAAGATTTTCCTACTAATCTGCGGCAGGTATCTTTTACAACAGCAAATGCTTCCGGTAAAATTTCATCAAGAATTTCTTCATACTTTTCGTGAAGCTCATCTTTAATTGATTCAATTTCATCATGAATACTTTGTCTATCGAACTCCTCATTTGATTGAAGTTGTAGATTAAGCTCATCTATTTTTTGTCTTATTTCCGAAGTACCATCAAATAATTTTTGCTTAAAGTAATCAGTTTTAGCTTTTAATTGCTCGTCACTTAAATTTTGATATTCTTCGTAATACTTATTAATTTCTGTAACAATTGGTTTAAGAGGAGCGATATCTTTTGCTTGCTTATCGCCAAATAACTTCTTAAAAAGTTTTAACATCCGGAATACTCCACGCGTAAATGAATTGAAAAATTAATTACCCATTTTAAAAGATGCAATTTAAGAAATTTTACCTTCTTTCTTAATTTTGAAGAATATATAACTACATATAAAGTTGATGAAAAATCTATCAATCTTTTTGAATTTGACTTTCAAACGTCATGCGCCTATATTGCCAGACAATTTTCAGGAAGTCACAAGATGTTGGAAAAGAAAGACGAATTTTTAAAGTACGTACCTATTTTTACAGGACTTGGTTCAGACACACTTTCTAAAATAGCTCAGTTGGGGAAACTTCTTGTTTATCCACCGGAAGCATTGATATTAATGGAGCATGAGACAGGCTCTGCTCTTTTTGTTATTGCTAAGGGAAGCGTTAAAGTCTCCAGAGTAAGTGAAGATGGAAGAGAAGTAATTTTAACTATGCTTGTTGAATCAGATTTTTTTGGAGAGATGGCAATTCTTGATGGCTTGAATCGTTCAGCAAATGTTACTGCTATGGAAGAAGTTGAAATCTTTATGATCCAACGTGCTGACTTTTTAGATTTACTCTACACACACCCGGAAGTCTCCATTGCACTACTTCAAGAGCTTACAAAAAGATTACGTGCTGCTGATATGAAAATAAAGTCACTCTCACTCAAAGATGCTGAAGGCAAAGTTGCGACTGTAATTTTGCAGTTAGCCGATGATATCGGGCGAATTCGTAACGGCAAAGTTGAAATCGAACGTCTTCCGTTCCAACATGATTTAGCTAATATGGCAGGAACTTCCCGAGAAACAATCTCAAGAACACTACATTCATTTGCAAAAAGAGGTTATATTGAACTGGAAGGAACTCGCCTCATTATTCCGAATTACGAAGCCTTCAGAGAAATTTTCAGATAGCGAGATTATTTCAAAAGCTGATTTACACATGCATACAACTGCGTCTGATGGATTCTTTTCTCCATCAGAAGTTGTAAAAAAATCTTTTGATGCAGGATTAAGAATAATTGGTATAACCGACCACGATTCTATTGACGGACTTAAAGAAGCTAAAGAATACGCTAAAAACTTAAATATTGATGTCATAAATGGAATAGAGTTAAGTGCTGAATTTGAGGATAAAGAAGTTCACATTTTAGGCTATTTTTTTGATGAGACGAATAGCGAGTTCACATTAAAGATTGATGAGTTTAAAAATCAACGCTATCAGAGAATCATTAACTTTGTTGAAAAGTTGAATCAGAAGCAAATTTCAATTTCAATTGATGATGTTCTTGAGTTTTCAAAAACCGGCACACTTGGAAGACCACATATTGCTCAAGCACTTATTAAGAAAGGCTATGCTTCAAATTTTTATG
>JAHBUO010000056.1 GCA_019638025.1 Ignavibacteriaceae bacterium
CAAAAAAAAGAGAGGTCATAATGCGCTCAATTAAACTTTTTTTATATGTCCAGATATTACTGTTTTTTGCAGTAAATTCTGCATATGCACAACCCATACTTGGAGGCCCGGCTAATGGCTCGACGAACAATGTTCTGCCGGTTACGCTAACCTGGACAGGTGCAGGTTTATATGATATTGTGATTACACAAGGAACGATTGCAGGTCCGATTGTTTATTCTGAGACAGGAACAACCGCAACTAGTCTTGTTTTATCATATCCAACTTTTAACTATAGTACAAGATACTATTGGACAATATCAGACATAAATGGTGATGCAATTAAAAATTTCTGGACTTCAGTTGCTCCTCCGGCTGTCCCTGCATTAGTATCACCTGCAGATTTAGCAACAGGAATTTCATTACCCCCAACATTAACATGGGCTGATGGTGGTGGTGGTGCTGTACAATTTTATCATGTGCAAGTAGCAACTGATGCCGGTTTTGCATCAATAGTTTTTGAGGATGCTGCTATTCCGGGTGCAACTACTACAACGAATGCTACAGGTCTGCTCAGTAATACACTTTATTATTGGCGAGTTAGAGCATCTAATGTGAGTGGCGCTCAAGTTTCAGCATTTTCCGGTGCTAGATCTTTTACAACATCCTTAGATCCTCCGGGTGTTCCAACTTTAGTTTCTCCGGCTAACGCAGCGACAGGGTTATCTTTAACTCCAACATTAAGCTGGTCAGATGGTGGTGGTGGAACTGTTGAGTTGTATCATGTTCAAGTAGCCACAGATGCTGGTTTTGCATCAATAGTTTTTGAAGATAATGCTATCCCAGGGGTTACAACCTCTGCAGTTACTTCAAGTCTTTCTTATGGCACTACGTATTATTGGAGAGTTAAGGCTTCAAATATGGGTGGTGTGCAAAATTCTGCGTTCTCAGCTTCGAGAACTTTTACAACTTTATTAGCTCCTCCGGCTGTTCCTGTTCTTGTTTCTCCTGCTAATGCTGCAACAGGTCTTTCAATTACACCTACTTTAAGTTGGTCAGATGGTGGTGGTGGTGCGGTTGAATTATATCATATCCAGGTTGCTACCGATGCAGGTTTCGCATCAATAGTTTTTGAAGATAATGCTATCCCAGGGGTTACAACCTCAATTGTTGCAAGTGGTCTCTTACCTGCTACACAATACTACTGGAGAGTTAAATCTTCTAATGAAGGAGGCACTCAAAATTCTGCTTTTTCAGCATCACGTTCATTCACAACGTTTATTGGTGTTGTTCTTTTAACACCTACTGATGGTGCTACCGGATTAAGTTTACCAATTAATTTCAGTTGGTCAGGTGCAGGTGGACCTTATTGGATGCAAATTCAAGTAGCTGGTGGTTCATGGACAACATTAGCTTATGATAATAATTCTCTCATGTCCTCCTCAGTTATTGTTGGAAATCCAAATTTAGTATTCAACACCGCTTATGAGTGGAGAGTAAGCTCAGACGCAGGTCTAAATTGGAGTATGGCTTCATTTACTTCTACTGAAGTTCCGGGTACCCCAACTTTGTTATTACCTGCAGCGGGTGATATTTATGTATTAAACACTCCATTTTTCTTATGGACTCCTGCTTCAAATTCACCGGCTGATTATTTTATACTACAAATTACGCCGGATCCGACTTTCTATAATGTTCATCATAATATCAATGTACCCGCATCTTATTTATTGGGGCAAGATCAGGGATACCAGCTTACCGTACCTTTAGCAACAGGTTCTCCTTATTATTGGAGAGTAAGAGGTGTTAATGGGGCTGGCGCAGGTCCTTTCGCAGCACCAAGAAGTTTCCAAGTTGCAGCATCAGGCGATTCAATGCCTCCCGTTCCGATAATTTCTTATCCTAGAAATGGTGAGACTGCTTATACACTATCTCCAGACTTAAATTGGTATGTTACCCACTATGCTGTTGGTGTAACTTATGAAATAGAATTTAATATGGACGGTGTTTTTACAGGTGTTCCTACCGTTACAGGTATAACAAATTACTATTATCCTGCTCCGGGTGCACCACTCGATAACAATACAACATATTATTACAAAGTTAGAGCAAACCGCGGTGGTATTTATTCTGTTTGGTCTGATTCAGCAGCATTTACAACATTGCCGGTTGATGTTCCGTTTGTTCCAATTCAATCATGGCCAATAGGAAATGTTACGATTTGGTCAGATCCTACCCAATTGAATTGGTATGTGAATGGAAATAGTACAACTCTAACTTATGATGTTGAGTTTAACACTGACAATAACTTTACTGGCGTTCCAACTCCCGGTTATGATAATATTAATGCAAACAATATTGACATCCCAACTACCGGTATTGGGGTAACTTTCTATTGGAGAGTGAGATCTTTCAACGGAACAACATATTCTGCTTGGACAGCTACTGAACAATTCAGAACTGCCGGATGGTCAGGTTCAGCTACACCTATCACATCAACTCCTGTTGACGGTCATACAGTTTATTCTAATGATGTAGTTTTAGGTTGGTTCATCAGAGGGTATAGTGCAGCCTACGAATTTGAATTACAATTCAGTACAGATGGTAATTGGGCGAATCCAATTACAACACAAACTTTCGCGGGAATTGACTCGACTAGTTTTGCAGTTACCGGATTAACTTTTGGCTCAACATATTATTGGAGAGTTAGATCAATTGCCGGTTCAACACAAAGTGCTTGGTCTTCACCTGCTTCATTCAGTGTTATTGGACCAAATGGTTCTTCTGTTCCAAATCCATCTTGGCCAATTGGTAGTGCAAGTATTCCTTCAGATAACGTTAAGTTATTGTGGTACCTAAATGGTCCAATAGTTGGACTTGTATTTGATGTTGAATACAACACCTCTGGAATTTTCACAGGTGTTCCAACGGTTTCAGGATTAACACAAACCGAATTGCAATTAACAGGATTGACAAATGGGTCAAATTATTTCTGGAGAGTTAGATCACGAGCTTCTAATGGATCAACAACTTCTGCATGGTCAGTAACCGCAGATTTTGTTGTACTTTCAGGATTGTTAAGCCCAGTTCCAAGAATCGGTGCTCCTGATAACAATATCACATTGATGACTGTATCACCAAATATTTCTTGGTATGTAATGACTCCGGGAAATAGCTTGAAATATGAAGTTCAATATTCAACAAATCAGAATTTTGCTGGTGCAAGTACAGTGTCAGATATAACAAATATGAATACTATCCTTTCAAATTTAACTTCAAACACTACCTATTTCTGGAGAGTAAGAAGTGTAAATAATGAAGGTAATTATTCAGCATATTCAAATACTGGGATATTTGTTCCAAGTGGAACAACATCTGCTGATGATATTAATTTGCCGATTAGTTTTGAAGTTGCTCAGAATTATCCAAATCCATTTAATCCATCTACCACAATTAACTTTGCACTTCCAACGAAGGAATTAGTTATTGTTAAAGTTTATGATGTTCTTGGAAAAGAAGTTAAAACTTTAATCAATGAAGAGAAGGAAGCTGGATATCATTCAATAAACTGGAATGGTGATAATCAATTTGGCCAAAAAGTTTCTTCAGGGAATTATATGGTTAGAATTGTTTCTGGTGCAAAAGTTAAAACTATAAAAATGACATTAATGAAATAGTATCATTTTAACATTTATAAAGCCATACTATTTTAGTATGGCTTTTTTTTTATACAGTTGATTATGAAGATTATAACCATATACTTTAAAATTATTATTTTACTTACTTTCTCGTTCCAATTATTTGGACAAGATAATATTCCAAGCTTCAAGAAAAACCCGTTATATATTCAAGAGGTTGAACTTTATGAAGTATATGAGACTAAAAAAGCAAATATTGTAATGTTGGGAGATTCTCACATTCAAGGAGCTAATTGGGGGGAACTACTTGGAAGAAATGACGTTGTCAATCGTGGGGTAACAAGCGATGTATTAGAAGGTTATGTTGCCAGATTACCGTATGTAACAAAATTAAAGCCAAAAGTTTGTTTTATTATGGGTGGGCTGAATGATGTGTACATGTGGATACCAATTGATAAGATTATTATTCAATACTCACTATTGATCAACGAACTAAAAAAAAATAAAATTAAAGTTGTAATTCATTCAGCTTTATATCCTGCTGAAGGGGCAGATAACCCGAGTGATAGAAATAAAATTGTTTCTGAATTAAATATTTTACTGCGGGAGTTAGCTGAAAAGGAAAATATCATCTTCATTGATCTTAATGAGAAAATGTCGCGCAATATGTTTACTAAAAAAGAACTTACAAATTCTTGGTATCATTTAAATGCAAAAGGTTATGAAATATGGAGAGATGAAGTTCAGAGAGTTTTAAAATTATTAAAACTATAAGAATTGATTTAATCTTTCGAACTAACTTGCATCACAAGTATTAAATGATTAAAATTATAGCTACGAATTTATTATTTTGAAACGCCATGTTATCAAAAACTTATACATTAAAAAATAGAAATAGGGCAGTGGTGAAGAAATCTTTTATAACAGTCTTTGCGTTATTAATTATTTCCATCTGTGCAATATCAACTTTCCACTTATTTGTTGAAAAACAGAATTTTGATATCGATGAGCATAAACTACTAACCGCTTCTACTAGTAATTCTGAAATTATTGAATTGCTAATTAATTATTATAATCTGAATAGTAATTCTCTAAGTTATCAACAGCTTGGAAAAGATGTTCCAATCAGTGGTAATGTTGATAATATGAAGTATTTTATTAATGCATTAAAAGATTCAAAAACCAGAAAAGTAAGGATAGCTGATTACGGAGATTCGGGGCATGAGGGGGATCTTATCTCAGGTGATTTACGTGAAATGCTACAAAAGCAATACGGTGGTAATGGGGTTGGTTTTCTCTCAATTACCTCTCAAGATGTTACTTTCCGAACCTCGACTAAACATTCTTTTTCGAATGATTGGAAAACACTATCAGTTTTAGTGGGGAAAGATTCCAAAATACCGTTTGGATTGAATGGATTTGTTTCTGTTCCTGAAAAAGTTGGTTCCTGGGTTAAGTACGAAGCATCACAACAGTATTCTCAATCAACCAATTTTCGCTATGTTAAGCTATATTATTCTAATGCAAAAGAAAGTTTGATTAAATACTCTTTTGATAATCAACCTGAAAAAACAATCAAGCTCAGTTCCGCGACAGGTGTTCAAGAACTTGTTTTAGACCCATTGAAAAATGCTACATCTATTAGAATTACAACTACACAAGCCAATCAAGCACATTTTTATGGTGTAAGCCTTGAGGGGAATAATGGTATATATGTCGACAATTTTGCTTGGAGAGGTAATACGGGTATTTCGTTTAGGGATGTTACTGCTGATATATTAAAAGACTATAAAAAATATTTTGATTATAAGTTAATAATATTCGCATTTGGTGCAAACATGCTGAGTGCCGGAAATGTGAATTTCCCGTGGTATGAGTCTCAAATGACTAAAGTGATTGATGACTTAAAGCAGATTTTTCCGGAGACAAGTTTTTTAATGGTTGGTCTTGGTGACAAGAGCATTAAAAGAGGTTCAAATTTTGTGACACACCCTAGTGTAGCTAGAATGATTGATACTCAAAAAAAGATTGCAGAAAAAACAAAAATTGCTTTTTGGAACAAGTTTGAAGCTATGGGGGGTGAAAATTCAATGGTTGATTGGGTTAATGCTAGACCAGCTTTGGCTTCAGTTGATTATGGACATCTCACTCATGATGGCTCAAGAAGAATCTCAGAATTAATTGGTCGCGCACTTATTAGTGGTTCAAAGAAATAATAGGGTAATTATGATTTCTGATAAACTTAAAAATATTATTCTTAAAGAATTGAATTTGGAAGACTTCGATTTTACCGAAGAGATGACTGCAAATCAAGTTCCGGGTTGGGATTCTCTTAATCATATGAATATTATTATGTCTGTTGAAAATGAATTCAACTTTAAATTTAAAGCACTTGAGATTTTGAAGATTCGAAATATTGGGGATCTTCAAAAAGTAATTGATGTTAAATTATCAGAAAATTAAATCTGTAAAATGAATTTGACAATTGATTGGGACAAGTTCATCAATCTTTTTTTGTATAATCCACGAGACCCAATACTTTTTGGTTCAAGCTACTTCCTTTTTTTCTTTCTAACTGTCTTAGCTGCTTTATATCTGTTTCGAAATAACCACCGACTTAAAGTATATTCGATTATTTTTTTTTCAGTATTCTTCTATTATAAAGCCGCAGGCTGGTTTGTTTTTTTGCTTCTCGGGGTTGCGATTGTCAATTTTATTTTTGGTAGAATAATCCATGAAGCTTTAAAAACTCGTTCTAAAAATTTCCTCTTAATAGTTGCCATTATTCTGAATCTTGCTTCCTTAGTCTATTTCAAATACTCAAATTTTTTTATCCAAATAGTAAATGATATTTCAAGCTCATCAATAACGCCCTTAAATATTGTTTTACCGATTGGTATATCTTTCTTTACATTTCGAGCTCTAAGTTATGTAATTGAGATTTATTATGAATTCATAACACCAATGAAAAGATTCGAAGAATTTTTAATGTTCATATTCTTTTTCCCCACTGTCTTAATGGGACCAATTGATAGAGCGTCAACATTCTTACCTCAAATTGAAAATGGTTTTAAATTCAAAAAAGAAACCTTAGGTATTGCAGTTTTTTTACTATCGACGGGTTTGATTAAAAAGTTTGTAGTTGCAGATTACATTAATCTGAATTTTACCTCTCGTGTATTCGAATTCCCAAATAGATTCACCGGGACCGAAAATCTACTCGCAGTTTATTCAAATGCGTTACAATCTTACTGTGATTTTTCGGGATATACGGATATGGCGTTAGGTATTGGACTATTGCTAGGTTTCCAATTAACAGAGAATTTTAGGAGACCATTTAAGGCAAATAGTGTAGCTGATTATTGGAGAAGGTGGCATCTTTCTCTTTCAAATTGGTTACTTGATTTTGTATTCAAACCTATCAATGTTCGTTTTAGAAGATTGAGAAAAACAGGATTGTTTATTGCAATTACAGTAACATTTTTTTGTGTAGGTTTATGGCATGGGCCAAATTGGACCTTTGTACTTTTCGGACTTTTGCACAGTTTTTATTTGATTGTTTCGATGTTAACTCAATCGTCAAGAGATAAGATTTACAAGAAAATGGGAATTAAGAAAAATCGTTTATTCCGATTTGTTCAAATTGTTTTCACTTTTCATTTATTGATTTTTACTGCACTCCTGTTTAAGGCTAATTCAGTTGGGGATGCCTACAAAATTCTTAATCAGATTTTCACATTTTTCAAACCGGAAGTTTTCCCACAGTTTATAGAAGCATATCCGACAATATTCGGATTAATTCTTTTTGGTTATATAATCCATTTTTTACCCGATAGTTGGGAAGTGAAAACTAAAGAATTGATGTCAAAACAATCAACCCTAACTTTGTCCTTAATATTAACAATTGTAATTTGGTTGGTCGTTCAAGTAAAGTCAGCCGGAATGCAACCTTTTATCTACTTCAAATTCTAATCTAAATCTTTTTCCATCAAAATTTTAGTATCAGCCGGTAGAATTTCCAATGCGGCTGGGTCATCAATTTTTTTCTCCAATACAAAGTGGAATCCAATTTTTTCGTAAGCTCGAGCGGCATTCGGATTTGTTTTTATTGGTCTCAATTGTACTTTTTTTAATTCAGGATAATTTGATTTGAAGTTCTGAATATGCTCTAAAATCAATTTGCCAATTAATCCCATACCTCTAAAGTCCGGTTTCACATAAGCATTAACAATCTGCAAAGTTGAAACCTCTCTTTCAATATTTATTTGATGAAGCATATTAAAGTATTTTTTTGCTTGAATAATTTTTTCGGCTCCAAGCTCAGTGAGCAAAAGATTACCTTTTATAACTGAACTTTCTAAACCGTCAAAACCTTCAATCCATGCGCAACAAGCTCCTGCATACTTATCATCAACTTCAGCAATTAAATATTGAGAGTAACAAAGTTCTTGCCCGGGGAAATCTAATTGCAGTATATTTCGAAGATGATTCTTTACCTCATCAATAGTCAGCGAAAAAATAGTTGAATAACTTAGCTTATTTGTATAGCTTTTTTCTGCTTCAATAATTGTTTCAATTATGAAATCTATATCTTTTTCTTCTGCTCTACGGATTTTGATTTCCATATTCTATCCATTAATTGAGAAAACTTTATAATTGCCAATATACCTATGCTGACTAGAAAATTAAAACATTTTTTGCATCATTATCACTTTAAAATATTAAAAACTTTATTATCTTTACAAGGTTATTATTAAAGAAATCCTCAAAGTTGTTTAAAGTATAAGGGACACAATGCAAAAAAATGAATCAAATTCTTCACCGCTACTCTTAGTGGGATTTACGATTTTGTTTTTAATCGGGTTATCGTTTCTTCCGAAGGATATTAGCATCATGGGATATGATGTTAAGCCTGTCGATTTATTTATGGATATCAAACCGGACTCTCTCTTAGATTACGGTATCAATCAAAATGATGAATTTCTCAATCAGAATTTTAAAGCTACACTGAACATTAGTCTCATAAAAAAACTGATTGAAAATTATTACTCTTCGTCAGTTTCAACTTTACAAAGCGTTTCTCCTATTGCTGGTAACACTTCTCAGATGAGTCATTTTTATAATGCTCTAAAACAAACAGGAACAAAACAAGTTCGAGTCGCTCACTTTGCTGATTCCGGTAATGAGGGTGACTATTTAACAGCAGATATGCGTCAAGCATTTCAAAAAAAATATGGTGGTAATGGAGTTGGTTTCATGAGCATTACCTCACAAGATATAACTTTCAGAAAAACCACTCGTCATTCTTTTTCAGACGATTGGAAAACGATATCAGTACTTATTAGTAATCCGGATAAAAAACCTTTAGGAATTAACGGATTTGTTGCAATTCCAAAATCCGGTAGTTGGGTTAAGTATGAAGTTTCTCCAAATTATAGTTATCTAAGCAAATATTCAAAAGTAAGACTTTTCTATAGTGATGCCAAAGCATCCTCTATAAAATATTCTTTTGATAATGAAGCAGAGAAAACTGTTGCATTGAAATCCGGGAAAGGCGTTCAAGAATTAGTATTAACTCCAACATCCGGTTCAGCTAAATCAATTAAAATTACAGCTACCACTGATGATCAAGCTAATTTTTTTGGAGTTAGTTTAGAAGATACACCAACAGGTATTTTTATCGACAATTTCCCTTTAAGAGGGAATACAGGGGTTTCACTAAAAGATATTCCTGAATCTGTTCGTCTTGATTTTAATAAATATCTTGATTATAAATTGATTATACTTCAATTTGGATTAAATATGGCTGGTTCAAAAAA
This sequence comes from Ignavibacteriaceae bacterium, assembly GCA_019638025.1. GTDB lineage: Bacteria > Bacteroidota > Ignavibacteria > Ignavibacteriales > Ignavibacteriaceae > JAGUXE01. The sequence continues at coordinate 9,437 of JAHBUO010000056.1, forward strand.
CTATAACTGGTATGAACAAGCTATGACAAAAATGATAAATGATTTGAAAGCACATTTCCCACAGACAAGTATTTTGTTAGTCGGCGTAGGGGATAAAGGTGTTAAAAGAGGCTCTAAGTTCATGACAGATCCAAGTGTTCCACTCATACTTGAAGCTCAAAAGAGAATTGCTGAAAAGTCTGGTGTTGCTTTTTGGAATATGTACGATTCTATGGGAGGTGAAAACTCTATTGAACGTTGGGTTAACTCAAATCCACCATTAGCTTTAAAGGATTATGTGCATCTTACAACAGAAGGTTATAAAAGACTTGCTGAATTAATGACTGAAGCATTGATTTCATCATCAAAATAATTTAAACAAAGGATATAGTATGATTTCCGAAAAATTAGCTAACGTTATCTCTACTGAATTAAAACTTCAATCGTTTAATTTTACAGACGAAACAACTGCTGATCAAGTCCCGGGATGGGATTCACTTAGTCACTTAAATATTATTGTCGCTATCGAAAAAGAATTTGCAGTTAAGTTTAAGGGGATTGAAATCTTACGAACAAAAAATTTGGGCGATCTTCAACGTTTGATTGATTCCAAATTAGGCTAACACAAAAATTTCTCAATAGTTAAAGATAAAAAGTAGAATATGTTTCATTGGATTGAACTTGATAGATTACTATCCCTTTTTAAGTATGAACAATACGACCCTTTAGTATTCGGTACAAGTTTTTTCTTATTCTATTTTTTCGCTTTTCTATTTGTTTATAGATTACTCGCCAAAACTCGTGACCTTAAAATATGGACGATAATATTCTTTTCGGTATTTTTCTATTATAAAGCTGCCGGAATTTATTTCTTCTTACTAGTTTTTTCGGCAATATTCAATTTTTATATCGGTAACCGAATTTTTGTCACAAAAAACGAACTGCTCAGAAGAATTACATTTCATTTGGCAATCGTGGTTAATTTGGGTGTATTGGTCTATTTTAAATACACAAATTTTTTACTTCAAATTCTAAATGATTTAAATGTAGGTCAATTTAATCCACTCTCCATCTTTCTACCTATTGGTATCTCATTCTATACTTTTAAGGCAATGAGTTATTTGATTGAAATATACATGGAAATGATGGAACCTATAAAAAGTCTGCGAAATTTCTCATTGTTCATTTTCTTTTTCCCGAATGTATTGATGGGACCTATTGACAGAGCATCTGAATTTTTACCTCAATTAGAATCTGATTTTTCTGTTTCGAAATCGGATATCTCACGAGCTGTATTTTTAATCATGGTTGGATTAATTAAGAAGCATGTAATTGCTGACTATATCGGTCTTAACTTTATCGATCGTGTCTTCGAAGTTCCGTTACGTTTCACCGGTACAGAAAACCTTATCGCAATGTATGGATATTCAATTCAAATTTATTGTGATTTTAGCGGCTATACGGACATGGCGCTTGGTATTGCTTTGCTGATGGGATTCAAAATGCGTAAGAATTTTAATTTCCCATTTTTAGCTAATAGCATAATGAATTATTGGCAGAGATGGCATATGTCTTTATCATCATGGTTGTTAGATTATTTATTCAAACCGCTTCAGATGGGACTTAGAAATTTTAGAGGATTAGGGAATGCACTCGCAATTCTAATTACTTTTACTGCAGTAGGGTTATGGCATGGAGCTAATTGGAATTTTGTGATATTCGGATTAATTCACAGTTTCTTCATAATATTTTCAATTACAACCAAACCATTAAGAACCTTATTTTATGAGAAGATTGGATTAGCCGGAAGCAAAGTTGTGCATGTTTTTCAGGTTATTTTTACATTTCACCTATTGATGTTTACGGGTGTGTTTTTTCGTGCTGCCGATTATGAAACTGCATTAAATGTATTCCATCAAGTATTCACTTTTCTAAAGCCCGAAGTTTTTCCACAATTCTTAGAAGCCTATACAATTATAATCTTCTTGATTGTGATGGGTTATATAGGGCATTTTACACCTCAAAAAGTAGTAGATAAAACTGTTGAGATATTATCTAGAGTCCCGATTGTTGTCCATGCTGTTTTGTTGGCGTTGGTTATTTGGTTGGTTATTCAATCTAAATCAGCTGATATACAACCTTTTATTTATTTCCAGTTCTAAAAGAATTATAACAAGTGCACTTTTCGTGTAAACTCATCTAATAATGAGTAACCATCCCACAAAGGTGAAAAGTTTAATGCGTGACCAATTGGAACGACCCTATCAATTCCTTTTCCGTTAACTGATTTTATTAAATTTCTCAACTTAGCTTTATTAAAGCCAAAATAAGTTAAAGTTTGATCATTTGACTTTGTTAAAAGTGATAATTCATCAAGTGATTCTATGAACGTCTCAAAGAAAAAACCACCTCCACAGCTATCTCTAAAACTATTGATTTCGTTTTTGTCGATCCTTATTACAGTCGGTTTTGCTATGTTTAGTTCAGAGACAACTTTCATCGAATCGCCAACTGAGGCGGTTTCATACATATAAACTAATTTATTCATAGCTAAACCCATTGATTCACTTGTTTCTCTATTTTGGAGTTCTTTGCTAAGTGAATCCCAAAAGAGGTGGCTGGCTTCAAGATTTTTCTTTTTTATTCCCGAAAAATATACAAATCGTGGTGATGAACATGCAAGTTGGTCAAACCAATAGGAATCATTATAAAACTGTTTTGCGAGTTGCTCTCTACGATAATCGTTAAGTGCGATATATTTTTTTGAATCAATTACGGTATAAGAAAACTTATCCGCAAAAGGGACTTCCTTTGTAGTTGGTTTTGTTGAGAATTTTCGAATAGCTTGAACAGTTGAATCACCCCCCCATAATACTCTGACATCAGCTATCGATGAAAGCCTTTCGTTTATTTTGTCATCATGTGCATAAGTTATGATAATATTTCTTTCTGTAATTTCTTCCCATTGCTTTTCTTTCATTAAATCATTTATGAATAGCAATAGTAGTGCAATTTGTGGACTATAATTCTGAGTAATTCTAATAATATTAATATTTCCGACTAACATTGATAAAGCCCAAGAGTAAAGAAAAATGCTATCGACATTTGAGGGAGCTATATGAAAAGCTATTCCTCTTGGAGTGATGATGGAATCTGGGTCAACATTTTTCTGGAAATTTTTTATTATCGATGAAATATTTGCTTTCCTGATCCAATATGCCAAAGCGACTAGTTCCGGAAAATTCGTTATATGTTTTACTTCAAATATTTTATTTGATAATTGGGAAAGAAAATCGAGTGCAAGTTGACTAAATGAAGGGAGTAACTCTAAATTTAGCAACTTTTCATTGATTAGCTGATCAACTATTAAAAATCCTTTATCTTTTGGGGCAAGTACTGTAATCATATTTTATTGATTGAAAATGGTTAATGATTCCGCGTGTGTATCACTACAACCGCGCACTTCAGCTTTTGGAATTCTTCCTTCAACTAAAAAGTAAGTTCCTTTTCTTCCACACCTACAGTTATCTGTTCCAACTGTGTGACCTATATCTTCGGTAAGGAGAGAATGTCCCGGGTAACTTCTTGGTAATAAACTCAGAGTTTGAATTATTCCTTTTTTACCATGAGGAAGTGGTGACCAATCATGATAATCTCTTATTATTATTTCGGCATAATTTGGTGTGTGCAAATAACCATGTTCACATTCCATATAGATGCTTCCAACCTGCTCAACCATACCATAAAAGTTATAAATTTTATCAATCCAGAAATAAGAAGATAACTCAGATTTAAAGATTTTATTTGAAACCGATATTTCAATTAGTTTTTTCCAACCGCCACTATGGATTAAAACTCCATATGGAAATTTAATGTTAACTCCGTGTTTCTTACATTCACCTAAAAAATATTGCCATATCATGAAAGTGAACCCAAAAATTAAAACCGGTTCATTTCCAAATTTCTCTGCAAATGCAATTAACTCTTCTTTTTTTAGATTCATATTTTCATCAAGAGCATAAAGATGATTTCGCCCAAAATTGGAAAGTCCAACAAGTCCGGCACCACGAGCGTTTAAGTTTGATTTGTTTTTCAAAATTGAATCGGAATCAACAATAATCATCGGATAACGTTTATGTCCGATAAACGAAGTTACTATATTGGCTAAAGCTTTCACTTGATAAGTCGCAGTTTCCCGATTGAGTGCAATTTTAGAAACCACCTGAGATGTTGTGCCACTTGAGGTTAAAACTTTCAGAACTTCAGTATCGGGAATACTTTGGATTTTATGAGTCTTGAATAATCTCACTGGAAGAAAAGGGAAGTCTGCAATTGCTTTAATTCTCTTTTTGGGTTTATAACCAAAGTTAGTAAGAATTTTATTATATGGTTCACAATTTGAGTAATGGAATGAAGTAAGCTCATTTAACTCAGAAACTAAAAGCTTATTTTTTCTTGAGGCTGATAATGAATAAGGATTTGAACTAAAAAGTTCATCAATCACTGACAAGATTTAAAACCTCCTTAATTTTCGCATAATCTTTTTTCCCGGATGAAGTTACCGGAATCTGACTTATTTGTTTAATTTCTATAACAGAGTGATGTATTTTATAAATTTCAATCAATTTATTTTTAATTAATTCTGTGGGCTTCAAGTCTTGAACTTCAACCAAGACAGTGATTTTATCATCACTCCCAAAACATGCATTTGGAAGTTGAAATTGATTTTCAATTAGCTTTTCAACTTCATCGAGATTTAGACGTAATCCAAAAATTTTTAAGAATCGCTTTGTCCGTCCGGTAATATAAAAGAATCCATCTTCATCGACTCTTGCTAAATCTCCGGTTAATAATTGACCTTTTAATTCATCATCATTTGAAAGATCCTCACGGTTCGAAGCATAACCAAGCATTACATTTTTACCGTGATATACAAGTTCTCCTGAATCGTCATCAACAGAATTTTTTCTAAGTTCAATTCTTCCCTCAGGAATTGGTATTCCGATGGAACCAATTTTAGTCTCCAATTTTTCACAAGGAACATAAGAGATGCGAGCAGTAGCTTCAGTTTGACCATACATTACAAAAAAATTAAATCCTTTTTCTTTTGAAAGATTAAAAAAATACTTGATGTATTCTTCGCTTAATCTTCCGCCTGCTTGTGTCATTGTTTTTAGAGAAGGGAGATTCATTGTATGGAATTTAATTTTTTGCAAAGTCTGATACATGTAGGGAACTCCGGCAAACGAAGTACATTTGAATTTATCAAAGCTTTTCCAAAAATCGCGCGTAACGATTGATTTGTTAGTGCAAAGCAAACTTGCACCGGCAGTTAGATGAGAATTTATTATTGAAAGACCATAGCTATAACTAATCGGAAGACTTGTAATAGCCCTTTCGTTGACTCCAATATTTAAATACTCAACAATTGAATTTGCATTTGATTGAATATTTAAATTCGATAATCTTACTAGTTTAGGACTTCCGGTAGTTCCTGATGTTGAAAGCAGTACTGCAGTGGGTTCAAATATTTTTGAGGATGATATCTCTTCAATTCTTTCAAATAGAAAATAGTGTTTTAATAAGTGTGAACCGGAATATTTTGCATATACTTTTTCTGAATCAATTATGAAATCCGGTACGTAAATATTGATTAAGTTAATCCTAAGTGATTCATCCATTTTGCTATCAGCAAGAAAAACCGTATTGCCCGATTTTAATATTGAAGTGTATAGAATTATATTCTCAATACTGTTATCACAAAAGAGAAGAAATAGTTTTTTCTCATCAAATGAAAACTTATTTGAAAAATTTGTTGCATGAGAATTTAACGCATCATAAGTAACAGTCTCTTCTGTTATTTCATCTATTAAGGCGATGTTATTAGAAAAATTGGAAAGCGAATCCCAGAAACTCAAACTAACATCCCTCCATCAACCCCAAGTACTTGTCCCGTTACATAATTAGATAAATCAGAAGCTAGATATAACACGCTTTTGGCAATATCATCCGGAGTTCCAAGTCGTTTCATTTTGATATTTTCTGAAATCTTGTTGAATTTATCAGGTGGAACATCTTTAATCATATCTGTTTCAATAAAGCCCGGGGCAATAGCATTAACTCTGATATTTTGCGAAGCTAATTCTTTTGCCGCAGAATAGGTCAGTCCTATTACTGCTGATTTACTTGCACTGTACACAACTTGACCTTCGTTTCCCACTCTACCGATTATCGACGCAACATTAATAATTGAACCACTTTTGTTTCGACCCATTAATCTTGATGCATATTGTAAGTTGTAAATAACTCCTTTAACATTCACATCTAAAATTCGGTCTATCATCTCACTTGAAATCATCGGAATTAGAGCATCTTTCATAATCCCGGCATTATTCACGAGAACATCTAGTCTTTTATACTTCTTGAAAATCTGATTATAACATTCTTTTACTGAATTCGGTTCAGAAACGTCAAATAGGAATCCATCTGCTTCAATTTTAAAATTTTCTTTTAATTCATTTATTCGTTCATTCAGCAATTCTTGATTGGAAATACTGTTTAAGATAAGATTCATCCCTTTACTAGCCAATGCTTGCGCAATGCTCCATCCAATTCCCCGAGTTGCCCCGGTGACAATTCCAACCTTTCCTTGAAGATTAAAAATTGATTCCATACTTAGCTAAGATTTCCTTCCCTTTACCAAAACTGCTTAAATCAATTACATCATCTGTTTCCATCATTATATCAAATTGGGCTTCTATTGATACGACTAAAGCCATGTGGGCAACTGAGTCCCATTTAGGGTCTCCATAACTATAGCTATCTCGAATACTTTCATTTGGGTCAAGGTCTAATGCTTCAACAAAAGCGGCATTTAATTTTTCAATATTAGTCATTATTATTCCGATATTAATTATTCAAAATTTTATTTAGTGATTCACCGTATAATTCCATCAAAGTTCGTGATTGATATGGGAAAACGGTTAAAACTTCGGGGTCTTCTGACCTTCTTGTCTCAGTTTCAATGTAACCATTCTTCATGTGCATTTTGTAAGATTTATAGTTTTCATAAAACATGATACCTTGCACTTTTTCTAACTTTGGTAAAGTGGCATTGTAATTTTTTATAATCTCTGCAATTATTTTTGAGGCAACACCTCTTCTTCTAAAAGATTCTTTTACATAAATGTGTTCGAGTTGTAAAGTTCCTTTTTCTCGTGGGAAATTTAAGTCTTTTATAATTCTAACTTTTTTATTTCCGCTAAGAATCTTTTCGCGACTCAAATTCTGAAGTAGCATGTTAGCTTTTATCATCCCACTTGGTAATTCATTAAGAGATTCTACCCAGGAACCACATGTTCCAATTAATTCATCATTATATTCAGCGACAAAAAAGCCACTTAAAAAATAGTCATAATCTTCAACATCTTCACTTAATAATTTTGTTAGTAATTCTTTGAAGTCTTCTATTGATAAATCGAAAATCGAGCATGTTGTTATTGTGTTGCCGCCACTTTTTTCAGCTTCAATTATTCCTTCAATAACAAAAGGAATATCGTTAATTGTTGCTTTTCTCACTAAGACATCTTCAATCATAAATTCCTTATGTAAAATTTAGTAATTCTTTTCTATCTATTTTTCCGTTTACGTTTAATGGAAACTTTTGCATAACGATAATTTTTTCCGGAATCATATAATAGGGGAGTTTTGATTTTAAGTCTTCCTTGAAGGTGTTTTCATCTCCAATATAGTTTTCCAAGAAGAGGTGAATTTCTAAAATGTCAACACCATTCTTCTTTGCTACGGCAGCAACTTGAGAGCATCCGGAGAGTTCTCTTGCGAAGTGTTCTATTTCACTTAATTCGATGCGATAGCCATGAATTTTTATTTGATAATCTTTACGTCCTGCAAACATAAAGTCGTTATCTTCATCAAGATAAGCAACATCACCTGTTTTATAAAATTTTTCAATTACTCCATTAATTTCTTTTTCAAAGAAAGCCGACTTGTTTCGTTCCTCATTTTTTAGGTAACCTGAAGTAAGTTGACCACCGGCGAGACATAACTCTCCTTTTTCTCCATGTGGCACAAAATTAAGATTTTCATCTACAATTATGGAGTTTGTATGCTTCATTGGTTTTCCAATACAAACTATACCGTTCGAACTTTTTTTATCCGCTTTTGAAGGGTCATAATTGTATGCTAAACAGAAAATGGTAGCTTCCGTTGGGCCATAAACATTTTGTATCAAAGCATTTGGAATACACCGTGACCAATCTTTTACCAAATCGAGATAGAGTGCTTCGCCGCAAAATAATGAGTAGCGCATCTTTTCAAGTTTTATATCATCGAAGTAAGGGCGTAAGTAACTCAATACTGATGGGACCATTAATGCAGTAGTAATTTCATGCTCTTCAAGCATTGAAAAAATATTTACAAACTTAACTCCTTTAGAAGGAATTGTATAACAACAAGCACCTTTAAGTATTGGGGCAAGAAAGGACATTATTGATAAATCAAATGTTAAATCTGATGTTTGAAGAAATTTGTCGTCTTCCGTAAATTCATAGCCTAGTTCAAAATACCCATCAAAATAAGCTTTGAAGTTTTTGTATGAGAGTGGAACTCCTTTGGGAATTCCGGTACTTCCCGAAGTAAATAAAACGTAAACTGTATCTGCATCTGATACAGTCGGAATAGTAAGATTTAACTCACTCGTAGGGAGTTTAGAAACATCTATAATTTCTGTTGAAGTATTTTTTTGCAATTGAACAGCTTTATCATCAATGACAGAACTTAAAATTGTTTTTAAATCAGCAAGCTCTGCAATTGCTTTATGTCGATTTGCCGGCATATCAGGGTTTATTGGAACAACCCCTCTTCCGCTAAACAAAATTCCAAAGATAGCTGAGTATGTATAAATATCAGCAAATTCGTAAGTAGTAAGTCCGATTAGTTTCTCATCGGGGGAAACATTATTATCAATATAATTACGAATAATTGATGCAATCTGAGCTACATCAGAATATTTGTAGAAAACATTCTCAATATAGAATGCATTATTCTCAGAATAATTGATAAATGAATTCCGGATATTTTCAAGCATAAGTTGCCCTCTTACCTTTGAAAAATTGTTAATGTTAAATTTCTCTTTCCATCAGTACAATTGTTGAAGCCGGAATAAGAGCTATCGCTTCTTCATTTGTGATAGTTTTTTCGATTACAGTTTTAAATCCAATTTTTTGATAAGCTTTAAGTGCATTATCATTTGTTTTTGAAGCTATCACTTGTGCTTTAGTGATATTAGGAAATCTTTTCTTTAATCTTTCAATATGACCTTCTATAATTAAAGGCGCAATTCCTCTTCCTCGATAATTTGAATCCACATATACGAACTCAATTTGGAGACAATTTTTTTGTCGTTCTAAATGAGTTTGTTGCATTAAATTAAATCTATCGTGAAGATTTATAATGATATCTTTATCAATAAAATCTAATAGTAGATTTGCTCTTACTAGAGAACTTGGAAATCCAACAGAATGCTCAACCCATGCGATACAAGTACCGGCAGGCTTTCCATCAACTTCTGCAATTAAAAAACTGCCAAGGTGAAAATCATGACCTTCAATATCTTCTAGTAACATATTTTTAGCGAGTGATTTGAACTCATCAATACTTAAATCGAAAAGTTTACAGTAAACGACAGTGTCAGTGCCGCTCTTTAATGATTCAACAATTGCATTAACCACAAAGTCAATATCATTATTATCTGCGTAACGAAGATTTATTTCATCCATCTATTCTCCCACTACTGATTCAGTTAATGCTTTTCGGTCTACCTTTCCATTTGAATTTAATGGAAATGCGTTTCTGTTATGAAAGTAGGAAGGTACCATGTAATAGGGGAGAATATTCTTTAATTCTTCTTCGAGTGAAGTGATGTCATTTTTAATATTCTCCATGAAGAGATGAATCTCAGCAGTTCCGAATTTATTATTAATTGGAATAGCTACTACATTTGTTAATTGAGTTAAATGTCTTACATGATGTTCTATTTCACCTAATTCAATTCTGAAACCATCAACTTTAACTTGAAAATCAATTCTGCCCAAGAACATAAAATTACCATCATCAGCTTTGTAGGCTAAATCTCCGGTTCGGTAAAATGTATATTTTTGCCCATCAACTTCTAAAATGAAAAATGATTCCTTATTCTTTACTTCATTCTTCCAATATCCGGGAGTAACTTGAGGTCCGGCTAAACAAAGTTCACCTTTTTCTCCGATTGGAAGAAGTTTAAGATTTTCATCAACAACAATGGCTTTCATGTCCTGCATTTCAACACCGATTGAGATTGCATCATTGTGTTCAATAATCCCATCAGCATTATGTGGGCAATTATAAATTAAACAAAATACCGTCGCTTCGGTTGGTCCATATGCATTTATTATTGTACTATTGGGTGTACATTTCTGCCATTCCGTTGCAATGTCTTTTACAAGTGCTTCTCCACAGAAAAGAGAATATTTTAATTTTTGAAAATTTATTTCTTCAAAATAGGGTCTTAAATAAGAAAGAATTGATGGGACCATTGCTGCAAATGTGATTTCTTGCTCTTCCAGGACTGTGTAAACATTAGCATATTTAATCCCGCTTGACGGAAGAGTGTGAACACTTGCCCCTTTACATAATGGGGCAATGTATGTGAAAATGGAGAAATCAAATGTCAGTTCAAACATTTGCATGAACTTATCATT
>JAHBUO010000057.1 GCA_019638025.1 Ignavibacteriaceae bacterium
TTGGTAAAGTTCAAATTTCTCCGGAATTTCAACACTAAAATCTTCAATGGATGTGAGGATGTGTTGGTATTTTGCACGAGAATTTATAACTGCTTGTTTCAGTTTTAAAGTATCATCAGAAGCCGCAATGACAAAAGCAACTTTTAGGGTGTCATTTGCGTTAATGTTGTAAGGTCCACCTGAAATAACATTGGAAATATCAGCAGGGCCTGCACTAACTTTATTTAGTCCGTTTGAAAGAGTGGTGAATTTTTCGGCATCGCTATAACCGCCTGCATCGTTAACTGCTATTCCTCCATCAAGTCCGTAATTATGAATAGCATAATAATTATACTTATCATCTGAAATAAGAGCTATTGCGCTACGAATGTTGGTTGTGTTGGCACTATTGTACAAATAACCCAAATTAGAAGTAAAATCGTAACCGGCAATATTGTTTTCGTAATCGGATTCGGGTAAATCCCAATCGAAAAAGAGTCCGGCATAAATATTTGAGTAATTATTACTACTTTTATTAATCATTTTGTATTCGAGGATAACATAATCTTCATCATCAAAAGATGAGTAGGAATAAGAATTCAAATGAGTTTCTATTCCAAAAGAATTTGATCCGGCACCATTATCGTTAAAAATTGCATTCCCCTGTTGGTCTGCAATGGAGCCCGGTATACTAAGGGTAAACGGTTTAATAACTTGAAAATCGGTACTTTGCGATGCAGTTACTCTTGCCGCATCCGAAACCTTTGCAGAACTGTTGCCAAACATAAAAGCCCCTTCAAAAAAGAGTCCCTGACTGCTTTTATATTTGAAACCGTTTCCTTGAAGATTTTGCGGAAAATCGTTGTAACCTAAAGCGCCCTTGCTGGTTATCGTCATCGCAATATTATTTGCGTTTACAGTAGCGAAAGTGGGGTTTGCAATAGTTGAATACCATTGGTAATCGGTATAATCTCCATCACTTATTTCGAATAATAACTCGACATTAAGGTTTTGCAACAAAGGAGTAGCCAACTGAACAAGAAAATACCCATCGCTAATTGAAAAAGTTTCTCCCGAAGCTAAAGGTCCCGGCGATACATTTCCGGAAGAACCTGTAACGGTTACTCCCGCTGAAGATGTTTTTAGGGTAATAATCGGATTAGAGACTTCCGAAAGGACATTCACTCCCGAAAACTTAACCGTTAACAGTTCCCCGGGCTGAAAAATTCCGTTATTGTTTCCAAACTCTGCATCAGAAACCACTACATCGGAAATCCTAATCGATTTTGGGTTTTGCACACTAAGTGCGTTAAAAGCATTTATTCTTCCCTTACCGAGTTTAGTTTTATAGATGGAAGAGTTTAATGAATCAATATTATCTGATGTTACACGAATTCTTTCTGAAATCTGGTTGGGACTAAGATTCGGGAAATGTGATTTTACTAAACCCGCTAATCCTGCAACAAGGGGTGCTGCCATAGATGTTCCATTGAGGTAAGTATAAGTATCATTTTGCCATGTCGCCCTAATACTTACTCCGGGAGAAATTACATCGACAAAAGTACCGAAGTTAGAAAAACTTGCTTTTGTGTCACTGCTTGAGGATGCGGCTACAGAAAGGACATTATTGAATGCGGATGGATAAAACCATTCACTTGAGCCATTATTACCCGCGGCAGCAACAACGATTGAACCGAGAGAGGTTGCATAATCTATCATTAGTTGTCCGGCGATAGAGTAACCGCCTCCGCCCCATGAACAATTAATTACATGAGAACCATTTTCTGCGGCGTAAGCAATCCCTTCATACCCATAAAGTACATAGGGTTGATTTGATGAGTTTCTTGTGTCATCGCGGGAGACTTTCACCGGCATAATTTTGCAGTTATACCCAAGTCCGGCAACCCCGATTCCATTATTAGTTACGGCACTTGCAATACCGGCAACATGAGTTCCATGATCAGGACGGTCTTCCATCGGGTCGTTATCTGGGGTTCCGGTTAAACCGCCAAAATCCCATCCGCGGATGTCATCAATATAGCCGTTGTTATCATCATCAATTCCGTTATTAGGTATTTCATTTTTGTTAATCCAAATATTTGCGGCTAAATCGGGATGGTCCCAATCAACGCCGGTATCAATAATGCCGATAACTATGTTTGTATCCCCTTTAGAAATATCCCACGCTTCTGCAGCTTTGACTTTTGCCAATCCCCACTGAGCAATATACTCGGGGTCATTCGGAATAAATCCAACTTCGTAAACAAATTTCGGTTCTACCCAATCTATTGAGTAATCATTCTTCAAAATTTGCATTATGTGAAATGGGTCTAAGTCGTTAGAATATTTAATAATTACGATTTTATCGATTTCCGGATTTCGTTTAGCCGAATAAGTTTTCAAGAATGCTGAAGTCTCTTCAATTTGAAGAAAAGAGAGCTTCCGTAAAATGCTTGAAGGGAGGAAAATATTTCCGGTGAAATCTTTTTCAACCTGATGTTTGAATTTTACGACGATACTGTTTGATAGATATGCGATATTCCCGTTTTTAATCACTCTTTCTGCAGTCAAGAAAGTGGTTGTTAAAACAAGAAATAGCAGTAATATTAGTTTCTTTGAGACGATTGGCATCACGCCCTCCTTATAGTAATCGATTGACTTCTAAAATATTCAAAAAGGATTAATAATCACAAAATAAAATTTTCACTTTTAAGATTCCTCAATTTTCCTAACAGAGAAAAGAAGAAGGTTAAACGTTTTTATATTTGAAATCATAACTTAAAATATGATTTTTGGATTATGCTTATGGAATAATAATTGTAAACATTGAAGAACTGAATCTTGAAAGCTGATTATGAAGAAAATCGTTTTATTGTGCATGTTTGCATCTTTAACTTTTGCACAAGTTAGAATTACCGGAACCGTTATAGATGAAAAAACTTTAATTGGATTGAAAGGGGCTAATATAATTTGCTCAAATCCTACTTACTCAACTACAACAAATCAAAATGGAAATTTTACAATAGAAAATATCCTCCCCGATACCTACACTTTGACATTTTCGCACATCGGTTATGAGCCGTTTAAGATGAATGTTAATGTTGAAAGTGAATCTGCCGAATTAAATATAAAGTTGATGCCAATTTCTGTGGAACTTGGTGAAGTTTTAATCGTGAGCTTAAAAAATTATCAATTGCAGAGAACAGCCCCAATTCCGGTTGAGGTTGTTGAATCAAAAAAAATTGAAGTAAAATCAGCAGTTACTGTTCCCGATTTATTAAAGCAGCAATCGGGATTAGCAATTGCGCGAGATGGCATTTGGGGAACAAATCTTTCCATTCGTGGTTTAAGCCGTTCCAATATTGTGACACTAATAGATGGCAACAGAATTGAAACTGCAACAGATATTGCTGCAGGTCTTTCATTATTCAACATAAGCGATATTGAAAGAATTGAAGTTGTAAAAGGGGCAGCATCTTCGCTATACGGAACCGGTGCACTTGGTGGAGTTGTAAATATTATTTCTAAATCACCTTCTTATCAAGACAATTTTATTTCTAAAGGACAACTCTCAACCGAGTACAACGGAGTAAATAAAGGGAAAGGGGCTTCCTTCTCTATGTCAGCTTCAAATCATGCATTCAGACTTAAACTTACTTTAAGTGGTAGAGATGCTGAAAATGCAATGACACCAAGAGGTGAGCTTCCAAATAGTCAGTTTAATGATTTAACTTTTAGTACACTCCTCGGATTTAAACTTGCAGAGAATAAAGAAGTATTATTCAATTACCAAATGTTTAACGGAAATGATATCGGAATACCGGGGGCGTCATCGTTATTCCCAACGATTGCAAAGGTTAGTTATAAATTTGTACAGCGTGATTTATTCTCAGCACAATTTAATTGGAAAAATGTTAATACATCCTTAACTAATATTTCATTGAAGTATTTTGTTCAGAATATTAAGCGAGATGTCGAGAATATTCCAAACTCGCCGACGCAGGTAAATCCAAATACAGGTGTGAGAACAACAGTTATGAAAATACTTCCAACCGGAAATCACTATGTGCAAGGTTTACAGTTGCAATCTGATTGGGTTCTTTCAAATAATAACTTTTTAGTTGCCGGAATTGATTTTTGGTTAAGAAATATCGATAGCAGAAGAGAGCGTCATTTAACGGTTGTTTCACCCGCTTCGTACATAAATAAAATTATCGGTGAAAAACCTCTTCCCGAAGCAACATTTAACAGTCTAGGCATTTATGCACAAGATGAATTTTCACTACTTAACAAAAATCTTTCCGTAACAATCGGAGGAAGATTTGATTTAATAAACATCTCAAACAAAAAAACACTACAACCGGTTTATGAAATTAATAACGGCGTAGTGAATAATACCCCCGCAAATCAATTTGTTACTTGGGAAGAAGCAAATTCGAAAAACAATTCATGGAGCAGTAATATCGGCTTCTTGTATAAAATTACAGAAAACATTGATGCTACTTTGAATCTTGCGAAATCTTTCCGCTCTCCATCATTAGAAGAAAGATATCAATTTATTGATCAGGGTGCTGCCGTTCCTTTGAGAATAGGTAATCCTGATTTAAAACCTGAGAATGGTTTTCTTACTGATGCAGGATTAAGAATTTGGAATCCGAAATTTTCTCTTCGTTTGAATATGTTTGTTAATTACATGAATGATTTAGTTTCTGAAAAAGATGGACTTTTTGATAATCGATCGGCAAAAATAAAAACAAATTTAGGGAAAGCATTATTAACCGGATTTGATACAGATATTGAATCGGACATATTCAATAAATTCAACGTCTACTCAATTATCTCATTTGTTTACGGCGAATATGAAGAGACTGACACTTCTCTTGGGAGCAAAAAGTATCCTGTACCACAGCTTCCACCGTTAAATGGAAGAATAGGATTGAGGTATTTTGTTTTAGATTTTGTAACGATTGACTTTGCATCAATTGTTTTTGCAAAACAACACCGAGCCGCAATTGGTGAAATTACAACTCCCGGTTATGTGACATTTGACTTATCGTTTGCTTCAAAACAAATAGAGTATGGGAGATTAATTTTCAGATTGGTTGCGGGAGTTGAAAACATGTTAGATAAAACATATAGAAATCATCTTACTACAAATCGGGGATTCATAAATATCGAGCCGGGTCGAAATATTTTTATGAAATTATATACTTCATGGTAGTTGGTATAGAATGAGCTGGTTTGCATTAGCCTTTTTTTCAGCATTGTTTTCTGCTGCTGCTGCACTTAGCCAAAAGCAAGTTTTAAGAAAAATGGAAGCCTTCGACTTTTCGTTGGTTGTTTCAGTTATTGTTCTAGTTATTTCAATCCCACTGTTGCTAACAATGGATTTCGATAAGATTACTACACCATCGATGCTTGCGCTTTTTGTTAAATCGATTCTTGGAGCCGGTGCTTTTATTTGTGTAATGCTTGCAATTAAAAATCTGGAGATTAGCGGAGCACTCCCGCTCCTTGCACTCACACCCGGGTTTGTGGCGGTTTTTGCTTTTCTCTTTATCGCTGAAAGTTTATCAACGAATGAAATGTTTGGAATCGGATTACTGATGTTGGGGACTTACATTCTTGAAGTTAAATCAAATCAAAAACTTTTAGACCCCTATATAATACTGGCTAAATCGAAATTCCATAGATATGTGATCGGAGCTTTACTACTATTTACGATAAGCTCTATTCTCGATAAAGTAATTCTGAAGAACTTCAAACTCCCTCCGGATTCATTTCTCTTTTTTCAGCATTTGTTTCTTGCTCTTATATTTTTTGGAGTCAGTTTATTAAGAGATAAAAAAATGGAAGTCCGCATAAAGACAATGAAAGAAAATAAAGAACTTTTTATATGGGTCTTTGTGATTGCAGTTCTAACTTTCGGATATAGATGGACCCAAATTGAAGCCGTAAAAATTGCTCCTGTTGCATTGGTTTTATCTGTCAAAAGAATTTCGGTTTTCTTCTCAACGCTAATCGGAGGAAAAATATTTAAAGAATCCGGTCTGCTGAAAAAAGCTATAGCAACGGCTGTAATCATAGCCGGAACATTACTAATAATGCGCGAATAAATTTATGATAACAATAATTGATTACGGTGCAAACAACACCGACCAACTTGAAAATGCTATATCTGAGTTTAATCTTCCATTTACAACTACATCAGATGAATATGAAATATTGCAAGCAGATAAAATTATATTGTATTCCGAAAGCAAAGCAGATTACGCAGTAAGACGCTTACATTTAATGAATTTTTTTTCGATGTTCAGAATGTTGAAGAAACCGCTTCTCGCTGTTGGTACGGGGATGCACCTATTATGTGAGCATTCCGCCGAAGGAAATGTTGCTTGTTTGGGAATTATTCCTTCAAGTTCATTGCCCCTTACTTATGATGATGCAAAAGAAATTAATTCAGGCTTGATGAAGATAGATATTTTAAAGCATGGACTTCTTTTTGAAGAAATATCATCTGAGGACTTATTCTGTTTTGAGCAAGAATATTATGTCCCCGTAAATGATTTTACTACTGCCACCGCAGGCAGCACTCAAAAAATATCAGCTGTGGTTCAGCATAATAATTTTATAGGGATACAATTCAATCCATTAAAATCAGAGGCAGGCAAAAAAGTATTGAAAAATTTTCTAACAAAGTTCTAGTTCAAATCAAAAACAAAACAGAAAAAATATGAAACCACAACTGTATGCATTATTAACCGCAATAGCCTGGGGAGTCGGCGGTTACTTCGAAAAGAAAGGACTTCACCTTGGAAATTTATCACCTCAAATGGGTATAACAATAAGGACCTTTATCGCATTGATAATATTGGGGATTGTAAGTTTTCCGCAATGGAAAAGTGTTACTGAAGCTAGCCCAAAAGCATTGATTTATATGATTGTAGGAGGAGGAGTTGTTGCAGGAGCTGTAGGAATGCTTTGCTTTTATGCCGCAATAAAAGGAGCTCCACTTGGTAAAGTAATGCCAATTGCTTTTACATCGCCATTATTCGGGGCGATGATGGGAGTTATTCTTGGCGGCGAACCTCTTACCGTCAAAATGATGATAGGAATGGCGATGACAATAGGAGGAATTATCATTTTAACTATTGATTGATTTAAAATAAAAAACCACCGTCAAATTCATCGACGGTGGTTTAAACTAGGGCTTGATTTTATTCTGTTACATCGGTAACTATTTTGCCATCAAAATAATATTTCTTATTTGTGCGTGAACAAATAGCATAACCGTTTTCATCGAATTTTAATTTTTCACCGGCTTCACTAAACCATCCGGAAATTCTTGCGGGATTTCCAACTACAAGAGCAAAATCTGGGATGTCTTTGGTAACAACCGCGCCGGCACCTACGAATGCAAATCTACCGATTGTATTTCCGCAAACAATTGTTGAGTTTGCACCGAGACTTGCTCCTTCTTTTACAACAGTTTTCTTGTAATATTGAGCTCCGACTTGCGGGTATTTTGAGCGAGGATCAGATATGTTTGTAAACACCATCGATGGTCCGCAAAAAACATAATCTTCAAGGATAACACCTTCGTAAACAGAAACATTGTTCTGGATTTTTACAAAGTCCCCGATAACAACATTATTCCCGACATTTACATTTTGTCCGAGTACACATTTTTTACCAAGCTTTGCTCCACTTTGAACGTGACTGAAGTGCCAGATTTTAGTCCCTTCACCAATCTCTACATTGTCGTCAACAACTGCGTATTCATTCACATAAAAATTCTTTTCGCTCATTTTATTCTCCTTAATTCGATTTTAAAAACTCAACAATTTTTTCTACAACAAAGTGAATTTGTTCCGATGTTAATTCAGGGTAAATCGGAACAGCAAAAGATGTATCAGCTGAAAATTCTGAATTTGGGAAGTCTCCTTTTTTGTAACCTAAATCTGCAAAACATTCTTGTAAGTGGAATGGGACAGGGTAATAAATTTCACAACCGATATCATTCTTTAGAAGAAAATCTCTTAATGCATCACGTTTTTCAACTCGTAAGATGTACTGATTATAGATGTGATAGTTTGGTAATTTCTCTGATTCATATCCTGTTGATTCGTCTTCAGGTTTATAAACTGCTTTAGGAAGAAGTATTTTGTTTTTTTCGTCAAATGAAGTTTTACCGGTTTCCTCAGCAACTCCTGCTTCAATTAGCAGTTTTGAATAGAGGGATGCATTTTTTCTTCTTCCGCTGGACCAAGAGTTTAAGTGGGGGAGTTTAACACTAATTACAGCCGCTTGTAAAGCATCTAATCTGAAATTACCACCGATGACTTTATGATAATATTTTGGTTCTCCGCCGTGAACTCTCATTATCTTTAAGTTTTTGGCGAGTTCATCATTATTTGTTACAACTAAACCACCATCACCAAAACAACCCAAATTTTTACTCGGGAAGAAAGAATAACAACCGATATCTCCGATTGTTCCGACAGCTTGACCATCTCTGTACTGTGTACTAATTGCTTGAGCCCCATCTTCGATAACAAAAATATTATGCTTTTTTGCGAGTTCCATTATGGCTGTCATATCTGCACTTTGCCCATACAAGTGAACAGGAATAATAGCTTTAGTTTTGGGAGTGATTTTCTTCTCCACTTCTTTAGGGTCAAGGTTGAAGGTTACTAAATCATTATCGACAAAAACAGGGACAGCATTTAATCTTGAAACAACACCCGCAGTTGCAAAAAATGAATACGTTGGAACAATAACCTCATCACCCGGTTTTAAGTTGATTGCCATTAAAGCCAGTAGTAATGCATCTGTACCTGATGAAACACCATAAGCGTACTTGCATCCAAGGAAATCGCATAATCCTTTTTCCATTGCTTCAACTTCAGGCCCAAGAATGAAATATTGAGATTCACATGTTTTTAATACTGCTGCATCAAGTTCAGGTTTAAGAGCTTGGTATTGTTGTTTTAAATCTAAAAGAGGAACTTTCATTAATATTCTCCAAAAAAAATGAGTACAAAATTAACTTAATTAACAGACCTTTGGAAATTATTTCCGGTTATTTCTATAATAATGAGCCTTGTAAAAATATTATAGCAAGATAGAAGTAAATCATCAATCCGGTTACGTCAACTAAAGTTGCGACGAATGGGGCAGAAGATGTAGCCGGGTCAAAACCTAATTTCTTTAAAAGAAGAGGGAACATCGAGCCCACTAAAGTTCCCCACATAACAACTCCGATAAGAGAAAAACTAACTGTTAAACCGATTACAAACCAATATTCACCGTACAGATGTTCGGAAAATTGCCAAAGTGAAATTCGGAAAAAGCCTATCACGGCTAATATTATTCCAAGTATTAATCCGGATATAATTTCTCTCCTCATTATAAACCACCAGTCGCGGATAGTTATTTCTCCTAACGATAAAGCACGAATTACAAGAGTTGCTGCTTGAGAACCTGAATTCCCCCCACTAGAAATAATCAGTGGGACAAACAATGCCAATACAACAGCTTTATTAATCTCATGCTCAAAAAACCCCATCGCTGAAGCCGTAAACATTTCTCCCACAAAAAGAAGACTTAACCAACCGGCTCTCTTCTTAATCATTCCTAAAACAGAAATAGTTGAGTAAGGTTCATCTAATGCCTCGACACCCCCTATTTTTTGAATATCTTCAGTTGCTTCTTCTTCAGCCACGTCGAGAACGTCATCCACCGTAACTATACCAATCAAAATTCCGGAATTATCAGTAACAGGAAGAGCTATCCTATCATATTTCTTAAACATCTCGACGGCAGTTTCTTGATCGTCTTCAACTTTTAAGCTAACATAGCTACCATCATCGAGTTCATTAATAGTTTGGTCGAGAGGAGCTAACAAAAATTCACGTATTTTAATATCATTAAGTAAAACTCCTTTTTCATTTACAACATAAACAATATTTAGGGTTTCACTATCTTTGCCATGTCTTCTAATGAAATCGAGTACTTGCTGAACAGTCCAATTTTCCTTAACGGCGATGTAATCAGGTGTCATCAAACGCCCGACAGAGTTTTCGTTGTAACCAAGTAATGATTGCGCTACGTGGCGTTCTTCAGGAGAGAGGAGCATTAAAAGTTGTTTCATTATCGGAGCAGGGAGTTCTTCGAGCAGAGCAGTACGATCATCGGGTGACATATCATTGAGAATAGAAGTTACCTCTTCATTTCCCATTGCCTTTAGGACATCAATTTGAGTATCGACATCAAGATACTCAAATGTATCAGTAGCTAAGTCTTTTGGGAGAATTCTAAAAAGGATTGCTTGTTCATAATTGGGTAAATCCTCAATAACTTCCGCAATATCTGCAGGAGGCCAATCGATGAGCACTTCTTTAAGTGAAGTAAAATCTCTTTTATCGATTAAATCTTTAATTTCGGGTTGAAGTATTTGACCAATCATGATGTTGCTCCTAAAAGAATTAGCCCATAGCCAAAAACCTTTGTTTAGTTAAAGATGAGTTCGAAGTGAACCAACTAATTACGGCAAGAAGTCGAATTAAATTAACCATTCAAAATAAGAAAAAAAGATAATAGTTCTACTACAGGTCAGATTAAAATACATTAAAAATTACAAAAGGAACGACAAAAAAATATTTTGATATTTAGGCGAAAAGACTTAAATTTGGAGTCTTAAAAGAAAATTCGAGTAAAAATCGAAGAAGGGCGCGTAGCTCAGGGGTAGAGCATTTGCCTTTTAAGCAAAGGGTCGGTGGTTCGAGCCCACCCGCGCTCACTAACTAAATCCTTGTAACGCAATATGTTACAAGGATTTTTAGTTTTAAAGAATTTAAATCTTCAATCAGAATAGTTTATTCCCCACCGGCTTTTCTCCAATTACTGTCACAATGGTATAAAAAAAGGTGCTGATTGTGCAGCACCTAAAATATTCAGTCTATTAAAAATAGACTAATCTGCCAACTCCATTTCGCTTTCTACTTTAGCAGAGTCATTTTCTTTGTGATATTATGGCTTCCGGATTCAATTCTGTATAAATAAACACCATTAGCAAGTTTTGATGCATCAAATACAATAACATGATTTCCTGCATTTAAGAATTCATTTTTAATCAGTGTCGATATTTCTTGTCCGGCAATATTAAATATCTTTAATGTAACTACAGATGCTTCGGGTAAAGCAAATGCAATTTGGGTTGATGGATTGAAAGGATTTGGATAGTTCTGCAAAAGATCAAAAACTTCTGGCAATTCAGAGTTGCTATTTACTGAAGTTGTACCATTCGGTGATAATTGAAGGTCTATCTCGCGATCACCGTTCTCATGATTAAGAGCAATTCCGGATAAAACTACTTCGCCCATATTTACTCCGTTGGCAGTTAAGATATAATTGCCATCGGTCAAATCTTCATGAATATAAAAACCTGAGGGATCAGAGATAGAAGCACTTATTATATTTCCGCTTCCATCAGCTACAAATGTAAGAATACCTTCTGTTGACATTCCTGTAGATTCATAAGTGTATCCAAACAATGCCGAACTATTTGTGTTATTTGGAAGATTACGAGCTTTAAGGTAGAAATTAATATCCCCTAAATTCCCATCTTCTGATACTACGATTGAATCAGCTAAACGCCAATCCATCGTCGGTATTCCATCATACTTGAAATATGAAGCTTTATATCCTTTTGCAACAGCAAGAGCGATATATTCTCCGGGTTCAAGATTAGAGAAACTGAATGCTCCGGTTAATGAATCTGTAGCAACCCAAATTTTTCTTCTAAGGTTGTGTGGATTAGGAGTTGTTAAATCTTTTTTAACAAGATAAACATGTCCTTTAAGCCCCAATGTACCGGCAGAATCGTAAACAGTACCAGCAACACCATTATTATAAACCGGTTTTGGGTCTAAGGTGAAATTAATTTCGGTAACATTATCTGAAACTACAATCAAATCAGCTAAATCAATTGTCGTTTTACCATTCCAGAATTCTGATTTGAATGAATGGTTATCGGGTTTAATAAAAAGAGCAAGAGTATCACCTTGTTTAACATTAAAAGAAAAATTTCCCAGGGAATCTGTTCTTGCGTTATAATGTCCAAAACCATTTGGAGGCATGTGAGTTCTATTTTTCACAAAAGCTGAAATTCTACCGGTTAAATTGAAAATTCCATCTGCATCTTTTACGGTTCCGGAAACAGTATACATTACCGGAGGAACCACAGGAGCTAAAGAAATTTGATTAAGCAGTAGGGAATCGTTTTCAGCAACAGTTATAATTGTCGCAAGATTCGGTGTCGAGGCATTATCATAAAATTCACCTACATAACGGGGGGCACCAACAAACATTTTGTAGTTGCCGACTTTTAGTCTTACAGAATAAAATCCATTGCTATCAGTTCTTCCTAATAGTACCGTGTTACCCGGATTTACATTGTCAATCGGTTGTATTCTTAGTGTAGCATTACTCAAGGGAAGAGAAGTTAATTCATCAAATACAAAACCGTTGATTTTTCCAAAAGCTAAAACAGGCGCTAATCGAGTAAATTCTACAATGTTTGATGGTGAACTTTGATTAGTTCCAGATACAGCTTTTACAAAATAGCTGTACGTTATACCTATTGCTAAATGTAAATCGATAAACTCCTTGTGATTAACAACTGTGATTCTTCTGAATGGTTTAGTTGTATCATCTGCGGGGGCATCTTTCTTAAAAACAAAGTATCTTATGTTAGATGATTGGTCATGTTCCCAAGTAAGTTTCACACTTTTATTATTATTTGTTGCAGTGGCAGTGAGATTTTGTGGGGGAGCCATTTGAGCGTATGTAAATACAGAGAGAATAAGGACTAAAAGAGCAGTTTTAATTGATTTCATAATTTCTCCAAAAATATGCGGCTAATATATAGATTTCTTTACCTTAATATCCAATGAATAGTCAATCTTTTTGAGTTTACATAACTTACGTATAAGTTACCTAAGTTTGTCAAGTTTTTAACTTTTGTACTCCTTTTTATTCATCACTCTTTTTAGTAAAATTGTTTTCATATTGAAATAATTTTATATCATGCTTTCATCAAAACTTAATGATTCCATTCAATACGTTAAATCGGTTGGACCCAAAAGAGCAAAAGTCTTTGCCCAAATTGGATTGAGTACAATCCGAGATTTAATTTTTTACTTCCCTTCACGTTATCTTGATAGGACTACAATAATTAAGTCGAACAAAGCTTTTGAATTAACAATTAACGGATTTGACGGTGAACTTACGATTATCGGAAAAGTTGTTTCAACTGATGTACGAAGATTCGGCAAGAAAGAAATATTATCGGTAAGTCTTCGTGATGCGGATGGATTTTTTTCATGTGTTTGGTTTCAAGGAGTAAAGTTTTTTAAGACTAGGTTTGAAACGAATCAAATTTTTGCCATCTCCGGTAAACCGACTATCTCTAAATATAACGAACTTCAATTTACTCATCCCGATTTTGATCAGATTACCGAAGATGAATCTCAAGTCTTTTACAACACCGGGAAAATAATTCCTTTTTACCGTATCTCGAAAGAACTTAAGAGTAGTAACATTGGAGATTTAAGTTTAAGAAAAATTATTTTGAGCGCTCTTGATAATTATCAATCGGGCATTGAAGAAACACTTCCCGATTTTATAATTTCAAAATTCAATCTTCTATCACTTAAAGAAACGGTTCAACAAAAACATTTTCCGGAATCTTTTGAAAATATTAAAAAGGCTGATGAACGATTGAAGTTTGAAGAGTTGTTTTATCTTGAAATTATCGTTGCCTCCAGAAAATTCAACTATAAAGAAAAACTTGAAGGAATCTCCTTGCCGATTAAAACAAAATTAATTAGTAATTTTTTGAAGGTGCTTCCTTTTGAACTTACTAACTCTCAAAAAGATGTGTTGCATGAAATAAGGGTTGATATGGCAAACCCAAAACCGATGAATAGATTACTGCAAGGTGATGTCGGTAGCGGAAAAACAATAGTATCGTTAATTTCGATGTTAATAGCTGTTGATAATAATTATCAAGCAGTATTAATGGCTCCAACCGAAATACTTGCCGACCAACATGCCAAAAACATTTCTGCACTTTTAGAAAAGCTAAACAATATCGTACCGGAGAGAAAGGTTAGTATTGCGTTGTTAATAGGAGGGCAGTCAAAGAAGGAAAGAAATCATCAGTTGGATTTAATCGCAACTCAACAAGCGGATATTGTTATTGGTACTCATGCACTGTTTGAAGAAGAGGTTCAATTCAAGAATTTAGGCTTAGTAGTTATAGATGAACAACATCGTTTTGGGGTTGTTCAGCGAGCAATGTTAATGAAAAAGGGAGTCACCCCTGATGTTTTAGTTATGTCAGCAACACCAATTCCAAGAACTCTTTCAATGACAGTTTATGGTGATTTGGATGTTTCGGTAATTAATGAAATGCCAAAGAACAGAATACCGATTAAAACTTATCTGCGCGGAGAAAGTAAGTTGCATGACATTTACACCTTTGTGAAATCAGAATTGCATAAGGGAAATCAAACCTTCATAGTTTATCCGTTAGTTGAAGAATCTGATAAACTTGAACTTAAAGCGGCAACAAGTTACTACGATGAATTAAAAGAGACATATTTTAACGACATCCGTGTCGGTTTAATTCACGGTAGAATGAAATGGAGAGAAAAAGAAGATATTATGATTCAATTTCAGAAAAAAGAAATTGATGTATTAATATCAACTACGGTTATTGAGGTTGGAATTGATATTCCATCGGCGAATGTTATGATTATTAATGATGCACACAGATTCGGATTATCCCAACTACATCAATTAAGAGGACGAATTGGGAGAGGTACTGAGCAGTCGCATTGTATTTTAGTTACTAAAGATGAATTTGTTGCTTCTACAGAAAGATATGCACGTAATCTTGATTACTTATCATCGGCACAGATTGAAAAATTTAAATCATCAGTTCGTTTACAAGCGATGGTTAAATATTTGGATGGATTTAAAATTGCGGAAATTGATTTAAAGTTACGAGGACCAGGTGATATTTTCGGTATTCAACAAAGTGGTTTCCCTGAGTTTAAATATGTTGATTTAACAACTGACGGGGAGATACTTATTGAAGCAAAGAAAGAAGCATTTAGAATAATTGAGCAAGACCCACATCTAAGAAATCCTAAGCATGAAGTGATACGAAAACATCTCATTGATCACTACTCAAACAACCTTAAGTATGCAAAGATTGCATAAGAATATTTTTGCTAACACATCAACAAAAAAAAATAAAAAATATTTTACATTTTCTTATAATCATTGCATCAAAATGATTGACATAAAAATTATATTAATTATATTTGCACAAAAAAAATATAAGGAGTATTAAAATTTTTTCTTCGCTTAATGTAAGATTGAACACAGCTCTTACATTCAATGTAAAACCGGAAAGTGAAGCTTTCATCGAACCACTATCTCCTCTCCGAAATACTTCCCAAACCGAAACTCAACAAAAAAAAATTGATACTTTTGCTGAATGGGATACGTGGGACACAATCAATGCAGTCAAAGATGCTCTTTCATTATATCACTCGGTAACCTTGATAGAAGCGGATGAAAAAGCTTTTGATAAATTGAGAGAGTTAAAACCTGATATTGTTTTTAATGTTGCTGAAGGTTTTTACGGTGTTAGTCGCGAAGCACAAATCCCTGCAATGTTAGAAATGTTAAACATCCCTTATACAGGTTCAGACCCCTTAACTTTATCTCTATGTTTAGATAAAGGAAGAACGAAAGAAATTTTATCTTATTATAATATTCCTACACCATCATTTGATGTTATCAACAACATCGATGAAATAAAAAATACGACTTTACGTTTTCCATTAATAATAAAACCAAATGCAGAAGGTTCAAGCAAAGGAATTTTTTCTTCATCTTTTGTTAACAACACCGAAGAGTTAACACGAGAAGCAGAAAGAATTTTTAATGAATATCAACAGTCTGCTTTAATCGAAGAATTTTTACCGGGAAGAGAATTTACAGTTGCACTAATAGGAAACGGTGATGATACAGAAATATTACCGATTGTCGAAATTATTTATAATGATTTCCCCGAGAATTTCATCCCGATATACTCGTATGAAGCTAAGTGGATTTTAGATTCAAAAGAAAATCCGTTAGATGTGTTTGCTTGTCCCGCTGCTATTAGTTCTGATTTAGAGAATCAGATTAAGCAAACTTGTTTACGCACCTACTCAGTACTTCGTTGTAGAGATTGGAGCAGAATAGATATTCGCTTAGATGCAAACGGAGTTCCGAATGTAATTGAAGTAAATCCTTTACCCGGAATTCTCCCGGATCCTAAAGATAACTCCTGCTTTCCGAAAGCTGCCCGCACAGCCGGATTATCTTACCCGGATATGCTTAATAAGGTTTTATTATCAGCGGCAAAACGGTATAGTCTGATATGAAGACAGAAGCAAAAATAATAGTCTGTTATAACGCCCCTGTAAGTGTTTATTCTCTATACTCAGGTAAAGAAAATAAATCAACTGACGAAATCGAAGACTTATCGGAAAAAGTTTTTTTACAGGAAATTGACATCATCACATCATCACTTAAAAACTATTTTTCGGAAGTTGAAGTATTACCAATCGATAGAAACATTAACAGTACATACGCACTATTAAACAATGCCTCACCCGATGCAGTTTTTAATTTTGTCGAATCGGTTGAAGGAATTGCTTCGTTCGAGTCATTTCATGCCGGTATTTACGAATTGATGGGGATATCATATACCGGAAACAAACCGCAAACACTTGCAAATTGTTTAAACAAAGCTTTTGCAAAAAACATCCTGAAAGCATTCGGAATCAATACACCTTCATACATGATTTGTAAAAATGTAACTGAATTAAATAAAGAGAACTTTAACCTCCGATTTCCTGTTATTACTAAGTTGCTTAAGGAAGATGCAAGTATCGGAATATCAGAAAATTCCGTAGTAAAAAGTTTTGAAGAATTAACCAAACAAATTGAATTTTTAATAAAGAACTTCCACCAGGAAGTTATAATTGAAGAGTATATTGAAGGAAGAGAATTTAATGTTGCTGTTTTAGGTGATAAAGCTCTTCCAATATCAGAAATAAAGTTTGATGGGTTGCCCGATGGGCTTCCTAAGATTGTTACCTATGAAGGTAAATGGATTGCCGATACAATTTATTATAACAACACAGTTCCTAGTTGTCCGGCAAAAATAACCAATAAACAAAAAAAGATTTTAGAAGAAACAGCATTGAAGTCGTTCCATGCTCTGGAATGCCGCGATTATGCACGCGTTGATATCAGGTTAACAACAGACAATATCCCTTATGTTATTGAAGTTAATCCAAACCCTGACATATCAACTGATAGCGGTTTTAGCAGAGCTGCAAAAGCTGCGGGATTAACTTATCCCGAACTATTATTTAACATTGCACAATTTGCTTTGAAAAGAGGAGAAAATGATTCGCAGAATAAAGCCGTCTGACAGACAACCTCTTGAAAATGTTTTGCGCTCTGTTAGTCAATTCCACGAAGGTGATATTCAGGTTGCTCTTGAGTTAATTGATATAGCCATTAATATTCCGGCTCAAACAGACTATCATTTGTTTGTGTATGAAGAAGATGGCGTTATCCACGGTTATCATTGTACCGGTAAACGACCTATTACCGATGCTGTCTATGACTTATACTGGATTGTTGTAGATGCAAATACTTCGCGTAAAGGAATTGGCTCGGAATTACTTAAACATGCAGAAGACTTTGTTAAACAGAACAACGGCAGATGGCTTTTAGCCGAAACTTCTTCTAAAGATAGTTATGACAAAACACGTCGTTTTTATTTTAAAAACGAATATACAATCCTTGCAGAAATAAATGATTTTTATTCTGTTGGAGAGGCATTGGTTATTTACGGTAAATATTTTTTGAATAAATCTTAGGAACGAAAATGGAACTGTGGCAACAGATGGTTAGAGACAGCGTTCATACTGTCGATCAACTTGTAAACAGATTTAAGATTGACCGACAAGTTGCAGAAAGCCTTAATGAGTTTTTTCAGGTTCGAATCAATCCATATTATTTAAGTCTGATTCGTTATCCGGGTGATCCTATTTGGCTTCAATGCGTTCCCGATATTCAAGAATTGCAAGACCTTGATGCCGCCGAAGACCCGCTAATGGAAGATGCGATGAGTCCTGTTCCAAATATTACACATCGTTATCCTGATAGAGCCTTATTTTTAACTACAAGTCAATGCGGACTTTATTGCCGCTTCTGTACACGCAAAAGAAAAGTAGGCGATTCAGAAAAAATATCAATGAAAGGATTAGAAGCCGCATTTAATTATTTGGAAACTCACACCGAAATAAGAGATGTAATCTTATCAGGCGGTGATCCGCTAATGTTAACCGATGTAATGCTCGAAAAAATATTGAAACGTTTAAGACAAATTCCACATATAGAGATTATTAGACTGGGAACCAAAATGCCGTGTGTACTTCCGCAGAGAATCACACCAAAGCTTGTCGAAATGTTGAAAAAATATCACCCGATATATATCAATACACACTTCAATCATCCTTGGGAAATTACTCCCGAAAGCTCAAAAGCCTGTCAAATGTTGGCAGATGCAGGTTGTCCGGTAGGTAATCAAATGGTTCTGATGAAAGATGTGAACGACGACCCTGTAATTGTTAAAGAGTTAATGCAGAAGTTGTTGAAAATTAGAGTTCGTCCGTACTATATGTATATGGCTGATGAAACAAAAGGAGCAAATCATTTTAGAACTTCGATTGCAAAAGGACTTGAGATTATTGATAAGTTAAGGGGTTGGACAAGCGGACTTGCCATACCACACTTTGTTATTGATGCTCCGGGTGGCGGCGGTAAAATCCCGATACTTCCAAATTATGTTCTTCATTATGATGATGAAAAAATTGTTCTGAGAAATTATAAGAACAAAGTTTATACCTATAATAATGGCAGTCAGACAACTAAAGCAAAAAAAGCTGCTGTTAAGAACAATGGAAATGGGAACGGCAATGGTAATGGTAAATCCAAGAGGGGGGCAATCACAAGAAAAGTTGTGCTTCCCGAATTAACAGAAGCAGATCTCAATTAGGGAAATATTTGTCGTTAAAAAATTAAAGCCGCTCAAAATCTTAAGCGGCTTTTTTATGATAGTCTTGCACAACTTTATTTCATTAACATAAGTTTTTTTGTTGATTTATACTCATTTGAACGTAGTTCATATAAATATACTCCGCTTGAGATCTTTGATGCGTTAAACTCGATTGAGTATTTTCCCGCTTGTTTTTCTTCGTTTATAAGGGTGGTTACTTCTTTACCGAGGATGTCATAGATTTTTAGCGTTACTAATCCTTCTTTTGGGATTTGGTAAGTTATTGTGGTTGTCGGATTAAACGGATTCGGGTAGTTTTGGTAAAGAGCATATTCGGTCGGTTTTTCTGTTCCGGTATAGTTGATTTTCTTTGTGTGTGTTTTACCAAGTATCGTTTCATCTGAATATCTTTGTGTTAATGAATATCCCGATGTTTCATCGTTACTTAATGTAGATAATCTTAGGTAAACCTCACGGTTTGTTCCTATTCCTTCTAAGCTTACTTCGTAGCCTTGTTTGTCATAGTTGAACATATTATTTTCATCAAAGGTTACTTCATCATATCTTCCCAAAACATTGTTTGTTACTGCATCTACTAATTCTACTCCGAAGGTAATTGAGTTTCCGCTTTGAAGGTAATTCTTCGTGCTCGCTGAGTCGGTTATTCCATATTGTACGCTGTAGAGTAACTGACTTGTATTATCAACACTTATCCTCTGGCTTCGAAGATATTCATTTATCAACGATAAATTTAATGATTTTACACTATCCGGTATTTCTATAAAATCTATATTATTTCCGTTTACTTTAATATCTCCGACGGCAAAGTAAAACTCTGCTCCTTCATTATATACTACTCCTTCTCTGCCGGAAGATATAGAGAGGGCTTTTTCTTTACTCAAA
>JAHBUO010000058.1 GCA_019638025.1 Ignavibacteriaceae bacterium
CTAACGATGGTGATGATGTTAGTAATCCTAATAGACTTAAGAGGGCAAACGATACTAGAGTTCAACATAAAGGGAGTAGACGGTGGGCTACTAAACGGGAGCAAAGTAACCGTATATGACGGAATAACGAATATACAAATCGGAGAGACAGAATTAACGAACTCACAAGGGACACTACAGCTAACGGGGATAAAAGAAACGGGAGAAGAGGGGGCAAAAGAAGGGATAAAGATATACGCTAAGAGATTAAAAGTAATGATAGAGCAAAAAGAAGAAGGAGAAATGAAAATAAACCTAACCGACATATTGGGAAGAAGAATAAAAGAGAAAGAGAAAAAAGGGAGAGAAGGAGAGATAAACCTGGAAGGTCTAAGTAATGGGATATATATACTGGAAGTAAAAGGGGGAGAAGAAACAGAGGTAAGAAAAATAATAAAAGGAGAAAAAGAACTTTATCTATCGATAAAAGAGGGGAAAAGAGGGATAAAAAATAGACTAAGCAAGGGAAAAACAGAGAGCTACCGGATAAAAATAAAAGGAATAGACCATTACACAAGAACCATAGAAACGACAATAACAAACATAGAAGACTTCGTAGTCCCGTACGTAGAACAAGAAGGAATAAACGACACAACATTCTACGAACTATGCAAAGAAGCAAACTTCAAATTAGGTGGGGATATGAAGGACTAAAAACATACACGCCAAAAAACAATCCAAACAACAACAAAATAATAATAAGAAACTACGGACCACCACAAAAACCATACACAGTAACACAAGAAGACATGCAATACATAAAAAACCTGATAGAAACAGAAATATACCCACACATAAAAGAAGAAAACAAGCCACCAATAGAATTCAAAATACTAACAACACCCGAACCACTAATAACAAACCCAGGAGAAACAATAATATTCCCGGGAACAGGATACTACATAACATCATTCGACGACAACGGAGACGCAATAATAGACAAAAACTACATAGAACTACAAAGAACACAATATCAGGATAGTACAATGAACGGAAAAAAACTACAAGAAATACTAAGCGCATTCTACGCGCCAAACCAAG
This sequence comes from Ignavibacteriaceae bacterium, assembly GCA_019638025.1. Taxonomy (GTDB): domain Bacteria; phylum Bacteroidota; class Ignavibacteria; order Ignavibacteriales; family Ignavibacteriaceae; genus JAGUXE01. The sequence goes on from JAHBUO010000058.1 coordinate 1,081, forward strand.
TAATAAACCACCAATTCAAAACAGTACTAAGCTCAGGAGCAGAAACACTAAAACTAACACCAATGGACATAAGACTAATAGAAATAGGGCAACACTACCCCCCAAAAACAAACATAGATAAAATACTGGGGATGGAATGAGAAATGTGATGATAGAATGTAGGATGTTTAAACGGTAGTGTAAATAAACCGATGGTGAGTGGGACTTTATAAATTATTCCGGAAGAAAATGGAAATAACCGTAATAAATTGCTCGAATGTGAATGACAATCAAGATATGGTTGCAAACCCCATATTAAAACTATTATGTTGTTTGCTTAATATTTAATATCGCTGAATTAATTCTTTTTAAGACTTCTTCTTTTCCTAAAATAAAAAGTAGATCAAACATTCCGGCGCCTGTACTTACACCCGAGACAGCTAATCTTAACGGATGAATTAGTTTTCCTTTTCCGATATTTAATTCGGTTGCGACTTCTGTTAATGCGGTTTCAAAATCTTCTTTTTGGGGATTAACTAAACCAGCAAACTTTTCTGCTAATTTATTCATGTAAGCCGGAGTTTCTTCTTTCCAATTCTTTTGGACTGAAGCTTCTTCATAAACAACAGGAACTTTATAAAAATAAGTACATTTATCAATAAACTCTCTTATGAATGATACCCGTTCTTTCATTACCCGAATAATAGCGATTAAATATTCATCGGGCAGGGTAAGCGTATTAAATTCGGATTTTAGAATTTCATCTCGTAATAGTTGCAGCAATTCTGAATCAGATTTCATTCTTAGATGTTCTGCATTCAGCCAGTTTAATTTATCCATATCAAATACGGCACCGGCTTTATTAACCCTCTCTAACGAGAACTTTTCGATGAGAGATTCGATATTATAAATTTCAACATCATCACCGGCGTTCCAACCAAGAAGAGCAACAAAATTGATTAATGCTCCTTTCAGATAACCTTTTTTGCGGTAATCTTCAACTGCTACATCCCCTTGTCGTTTACTAAGTTTAGATCTATCCGAATTAAGCAGAAGAGGTAAATGTGCAAATATCGGTTTTTCCCAACCGAGAAAATCGTAAAGAAGAATATGTTTTGGAGTAGAAGAAAGCCATTCTTCACCTCTTATTACATGAGTAATTTGCATAAGATGATCATCGACAACATTAGCCATGTGATAAGTAGGGAAACCATCGCTTTTAATCAATACTTGATCATCGATGTTTGAAGTATCAAACTCTACATCACCACGTACAATATCTTTAAAGTTAACTTTTTGATTTAAGGGGACATTTAATCTGATAACATGAGGAAGATTATTTTCAAGATTTGCATTAATTTCATCCGCAGAAAGATTCAAACAATGTTTATCATACTTTGCTTGAGGGAGTTTTAGTTTTTGCTGTTCTTCTTTCAGTTTTTCAAGTCGTTCCGTGCTGCAAAAACAATAGTAAGCATATTTTTTTTCAATTAACTCGATTGCATATTTTTTGTAAATCTGAAGTCGCTCTGATTGAAGATAAGGACCAAATTTATTCTCTGTACCGGGACCTTCATCAAAGTTGAGTCCGCACCATTTAAGTGATTCAATTAAATTTTCAATTGCTCCTTCAACAAAACGATTACGGTCAGTATCTTCGATTCTAAGAACAAAAGTTCCGTTATTCTTTTTTGCAAAGAGGTAATTATATAAAGCAGTTCTTAAACCCCCAACATGTAGATATCCTGTCGGGCTGGGGGCAAATCTAACACGAGGCTTTTCTGAAATCATATTATCCGATTTGCTGGTTATTATTTAACTGTATTTGAGGTATAATATTTTACTTTTTCAATAAACTCTTGGCTGTCAATCGGTTTCGGAATATAATCAGTTGCTCCTGCTTCCAGACATTTTTCTCTGTCCCCCTTCATTGCAAATGCGGTAAGTGCGATTATCGGAGTAGATTGATATTCCGGCATCTGCCGAATTCTTTCTGTTGCTTCAAAGCCGTTCATAACAGGCATCTGCATATCCATGAGGATTACATCAAACTTTTGCTTTTTGACCTGATCAACAGCTTCAGCACCATTTTCTACAACTACAATTGAAGAAAAATTATTTTTCTTCAATAAACGCGTCACAATTATTTGCGAGTGTTTATAATCTTCAACAAGAAGAATTTTAGGGGTGTCAACTTGTTGAGCAGCTAACTCCGGAGGAGTAGGTTCGTCATAACGATTAATCATTGCATTAATAGTTTGCGCAAGGTCTTCGATGTTTGTGCTTCGTTTACTTAATAGTTCAGTGAATAATCCGTCAATCTTCCTTAGGTCATCTTCATAGTTTTCTTTACCGGTATAAATCATAATCGGTAAGTTTGCAAACTTTGCATCCGATTTGATTAATTTAATTAATTCGAACCCGTTTACTTCCGGCATATCAAGATCAACAATAGCTAAATCGAGATCGACATTCTGAATAAGATTCATAACTTTAGCAGAGCGAGATTCAGCAATAGCATTGTAACCTACTGATTCAATCGCTTCTTTAACCAAATTAAGGGTAGGAATATCATCATCAACGCAGAGGACATTAGAATCTTTTTTCAGTTTGTAAGAAGTGAGTACTTCAACTAAATCTTTATACTTAATCGGTTTTACAAAATATTCAACTGCTCCCATCATAAAAGCTTTTTGCTGTTCAGCTTCAACAGAACAGACGATAACCGGAGTATTTTTAGTAGCTTTGTTTTCTCTGATTTTCTTGAGTAATTCCAAACCGTTGTAATCCGGTAGAACAATATCTGTTATGATTGATAAGAAAGATTCTTTTTCTAAAAGTTTAAGAGCGGCATCACCAGAGTTTACGATTGTTGGTTCATAACCCCATTTATTAAGATAATTACTCAAAAGTTTTGATGTAGCATAATCATCTTCAATAACCAATACTTTATTCTTTTGCCCCGCTTTTGGTAGAGAACTAATTTGTTCTTCAATCGGGGAGAGAATATCTGATTTTACATTAAATTGAAATTGAGTACCACGCCCCATTGAACTTGTAACATCAATCTGACCATCCATTAAAGTAACATACCTTTTCGAAAGGGCTAATCCAAGTACAGTCGTGTTTAGTGCCTTTTTATTTTGAATATTCGAGTAACTCGACGGATGGAAAACATCTTTAAGTTTGCTTGTAGGAATAACCAAACCGTTTGCGTTAACCTTTACTCCTATTTGGTTCTTATTCTGATATACCGCAATATTTATTTGACTAGCATCCACAGAAGAAACGATGAAGCCAATAATATTGGATAATATTAATTTTAATTTATTGACATCTGTTTTAACTATATCCTTGAGACTTGAGTCGACTTCGGTATTGAACTTAAACTTAGAAGTTTCAAGTTTCTCTGTAAAGGATTGTATCACTTCTTGAATAGTAACTTTTATATCAATTCCGTTTGCTGTATATGAAGCGTTACCGCTATCTACTTTAGCGATATCAATTAAATCATTAATAATGGCAAGAAGTTTCGCTGCATTATCTTTAAGTGAGGCTACATATTCTGATTGAGTAGAAGAAAGTTTATCATCACTAAGGAGAGAAGCAAATCCTACGATACTGTTTGTCGGCGTACGTAAATCATTAGCAACAACAGAAAGAAGGGAATGGAGAGATAAATCTTTAAGGGGAATTTCACCTTTCCAATCGCTTAATAAGTTTTGAACAAACTCCCCTACAATTTCTAAGACTTCTTTGTCTTTTTGCATAAATGGATTTTTTTGAGAGACTTTTAACAGAAATTTTTCTGAAGGAGAAGTTTTAAGAAGTTGACATCCCTCGTATAAAAGATAATCGGTTGACTGAATTCCACAATCAGCATTTGATGTGAATGAAAGATTATCTGTATCACTATTTAGTAGGCTACAACCTTTGCATTCAAGTACAGAGTTAGTAGTGAATGATTTTTTAACATTTGAAGATTTCCCAACAATTGCTAATTTATTGGCATCAGTTGATTTAAAGATAATTACTGATTGAAAGGAGAACTCCTCGGCGATTAGTTCGCAAATCTTATCTGTGTAAGATGGATCATTCTGGTTGAGTGATTTCTTTAAACTGTTTAGAGTACTAAATAATTTTAATGACTCAGGTTGCATTTTTCTCTCGTTAAATAGCTTAATAATTATAAATGGAAATATAAAATATCTAATTTCAATAAAAAAATGAAACAAACTCTTTTTGAAAATAAACTTTGAGTATTTTCATAATTAGTTGTCAGAAAATTGGTCGATTTAAACTTCTCGCTAGTCTCTCGTGAACTGCTTCTAAAGTTTTACAAAATAAATACTTGACATTTATTATGGTTAGGGTTAATTTCGACACCATGAAAAAGATATCACTAATAATAATTTGTATTGCGCTATTTACAACTGCATTTGCGGGTGCCTTCATTGATTTTATCTCTGCCAGAAGCGAAGGGGATAATGTAAAAGTTGAGTGGAAGACCGGTGAAGAGAAAGGTATAAGTGAGTTTGTAATTGAAAGACGCTCTGTGAATGGGTACTTCTCTCAAATAGCAACAGTACAATCTAAGGGTAGTAATTCTTATTATACATACCGCGATGAAAATGCTTATAAATCAAACGATTTTGTTTTTGTTTATAGATTGAAAATTGTTGATACAGATAATTCTTTTTCATATTCAAAAGAGATAACCGTAAGCCATAGTGTTTCCGGTGTTAAGAGAACCTGGGGTAGCATAAAAGCAATGTTCCGTTAAGGGTTATTGCAGTTTAATCCGTCACCATCAAAAATCATTTCAAACTAATATGCTTCAGTATATTTCATCAAAATTACTGTTTAGTTTTGCCATTTCTTTTTTTTTACTAATTATATTCAACGGTTGTGCCGGTACCGAAAGATATTCAGAAACCGGTTCAAAAAAAGTTTCATCAAGTTTAAGAAAAAACATCAATCAAATTAGAGTTCAACTTTTCTCGACAGAGGGGGAGATAAAGTTTACTGCTAAACAGAATGTGGTTATAAGTGATGACTCAAAACGAATAGCAATTGTTAAACCGGGGAATACTCTTCAGTTTAATTCTAATCAGAACGGAATTGAACTTTCTATCGGAAGAACAAAATTTGAATCTACATCATTTAGAATCTTTGAAGAAAATCAGGGTGTAATTACCTTTAATAATAAACGGTATCGTGGGGAACTAGTTGTTGAAGTAAATGCCGGGAAATTTTTTGTAGTAAACCATCTGAGTCTTGAAGACTACCTTCGCGGAGTTCTTCCGGTTGAAATGGGGGTAAAAGGAAAAGCTAACTATTTGGAAAGTTTGAAAGCTTTTGCAATAGCCGCAAGAACATTTGCTAAATCAAAAATTGAAAAATCAAATTCATTTTTTGATGTTTACCCTGACGTCCGTGACCAAGTCTATGGTGGTTACGATGTTGAAACTGAAATAGATAACCAAGCTGTTAATTCAACTATTGGGGAAATATTATTCTATGAAAATAGTTTGGTGCAAGTTTTTTATCATTCAACTTGCGGTGGTATGACTGAAGATGTCGGAAATGTTTTTTCATCAGGGAATTACCCGTATTTAATCAGCAAAAAAGATGGTGATGATAATTGTAAAATCTCACCAAGTTTTATTTGGACTGAAAAATATACCTCTTCACAAGTGATAAATTTCATTAATCAGTCTAATCTTTATTCAACTACAAATTTCGAGTTAACAGAAATCAAAGCTACTGAAAGATTTAATTCGGGAAGAATTAAAACTTTAAATTTTGCTTTTTCGAATAACGATGAATTAAATGTCGGTTATCGACAGATAAGAAATTTATTCAGAAGGAATGATAATAACGGAATGTTAAGAAGCACAAATTTTGAAATTACTACTCAATCCAATAAGGGAGTTATAACGGAAATAATTCTTTCAGGAAAAGGGAATGGACATGGTGTTGGCTTATGCCAATGGGGTTCAATTTCTCTCTCTGAAAAGGGGTGGGGTTATAAACAAATATTAGAATTCTATTTCCCATCAACAAATATCAAGAAAATCAATGCTTAAGCTTAATTGCGATTTTTATTTAGCATCACAATCCCCCCGTAGGGAAAAATTACTTGAGCAAATAGGGTTAAAACCAAAATTGTTAAAGTTTAATTTTAATGAAGAGTTTCACACTGATGACAACCCACTGCAGACGGTAAAAAGGATTGCAAATCATAAAATGGATTTTGCTCTACAAGAAGAGAAAAAGGGAATTATTTTAACTGCTGATACCATCGTTGTATTGAATAATAAAATTATCGGTAAACCTAATGACAAAGACGATGCATTCAAAATATTGAATAGATTAAGTCACAAAACTCATCTTGTATATACCGGTTTTGTTCTCTACAATACTTTAACAAAGAAAAGGATATTTAATTATTCAAAGAGTAAAGTCACTTTTCGCAAATTGCAAAAGAATGAAATCTGGGATTATATAGAATCCGGAAGTCCGATGGATAAAGCGGGCGCATACGGTATCCAGGATGATTACGGTGCTGTATTTGTAGAAAAAATTAGTGGGTGTTATTACAATGTAGTTGGACTTCCATTGTCAAAAGTATTTTTTACTTTAAGTGAGATTATTTAGCGGTGTTACACACACTTAAAAATAAAATATTTTTAATGATGGGAATTGCCGGGCTCATTTATCTCGCAATGACTCTTTTCGCCGATTATGAAAACGTTATAAGTTCTTTTAAAAAATTTTCATGGTATCTGTTCCCAATATTATTAGTACTATCTTTTCTGAATTACATAAGTAGATTTATTAAATGGGAGTATTATTTAAGGATTATTGATGTAAGAATTCCATTAGTAGATTCGTTCTCCATATTTATGTCAGGACTTGTAATGAGTGTGACTCCCGGAAAAATGGGGGAACTTCTAAAAGCTTATCTCGTAAAGCAGATTACCAATGAACCTATCAGTAAAACTGCACCCATAATTTTAGTTGAGAGAATTACAGATTTTGTTTCATTGGTTTTAATAGCGCTGCTTGGTGCTTATGTATTTGAATATGGACAAACAACAGTTATCGGTGTTGGATTATTTTTTGTCCTAATAATTATCATACTTAGTAATAAATCGTTTGCAATAAAAATACTCTCATTTTTTGAAAAAATTTCATTCTTAAAGCCGTTGACTTCAAAATTTCATGAGATGTACGATAGTTCTTATAAACTACTAAAACCGAAGCCATTAGTCCTAATGACTTTGTTTAGTTTTGTAGCCTGGGGATTTGAGTGTTTGGGATATTATATAATTCTGGTTAATTTTGATATTCAGATTCCAATGATTTTTTTGTGGGCTGCTTTCAGCTACTCTTTTGCGACAATCATTGGTGCAATAACTCTTTTACCGGGAGGACTGGGAGTTACTGATGGGTCTTTAACTTATTTCATAGTTGATAAAAAATATCCGATGGATGTTGCGGTTGCATCCACATTTATTATTCGAGCAGTTACTTTATGGTTTGCAGTATTTGTTGGAGTAGTAAGTGTTTTGCTGTATCAAAAAAGATTTGGAAAAATAACATTTTCGTTATCAGAAAATGAGAATAAATAGGAAGAAGTTCCGACCTTGATTTTAGGTCGTAATGTGGGTAAATTATAATAAAACAAAAATTAAATTGGAGGAACATATGTCACGCGAGAGTAATTTGAGTAAAGGGTTAATGATTGGTTTCTTAACCGGTGGAATAGTTGGTGCTGCAATTGCTTTATTGTATGCTCCTAAAAGTGGTAAAGAATTAAGAAAAGACATCAAGAACAAAGCTGATGAATATTACGATGAAGCTGAAAAGTACATCGATGTTGCAAAAGATAAAGCATCAGAACTAATCAATGAAGGTAAAAAGAAGTCAGAAGTTATTGTAGCCGATGCTAAAAGAAAAGCTTCGGAATTGTACCAAGATGCAGAAAAAGTATTTCAAGGTGCACGTCAAAAAGCTTCCGAAACAGTAAGCTCAACAAAAGAAACAGTAATTGCAGAAAGTGAAAAACTTAAAAATGCAGTTAAAGCCGGTGTTGATGCTTATAATGAAACTAAGAATTCATAATTAAATAAATATTTTTATGATTACAGATATATTTGAAATCATTTTATTGATTTCAGCTTCTGCTCTCTGTATTTATCTGATTCTATTTTTGAAAAACATGACCAAAAGTATTTCAGAAATACAAACAGATATACATAGAATTGCAGATCAAATAAATCCGTTATTGGAATCACTGCAGAGTTTAAGCAAATCGGTAATTGTTGTTTCAGATGAAGTAAAATCTCAATTAACCAAGACAAAATGGATAATTGATGAAGTTAAATCTAAGGTTGAAAGTATTATGAATTTCGAGAGAAAAGTAATGGAGAAAGTTGATTCTCCCATTCAAAATATGCTTTCAAATTTAAATGCAATCAAAAGGGGAGTAACAACTTTTTTTGAGGCACTCAGGAAAAATAATTAAGTTCTAAGTCAAAAGAAAAGGAGATATTTTTGTGAAAGAATTTAGTCCAGAAGCGATACGCAATATTACCTTAATCGGACATGGCGGATCAGGAAAAACCACACTTTCGGAATTAATACTATATACTGCCGGGGAAACTAATAGGATTGGTTCTGTTCTTGAAGGAAATACTGTATCAGATTACAGCGCAAATGAAATTGAGAGACAATTTTCAATCTCTTTATCATTATTGCATATCGAACACAATAATACAAAAGTTAATATAATTGATACTCCCGGTTACTCTGATTTTGTCGGTGAAGTTAAAGCAGGTATGAAAGTTTGTGATACTGCGGTCATGTTGCTTAAAGCAGTTGAAGGAATTGAAGTAGGTTCTGAAAATGCAGGACATTATGTAGACGAGTTTGATTTAGCTTCGGCAATTATAATTAACAAATGCGATAATGAGCATTCTAAATTCGATGATGTTGTGAGTGCAGCTAAAGATAGACTTACTAATGGGGCAATTATAATTACATTCCCGGCAAATCAGGGATTAGGCTTTAATACAGTCGTTGATGTTCTTAAAATGAAAGCCTATAAATACGGTGATGTTGGGTCACGTGCAGTTAGTGAAATTGATATTCCCGCTGATTTAGTTTCAAAAGCCGAAGAACTACGCACTGAGTTAATCGAAAAAGTTGCTGAACTTGACGAGAACTTAATGAATACATATTTTGAAAACGGAAATCTTACCGAGGAAGAACTTTCAAAAGGTATAACAGCTTCAATGCTTAAACGCTCTCTTACTCCTATATTTGCAATTTCGGCTGATAAAGCAGTTGGTGTTAATAACTTCTTGGATTTCGTTGTTAAATACTTCCCTTCGCCCGTTGATAGAGGAGCTTCTGAAGCAATTAATAAAGACAATAATAACAAGGTAAGCGTAATACCTAATCCTTCCGGTGAGCCTGTAATGTTCATTTTCAAAACTATCTCTGAACAACATGTTGGTGAATTGTCATTATTTAGAGTCTACTCGGGAAAAGTAAATGCAGGTTTAGATTTACAAAATGTGAATAACGGTAAATCTGAAAGACTCAGTCAAATTTCAGTACTTAACGGAAGAAACCGTAAGGAAATTTCACAATTATTCGCTGGAGATATTGGCGCAGTTGTTAAGCTTAAAGATACTCACACAAATAATACTTTAGCATTAAAGGGAAGTAGTATTTTCATTAAAGAAATAGAGTTCCCTGAACCGATTATCAGAGGTGCAATTGTTCCAAAAGCAAAAGGTGATGAAGATAAAATTTCCGCTTGTTTACACACATTACATGAAGAAGACCCTTCATTCAATGTAAAATTTGACCCGGAATTATCTCAAACAATTATATCCGGACAAGGTGAATTACATCTAGCTCTTGCCGTCAAAAGATTAAAAGAGAGATATAAAGTTGAAGTTGATTTAGTTGAGCCTAAGATTCCTTATCGTGAAACTATTAAGGGTCGTGTTGACGACGTTGAGTATAAACATAAAAAACAATCGGGTGGACGCGGACAATTTGGGCACGTTCATTTCAAGATGGAACCGGTACCTCGCGGAACAGGATTCGAATTTGTTGATGCAATTGTCGGTGGAGTTGTTCCTGGAAGATTTATTCCTGCAGTCGAAAAGGGAATTATTGAAACAATGACAAAGGGTGTCCTTTCAGGCAATCAAGTTGTGGATGTTAAAGTTACGCTTCACTTCGGTTCATACCATGATGTTGACTCGGATGAAATGTCATTCAAATTAGCGGCATCACAATGTTTCAAAAAAGGTTTCGAATTAGCCAAACCATGTTTACTTGAACCGATTTATGAAGTTGAAGTAAAAGTTCCCGACGAATACATGGGTGATGTAATGGGTGATATTTCAAGTCGTCGCGGTAAGATTTTAGGTATGGATAGTGATGGACATTTCCAGATAATAAAAGCAAATGTACCACTTTCCGAGCTTTATAAATATTCATCAACACTACGAAGCCTAACTGCCGGAAGAGGAGCACACAAACGAAAGTTTGCCTACTATGAAGAGGTTCCCAAAGAAATAGAGAACAAAATTGTAGAGGAATATAAAAAAGCCCGAGCAGAAGGGGCTTAACGTTTATAGGGTCTGATTTTCAGACCCTTTTTTTTATATAATTAATTTGAGACTTACATGGAAAAATTATGGTCTCCCTGGAGATCACAGTATATTGAATCATTTCAGAAACCAAAAGAAAAAAATAAGTGTATTTTTTGTGGTGCGATTGAGGAAGAAGAAAACGAAAATTGTCTTGTAGTTAATAGAGGAAAATTAACTTTTACTATTTTAAATCTTTATCCTTATAATAACGGACATCTTATGGTTGTTCCGAAAAGACACTTATCGGATTTTGAATTACTCAATGATGAAGAAAATTTAGAGATAATGAAAGAACTTCAATATGCTCAAACTGCACTCAAAATAGTAAGCAATCCCGACGGTTTTAATTTAGGGGCAAATATCGGCAAAGTAAGCGGCGCCGGAATTGCTGAACATATTCATTTTCATATTGTTCCTCGATGGAGTGGTGATACTAATTTTATGCCTGTCTTAGGTGATGTAAAAGTTTTATCTCAAGATTTGTTGATTACTAAAAAGAAATTAATCGAAGCTTTCGAATCGATAAAAAAAAAGGATAACTAAAAGTTATCCTTTTGGATTAGTAATTAAAATTAAAGAAAATTATTTAAGCATCCATTTTTCTAATGCAACAAGCAAGTGTTTCATTGCTTGAATTAAAGGTTGATGTTGATCTGAATCAATATTTTTTAATATCTCTTCGTGAATGTGAATGTAAGCTAAATTTAGATTCTGAACTAAGTGTGTCCCTTTAGTTGAAAGAAATACTCTCATATTTCTTCTGTCATTAGGTTCTATCTCCCTAACAACATATTCCTTTTGAACTAGACCATCAATAATTCGTGTTAGTCTGCTTGCACTTAAGTTCATTCGCTCAGCTATTTCTTTATTGTTTATGTTTTCATTTTCATGAATTTGTCGTAAACATCGAAATTCAGCTTGAGTTAAACCGTAAATCTTTGCTAGTTTTTCTTCCTTTTCGTGGCAACCGGCAAGCAGTTTGAAAGTTAATTCTGCGAGTGCGTTTGCTACATATGTTCTATCTTCCATTGTTATCCCCTAACAGTAAATACCATAATTCCAAAATCTTATACCACTATAATCCGTAATCAATTACACCATTTATATGTTTTGATTTATCAATAATTCTACCTTCGCCGTCAACAACACTACCATGACAAAGGTTACAATTTTTAAGAGGTTCGTCTCCAAAAATTTTATGACCTTTTGGAGGTAAATCATGACACGTGCCACATGCGGCTTGGCCTTGATTTACTCTATTCCAAGTTACCGTAACATTATTTCCTTCCATTTTATCGCTTAAATAAACTCCGTAATTATTGTTCGAAGATGAATCACGATAAAATGCAAAATTTCCATGGCAATAAGTATTTGCACAAGTTAAATTACTTGCATCATAAGTTGGAGTGACCGTAGTTTTAAATGCGGCAAGCAACCCTAAACTAACTTCTGCATGTGGAGAATCATCTATATGTCCGGGCATATAAATTGATGCCGGAACAGTATGACAGACATTACATGTTAATGTTTTGCCAAAAGTATTTGTATAAAGATGCTTAGCGTGTGAACCAACTCCTCTAAAGTCTGTTGAGATTTCACCATTAACAGCTCGAGGTGGAGCAATTAGTCCACTATTTGTAAAATCACCATGACATGTATTGCAAGCTTCCGGACCGGTAGAGGATGTGTGACAAGTTAGGCAACTATTTTTTGCTAATCCACCGGAGTAATCTGAAGCGTGACAATCTTGACAATCTTTAAAATTCCAATTATTTGCTTTAATCAACTTACCATGAAAATTCGGCGATGCAACGTCACTAATTCCTTCAGGATGAATTGATATTTTGTTTATTGCAACAGGGATATCTGTTTGTAATTCACTACACCCGACAAAGGATATCAGAATTATTACTGTCATTATTAATTTTTCAATTTTCATTTTTTATAATTCTCCATCATTTTAAGATATCAGTATGACACGTAATACAAACAGGGTCAGAATTTCGAGTCTCGTGACAAGAAATACATCTTTCCAAATCCCTACGAGCTAAACGAGCATGCTCTCCACCTCCGGAACCTTTTCCGATTAATACGAATGTCGGTGAGAGGTGGGTAGAAGGCATTATTCCACCTAATGATATATCTCCTGATGAAGTGTTATGACAATCAATACAAAAAACTTCTATCTGATGACATGTTTGACATTCGGCATCTTTACCTTTTAAATCAATACCATGAGTGAATCGGTAATTTAAGTCATGGACTCGTGTGATCTGCTGTTGAGTTGCTCCATCAACAAATGATGTTGGTGAATAAGGCATATTCATTTCGAAACCTACACCCGATTTTAGCATACTTGTTCCAACATGGCATGATTCACAAGAATTATTGTCGTGGCACATGATACAATTAGCATTTTTCGCATTAGCTAAAATTTTGTGTGATTTCTTAAAGTCCACAACTTTGTGAGTTTGAGGTATCAAGTTTACTGTAGAAATATGACACGATTCACATGCATTAGATGCAACCGACTTATCATTATGACATGAATAACATGTTTCCATCAGAGGATTTTTTTGTGGTACTTCAGAAATTTTATCAAAGTCGTTGATACCTTTATGGCAATCAGTACATTCGATATTGATAGTTAAATGAAGTTTATGATTGAATAATAATTCTGATTTTTTTTGCACAAGTGGTTCATAAACATCTTCATAATGGCATGTATTGCATGCATCAGAATCATCGACATCGTGACAAGCTTTACAATCTTCTTTAAGAGGTAATAACCTTTCAGTTAAAGATTTTGCATCCCCGATAGGAGAGTGGCAAGTTTTACAATCAGCAAGCTCGCTATGAAGCTTATGAGAGAATTTAATCTTTGCCCCTTCAGGTTTTTCATCATTACTTTTTGTAGTAAAAGCTGAAAAAACCAATAAGGCTATTAGTATTGTCGAGAGAATTCCATAATAATATTTTATCTTCATAGCTACAATACATCCAAATTAGTGTTAAACCAATAATTAATTTTGAAGAATAATCTGTAATCGTTTTTGTAAATACGATTATTCACAAATTGACCCAATAAATCAAAAGATAATATTCTCCATGGTCTTACATTACAACCGGTAGAGACTGCCAATAAATCATTCTTCGGAGCTGTTGCACTCACTTTGTACGAAGAGTAGTTTAAAGAAAGGCTAGGAGTAACTAAACCGTCAAAAAAAGTATATGCCGATGATAACGAAATTGCATCAAGTTCACCGGCATATCCAAAATTCTTTTTATAAGAAACCGAAGCATATCTACTGAAAACTCCAAGTGTAATCCTTTGTGATGTTTCGTCACTGTAGTTAACGCTTCCGTATCTTCCTGAGAAAGTGAAATTTTTATTTAATTTATAATCTGCACCAAGTTCAATTTCAGAAGTGTTCTCGATATTATTGAATATTGTAAAATATGAGTTATATCTAATTAAAGGTTCTCTGAAATTATAATAGAAGTTTATTGCCAAGTCACTTATTTGTGAGTATGTACCGAAAAATTCTACTTTATGAGTCCTAGCAAAATTAACATCATAATCAAATTTCAGATCGGTACTGAAGTACTTATCTAAAGAGTAGCCAACTTCAGCTGTCATAAATTTAAACTGAGTTGATCCACGCGATACAATTACTTGATAAGGATTATTGTTTTCATCTAATCTAAGAGCTGAATATTCTTCAGGTTTGAAATCCTTCTGAAGATATCCGATACCCAGATTCAGACCCTCAAGTGGATAGACATTCAGTTTTGTTCCGGCTACATAATCTTTACCGAATTGATCAGTAAGTTCTAATTTGTTGTATGCTGGAACATTACCTCCGAAATATGCAGAAACTTTGAAATACTCCTTATTCACATTCAGTGATAACCCATCAAACGATCCGCTTGCAACTGAATGAAATACAGATTGTCTTCCGAGTTTAAATGAAAATAGATCAGCAATATTTCTACCTTCAAGATATAATGAGAAAAACCTTAAACGTGGATCTGAATCAAATTTTTTAAGTAAATCGTTCTCTAAACTCATTGAAGTTCTCAAACTGAATTTTTGATAATTCATGTTAAGCAATAAGTTTTGATAAGAGCGAAGATACTTATTTGAAATCGTTTCTGATTCGGCTCTCTCAAAAGCATAATAAGAGGAGGTTATTCTTCCGTTAATATTTTGCGCTGAAAGTTCTAGACTAACTACGCAAAAAAGTAACAATAGTGAGATTATAAGCTTCATTTTTTAACCAAAATTATTTTGCAGGTACAGGGTGTTTAATTTGATCCCAAGCTGTTTGGAAATTGAATTCTTTAAAAGTAGGGCTCTCTGCATTATGGCAAGTTACACAACCGGCTTCAATACTTTCATGAACAATCAAACCATTTTTGATAGATTCTTCACGACTTTTCATAACTTTCATGCTCTTATAGTCGGCACCGGCACCATGACAAGTTTCACACTGAACACCATCCTCAACTTTGAACTTCTTACCAAGTAATGATGCTTCATAGTTGTATCCGGAAGCGTGACATTTTAAGCAATCTGCTGTTTGAGCTGCAGGAGTAGTAAAACCTTTTTCAGCAGCAATTTTATTTGCTTCTTCTGTTAATAATGTTTTATAAGCATTTGCGTGTTTGCTTGCTTTCCAGATATCCAGTTGTTTTCCTTGCTTATCTGTTTTGTGACACATTACACAATCATCAACTCCAATAAAACCTCTTTTTTTATCATCCATTTTGCTAAAAGGATTTGAAGCGAGAGTGAATACTGACGCTATCAGTACGATGAAAAGAACTCTTGTTAGTTGCATTTTTTTCTCCATTTTTAGTTAGTAAGAAATTTGTCAAAATTACGCAATAATTATTCCAAAAATTACTTTGAATTATTTGGCATTTATCAATCATTTTATTGGACAAATATCGTTTATTAATTGTCAATTTTTAAGAATGGAAAATAATTTCTTTTATTTGAGAATGAAACTCTGAATATTAAATTAGCCACTATGTAGTATTATTTGTCCTGCTCATTTTTTTGCTGAATCGAATAAAAGGCTTTCTTGACTTTTCATTGCATTAATAGCATATTTACCGATATATGAATAAAAATTTTGTTCTAAATACTCGGGAAGGTAATTTACTTAACATTTCCATTTACTCATCCCTCGATTTAAAGAAAAAAGGAACAATAATTTTTGTGCATGGTTTTAAAGGCTTCAAAGAATGGGGCTTTGGACCATATCTTGCAAATTACTTTGCTGCGCACCAATTTGATGTTCTTACTTTTAATTTTTCGCATAACGGAATTGGAGATATTCCAACAGAGTTTTCTGAGTTTGACAAATTTGCTAATAATACTTTTTCGTTAGAAATTAGTGAATTAGAACAGCTTATATCAGCTTATTTTGAAAAACAGATTGTTCAAGAAGTAAATGAAAATTTATTCCTGATTGGTCATAGTCGCGGTGGAGCAATATCACTACTCACTGCAACTCACAGTAATAATATTAGTGGCTTAGCTGTCTGGGCAACTATTTCAAAACTTGATAGATATACGGAAAGACAAAAAATTGAGTGGAGAAAAAAAGGTTATTTTGAAGTAATTAATGCGAGAACCAAGCAAACATTCAAGCTGAATGTTTCATTGCTTGAAGATATCGAAAAAAATAGTGATACGACTCTTAATATAGAAAGAAGTGTGCGAAATCTGAATAAACCACTTCTTATTGTGCATGGTACGCAAGATTTAGCTGTTCCTATAAATGAAGCGGAACAAATATATATGTGGAGCAATAAAAATTTAACTTCGTTCCACACGGTTGGAAATACCGGACATACTTTCGATGTAGTACATCCTTTTATCGGGTCGAATGAGAAATTCGATGATGTTTTAAGTACAACTAAAAATTTTTTTGAAAAACTAATTTAATATGGAGAACAATCAATTATGGAAACAATAAAAAATCTAACTACTAACCTGAAAATTTCAAATATACTCTCAAAACCACTAACATGGGTAATTTCCTTTGCAGTACTTACAGCTATTGCGGCTCAAATTTCTGTACCTGTTAAACCGGTTCCGTTCACGTTGCAAACTGTAGCAGTCGTATTAGCAGGCGCTTTTCTTGGAGCCAAAAAAGGATTTCAAAGTCAATTGCTTTATTTGGGTTTAGGAATTATCGGATTACCAGTTTTTGCTCTTGCTGCTGAACCGACAATCGGTTTTGCAAGACTTATCGGGCCAACCGGGGGTTATCTTTTAGCTTTTCCACTCGCTGCATATGTTGTTGGTTTATTAGTCGAAAAATATAAAAACTATTATGCAGTAGTAGGTGCAATGCTATTGGGTAATTTAATTATATTAGTTACCGGAACACTTTATCTTGATCTTGTTTATTTACAAAGCTTAACCGAATCTTTGAAACTTGGAGCTCTAATTTTCTCTGTCTGGACAGTAGTAAAAGTAATGATTTCAGTTGCTTTGTATTTTGGAATTAAATCAGTTAAAAAATAAGCAATAATTAATAAGATTTCGAATATGGAACTCACAATTAAGAGTCTATTTTTTATTCCGATTTTTCTTGCAGCATTTGGATATCTCGGAATTCAACTAAAGGGGATTATAGATCGAATTAAAATAGGTACTCCCGAAAATAGATTTGATAGAGTTCCCGAACGTTTATTTAATGTACTTCAAATTGCATTTGGTCAATCTAAATTGCTTAGAGAACCAATAGCAGGAGTATTGCACGTTCTCATTTTTTGGGGTTTTGTTCTTTTCATCTTTGCAGTTTTAGAAGCAATTATTCAAGGATTTTACGCTAAGTTTACTTTTGAAATTTTTGGAGGTTTTTACACTTTAGTTACAGTTACACAAGATATATTCGGTATGCTTGTTTTTTTAGCTGTTTTATTTTCTCTTTATAGAAGATTTATCCAAAAAGTGCCAAGACTTCAAGTAGAACAACATAGTCAAATGGAAGCAGCATTAATTCTATCTCTGATAATGCTTGTTGTTCTTTCAATGTTCGGACAAAATATGGCACATGTTGCCAAGAATAACTTCATTCTTTCGGAGTATGAAGTTCGACCTTTCACATATACTCTGAGTTCTTTGCTTTATGATTCCGGTTCAACGGCTGCAAATGTTTCGTTTGAAGTTTTTTGGTGGATTCACATTCTTGTTATTTTCGTTTTTATGAATCTGCTTCCAAGTTCAAAACATTTACATATAATTACTTCGATACCGAATGTATTCTTTGCAAAACTTGATGAAGAAAAAAATATCTTAAGACCGATTAATCTTGATGACGAATCTCTTGAATATTATGGTGTTGATGATATTGATAAATTCAGTTGGAAACAAATTCTTGATGGTTATTCATGTACTGAATGCGGAAGGTGTACATCTGTTTGCCCCGCAGCAAATACCGGAAAATCTCTTTCTCCCAAAAAGATTATTGTAGATATCAGAAAACGAGCTAATGAAAAAGCTCCTCTGATTTTGGCCGGTGAAAATGGAAATGAGAAATTCGATAATACATTAGTGCATAATTTTATTTCGGATACCGAACTATGGCAATGCACAACATGTATGGCGTGTGTACAAGAATGTCCTGTTATGATTGAGCATGTTGAATCTATCGTCGATATGAGAAGACATCTAGTTCTAACTGAATCAAATTTTCCATCAGAATTAAATAATGTTTTCAAAAGTTTAGAGACAAATGGTTCTCCTTGGGCTTTTAATCAAGCTGATAGAGCGCTTTGGGCTGATGGACTAAACATAAAGACTATGGCAGAAGATTCTGATTGCGAGTATTTGTTCTGGGTTGGTTGTGCAGGGTCTTATGATGATAGATACAAGAAAGTCTCCCGAGCATTTGCACAAATAATGAAAAAGGCTGATGTTGATTTTCGAATTTTAGGAACCGAAGAAGTCTGTAACGGAGATACCGCAAGAAGACTAGGTAATGAGTACCTTGCTCAAGAACTAATGAAACAAAATATTGAGACTCTTAATAATTATAAGGTTAAGAAAATTGTGACCGCTTGTCCTCATTGTTTTAATTCACTTGGGAAAGAGTTTAAACAATTTGGTGGTAATTATGATGTAGTACATCATACCGAAATGATAAACGATTTACTAAAAAAAGGAAAGATAAGTCTAAAGAGTAATTCGGTTAAAAGTAAAATCACATATCATGATTCATGTTATCTTGGAAGATATAACGATATTTATGACTCACCTCGCCAATCTCTTTCTAATATAGATGGTGT
>JAHBUO010000059.1 GCA_019638025.1 Ignavibacteriaceae bacterium
ACTAAATGGGATATGGGTTATTTTGATATGTTATTCGGTTATGAGTGGGAATTGGTGAAGAGTCCGGCAGGGGCACATCAATGGTTAGCTAAAGATGTTAAAGAAGAGCACATGATTCCAGATGCTCATGAGCCATCAATTAAACATCGTCCAATGATGACTACAGCAGATTTGTCCTTGCGCTTCGACCCGATCTATGAGCCAATCTCAAGAAGATTCCATAGTGACCCTGAAGCTTTCGCAGATGCATTTGCACGAGCTTGGTTCAAATTAACTCATAGAGATATGGGACCAAAATCAAGATACATCGGCCCTGAAGTTCCTTCCGAAGATTTAATTTGGCAAGACCCGATTCCTACAGTTGATCATAAATTAGTTGATAGTTCTGATGTTGCTCAATTAAAAGGGAAAATTTTAGCTTCAGGATTAACAGTTTCTGAATTAGTTTATACCGCATGGTCATCAGCATCAACATTCCGTGGGTCTGATTATCGAGGTGGTGCAAATGGTAGTAGAATCCGTTTAGAACCTCAAAAGAATTGGGAAGTAAATCAACCTGAACAACTTGGGAAAGTCCTTTCAGTACTTGAAAAAATTCAGTCTGAATTTAATAGTTCTACTTCTGGTGGGAAGAAAATTTCATTAGCAGATTTAATAGTTTTAGGCGGTTGTGCCGCAATTGAATCAGCAGCCAAAGAAGCCGGTTTTAATGTTGAAGTTCCCTTTACACCCGGAAGAATGGATGCATCTCAAGAACAAACTGATGGTGAATCTTTTGACGTTCTTGAACCAGAGGCGGATGGGTTCAGAAATTATCAGAAACAAAAATTCACAGTTTCAGCTGAAGAATTGTTATTAGATAAGGCTCAATTACTTACTCTAAGCGCACCGGAAATGACAGTGCTTGTCGGTGGCTTACGTGTTCTCGGTTCAAATTATGGAAACTCCAAAGATGGTGAGTTTACCAATAAAGTTGGTACACTTACAAATGATTTCTTTGTTAATTTACTTGATATGGGAACGGTATGGAAACCGATATCTGATGCAGGTGATAAGTTTGAAGGTCGTGATAGGAAATCAGGTGAACTAAAATGGACTGCAACACGAGTCGACTTAGTTTTTGGTTCAAACTCTCAACTTAGAGCACTTGCTGAAGTTTATGCTCAAGAAGATTCGAAAGAAAAATTTGTTCGTGATTTCATTAAAGCTTGGAATAAAGTAATGAATCTTGACAGATTTGATCTGAAGTAATTTTTTAGCTTAAATAAATTATTTTAGCGGTTACAATAAATATAAGACTAATTTTGTAACCGCTTTTTTTTTATAGGAACACAATGATGAAACAATGGTACGAATCTTTATTTGAAAACTATGCACTTAAATATGAACAAGAAGTATTCACTCAGGGAACATTAGGAGAGTGTGATTTCATCGAGAGAGAAATCAATTACAATAAAAGCTTGAGAATACTTGATTTAGGTTGTGGGACAGGTCGGCACTCTATTGAATTGACAAAACGTGGTTATAATGTTACCGGAGTTGATTTGTCTGAATCTCAAATCAACAGAGCAAAAGAAAATGCAAAGATTTTAGGACTTAAAATTGATTTTTCAATCCGGGATGCTCGAGCTCTCTCATTTGAAAACGAATTTGATTTGATTATCATGCTTTGCGAAGGGGGATTCCCCTTAATGGAAACAGACGAAATGAATTTTCAGATTCTTCAGAATGCAACTAAAGCGTTGAAAAATAATGGGAAATTTATATTCACAACTTTGAACGGTTTGTTCCCACTTTTTCATTCAGTGAAAGACTTCCTTGCACAAAATAGTGAAAATGGGGGTGCCACATACGATAAGCACTCTTTTGATTTAATGACCTTTCGCGATTCCAATATTACTTCAATAGAGGATGATTCCGGCAATATTAGAGAATTAGAATGTAATGAGAGATATTATGTCCCCTCAGAAATAACATGGTTACTAAAATCTTTGGGTTATAAAACGATTGACATTTATGGTGCAAAATTAGGAGCTTTTAGTCGAGATGATAAACTTACTACTGAAGATTATGAAATGTTAGTTATAGGAAGCAAATAATTTTAAAGTTAGCACAAAATTAATATTAATAAAAACAATAATACTCTTTGCGGAAAGGGAGGGATTCGAACCCTCGGTAGGGTTACCCCTACAACGGTTTTCGAGACCGTCCTATTCAACCACTCTAGCACCTTTCCGAATGATTAATGTAAAATTAAAAATTTCAACTCAATTTCTAAAATAGAATTAGTGAGCGTGAAATAGTAGTCCGATTGAAACAACTAAAGCTATCCCGCCAATAAAAGAGAGTGCAACCATCAATTTATGATTTTTGAAAACTTCCCCTATTACAGCGTGAATTGCTAAAAATAAAAATCCGCCGGCTATGTGGGCTTCAATAATTCCAAGCCAAAAAATATCGACAAACTGATTTAGGAAAATCACTCCGAACAATCCGCCGAGAATTGTGGTTGATTCAACTAATACTACATCTCTAATAATTCTCAATTTTGAATAACCTGCCCCAAGCATTAATGAAGCTAATGCAAGTCCTTCAGGTAATTTATGAGTTAGAATAGCTGTAATAACAGATTCACCGTGAGAATGAAAACCTGCTGTTGATACCGCAACTCCATCTAAAAATGAATGAAAAGACAAAACAACAAAAAGAAGCTTTACAATTTCAGTAAACTTTTTTGTTGTCTGTTCATCAAAGTGAGAGGCTGAGCATGCAGGACAAACATGAATTATATAATGACTAATAAACCAGAACAATCCGATTCCGCTGGAGATACTTATTATCAATTCAATAAAACTAAGTTTTTCAAATGCTTCGGGTAAGAATGTGAAGACAGCTGCACCAAACAAAGCTCCGGCAGAAAAAGAAATTAGTGAGCAGAGCTTATGATGATTCAATTTAATAAAAAATAGTATTGTAGCGCCTACTGTGGCAGAGGCTACCGCAAGTGTGGTCTGAATTAAAATTTCGATTACTTCGTGTGACATAGATTCTTAAATAATTATAACCACGAAATTTATTGATAATTTTGATGGATAACAAAAAAAGTTATTAGTTACCGCTGGGAGTGGTGCGACAAATTGTGTTTTTTCTCTGAATTGTATAGTTTGCATTTTGTTTACAGTAATTCTTTCAGAAGCTAATAAAACTGTGAATTTATTGACTATTGAATCATAACTCTTTATATTTGCTAGACTTTTGCGAATTTTTTCAATGATTATAAAAATTTCAAATTTAGGTGAAGGTCAACATCAATTTTCTCAAACCGGGAAAATAGAAGAACTTGGATTATCCGAACCATTCTTTGATGGGTATGACCTTGAAGTCAAACTTGATAAAGCACATCATCAGATTGTGCTTAATTCATCTATCAATTTAAAAGCTCATTTTGAGTGTGATAGATGTAGTGAAGAATTTGATCGGTCTCTTAATGCAAATTATGAGATGGTCTATATGTTTACTGAGGAGCCTGAGGTTTCCGGTGATGAAGAATTAAATATTGTTTATCTTTTACCTGAAACAGACAAAATTGATATTTCAAAAGATTTGTATGATTTTAGTATTTTATCAATCCCGATGAAAAAATTATGCAAAGAAGATTGTAAAGGACTCTGTTATAAGTGTGGAACAAATCTGAATGAAAAACAGTGTTCATGTAATAATGAAGAGGTTGACCCCAGATGGCAGCCGCTTCTTGACCTTAAGAATAAATTAAATAATTAAACAATAAATAGAACGGATAAGAAATGCCAAATCCTAAACGTAAAATGTCTAAGACACGACGTGATAAAAGAAGAACTCACTATAAAGCAAAAGCTCCTTCGATGGGAACATGTGCCAATTGCGGTGAATTGAAATTAACACATCATGCATGTGCATCATGCGGATATTATAATGGTCGTTCAATGTTTATTCCTAAGAATTAGGAAATAACATTTCGAATGTCTGATTCAAGCAAGCCAAAGTGTAGAATCGTAGTTGATGCAATGGGGGGGGATTTTGCCCCCCGTAATGCAGTTTTAGGTGCAATAGATGCATTTAATTCTAATAAAGGTTTCGAACTTTTTCTTGTCGGAATCAAAGACGAAATTAAAAAAGTTATAACGGATAATAATCTCACTTTTAATGATGAGAATATTATTCACACAACTCAAATTATCGAAATGGGGGATACCCCAACTCAAGCTATCAAATCTAAACCCGATTCATCAATCGTAGTTGGAGCAAAATTAGTTAAAGAAAAGAAAGCCGATGCGTTTGTAAGTGCCGGAAATACCGGTGCTATGATGGCGGCTTCTACTTTAATTATCGGTAGAATTCCGGGAATCGGAAGACCCACAATAGGAACATTTATGCCAAACGAATCCGGTGTAACTACCGTATTTGATGTTGGTGCAAGTGTTGACTCAAAACCTACTCATCTTTTTGAGTATGCGGTTATGGGCTCAATTTTTGTTAAAGAGATATATGGAATTGATAATCCAAAAGTCGGTTTACTGAGTGTAGGTGAAGAAGATACCAAAGGAAACGATGTTACTCTAACTGCATTTCAACTCTTGAAAAAATCTCAACTCAACTTTGTCGGAAATATTGAGGGAAGGGATGTTTTGAAGGGTTCTGTACATGTTGTTGTGTGTGACGGATTTGTCGGTAATATTCTACTTAAATTCGGTGAAGGATTTTTGAGTATTCTAAAACATTTGTTAAGAGACTATGCATCAAAAGGATTGTTCAATAAATTAAAAGTTTTATTGGTTAAGAGTACTCTCAAGCAGATGTTGAAAAAATTTGATTATCAAGAATATGGCGGAGTTCCCTTGCTTGGAGTTAATGGAATTTCCATCATCGGACATGGTTCCAGCTCACCGTTAGCTATTAAAAATATGGTTCTTAGAGCAAAAGAAATGTATGACCGCGATCTGGTTAACAAAATTGAGAACTCAATTAAAAATTATTCCTCAATCTTATAATTTGGAAAAATATGAATAACAGAAAATATAATGCC
Organism: Ignavibacteriaceae bacterium; assembly: GCA_019638025.1. Classification (GTDB taxonomy): domain Bacteria; phylum Bacteroidota; class Ignavibacteria; order Ignavibacteriales; family Ignavibacteriaceae; genus JAGUXE01. The sequence goes on from JAHBUO010000059.1 coordinate 5,063, forward strand.
GTTATTACGGCAGTCGGAATGTATGTGCCTGATAAGGTATTAGACAATAAATATTTTGAATCTATTATAGACACTAACGACGAATGGATTGTAACAAGAACCGGTATTAAAGAAAGACGAATACTTGAAAACGGAGCTACAAGTGATTTAGCTGCAGCAGCTATTGAAGACTTACTTAAAACAAAAGATATTAAAAGGGAAGAGATTGATGCTATAATTGTTGCCACTGTTACTCCCGACATGTTTTTCCCTGCGACTGCCTGTTTAGTTCAAGATAAAATTGGAGCAAAAAATGCATGGGGATTTGATTTATCTGCCGCTTGTTCAGGATTTCTATTTGCTTTTCAAGTTGGTAGTTCTTTGATTGAATGCGGTACTTATAAAAAAGTAATTGTTGTCGGTGCTGATAAGATGAGTTCAATTGTTGATTATACCGACCGTAACAATTGTATCCTTTTTGGGGATGGTGCGGCTGCTGTATTACTTGAACCGACTGAGGATAAATCAGTAGGTCTTCAAGATACAATACTTAAAACTGACGGTTCAGGCGAAGCATTTCTTAATATGCGTGGTGGTGGTAGTTTGAATCCTCCTTCACATGAAACTGTCGATAACAAAATGCATTATTTATTCCAAGACGGAAAATCTGTTTATAAAGTTGCGGTAGTCGGAATGGCAGATGTTTCATACGAAATTATGAAACGAAATAACTTAACCGCCGATGATGTCGCCTATTTAATTCCCCATCAAGCAAATCTTAGAATTATTGATGCAACTGCAAAACGTTGTGGCATTCCTCCGGAAAAAGTTACTATTAATATTGATAAATATGGAAACACTACAGCGGCAACAATTCCCCTTTGTATTGTAGAATATTACAGAAGCGGTAAAATTAAAAAAGGGGATAAACTTGTATTAGCTGCATTCGGAGCAGGATTTACTTGGGGTTCGGCATTCTATGTTTGGGGAGTTGATTAATGGGTAAAAAAGCATTTTTATTCCCCGGTCAAGGCTCTCAATATGTTGGTATGGCTAAGGACTTATACGAAAATTCGGTTGAAGTTAAAGAGATGATAAAGACTGCCGATGATGCACTCGGAGTAAATTTATCACATATAATGTTTAATGGTCCGGAGGATACACTTCGTCAGACTGAATATACACAACCGGCAATATTTTTACATTCGGTAGTTTTAGCAAGTATTATTAGAAGATTAAATATCGAAGGAGCTGCAGGGCATTCACTTGGAGAATACTCTGCGTTAGTTTCAGCCGGAGCAATTCAATTTTATGATGCAATTAAATTGGTTCGATTCAGAGGAATGGGAATGCAGCAATCCGGCATCGATAATCCAGGAACTATGGCGGCAGTTGTGGGACTCTCTCCCGAAGTTCTTGAAGAAGTTTGTAAAGAAGCGGCTGCCAGTGGAATTGTTCAGTGTGCAAATTTTAATTCTCCGGGACAAATAGTTATCTCAGGCTCTGTTGATGGTGTTAGAAAAGGGATGGAGATTGCTAAATCAAAAGGGGCCAAGTTAGTTAAAGAACTTGTAGTAAGTGGAGCATTCCATTCGCCATTAATGCAATCGGCAAAAGATAAACTTAAAGATGAGCTTGATAAATCAAATATCTATAATGCAAGATTTCCGGTATATGCAAATGTTACTGCCAAACCTGTAACCGATAAAGATGAAATAAAATCGCTACTTTATCGGCAGGTAACTTCACCTGTTAGATGGGAAGAAACAGTTGTAAATATGATAAATGACGGATTTGACGAGTTTTATGAAGTTGGTCCGGGTAAAGTTTTGCAAGGATTAGTAAAAAGAATCAATCCAAATGTATCGATAAATGGCATCGATAAGTTTGAAGATGTTGAAAGGTACATTTAATGTCAGAGAATTTTACAAAAGAGATTAACGGATTAAAAATAGATCCGCAAATCTTCTCATTTCCGTTTGCGTGTAAATGTAACGGTGAGTGTTGTAATTATGGCGTTTATACAGATAAAAAAGAAGCAGAGATGATTTTATCTATCCAGGATAAAGTAAAAACTATGATGGATGATTCTCAATCTCTAGATGTGAGTGCCTGGTTTGAAGCTCCTGAGGAAGATGAAGATTTTGATTCGGGTGTTGCCGTTGGTACGCAAATAATTAACGGTAAGTGTACTTTCTTGGATAAAAACGGACTCTGTTCTTTACAAAAACTTGCTTACTCAGAAAACCAACATCCTTGGAAATATAAACCGCTATATTGTATTTTATTTCCGCTAACTGTTTGGAATGGTGCATTAACGGTTGATGACGAACATATCGATAGACTAAAACATTGCAATAAATTTCCCGTATCAAATGCTACCATGGTGGACTATTGTAAAGACGAACTAATCCATTTTCTTGGTGAAAAGGGATACACTGAACTGATAGAGTATAAGAATGAATATTTCGAATCGATAAAAGAAGGTGTGAATAAATGATATTAAACGGTAAACGTGCTTTAGTAACCGGAGGAACTCGAGGAATAGGAAAATCAATCGTGTTCGAATTAGCTGCAAATGGAGCTACAGTAGTTTTCACTTATTTCAGTTCTGATGAGATTGCACGGAAGTTAGAAGAAGAATCCGCCGCAATGGGATATAAAATTTTTGGCTTTAAAGCTGATGCTGCTTCGTTTGAAGAAGCCGAAAAAACTATTAATTTCACTTTGGAAAAATTGGGTGGTTTAGATATTTTAGTGAACAATGCAGGAATTACAAAAGATAATCTTCTTTTGAGAATGTCTCCACAAGATTTTGATTCGGTAATTTCAGCAAATCTTAAAAGTGTTTTTAATTATACTAAGCTAGCACTTAAGCCGATGATGGGTCAAAGGTATGGAAGGATGATAAATATATCATCAGTTGTCGGAATCATCGGAAATGCAGGTCAATCAAATTATGTAGCCTCAAAAGCAGGAGTAATCGGTTTTACAAAATCGACCGCCAAAGAAGTTGCATCCAGAAATATTACCTGCAATGCAGTTGCTCCGGGTTTTATTGTTACAGATATGACCGGTGCTTTGAATGACAAACAAAAAGAAGCTATCCTCACAATGGTTCCTTTAAAAAGGATGGGTGAGGGAGATGACGTTGCAAAAACAGTGGTTTTTCTTGCCTCTGATGCAGCTTCATATATAACAGGACAAGTAATCGCCGTTGATGGCGGAATGACAATGTAATTTTTTAACCATAAACAAAATAATAGGAGAGATAAAATGGATGTTCAAGCTAAAGTAAAAGAAATCATTATGGATAAATTAGGAGTAGATGAAGCTCAAGTAACTCCTGAAGCATCTTTTACAAATGATTTAGGTGCTGATTCTTTAGACATCGTTGAATTAGTAATGGGTTTTGAAAGTGCTTTCAATATTTCAATTCCTGATGAAGATGCTGAAAAAATCGGTACAGTTGGTGATGCTACAAAATATCTTACAGAAAAACTAGGCTAAGTTTAGTATTGGTTGAACTCGAGAAGGGTTCAACCTTTTTTTTCGTTTGATGTTTTATAATTTTAACTCATCAAATAGTAACGGGGAAAAATCTAACATCCACTAATTTGAGATTATCTTGAAAAAGAGAAGAGTAGTAGTAACAGGCTTAGGTGCAGTTACCCCCATCGGAAATGATGTTCAAACTTTTTGGAAAGGTTTACTCGAAGGTAGAAATGGTGTTGATTTAATAACACATTTCGATACCACAAGGTTTGATACAAAATTTGCTGCAGAACTAAAAAACTTTGATCCATCAATCTATATTGATAAAAAACAAATCAGAAGGATGGATAGGTTTACTCAATTTGCACTTTCTACTTCAGCTCAGGCGATTGATGATTCTAGATTAAATCTGGAGAAAATTGATCTTGAGAGATTTGGTGTAATTTATGGAAGCGGGATCGGGGGGATTAAAACCTTCGAAGACCAAAACTTTAATTACTTTACAGAAAGAAATCCACAACGTATTAATCCGTTTTTTATTACTATGATGATAGCTGATATTGCTGCGGGACACATATCTATACGTTACGGATTGAAAGGGCCTAATTATTCAACTACATCGGCTTGTGCAACTTCTTCACACGCTATTGCAGATGCATTTATGCTGATTGAAAGAGGAAATGCTGATTTAATGATTTGCGGAGGTTCTGAAGCCGCAATAACAGAATTATCCATTGGTGGATTTAATTCAATGAGAGCACTCTCAACTTGGAATGATAATTATAAAAAAGCTTCTCGCCCATTTGATAAAGACCGAAGTGGTTTTGTAATGGGGGAAGGCTCCGGAACTATTATTCTCGAAGAGATGGAGCACGCTTTGGATAGAGGTGCAAATATTTATGCAGAATTATCCGGAATCGGTTTAACTGCGGATGCTCATCACATGACAGCACCTGACCCTGAAGGTTATGGCGCAGTTCGGTCAATGCGTGAAGCAATTCTTGATGCAGACTTAAAACCAAGAGATATTGATTATGTTAATGCACACGGGACATCTACTCCATTAAATGATGTAACAGAAACCCGAGCCATAAAAACTGCATTAGGTGAACACGCTCATAATATCCATGTTAGTTCAATTAAATCGATGACCGGGCATTTGCTCGGAGCCGCCGGTGCGATTGAAGCTATTTCTACAATATTGACTCTTAAAAATGATATAATACCTCCAACCATTAATTTGGAAAACCAAGATCCGGATTGCGATTTAAATTATTGTGCAAACAAGCCTGTATATACTATGGTAAATGCTGCAATCTCTAATACCTTCGGTTTTGGGGGGCATAACGCATCACTTTTATTTAAGAAATTTAAGGTATAGTCTTGTTTAAGTTTCTTAAAAAGATAATCGAAAAATTCGGCTCAAAACAGATTCTTAGTAAAAAGAACCTTGAAAAGCTTGAAATTCTTATCGATCATAAAATTACTGACCCGCAGATTTTTATTGAAGCACTCACACATCGAAGTTATTTAGACAGTAAAAAATTTAAAGTGTCAAATGAACGATTAGAATTCTTAGGGGACGCAGTCCTCGGATTTGTAGTAGCTGAGGGATTATTTAAAGTTTTTGGGGATAAAGACGAAGGATTTTTAACAAAAATCAGATCAAATTTTGTGAATAGAAATTCCCTTTATGATGCGGCTGTTCGAATTGATTTAATTCATTTTGTATTTGTCAGTAAAGAGCTGATGGCAGCTGAAAATTTGGGAATAAAAACAATTTTAGCCGATGCACTTGAGGCACTCTTAGGAGCAATTTATCTACATTGCGGAATAGATACCTGCAGAAATTTTATCTTAAAGTACATTTTTAATCCTAATATTAAAATGGGTGTTCATCTTGTTGATGAAAATTACAAGAGTCAACTATTGGAATATGCTCAGGCAGTCAAACTTGAAATCCCAAAATACTATGTGATTAACGAAGAAGGTCCTGAACACGAAAGATACTTTACAGTTGAAGTGAGAATAGGTCAGCAAGCTTTGGGTGAAGGGAGAGCACGAAATAAAAAATCGGCAGAACAAGATGCTGCAAAAGCTGCTCTTCATGAAATTGCAAAATCAAAAAAGTCCTCATAAATATACTTATTATTCCTCTTAATTATTTCCTATCTAATCAGTAAATTTGTTTACTATATTTTTAACAATTAAACTCTACAATTATTATGAAACATTTTGATTTTTCCGATAAATTTGAAAATAGACATATTGGTCCAAGTACTGAAGATACAGAAAAAATGCTGAGTGTAATCGGTGTATCTTCAATCGATGAACTGATTGATAATACAGTTCCTACTAGCATTCGCCTCAATAAAGATCTTGAAATTCCTGAACCATTAACTGAATCACAATTTCTTGATTTTATAAGATATAATGCCTCTCAAAATAAAATTGCAAAATCATACATTGGAATGGGTTATTATCCCACAATTACTCCCCCCGTAATTCAACGAAATATCCTTGAGAATCCGGGGTGGTACACTCAATACACTCCATATCAAGCTGAAATTTCTCAAGGGAGGCTTGAGGCATTAATCAATTTTCAAACAATGATTATTGAGTTAACCGGACTCCCAATTGCAAATGCATCTCTCCTTGATGAAGCAACAGCCGCTGCCGAAGCTATGATTATGCTATTTGCTCATTCAAAGAGTTTACGTCGTGGTAGAAGTAAATTTTTTGTGAATAGTGAAGTTTATCCACAAACTCTATCAGTACTAAAAACAAGAGCAATTCCATTAGGAATTGAAGTGATTATCGGGAATTACAAAGAGTTTGATTTCTCCAATGACTATTTTGGTATGTTAGTGCAGTATCCGGCCGGAAGAGGAAATATAAATAATTTTTCAGATATTTTTGCAAAAGCAAAAGAGAACGGAATTTTTACTGTCGTAGCTGCAGATTTGTTAAGTCTAGTCCTCTTAACTCCTCCAGGGGAATTCGGTGCTGATTTGGCTATTGGGACAACTCAAAGATTTGGCGTTCCGATGGGATTTGGTGGACCACACGCCGCATACTTTGCTTGCAGAGATGAATTTAAGAGAATCATCCCGGGTAGAATAATTGGGGCTTCAATTGATAACAAAGGAAACCTTGCATACAGGATGGCTCTGCAAACCCGTGAACAACATATCCGAAGAGAAAAAGCTACCAGCAACATTTGTACTGCGCAAGTCCTTCTAGCTGTAATGGCGAGTATGTACGGAGTTTATCATGGTCCAAAAGGGTTAAAGAATATTGCTCAACGCATTCATAATTTGACTCTTCTATTGAATAAGATTTTTGAGAGTAACGGGGTTGCTCAATTAAATAAAAATTTCTTTGATACTCTCCTTATTGAAGTTTCTGATAGTTCAGTGTATGAGAAAATTCATAATGCAGCTGAAAGCAAATTTATTAACTTAAGATATATCGATGAAAAACATATAGGCATCAGTCTTCATGAAGCAGTAACTCTTGAAGATTTGTATGAACTTGCAGAAATCGTTTTAACTGCTTTTGGTAAAGAGTTTTCGAAATCCGAATTCGATAGATTAACTGAAGTTATCGAATCAAAGATTCCAGCTGAATTGGTAAGAAAATCAGAATTTTTAACTCATCCTATTTTTAATACACATCAATCAGAAACATCATTACTCCGTTATTGTAAAAGATTGGAGAATAAAGATTTAAGTTTAACAGGGTCTATGATTCCACTCGGTTCATGCACGATGAAGCTAAATGCTGCTGCAGAGATGATGGGAATTAGTTTACCCCGATTTGGAAACATTCACCCATTTGCTCCTTTATCACAAGTTCCGGGTTATGTAAATATAATTAATCAACTTGAAACATATTTAGCAGAAGTAACCGGATTCAGCGGAGTTTCTCTTCAACCAAATTCCGGTGCACAAGGGGAGTATGCTGGTTTGATGGTGATTAGACAATTTCATCTTAATAATGGTGAAGCAAATAGAGATGTAGTTTTAATTCCTTCTTCAGCACATGGAACAAATCCGGCAAGCGCAGTTATGGCAGGGTTTAAAGTTGTGGTTGTTAATTGCGATGATCATGGAAATATCGATTTAGCTGATTTAAAAGCTAAAGCCGAAGCCAACAAGAATCAACTTGCTGCTTTGATGGTAACTTATCCTTCCACTCATGGTGTATTTGAAGAAGGGATAAAAGAAGTTTGTGAAATTGTTCATCAGAATGGTGGACAAGTTTATATGGATGGTGCAAATATGAATGCTCAAGTTGGGTTAACAAGTCCTGCAATTATTGGTGCTGATGTTTGTCATCTCAACTTACATAAAACTTTCGCAATTCCTCATGGAGGCGGAGGTCCGGGTGTTGGTCCTATTTGTGTCGCTGAGCATTTAAAAGATTTGTTACCGAGTCATTCAGTAGTAAAAATTGGTACTGAAAAAGGAATTGGTGCTGTTTCTGCTGCACCTTACGGAAGTGCAAGTATATTGATGATTTCTCTGGGCTATATTAAAATGCTTGGTTCTGTTGGATTAACAAACTCTACCAAGTATGCTATTTTCAATGCAAATTATATAAAATCGAGATTGGAAAAATACTATAAAGTCCTATACACAGGCTCCAAGGGATATATAGCACATGAAATGATTTTCGATATGCGCGAATTTAAAAAATCTGCTAATATTGAAGTTGAAGATATTGCGAAAAGACTTATGGATTATGGCTTTCATGCTCCTACAGTTTCGTTCCCTGTCCCCGGTACATTAATGGTCGAACCAACTGAATCAGAACCTTTATCGGAATTAGACCGTTTTTGTGAAGCTATGATTGAAATCAGAAAAGAGATTGAAGAAATTGAAAACGGTAATGGAGATAAAGTTGATAATCTTCTAAAGAATGCCCCACACACAATGAGTGAAGTGATTACCGAAGAATGGAAACATTCTTATAGTAGAGAAAGAGCTGCATTCCCAACAGAATTTACTAAGAAACATAAATTCTGGCCAACGGTCGGTCGAGTAAATAGTGCTCACGGGGATAGAAATTTGATTTGCTCTTGTGCCCCTATTTCAGAATATTTATAAAAATAATTTAAATTTAGTTTTAATACCTTCACAATTGTGGAGGTATTTTTTTAATAAAGGAGTTTAAGTGGATACTTGTTCAATTCTTAAGAATTCAAAAACAGTTGCTGTTGTAGGAATTTCAGATAAGCCTGAAAGAGATAGTGGCAGAATTGCCTTCTTTCTAAAAGAAAAGGGATATGATGTAGTTGGTATTCACCCTCTCTTGACTGAAGTTCATGGAATCAAAGTTTATAAAAATCTAAAAGATATCCCGCACCAAATCGATTTAGTAGATATATTTCTCAGTTCGGACAAAGTTGATGGAATTGTTGATGATATTATTTCAATTAAACCGAAATACTGTTGGTTTCAACTCGGGGTTGTTAACAATGAAGCTGCTTCAAAATTGGAAAATGCTGACATTCCGACCATTCAGAATAAATGCGTTGCAATAGAATACAGATTCTGTTAAGTGATAATGATTAAAAAGTTTGTTTTTGTCTTTAGCCTAATAAGTAGTTTTGTTTTTGCGAATTATGACGATAGCACATTTACCTACGTAAGTCTTCCTGCAATAGTTGATTCAATTTATATTTATGGAGATTCAGATACCGATACCGATATTATTGAGCGAGAGTTAACAATCTCCATTGGTGATTTAGTCGATTCTTCACATATCTACTACGACAGAGAAAGAGTATTCAGTCTTGGTATCTTTACTCGCGTTCAATTTTCTGTAATCCGAATCGATGAAAAAAATACTCTCCGAATTTATATAGAGGATGGTTGGAATATTTGGCCTATTCCGTTTGCTTATTTTCAAGATAACGATTGGGGGAGATTATCATTCGGGCTTGATTTATTATTCAACAACTTCAGAGGAAGAAACGAAAAATTCAGAATTAAAGGGGGAGCCGGTTTTGACCCATCAATTCTTTTTAGTTATTCAGTCCCGGATTTTGTTAGAAGTGAAGAGATTTCGCTTGATGTGAATGTTGAGTATAAATCGGTTACAAATCGGAGTGTTCAAGCTGAACTGTATAATGGTGGAGTTTTCGATCAGAAATTTTTCGGCACCTCGCTTATGATAGGAAATAGAGAAGATTTGTTTTATAAGTATTCAGCTTATGTCGGATTTCTCTATATCGCAACTCCATTTTTTAATCCTCAAATCTCTTTTCATGGTGATAGGATAGACAGATTTGGTTATAGCGGCATCCGCTTTACTTATGACACTCGTGATTTAATTCAGTATCCGTCAAAAGGAGTTTCTTTATTTGTTGATTTTCAGTACAAAGGGATTGGAAACGACGCAATCGATTATAGTGTTTTTATGTTCGATTTTAGAAATTATGAGTCGATGATTTACGGACTTACTTCTAAATGGAGATTAGCCACACGACAAGTGATAGGGAGCCGCATTCCGTTTTATGATAATTCAATAATCGGTTTTGGAGAGAGAATAAGAGGACACTATAACGAAAGAAAAGAGGGGCGAAGTTTGTATGTCGGTTCCTTTGAAATTAGGCATCCGATTATTGACAACTTTGATGTAAGTTTTGATCTTCCACTACTTCCCAAAGAGTTGACCACATATCGGTTGGAACTTCATACTCAAGTCTTTGCCGATGCGGGAATTATTCAAAAGGATAACCAAAAAATGATGTTTAAAGATCTTAGTAAAGGTTTTGGTTTTGGATTTACCGTCCTAATTTTACCTTATAACATTGCACGCGCCGAGATTGCTTATAACGAGAAATTAAGCCCGGAGTTGATTTTAGAGCTTGGAATATCTTTCTAACATACAGTTATATTTTTCTGAAGATTTAAATCTCATTACTGATGAGACAGAAGTCCATCATATTCAGAAAGTAATGAGGCACAATATCGATGATATTATTTATGTCACCGATGGGAAGGGAACTATCCTTAAATCTAAATTAACTCGAATCGGTAAAAGAGAAATCATCATTGAAAAGATTGAAAAATATCAATATGAAAATGTATTAAAACATATTTCACTCTGCATTCCACTCTTAAAGAATCCGGATAGATTTACTTTCGCAATTGAAAAAACTATAGAGCTTGGTTTTACTAACTTTATTATATATCAACCGAAAATCACTACCAAGAAAGAATTTAAGAAGGAAAGAATTGAAAAACTCGGCATTGCCGCAATGAAGCAATCACTAAGAAGTTTTCTTCCAAAATTTGAGTTTATAAAAGAGCTTAATCAACTGGACTGCCTCAACATCAATTTCTTTGATCAGAATGGGGGAGAAAATTTTCTCGGTGCAAACATCCTTACCGGAAATGATTATACTTTTGTTTTTGGTGGGGAAAGTGGATTTAGTTCTGAAGAGTATCGGTTTCTAAAAAATTACAAATCTTATAAATTAACACCTAATCGATTAAGAAGTGAAACCGCTATAATAGCGGCTTCAACTCTTATTGCGATGAACCAACAATTAATTAATGTATAGATAACGCTTAATTTTTTGTGTCGGTGTTTTTTCAAAAGGTTCTAATTGTTCTAAAACCCGTCCGACTCTTGAGAATGAAGAAACACTATTATTCACATTCTCTTTGATTGTTTTTAATATATCAGCGACTATGACTTTTTGTTCAGATTGAGATTTATTATTAGTTTGAAAATCTTCATCAATCTTTTCGTAATTTAAGAAGACTAATGCAGTTAACTGATTTTCCTTTTTACAAACAAGCGATTCAAGAACATACTCAGAGCGGTTAACAACCGATTCAATTATTTCCGGATAAATATTCTCACCGCTTGGTCCTAAAATCATATTCTTAACACGACCTTTAATGTAGAGATAATTATCTTTATCGAAACAACCTAAATCACCTGTTCTAAACCAACCATCTTTATCAATAACCTCTTTAGTCTTTTCCGGATCTTTATAATATCCCTTCATAACAACATCTCCGCGAACAAGGATTTCACCCTCACCGTTTTTAGGATCTGGATTCTCAATCTTCAATTCTATTCCCGGCACTGCAGGACCGGTAGAAAGAAGTTTTGTATTATGCTGATTTGTTCCGGCGATAAGTGGGGAAGTTTCAGTTAAACCGTAACCGATTGCATAAGGAAATCCGGCTTCTTTCAAAAATAATTCGACTTCGGGAGAAAGTGCAGCGCCTCCGATGCAGAATAATTCCAACTTCCCGCCGAATGTTTTCATTAACTTTTTCCCTGCTACTTTGTTTATTTTTTTTCTGAGTGATGGAACCTTATATGCAAGCTTAACTAACTTCTTCTTCTGAATTTCGGGAAGGATACGCGCCTTATACATCTTCTCGATAATTAACGGAACAGATAAAATTAAAGTGGGTTTAATCTTTTCAAGTGCGGGAAGTAATACTGCGGCAGTTGGAGGCTTTCTTAAATAATTTACATTTGCACCAACCATAATCGGGATTACTAAACCAAGTGTGCATTCATAAACATGTGCTAAAGGGAGTAGGGAAATTGACCTATCTGTGGAAGTGTATTTTACAAATTTTAGAGTTGCAACTGCATCAGAAATTATATTCTTATGTGTGAGCATAACCCCTTTAGAATGTCCGGTTGTTCCTGAAGTATAAATAATTGAAGCAACATCATCGGGTTTAACCTCATCTGAAACAAGACCCGAAAACTTAAGAACCATGTTTTTGATTTTTTGGAGTTCTTTGCTTCCGTCTTGCAAAATTGTTTTTAATAAATCTTTAGAAGTATTTGGGTCGATGAGAGAGAAATCATCAATAAGAATAATATCTTTAATCAAATTGGATGATAAATCTTCAATTTTGGGATAAAGCCTTTCGGATACAAAAATCGCTTTTGCTTCAGCATGTTGTAATATATGATGAATTTCAGATGAATGAAACTCAGTTAAAATCGGAACGGCAATTGCTCCCATCGAAGTAATTGCAAAATAAGCGATTCCCCAATTAGGCGAATTTTCGCTAAGAATCGCAACTCTATCACCATGAACAATTCCTCGCAATTTTAAGAATTTTACTAAATCCTCAATTTGTACCTTAAGCGATTCATAGTTGATTGGTTCGGAATCAGCAAAACTTAGAGCTGCGTTATTTGCAAATTTCTTGCAACTTTCTTCAATCATTGATTTTAGAGTCATCTTAACCCCTTAATAAAATTTCTTCAACAATATTGCTCAAACATAGTACAATTTCTTCAAGTTTTAAAAGATGTGTAGAAAAAATCGCAACTTTATATAAAACTTAAGGATGCATAGATTCAATCTTTTTCATTATCTTTCGCATACAAACTGTTAATTTTGTTAATAAGGGAATAGAAAAAATATGCAAACCGATAAATTCAAATTCGAAGAAGAATTGAAACTCCTCGATGCAATCTATACAGATATGCTCGAAGCCATTGAACACAAGCCATCAACCCATAGCCTTGAAAACTTAATTCTCTACACCGACAATGTATATGTGCTATTAAACAGAACTGCCCTCCGCGTTCAAGAGATTAAAAAAGCTATCGAAGCCGATAAAAAATTTGTAATCGAGACTTATAATTCGCCTGCTTAAAACAAGAAAAGAAAATCTAAATGCAAACCGACAATAACAATAAACCTGATTCCGAAAAACCGAAGACTAAAAATTTCATCTACGAAATTATTGATGAAGACCTTAAAACAAATAAGTGGGGTGGTAGAGTTCACACAAGATTTCCCCCCGAGCCAAATGGCTATTTGCACATCGGGCACGCTAAATCTATTTGTTTAAATTTTGGTATTGCCGAGCATTACAACGGTAAATTTAATCTTCGCTTTGACGATACTAATCCTGAAAAAGAAGACCAAGAATATGTTGATTCCATTGTTGAAGATGTTAAATGGCTTGGTGCCGATTTTGAAGATAGAATATTGTATGCCTCCGATTATTTTGAACAGATGTACGAATATGCGGTAGCTCTTATAAAATCAGGTAAAGCTTATGTTTGCGATTTAACCCCTGAAGAAATTAGAGCAACTCGAGGCACTCCCACCGAAGCAGGAAAAGAAAGCCCCCACAGAAATCGAACTATTGAAGAGAACCTTGATTTGTTTGCCCGTATGAGGCAAGGTGAATTTGATAACGGAACAAAAACTCTTCGTGCAAAAATTGATATGGCATCACCGAATTTTAACATGCGTGACCCAATTATGTACCGTATTGTCCACGCCGAGCATCATCGGCAAGGGAATAAGTGGGCTATTTATCCAACTTACGATTGGGCACATGGCTTAGAAGATTCACTCGAAGGAATAACTCACTCAATTTGTACACTCGAGTTTGAAAACCATCGTCCATTGTATGATTGGTATTTGGATTCACTTGCAATTTACCATCCGCAACAAATCGAGTTTGCAAGATTAAATTTGAGTTACACTGTTATGAGCAAAAGAAAACTGCTTCAATTAGTGAACGAAAAATATGTCGACGGTTGGGATGACCCAAGAATGCCGACTATTTCAGGTTACAGAAGAAGAGGTTACACACCCGAAGCAATCCGTAATTTTGCCGAAATAATTGGTGTTGCTAAACGTGATGCTTTAACTGATATCTCTTTACTCGAATATGCAATTAGAGATGATTTGAATAAAAAAGCTAAACGGGTAATGGCTGTTCTTAATCCTATTAAAGTTGTACTGACAAATTACGATGGGGAGGAGGAACTCGGAGCAATTAATAACCCTGAAGATCCGGAAGCGGGAACTCGCAAACTTAAGTTCACTAAAGAGCTATTCATCGAACAATCAGATTTTATGGAAAATCCTCCTAAAGGATTTTTCAGGCTTGTCCCCGGCGGTGAAGTCCGTTTGCGTTATGCTTACATTATCAAATGCGAAGAAGTCATCAAAGACTCTGATGGTAATATCATCGAGCTGAGATGTACTTACGACCCCGACACAAAAAGTGGCTCTGCAACAAGTACTAAAAAAGTTAAAGGAACAATTCATTGGGTCTCTGCTAAATATGGTATCAATGCTGAAGTTAGACTTTACGATCGGTTATTCCTTACTGAAAATCCGGGTAATAAAGATAATTGGCTTGAGTTAATAAATCCTAATTCTCTTGATGTAATAAAAAACTCAATTGTTGAACCTTCTCTTAAAGATGCCGTTATGGGAGATAAGTTTCAGTTTGAACGAACCGGATATTTTTGTCTCGACTCAAAATTCTCTTCAACCGAAAAGCTTGTATTTAACAGAACTGTAACACTAAAAGATAGTTGGGGCAAGAAGAGTAGTTAATTATTGTCGACTAGAATTTCTTGCAAAG
>JAHBUO010000006.1 GCA_019638025.1 Ignavibacteriaceae bacterium
GTCCACTTCTGTTGCGGTTTGCCAATTTAAGGTAACATTTTTGCTTTCAACTTTTGCTGTGAACGAAGTTAGTTCGACAGGGAGGGGTGTGGTGTTTTGAGCCAATAGGCTGTTGTTAATTGTACTAGATATTATTCCAGAAGTTATTGTTAATGAGTTGTTATTTACGATAACGCACATTATTTGACCGGTGGCTCCATATTCTAGATCACAGGATACAAAATAATATCCTCCTTCAGTACTAATCTGTCGGGTAAAAGATGAAAAGACTATATTATTTCCTTCGCCCGGGTCTTCTTCAATGGTTGAACCTAATTGCACATCGTTGCTCGAATTAAAATTAACATCCGCACTATACCATAGTTTGAAATTCGAAGCCCCTGTTCGGATTTCATCTAACCTTACAGTTACTCCTGTAAGTGATGTGCCAGTGTTTGCGGCTGAAAGATGGAACCTACCTATTGCTTGATTGTTTTCTCCTAAAGAAATACTTGGTGAGAATGAACTACCGTCTGTGAATGTGCAAGAAATTGGTGTTGTTGTAAAACTTACTTGATCACCATAATTTGTCCCTGCTGTATTTGTAGCATAAGCACGTACATAATAAGTTGTGCCGGGAATAAGGTCTATAATATTCGATAAAAATGCACCTGTACTTGACTTAGCCCCTAAGTCTACAAATGAAGAATTGCTAATTGTTGGATTTTCATTAGTACTCCAACAAAAACCGTGTGCTGTAGGATTTGGAACTCCTAAATTTGTAACATTTCCATTAAATGTAGCTGTAGTCAGATTTATATTAGTAACTGCTTGTGTTGTTACTGTCGGCTTGGTATATGTCCAAGTTATTACAACTAAACCATTCCCTCCGTTAAAAGCAAGCCTTTTCCCAACCCCAACCCCGGTTATATAATTTGGATCAGATGTATTTGGAGGATTTACGTCTACATTTGATCCACCGTTGGTGCCTGTTGTGAGCGTGTAAGAAACTCTATAAGAAGGGTTAACATATCCGCTACCGCCACCGCCTCCTCGAGCATCATCGAATCCACCCTCACCACCATAATATCCCGCACCGCCGCCACCGCCATCACTTGAGCCAGAAGTTCTAAAACCGGTAGAAGATCCATTGCCTCCTTGCAATGCTGAACCATCTGCACCTGCAGTACCGGTTCCACCTGCTGTTTGTGTTCCAGCATTCCCACCGGAACCTCCCCCTGTATTTCCGGTTAAACCACCACCTGCTCCACCAGGCTGATAGCCACCACCACCACCACTCCCGGCAATTATTAATGAATTGGCATGTGAATATGAATTTAGAAATACACCTGTAACTCCGCCTCCACCTCCTCCGGAAGCATCCCCCATTGTTCCATAACCACCCCCCGGCCATCCTCCCAGTCCACCATTAGTCGTACCGTAACCTCCTCCTCCGCCAACAACCACCACAAGCGATGTGCCCGGAGCAACATTTAGAACTGCTTCGGCATATCCTCCGGAACCACCACTATTTGTAGAGTAATTACCATCTCTTCCGCCTCCGCCTGCACCCCATACTTTTGCGGTTATCTGATTAATTCCGGTAGGAATAGTTAACGTCTGATTACCCCCAGTATATGTATATACAGTAGTCAACATTGCCAATGTTTGTAAGGTGTTTGGATTTAGTGTATTTGTTGAATTTAAGTGGTTTATCTCATCATTCCAATTATTATACTCAAAAACTTGTACTATATAGTCGTTTGCAGGGTTCAGGCTAGTTACTGTTACACTATTTCCTGTCCCTTTATAAACACAATACCAACCAGAGGAACCAATTTGGCTACCACTCATAAAGACTGAGTTAGCCGTATAGTTTGTATTATCAAGAGGTTCGGCTGTCCCTGAAGAACTCTGTTTTACAAACACAATTCTTCTTTGTCCATTTCCATTAGTCCAGGAAGCTGTAAAACTAATATTAGTTATTTGTGAAAAACTGATATTAGATGCTTGAACTGTTGGAATAGGTCCGAAATTTGACAAGTATGGGTATCCATTATCGATTGAAAAGTTTATCCCCCAAATAGTTGTAAAATCCCATCCTGAAAAAGTGCTTTGAGTCTTCATTTCGTTTGTAGTCTTTCCCGTAATCCCAGCAAATCCACCTGAAGTACTAGCCCCGGAAGTTTCCGTATCCCAGAAACAATTAGAAAATGTACCCGTATTTAAAGCCCCGGCAAAACCTTTGTTTGTTTGTATTGTTGACCCATATTTTACCCAGCCGGTAGAATAACAATTTGATATTATGTTCTGATCGTGATTTCCGACGAAGCCGCCAATATTAGTCCCGGAACCGGAGCTTCTTGTTACATTTCCGCGACTGTAACAATTGCTTATAGTGCCAGAAGATGTTTTATTTCCTACCAACCCTCCCAAGTTGTTCCCGGTACCTGTAACATTTCCTGTACTGTAACTTTGGCTGATATTACTTGCTTGATTTGTACCCACCAAGCCGCCAAGTTCATTTATCCCATTTACAGATGCCGTGCTGTAGCAGTTACTTATACTACCGCCGTTCTGATAACCAACAAGTCCACCAATCTTCTCACCATAAGTACCTTGTCCGGTTACAGTTCCACTACTATAACAATTGGTTATATTTTTGGCATTATACCCGATCAGTGCACCTACCCAGTAATTTGCAGTAATATTAACATTTGTAACACCAAGATTTTGAACAATAGCGTTAGTTCCGCTCATTATTCCAAACAGACCTTGTGAATAATTAGATGAACGGAATATGTACAATCCATCAATCTTAAAGTTATTTCCATTGTAAGTACCGGTAAAGTAGGCTACATGATTATTACCAATTGGAGACCAGCCGGCAGGTGCTGTATTTCCGGAACCTCCCCAACTTCGGGTTATTCTCGCATCTATATTAGCATTCTGTTCATAGTTAAAAGCCCACCTGGAACTATTTTCTGCTATCCAAATAAGCTTCGGGAGAGTATTAATCTGATATATTCCTCCCACTTGAGAAGGGGCGGTTGCGTAACTTTGAGTCCATCTAAGAGTAGGGAATCCCAGAAATGTAACTGAACTTGACATTATCCAGTGACTGGTAAAATCCCACCCAGAAAAATTGCCTTGAACTTGCATATCTCCAGAATTACGTGGTGTTCCACCAGAGCTTGAATTTTGAGTTGAGGTGGTTGTGTTCCAATAAGATGCTATGACCCTGTCAGTATAGGTGGAATAACCAATAAGACCTCCTTTATATGAGTAACCATAAACATAACCTGTAGAATAACAATTATAAACTGTTGTAGATGCCGTTCCGGTATTACCTCCAATCAAGCCCCCAACATAAGAATAATTACCCGGATTTACTTCTCCTGTTGCAAAGCAGTTGGAAATCACCCCGGTAGCGCCTAAGTGTAAACCGATAAGTCCACCCCAATAATAACCTGAGCCTGTTCCTATACTAACCTTACCCGTGGCATAACAGAAATTTACATCTCCATTGTTATTTAAACCAATAAGACCTCCTGTCCTATCATTGCCTGTTACATTACCTGTGGCATAACTATAACTTACAGTTGATGTGTTAAATCCAATGAGACCTCCAACGTAAGAATGACCTATTATATTACAAAAAGAAGAATTACTGCTTACAGAAGATCCTGAATTGCGTCCTATTAATCCTCCAACATAACTTCCGGTTGGGCAATTGATTGTACCATAAACACTGCAATTTATTACCACCCCATTAGTTTCCACATAACCAAATAAACCAATATAAGCGTCAATTCTATTACTAATATATAATCCGCTAATCGTAAAACCCTGTCCATTATATGAACCGGTAAACTGTGTTGTGCCATTACCTATTGGTGTCCAGCCTCGATTGCTATCCCAGGTATTGATTGCCGGGTCTGCCGTGGCAAAATCGATATCGGCAGTTTGTACATAATACTTATTCCACTGTGCAGAATTTTGGCTAATCCAATACAAATTCTGCCATGTTGTAATTTGATAAGGATTTCCTGAACTTCCATCACCTACCAAGGGGGCAACGGCAGATTGCCCGTTTAAAAAACTATATAAAAGTATTATTAAGAAGAGTGATTTGTGTAATGTTTTCATTTTGTCTCTCCAATCATTCTCGAATCAGCTTTCAATAACTTCCTTGTTAAGCAGGGCAACTCGGCGAGTTGCCCTACGGTTATTTCATTAAAATAAATTTCTTTGTTGATGTAAATTCATTTGCTGTTATTCTATAAATATATATTCCGGTTGATAATTCACTACCGGTAAAGTTTACGTTATGATAACCTGCACTCATTTCTTGATTTATAAGTGTTGTAACTTTCTCACCGATTATGTTATAAACTTCAAGTATTACCTTTGAATCTTTCGGCAAGCCGAATTTAATTGTTGTACTCGGATTAAACGGATTCGGGTAATTTTGATAAAGAGTATATTCAGTAGGAATATTTTCAATTTCAATTTCAACTGATTCACTATAAGTAAAACTGCCATCGTTATCAATTTGTTTTAATCTGTATGAGTATTTACCGAAGGAAAGTGATTCATCAGTAAAAGAATATGTTTTTGGAGAATTACTGTTTCCGTTTCCATTAACAAAAGCAATCTTTTCCCAATTCTCATTATTTGAGATGCGTTCAATTTCAAAGCCATGATTGTTTTGTTCGGTCGCGGTTTGCCAGTTGAGGACTACCTTGTTTTTATTTACGCTTGCTGTAAAAGATGTTAGATCTACAGGTAAAGGACTTTCATCAGGATATTGCCAAGTTAAGAATGGATAGTTATTGTTTCTTGTTTCATTAATATTCCAAATTTCATCTGTACCATTACCACTTTCACCGTAAAAATCCCAACCGGCATCGGTAAAGGTTGAAGCAGTTTTCAACTCTTCTGAAGTTTTTCCGGTTCCGGCGCCACTGGTAGCTCTTCCTGATGTTTGCGTATCCCAAAATGAATTGGTTACTCCTCCGCTATTATATACACCCACAAGTCCCCCTAAATTGGAACCTCCCGTAACGCTACCAATTGAAAAACAATTTTGAATATTTCCATTCGTATTGATTCCTACAAATCCACCAATACTCTGAAGACCCGTAACTTGGGCAGTGCTGTAAGAATTAGATATTGTTCCCCAAGAAGAAAGTCCGACAATACCGCCACCTGCAATAAAGGTAGCATTAACTGATCCTGAAACGTAGCTTTTTGTAACCGAGCCACCCCAAAGATAGCCAACTAATATTCCACAATACTGATAACCGGTAATATTTGCGTTAATAACTCCAAGCTTTATAACTGTACCACCATGCAGTAACCCGAATAAAGCTTGCGCAGCCCCAACCGATGTACGATTAATATATAAATTTGAAATTGTATATTCGCCGCCATTGTAAGTTCCGGAGTAACTAGTATAATCGCTTCCATTCACAAATCGTCCAATCGGGGTCCATCCTTTTTGATAATCCCAACCGCAAGTCCACCAAGCGTTTACATTACCCGTTTGAGTATATGAGGTAGCCCAACGACTGCTGTTTTCAGCAACATAAACAAGGTTATTCAGTCCGGCAATTTGATTGCTCGTAGGTTCAGTAGAATAGCCTTTTGCCCATTCGAGTGTAGGATATCCATCGTAAGTAATTGACGATGACATTTTCCATGTATTTGTAAAATCCCAACTTGTGAAACTCCCCTGAACTTTCATATTGGCAGTAGTGAGTCCTGTGCCTGCACCTCCGGCACTTGAAGCTTGTGTTGAACGTTGCGTATCCCAATAACAGTTAGTTATTGTAGGACTAACCGAGGAGGCATAGTTGGTTGCAAATCTTCCTATAAAACCTCCAATATCTGTACTTGTGCCAGTTTGAGATACAACTCCGATTGAATAGCAATTCCTAATTGTTTTTGTATATCCATTATATTCTGTTCTTTTAGTACCAATAAAACCGCCTATTCCGTTTCGCCATTCCGTGCCATTATTATTAGTTCCTCCCGACACATTTCCTGTTGCAAAGCACTCTTCAATTAAAGTATTATTTCCATTTGAATTAATACCTCCGATAAATCCACCGGTGTTGCCCTGGTTGCTTGCTGAGTTAATAACATTTGCAGTAGAAAAGGATTTTTGTACAGTTCCGCTATTCAAATATCCAAGCAATCCCCCAACGTTGCGCAAGCCCTGACCTGTTACACTTCCGGATGATGAACAATTAGTAATAGTTGGAGTTCCGCTTGCAATTATTCCAATCAATCCTCCGGTATCTGCAAAAGAATCTAATGTTGTTTTTGACGATGTTACAGTTGAGTTTGAATGACAATTGGTAATTGAAACATTAGAGTTTGTTATATTTCCTACTAAAGCGCCAACCGAATTAGCACCGGAAATTGTCCCCTGAATAAATAAATTTGCTATTGTTGCAGATCCATTTCCGGTTATGTAGCCAAACAAACCTATATATTGCTCAGACCCTCTGCTGATATACAATCCTTTAATCACATAACCCTGCCCATTATAGCTACCGGTAAAAGCAGTGGAAGCATTCCCTATCGGTGTCCAACCAGCTCCACTTGCCCAAGTATTTATTGCCGGGTCTGCCGTGGTAAAATCAATATCGGCGGTTTGTATATAATACTTATTCCACTGTGCAGAGTTTTGGCTAATCCAATACAAATTCTGCCATGTTGCAATTCGGTAAGGATCGCCTGAGGTGCCACTGCCTGCAGGGGCAACGGCAGTTTGCCCGTTTAAAAAACTATATAAAAGTATTATTAAGAAGAGTGATTTGTGTAATGTTTTCATTTTGTCTCTCCAATCATTCTCGAATCAGCTTTCAATAACTTCCTTGTTAAGCAAGGCAACTCGGCGAGTTGCCCTACGGTTATTTCATTAAAATAAATTTCTTTGTTGATGTGAATTCATTTGCTGTTAATCTATAGATATATATTCCGGTTGCTAACCCGGTCGCCGTAAAGTTTATATTATGATAACCTGCACTCATCTCTTGATTTATAAGTGTTGTAACTTTCTCACCGATTATGTTATAAACTTCAAGCACTACCTTTGAATCTTTAGGTAAACCGAATTTAATTGTTGTACTTGGATTAAACGGATTCGGGTAGTTTTGGAATAACACATAATCAGTCGGGATGTTAGCAACTTCAATCTCAACTTCATTACTGTACGAGTATTTCCCGTCATTGTCGATTTGCTTAAGTCGATATTTAATTAAACCTGAGAGGGGAGAATTGTCAACAAATGAATAATCTCTAAGTGAATTGCTGTTACCGTGTCCTTCAACAAAGCCGATTGTTTTCCATTCCATATTCTGACTGGCTACAGCTGACCTCTCAACTTCAAATCCATGATTATTTTGTTCAGTTGCTGTTTGCCAGTTTAAGGTAACATTTTTGCTTACAACTTTAGCTGTGAATGAAGTTAGTTCTACCGGAAGAGGCACTGCATTCTCAAAAGCTCCCATTGTTGGATATGATAAATCGCGTAACTCACCTGCATAATCAATAGTGGTACCTGTTTCTGTTACAGCAATTATGGTTCTATTGGAAGTCTGATAATTTGCTGCAGTAGTTCCACCGGCACTTGAAAATTCAGGATCAACATTTTTACTGTTTGCATCATTGCTGGTTATTAATGGCAATGAAGTTACATTTGCGCTGTTATATCTACCAAGTACCCCCCCGATTCCGGATACAAAATAGTCATTATAATCAAGAGTAAGGTTAGTATTTACAGCGTAATTAAACCATGCTGTGTAATGTGAACCCGATGCACTTCCTCCATTCGATCTTGCATTAACTAAAATATTGTTCCTAAAATTTCGAGTATTAGTTGAAGCGTTGCTATAGAGTGCATAGCTGTTTGATGCACCGGCTGTTGGGTTTCCACTTAAATAAACCGTATTGAAATAGAGATTATTATTGTTACTTGCAGCTCCGGTCTCATAAATACCATATAAGGTGGTCTGAGTATTCCCCCCGAGGGAAATTATATTGTTGGAATAAGTGGTTACACCTGCATTTATCCGAATACCATAAACTGATGCATTTGTCGTGGAAGCATCCACGCTCAAACTATGAATAAAATTACGGGAGACTGTGCTGGCGGTTGTTGGACCGCTATAATATAACCCGGTTACTGTCCCGGCAAAATCAGCTCGTGTGTTTGAAATGTTATATATCACATTCTCGGAGATATTTTGAGTACCACCCGTGTAATTGAAAACAATACCAGCAGCCGAAGCTTCATTTGTACTATAATTATTAGCATTGGAAATACTCAAATCATGTATGGTATTGTTTGTTACTGTATTAGAACCTTGGGTAATCAAAATTCCATTAATCACACCGGTTGTTGTTGTAGTGCTGTGTGTTGTTGCATTTCGAATATTAGCAATAGTATTATTCGAGAAAGTTAATGAGCCCGTTCCGCCGCTTATAATACCATAAACTTTTTGGGGGCTGCTTATCGCAGTATTGCTAGCATTTATACTGTTCGAAGTTGAAGTACTTCCTATGGTATTATTACTTATTGTTGTAGTACCGGAACCTGATTTATAAATTGCAAAAAAAAGGATGCCCATATTTGTCGAAGTTGATGTAGTAGTAATAGAAGCTATAGTATTATTTTGACAATCCACCAATGCTGAATTTGATGATAAAAATATACCATAAAAATATGGACTGGCATTTCCATAAGTAAATGTAATAGAACCGGTGCCGGTTTGGGCTCCAATAATGTTTCCGCTGCTTGTCCCGAAATCCACTCTACCGGAGTTTATGTAAATTCCATACCAGTATGCGCCACTTGAATTTGCCCAGCTGATATTACTGATCTTATTCCCCTGAACATTGCTTGCAGTACTCGTTCCCAAGTTTAGATAAATTGCATAAAAAACATTGTCTCGAGCGTTAGTTTTCGTCCATGGGCTCCCCGAACATTCTGGCTCACTCCCTCCAATAAAATTATCCGAGATTGTGAAATTATTGCCGGAAGTGTTATCTATATTGAGGATATAGTAAGTCACATTTGCGGTTGTTGGGACAAACGATGCGGTTTCATAAAAACTATTTCCGGTGATAGTCCATGCTGTTGTAAAAGATCTTAAATAAATCCCAAACGAAGCCGCTCCATGAATCAAGAAATTAAATATGTTATTATCAGAAATAGTATTGCCGGTATTCTCTTTTCCACTAGTACCGAAGGAAGAGATAACTCTGTTTGGCCTGTTTTCCCCAGCACGGGTTATATTATTGCTTGAAATAGTATTATTATTATTACCAGTCAGCCCTGAAGATGTGCTGAAATCAATAATTCCGTAAATTCCTAAACCGGAACCTTGTATGGTACATTTTCTAATTGTATTTGAACTTGCTCCGTTAATAAAACGAATTGTTGAAGCAGACGTGCCGGTATTTGTGTTGCTGATTATTAAGCCATTTCCATCGGTATTCAACCCATCTATGGTTATATTGCCCGCCCCATTCAGGTCAATCAAAGTCCCGTTATAGCTCCCGCTAATTGTTCTTGCCGCACCGCCCGAAGGGGAAATGCTAACTGATGTATAACTTGCGCTTCCACTACCACTGGCATTTAAT
Organism: Ignavibacteriaceae bacterium; assembly: GCA_019638025.1. Lineage (GTDB taxonomy): Bacteria > Bacteroidota > Ignavibacteria > Ignavibacteriales > Ignavibacteriaceae > JAGUXE01. Next base: position 9,637 of record JAHBUO010000006.1, read on the forward strand.
GCCCAAGTGTTATTATCTGTAAAATTGCCGGTAATCGAAATTGTTATATCACCTTGATGTGTGCCTGCATTGATTGCCGCAAATGCAAGTCTTAAATTAGTGTAAGTTGTAGGTCCTAATGTTCCGGCTGTAGCAGTTACACTTACTTGCGAAACGCCAATAAAATTAACTAAAAACACTATGGCAATTGCAAAAAAAAGGTTTTTCATTTTGTACTCCTTAATTATTTATTATTTCATAATCTCATTAAAAAGACCGATAGATTTTCTTTAGCATTAATCGGTAGTTTTTTTCTTAATCTGTATCGGGTTGTTTCAATTGCACGTAAGGTGCTGTATGTCATTTCGGCAATTTGTGGATTTGTATAGCCTGCCCGCAATAGGCAACAGACCTTAAACTCTGACATTGTTAGTCCGGGGAAATTCTTGGATATTGAGTTTACAAATTCCCCATGCTGTGTATTAAATTGTTCGAAAAAATCTTTCCAGTATTTCATTTTTTAACCCAAAATTATTTTAACATTTAGTTCTATTATCGGTTGGAAGTAGGGGGAGTTTAGCTTATTTAACCGAATTTACCTACTACAAATCTACGCAAACGGAGAAATGAGTAAATATTTTTCATGTTTTGGTGATTCGAGTCACTTAATCCTCAACCAAGATACAATTATGCCTAAACTTATGAAATTCTCTGTGTGATGCTATTTTAGCATGTTAGCATGGCTATAATTAAGAAGTATTCAAACAGCAGTAAAGGAATTTTCAACTCGGCAGTTTAATTAAGTAATTACTTTTTTGTAATTAGGGGCGAATTATTTAGGTGTGCCATTATGGCAAAGTTAGGGGGGTATGGTTGGTTGTTAGTGACAGCTCCTCTTAATCCTTTTTGTTTTGGTTTAGCTATAGTCAACTACAAATCTATTCTTTCTAAATTCTGTTCTTTTCTTAACATAAGAAAAGAACCAAAAGAAACATGCACTGGAAATAAGTAGAGAGTAGTTAGTTGTTAGAATTTAGAAGATAGAAGTTAGAAGATAGAAGTTAGAATATAAGTTGAGAGCACTATATGAACAATTTTTTAAGGTGCGGAACAAGAAAACCAAAAAGAAATATCATGGTTGAAGATGCCCAATCCTCGACAGTTTTTGTGGTTGGGTGAATTCTATTTTGTGTTACTCAATACAACATTTTTAACCCCACCTAAATCCTCCCCTTGAAAAAAGAGGGGAGGATTTAAGAACTCAAACTAGAATATTTATTCTTCCAATTCTTTAAACTCACCGGCGATTTTAATGAATGTATAAATTGCAACAATCGCTAAAAGTAAATTTCCGGCTAGGACGTACCAAACGTATTCAGGACTTCCCATATCTCTAAAGTAACCATAAACTGATGTGTATGTAACACCGCTTAATGCACCGCCTAAACCGACAGCTAAAAAGTTAGTTCCCATATATAATCCGGCTTTTTCTTTTGGGGCAATCCAGGTAATATATTCTTGAATACGCGGCGAGGTTATCATTTCACCGACTGCAAAAAGTAGGATACCTAAGAATGCATATTCTACAACAGAAACCCTTGCATAGCCAAGTAGAATCAATCCTATAGCCGCAATAAATAATCCGAAATTAAATGTTGGTATAGCTTTAAACTTTTCGGAAATGCGGGAGACAAAAATTTGGAATATCATTATTATGTAACCTGTATGCGAAACCGTTTCACCCAAAATTCTTGTTACCCCCTTTTCATCTGTAGCGGCAAAAATTGAAGCGAAACCTGTCCCGAATATTCCCGATATAGTTACATAGAGAGCAACAGTATCAAGGTTTTTATCGATGTAGATTGCAAGTAAATTAAAGAATGCCCAGAATGGTAACCAATAGAATACTCCAAGTATAAATAAGAAAGAAGCAAATTTAAAATCAGCAAGAGCAACTTTCATATCTTTGAATTTTTGAGCTAAAGTTACACCTTCATTTTCTCTCGGCGGTTCTTTATAGAAGAAGAGAGTTACAAGGAACATTATTCCGATACCGATTGCAGAAACAATGAATGCATGATCCCAAGAAATAGCACGAAGTTTTCCGGCTACGATTGGACCGAATGAAGCACCCACATTCACCATTGCATAAAAAATTCCGAAACCTAATGTCTTGTTTGTTTTATCGGTAGTAGCTCTAACAGTACCGGAAATCAAAGGTTTAAAAATTCCTGCAGCCAAACCGATGCTTAACATAGTTAATGCAATTCCGGAAAATGACTTTGTGAAAATTAATAGAAGTATCGAAGGGAGATAAGCGAGGTACGAAATCAATAAAACTTTTTTGAAACCATATTTATCTGCGAATGTTCCGGAGAATACCGGTACTACATACGAAAATAATAAAAAGATACTTTGAACAATTCCGAGTTGAGATTTTGAGTATCCGAGATATTCCATATAAATCCCGAATCCCATATAAATTCCGTAATAAGCAAAACGCTCAATAATTTCAACTGTGTTGGCAATCCAAAACACAAAAGGGAACGGAGTTCGTTTTTCCATACACTCTCCTTTTTATATTGTTAATGTTGACTTAAATAAGAAAAATATCTTGATGGATAATTTAATCGATTATTTTAAATTTCTATAAAAAATCTTGCGGACCACCGACCCACTTCATAACAAAAACTGATTTTTGTTTTTGAAATGTTTTGAAGATGGTCTCCTTCACTAACGATGTTATCTCATCAAACTCACCGAAGATTTGTGTGCTAAGTTTATTGGTTATTATTTCTAAGTTACTGTTTTGTTTTAACTCAGCAATAAACTGAAGGATAGGGGGTTCATAATTTTCGGTTAAGGGATACATACTGATTTCAATTCCAACTTTCATTTACACTCCTAATTTAAAATAAAAAAAGCCGTACAAAATGTACGGCTTTAATAAAATAGATTTTATTAGAATCTTCTGTTACCAACTGTTGGGTTGTATAACCATTGAACTTTAACCCAAGCCGGACCGGTTGTTACTGAGCCACCACCAAAATCAACAATTTTTAATTTTGAATAGTTACCGTCAGCATCATAAACCCAATAATATTGAGAAACGTCACGGTCGTTAGTAATTTTGGTTGACCATGTAGCATCTTTACCCGGAGCATCAACACCATCATTTAAATTAGATGCGCCACCTGCTTTGAAGTAAGTAGCTCTTGTAAGACCTGTAGCTAAACTTGCACTTGAATGAGAATAATCAGCTGAATTATAGAATAAGTCGACTAACGCTCTGTTTGCAGCAGTTGAACCGATACCTGAAGCAGTTCCGTTTTTCAAAATTAAACCACTTGGTTGGCTAGCGGTTGTTCCGGTTGTTTCCCAAATTTCAACAGGACCGAAAGCAGTAGTATTAGCAGGTGTTTCTGTCAAAACAACAAGCGGATGACTTTTTGATTTACCTTCTTCATAAGTAACTGTGAAAGAAGTGTCCTTGTAATTTGTATATTTCAAAGTGATGGTGCGTGAACCTTTTGTAGCAGAAACTGTATCAGGAGTAACTTTTCCACTGTTAACGCCATCAACCCAAATTTGAGCACCGGCCGGATTTGATTGGAAATAATATTTACCTGCACTTGCCGGTTCTAATGGATTATCGGTTAATTCTTCGCAAGATGTTAATAGGAAACTTGCTCCTAACATTAAAAATAAGACAAAATACTTTTTCATTTGTGTCCTTTCAATTATTATAGTTGTTGTTGTAATTTAAGTTGAAAACTGATTTGACGTTTTGTTTCATCAGCGTTGATTGTAAAGGTTCCGTTCATTACTGATAAATCTTCGTTAAATTTTCCTCTGTAACTTCCGGCTTCTCTGTTTCTTATTTGATCAGCCATTTTGAAAGTTAATTTTTCACCATCGAAAGAACCTTTAACTTTTTGGATTATTACATCACGATAGCTGATAGTAATATCACCGGTGAAATCATAACCTTCTTGATCGGTTATTTTTAGAGTGCAAGGGCGTTTATCAAATGACCCTTTCCATGTACCGACTAAATCGGGAACTCCTTGTTCTTCTTCTACCTGAGCTGTATCAACTTGAGGAGCAGGCTCTTGCGGAACAACAGGTTGTTCTACTTGCTTCGGCTCTTCAACTTTCTTTTCGCAACCGGTAAATAAGAATACAAGGGAAAAAAGAGCAATGGCAATAATCCCAATAAAGCTACTCTTTTTATTTTTGAACATTTTACCTCCTATTATTATCGAATTGAATTTATGTCCTCAAAATACGGAATAAATCTGTTAAAATTGCAACTAATTAAAGCGCATTAGAAAAAATAATTCAGTTAATTTTGAGGAACCAACTTATTTTGGATAAATACAGTAGAGATTATTCCAACCAGGAAATCACCTCATAGGTACCTGTTGTCGGAAATTTAGGCGGGGCTGCAGATAAAAATCTTTTATCATATTTATGGATAAAGCGATAACCTTTAGTAGGATTTAATCCGCTATAAACCGCTGTCGGATATAAATCGTTTGCAACTATTCCTCCAAAGATATTCATGTTTTTAATTGTCGGATAGTCACCATATCTATCAATTTTCAAACCTTCATTTTGGGCGTATATTGAGGCATGAATATTAATGTTTCCTCTTGCTGCATTATAAGTTACATTAACAGATTGCTCGGAAACCAAGCCTAACATGTCAGTTGAAGCCGGGTCGCTACGCGGGTCGTTTTTATAAACGATATCATTGTCTATATTAATCATTCCCATTCCGTCACCTCCTCGCTTAGAAGTAACTACTGTTGCTTGACCACTCAAAGTTCCTCTCATAGTTACATTTCCTTTATCAATATAAATTACACCATTTGGAGCGAGAATATTTAATGGTGTGGTAACCGGTGCACTCCAAGCATCCCATGTAGTTTTGTTTTTCCCATAGCGTGCTTTATAAGTTACCGTAGCATCAGCATTAAATGTAATATCAACATCTACAAATGATTTGGCTCCAACCCCCACAAAAGTTTTTCCGCCAGCTAATGAAATATTTTTAAGATAATCGGGATCATAAGAGTGAGGGACATTTACACCACTTTGATAACCGCCGACAAATACAGGGTTACTGGGGTTAATTAATTTTTTTATCCCTTTCTTGCTTGTAGTTTTGCCTAAAAAAACCGGATTGCCATGAACAATGAGAAAATCATTTGTGTGAACAGGCCCATCAAGCGTATCACCGGTCGCCGGTGCTGCAGACATTTTATTGTAAAAGTTACCAAACTTTGAGTAACTGGTTGGTTGAATTATTACTTCGACAGTTTTCGAAATTCCGAAACTCACTCCGATAGAAGTTATTTTTACTCTATCTTTTGGTAAAGTAGTGATGGTGACATTTAGAGTTCCACCGCTGTAGCTAATATTGCTTAACCCTGCGTTCCATGATGGGTTGAGAAATACATAATTGCAAGCTATATTTGCTCCGCTGTTTGCAATATTTGAAGCATTTATATCGCTATAATAATCTGTATACCCTTGAGTTGCATCTGTTGTATAGCGAAGGTAGTTTGAATTCAGAGTAAAAAAGATGGTACTGAAACCAAGTACAATTATTAATGATGCTTTACCAAACATTTATCTATCCACCTATCTGTTAGAAAGATTTCTTGAGGCTAATCGTAATTGCCTCCAAAAAGCTGTAGAAAATTGTAAATTAAATGCGTCAGGGCTTTCAACCGCAACAGAAATTTCCATATATGCGATTGTCCCTCTAACAGCAACAGGAGAAGCAATCGGATTACCTAACGCATCGAAATAGTTTAACCTAAATGTAGTCACAAGAAACTTTAATGCACCAGAACTGTTTCCGTTAATAATTCTGTATAAATATCTGTCGTTAGGATTTTTGGTTGCAGAGGCTTCTGATTTTGGTCCAATAAAATATCTTACGGAGTCAACTACTCCGTCTAAATTAAAATCGAGTAAAAATGAAATGGATGATGTATCAGCAAGCCTAATTGTTGTCGTAGGGTCCGGTACTAAATCAGGATTAGCACAGTATCCCAATCTTTTAAAATCACGTTCAATCTGTTGTGCAATAGATACAAGTTGATATTGAGTTCCCAGTTCGTAAACAAAATTGTAATTATTAGAAATTGCATTCTCATTAGCCCGGAATAGAGTAGTAATCAAAATTCCACCAATTATCATTGCACCAATAATATCTAGAATAGTAGTTGTGCCCATTTTCGCCTCATCTAAAAGTCCAATAACTTAAAACCGAACTGAACGAAATAGAATCTTCCATCGAAGCACTCGTTACGCTAACTGTAAAATTTTTATGGTAAGTTTTTGAGTTTACAGGTGTTGAGGGTGCTGATGGATTTATATAAAAGACTTTACACCTAACTCTAAAAATAGCTGACGGCATAGAAGAATCGGTTACATCATAATTATTAAAATCATCAAGATCATCAAAAGTATTAAGTGTTTCACCGGATTCAGGCCCTAAAGAATTTGGTGGTGTTAATTGAGTTAGTGTGGTTATTGCATCATCGACTGAGGCTTCGTCAAAAGCAAGCCTTGACCCACGCTCCATCATCGAAGCCGCCAAAGAAGTCGCAAGCAATCCAAATTTCGCATTATGTAAACTCGTTTGTGCTATTAACAGGTTGCTATTTATTCTTAAAGTTAAAAACGATAGAAGCATTATCGCTCCTAAAGTTAACATTGATTGACCGGTATTCATTTATTTATTCCTAATGTATCTTTGGACCCTAATACTTAACTAATGTTTTTGTAAATCACTCAATAATCATTCACGAAATCCATTTTTTTTCTAAGAAGTTTCCATCGTGAGGATTAATTACGTTTCGAATAATAAAGAAAAACTTGCAATTTAAAAAAGAATTTTTATAAAATAATGTTCAAGAAACATACCAGAGTCCTTGAACGCCTAGAATCCCGAATTAATACTCATTTATAATAAAAATTGAGCTTTCAGCATAAAGACGAGCTTGGATTTCATCATACTTTTCAACGGCATTGCTTAACTAGTCGGTATTACTTCTGTGCATATTTAGAGAAGCCATCGAAACTATTATTCCCATTCCGACTACTAACATCAATAACATTTTACCCATAACTAACTCATCTTATAAATTTTTTGTAAAAATTGCCGTTTCCAGTAAACGCCGACTGAGAGAGTATCTCCTTTCAAACTTTTTTCGGAAAGACGTAATTCGAAAACAATGCTTTTGACATTTGTTATTGTATTTGTTGTATCTCCATTAGCAGATATGCCGAATATTGAAAAAGCTGCAATGGGGGTTTTCCAGGTCTTCGATTGAAGGTTATCTACTCTTCTCTGTAAGTAAACTTTTCCGTTTTCTGTAACTTCTGAGTAAGAAACTCTATTTACTGTTGCGTTATTTTCTAAATCAGATTTGAATGTAATAGATTTATTGCTTATTGAGACAAGAGAGGAATTGACATCTCTTCCGAAACCAAGTTTACGAAAACCGTGGTCTATTATCTCACCGGTGTCAAGAATTGAACGCTGTGTAATTTCGGCTAATTTAACTTCTTGTGACTTACCGTTGAAATGGAGTGTTAACCCGATGAGTGAGAATATAACCATTCCGCCTATAATAAAAGATAATGTTATGTCAAAAGTCTGATTCATTTTAATCTCTTAATAACTTTTAAAAGTATGTAGCGATAGTGTATCTTTAAGAAAGGGGCTGGTAACAAACACTGAAATTTTCTTAACTCGAGAACGTACTGACAAATTTTGATTCAAGTTTACTTCACTTACATAGTTAATTGTAACTCTTGTATTAAAATTTCCTGAACTGGGTGAAGCGACAGTCCTTTGATGATTATGATAATCTTCGATTGCCGTCAAAGAAGAAACCGGTGTTCCTGAAGCTACACCAAATGAAATTGGTGGAGTGAGTGTGTTTACATCGTTGAGGGGTTGATTAGTCACATTCCTATCAAATTTCCTTTCTTTTACTTCAGAAATTAAACTTTGGGCAATGCTTGTGGCGGTTATGAAATACTCAGAATAGAGTTTCGATTCCTTTGAATTCAAAGTTGTTCTGTTAGCGTTCAATATTAACAGTCTCAAAAGCATTATTGCTCCGGTGGTTAAAAATGATTGAGTTCCCTGGATTACTACTCTCCAATATTTTATTAATTCATGCAATTACCGTGCCCAAAGAAAAGTTAAGAATTACGCTCAATTTCAATATATTTTAAAGTGTGTGATAGTAAAGTGGCAATAATTACACGTAACCAAGCCCAAAGTGGTAATATCTACATCTGTTTAATTTTTTAAAAACCATAGGGAATGAGTAAAGAAAGTATATGTGCTGTCTCGAAAAGAGAATTTGTATCGGGTTTACTTTTTTGTTTGTTTAATTCCGTTCCTTTAGTATTTTTAGAGTAAATAAACGTTCGATTTAATAAGGATAGCAGCTATATGGGCCAACAGCAATTGTTATTAATAGTTTTGGGGGTTATCATTGTCGGTATCGCCATAGTAGTTGCTGTTAATCTCTACACGGCAAACTTGATTAGAAGCAATGAAGAGTCATTAACAGCCGAGACTTTGAACGTTGGAGGATTAGCGCAAATCTATTATAATAAACCGTATGCATTAGCAGGGGGGCAAGGGACTTTCATTGGGTTTGCAATCCCGCCAAAAGTTGCAGATTCGGAAAATGGCGTTTTTACGGTTGAATCCGTTTCCGAGAGAGAGATTACCATAAAAGGATTAGGAAAAATAAAAGATACAGAAAACAAAGTAGCTCAGTCTACTATCATTGTAACTCCGTACTCATTAACTCTTTCTGAATTGGTTCGAGTGGATGCTGAGGATGAATAAATATAACATTTAACTTGGAAAAATCTTCCATAATGCGGTAAAAGTTACGTGTAAATATTACCGCTCGTATAGAAATGCTTGAATTTGTGCTGTTTTAAGGGTTATAAGTAGTGGCATAATATTGGGAACATTTAGTTGTCAAATTACCGTAATTATTATTAATTAAAGGAGAAAAAAATGGGTCAACAACAGTTGCTCTTAATCGTTCTTGGTGTTATCATTGTTGGTATCGCAGTAGTTGTAGGTATTAACTTATTCACAGCAAACTCAGTTCAAGCTAATCAAGATGCAGTTGCTTCAGATGTAACAAACATAGCAGCTCTTGCTCAACAATATTTTCTAAAACCTGCTTCATTAGGCGGTGGCGGAAACACTTTCGTAGGTTTCGCAATTCCTGCAAACTTAGTTACCACAGCTAGCGGAAGCTATGAAGTATCAGGTGCTTCAGCAACAGAAATTACCGTAACCGGAACCGGAACAGTTCAAGATTCTGATGGAAATGTTGCTCAAGTTGTAGTTGTTGTTACTCCTAATGCAATCGGAAATGCAACAGTAACTCGTGAAGCTGCTGGCGGCGGCGGCGACGAATAATCGTCCATAATTAGTTTTAATTTTGTTTTCGGGGATCGCAAACTGTGATCCCTTTTTTTCTTTAAACGCAATATGTGTGGTTTAAATATTTTATGTATTTATGGCTATTAAGGAGATTCAACTGCTTAATTCGTCATTAATTGAATCTGCTTGATTATTGTTATAATATCCGTTAGTTTACTTTGCGATTGTAATTTTGAATAAAAAGTTTTAGTATTATTAAATCAGTAAAATTTTGATGTAAAATGGGTAGTCAGCAACTTATTTTGGTTATTGGTGGAATGATGTTATTGGGAACAATAGCTCTTACAATTAATAACTCATTCACATCAAAAACTGATATGGAAATATATAACGAAGCCGCAATGACCGGCGCAGCAATCGGGCAATCAGTGATTGATAGAATTTTAACACGAAGTTTTGATCAAAGAACTGTCGGAAGAATTTTTAGAAGTCCCGATTCATTAACTGCGGTCGGTTCCCTCGGTCCTGATACCGGAGAGAATAATGTTACTTTGTATAACGATGTGGATGACTTTAAGAATTACGTGAAGTACGATACTATGAGTGTACTCGGAGTATTCAGAACACGTGTCGATGTTAATTATGTTCAAACTGCAAATCCGGAGGTTATAAGTTCAAGTAGAACCTTTGTAAAGAGGATTGATGTTTTTGTTACTAATCAATACCTCGGTGATACTCTAAAAATATTTTATGCTGTAACATATTAGTGAGTTAGTTATGGGGCAATTTATAGAGTTAATAGGGTCAACAATTATAGCAGGGTTTATAATCTTGATTATTATTAATCTGAATATCAGGATGAATTCTACTGCTGCTTCGTTTGTACAGTCATCCCTTAATCAAAGGAATGCAATTGCAATCGGACAGATTTTAGAATATGATTTTTATAAAATAGGTTTTAAAGCAGGTACAAATAAAATCTTCCAAGCCGATTCCGGCCGTATTTCATTTGCCGCAAGCTTAAACAATGACGCTTCGATTGATACAATAACTTATTATTTAAGTAGTACAAGCAATCTTGCAAATACTCAAAACCCTAATGATAGACTTCTCTATCGAAGAGTTAATCAGCAATTGAGTTATGCAGGAATTGTAACAAGATTTTACATCCAATATTATGATTCTTTACTCAATAATTTAACTTATGCTTCATTAACAACTCAAGCAAACAGAAATAGAATAAAAGTAGTTAAAGCATATATAAGAAATGAACTTGCAAATCAAAAAGATGGTACATATTCTCCTGTTGAGTGGCAAAAAGAATTTCGACCAAGAAATTTAAGGTAGGCGAAAATGGGAAATCAAGTTTTAATTTTTGTAATGGGGACTTTATTTACCTTCTTGATTGTCAACTCAAATCTCAACCGACAATTAACCGATCAGTTTGGGGCATCAATGAATTACTACGAAGAAATTCAAGCTCGCAACATCGGGAACTCGATGGTTGCACTACTAAGTGCATCAATTGCTGATGACCCAAATTATCGAGTTGAACAATATGCCTCAAGAAACTTATTTAACGGCACTACATATTATACCGCAAGAGATACAGTAATTGCAGGGGATTCACTCATCAGCTTGAACGTTACTGCACATTATATGCAGCAATCAAAATCGATGAATGTAATCTTAATAAAACCAAGACCTTCGATGCTTCCGCCTATATTTGGGCATACTTTAGTTTCGGGGGGTAATATGTCACTCAGTGGAAATTCAACCATTTCCTCTTCAGCCGGTAACGTCAGTCTTATTACTAATCAAGCGATAACTTTAGGGGGTGCAGGAACGCGTGTGCGAGGTTTTGTTGGATATGGAACTACTATTTCCGGACAAACCGCAACAAACATCCAACCTGTCTCTAATCCGGATGGATTACCACCGGCATCATTAATTTCACCACTAACTATTCCCACGATTATTCCAAGTAATTTTATTGGAGCTGCTACTCAGGTCTATGCAGGAGATTATTCTTTAGCAAGCTCAATAACTCTTGGTAGTGTTACTGACCCGGCAATTATTTATGTAGGAGGTAATTTAAGTGTTGGGAGTGGTGCAAGAATTGGTGGGTCAATTATATTTTTAGTAAATGGGACAATTTCAATTAATGGTAATGCGGCATTTGTAAATACAAGTACCGGCTCAAGTGATTTTGCATTTTACTCGGGCGGAAATATTAATGTTTCGGGAGGTGAACTGTTTATGCTCAACTCTTTTCATGGGGAATATTTCATTTTGAAACCTCGATATAGCTGAATGCCGTCGCAAGAGGGACTATCTCATTATCGGGGGGTTCAAATATAAATATGCCTGCATCAGCACATTTAACAGACCCGATTTGGGGAAGTCCGCCAACTACAAGGCAGCTCTCTATTCGTTCATACTATGAATAAAAATTAGCATTGCAGCTTTCTAAGTAACCGAAAGAAAATATTTTGCTTTATTCAAGTTTATCAAAAAATATATTTTGGATTTTCAGTATCGATTTCAGTTTTGATAAATAGTTAGATTCTTGATATTGAATTAACTTTCTAACTTAAAAATGCCTCAAAAATTTGCTTTATTTTATATTGAAAATAAGTATATTTCCAAATGGTGTTTGAGTATCTTATTTAAAGTTAAAAATTAAGAAAATAGCTGAATATGGTTGAATACCGCTTCGTTGCTAAAAATACGATTGGTAAAGTAATTTCGGGAACAGTCTCCGCAGCTAATCCTTCGGAAGCAAAAGCTAAGATTAAAACTCTCGCCGAAAAAAATCTTTTAAAAATCACCAACATCGAAAAGAAATCTTCTTACCTTTATAAAGCGAGAAGAGGTTCTGAAAAACCGATAAAAGGTGAACAAAAAGCTTTTTCGAAAGAAGAGGTAGTTGAAGCCTTAAACAGACTTGGTTATCAGGTTATTTCAATTAATAAAAATTTACTTGAATTTAACTCTAAACCACCAACCTTTGATATTGTTAATTTTGTTAAAATCAGTGCTGAACTGTTAGAGCAAAAACTCTCTTACGGAGAAATTCTAACTCTCTTAATCAACGATACTCAAAACAAAACTTTGCGGGAAACTCTTCGAGATATTAATAACGAATTGAAAAAAGGGGCTGACAGCCAAACTGTTTTTCTTAGATATCAAAATGTATTCGGAACGTTTACAGCTTACATGTTAGGTTTAGCTTCTAAAAGTGGTAACATGACTGATATCTATAGAGCAACAGCAAAGTTTCTTGAAAGACAGCAAGAGTTTAAAAAGAATTTAAAGAGTGCACTTATAACTCCGTTTGTAACAATTTTTGTTTTGTTACTTGCGGTACTTTATTATGTCGGTTACATCTTCCCGGAAACCGCAAAATTGTTTGTACGGTTTAATATTGAACTCCCTCCTATGACGGCGTTTACTCTTAAACTTAGTGACTTTCTTACAGATTATGTCTACTTAATACTTTTTATAATTTTAACTCCGGTGATTGTTCTTTGGCGGTTTGCAAAGACCAAACAGGGGGAACTATTTTTTGCAAGTTTGATGTTAAAAATCCCTGTAGTCGGAAATTTAATTCATAAAACATTAATTGAAGTTTTTTGTCGTGTATTTTATACATTATACAGTGGATCGGCAGAAAGTATTGAGCCAATCAGAATAGCATCAGAAGCTGCCGGCAACGCATATTTTGAATCTCGAATTAAAAATGTTGCTATTCCTTTAATGATTAAAAAAGGGGCAGGAATAACGGAATCATTCGAAGCAAGCGGAGTTTTTACAGATACAGCAATATCTCGTTTCCATTCAGGTGAAGAGACCGGAACAATAAAAAATACAGCACTTCAACTTGCAAATTATTATGAGAGCGAAACAGTTTATAAATTAAAAAATATTATTGAGCTTATACAAGTTATCATTGCTATGATAATTATGATTGTTATGATTTTGTTAACATTAGTTTCCGCCGAAACAGCAACAATAAGCCCAAAAACTCCGGGGGCTGAAATTCTTAATCAAGTAATTAGTCGGTTCATTGTATGATAGATACCAATTTAGAGTTTACTGATAAAATTGGCTACCTCTTGTTCAAAAAGGGGATTATTGATGTTGTAACACTTGAAAAAGCACTTGCTGCAAAAAGTAGCGATCAGAGTAAAGTTAAAAGGAATCTCGCACAAATTTTAGTTCAAGATTTTAACTATGATCATGATACCATTTTTAGAGAAGTAGCTCTGCTCTACGCTTTTCGTGAATTTGATTTAAAACTTGAAGAGATTCCGGCTGAGCGTTTAGAGAAAATCAAGCAGATTGTTAATAATGCAGGTGACTCAGCAAAAGCAGTAATGCTTGAAAATCATGTTCTACCATATATGTTTGATGAGAAGCAGAGAGAAAAACTTTTACTCATTTCCATTGACCCTACCGAACGTAACATCCCCAAAATTGCATTCTCTTTAAATGCAAAAAAATATGAGGTGATGTTCGTTAAGAAGAAAGATTATCAGCTGATTGTTGATAAACTCTTTCCTCCCGAAAATGAATTTTTAAAAGCTCTGGAAGAATCACCATCGGAGATGTCGGTAGAAGATTCTGTAGATAAGAATCTTGACGAAGAAGAACTCGATTCCGAAATCAACAAGAGTGCCTTGATAAACTTAGTTGAGGCTGCTCTTATTGAAGGTGTAAGAAAAGGGGTGAGTGATATTCACTTTGTCCCTAAGTCTGCTAAAAGAATGGACATTGTTTTTCGGTTAGACGGCGGCCTCAAAATTTGGCATTCGCAAGAGAATACTTCCCCCGAAGCATTAATAGCAGTTGTAAAAGATCGCTCACGAGGTTTAGATAGATTTGAGAGAGAAAAAGCTCAAGACGGTTTTATTCAAAGAGAAATTGACGGACACATAATACGATTTCGTGTTTCTATTTTACCTATGGTTGGAACCGAGCTAAAAAATAAATTTGAAAGTGTTGTAATTCGTATTCTTGATGATAGAAAAGTTATCAAAGATTTGAGTTTGCTTGGATTATCCGGCTACGCAAAAGATGCTTTCGAGAAAGCTATCAGACAACCTCAAGGGATGATTATATTAACGGGTCCAACCGGAAGCGGTAAAAGTACAACTCTCGTTGCAGCGTTATATCAAGTTATAGACCCAACCGTGAATGTTCTCACAGTTGAAGATCCTGTTGAGTATGTTATTGAAGGGGCGCGACAGTTAAAAATCGGTGTTAAAATGAATTTCGAACAAGCCATTAGAGCTATATTAAGGCACGATCCGGATATTGTTCTTGTAGGTGAAATGAGAGACAAAGAGACAGCAGAAGTTGCGATCAAACTTGCTAACACCGGTCACTTAACATTTTCAACATTGCACACTAATGATGCTCCGAGTGCGGTTGCTCGTTTGTATAAAATGGGGATAGAACCTTTTCTTATCGCTTATGCAATTAACATAATTGTGGCTCAACGATTAATCAGAAGGCTTTGCGCAAATTGTAAAAAGAAAGTTACTCATTTAGACCCCGTGCTCATGGAAACTCTCGGGTTGAACATTGAAGAGTGGAAACAGTATCCGATTTATGAAGGTGTTGGTTGTGATAAGTGTGGCGGAAGCGGTTATAAAGGGCGTCTCGCAGTTCATGAAGCACTCTATTTTACAAAAGAACTGAAACAAATTATTCTTCGTTCGGGTGATGAAGTTGATGAAGAACAAATCAGATTACAAGCCAAAAAAGACGGAACTCTAAACCTTAGAGAAAGTGGACTTGAAAAAGTTAAGCTCGGTTATACCTCTTTTGAAGAAGTAATATCTTCGACTATGGATGATTAGGTAAAATAAATTAAAGTATATTTATGATTGAAGAAGTTAAACAAATAATTGCAAAAGTTACCTCACTGGCTTCCACTACAATGTGGGGTCAAGAGCGAATTAATTTCTTTATGGAAAAAATTAGTATTCTTACTGATGCGGAAAGAAAACTAATTTTTCAACTCTTTCATAAAATACTTGCTGCAATGGTTGACAAGGAATCTTCCGACCTTGAATTTGGTGGATTTGGCAACGATGAATTTGTCTGGATGCGTACTTACGGTAAAAAAGAACGTGTATCTGAAATACCCAAATTTACACTTGATGAATCGTCAATTATAATTTTAAATCTACTCAACGAAAATCAAAGAAGATATTTAACTGTAACAAAAAGTCTCGACTTCAGTTATACTTTTAAGTACGAAAGACGCGGCACTAATGTAAGATTTAGATGTACTGTCTATTTCGATTTAGATCAGATTGCGCTCAATATGAGAGCAATATCTGATAAAGTTAGATCGTTAGAGTCACTCGAGTTTAACCCTCATTTAGCAAGAGCAATTAGTCACAATTATGTTAAATTTGGTTTATGTTTGATAACCGGAATTACCGGCTCAGGTAAGTCATCAACACTTGATGCGATTATTGATTATCATAATAAAATTGACCCGGCACATATTGTAATTATTGCATCACCGCTTGAGTTTGTTCATAAATCTAATGTCGCAATTATTCGACACAGAGAAGTAGGAAGAGACGTCCTCTCATTTAAGGAGGGAGTTGTACAATCTTTAAGGCAAGACCCCGATATAATTGTAATTGGTGAAATGAGAGATCCGGATACTATTATGGCAGCCTTAGAGTTGACTGATACAGGTCATAAAGTATTTTCTACTTTGCATACGTCTTCGGCTGTTGAATCGATAGACCGTATTATTGCAGAAGTTCATCCCTCAGAGCAAGAGCGTGTTAGGAATCGATTAGCTGATGTTTTAGTTTCTGTTATTTCACAGAAATTAGTTCCTACAACAAACGGAAAATTAGCTTTGGCAAAAGAAGTCCTTATTATTAATCCAAGTGTTAAAGCAGCCATAAAAAATAATAACACCAGTGAAATTTATATGATGATAAATCAGGGTGGGCAAGTCGGCATGAACACAATGGAACAGGATCTTAAACGGCTGTTCGTTCAAAAGAAAATATCTATTGAGACAGCGATGGCTTTTGCAAATAATAAAGTAAGAATGCAACAAATCTTATCGGCATAGGAATGAAACCAGTTGTAGTTGTATATTGTGAAGGAAACGATTCAAAGTTTGCCGTTTTTGCAAAAGAAAACGGGCAAATCAGATTGCTGAGAGCAATATCTGTTGATGTTTTCCGCCCGAATAAACCAATGGAGAATTTAGATAGACTCGCAGTGTTGGATTCGAGTAGTGAGTTATCAATAGATGCTATAGATAATACAGCTATGCCGAGTTCCGGTGAAGCCCCTTCAATAATTGAAAGCATAGTTTCCAACGAGTTCAGAGGAATCAAACTTCACAAATCTTTGTTTATTCCGGTTTTAACCGAACCTTCAATCTTTTACAGTACAAAAAATAAAAAGACATTAGATTCTCATGGTGTAACAAGTGAGATAGTAGCTGATACCGAAACACCTAAATCAAAAAAGAAATCGGGTAATGCCGAAGCAAACCGAACTGAAATGGCAGACGGTGGTTCGATTTACTCTTACTTGAGTGCTGATGTTCCTTGCTTTAAGATGATAAATTCTATTGCAAGGTTTAATGATAAAAAGTTTTATAAAATTGAATCGGTTAAAAGTGCTGAAATCTCCTTAGCATATTATGTTGCAAAAAAGAAAAAGTTTTTCCCGGATGATTACTCTCTTGTAGTATATATCGGGAAGGAGTATAGTAAGTTAATATTTTTGCATGGAAGGAAACTTAAGCACATCGGTTCTACTCTTGATGTCGGAACTTCAAATCTTCACACGTATGATGTCTACTTCTCCAAAATACTTTTAGAGATGGAAAATGGTGGAATACCAAATCTTGATAACGTTGTTGTTTGCGGTGAGGATGATAGTGAAAATCTGATATTATCATTTTATGGAACATTCCCTGAAGCTAATGTAAGTCGTTTAGAATTTGATGGAATTGATTTTACGGGTGTTCCTGAGGATACGCGAGTAAAAATATCTTCTTATTCGGTAACAATTGCAGCGGTTCACGAATATTTTGAAGAATTAAGTAAAGAACATATCGGTATAAATCTTTTACCGAAGTATATTATTGAAGAGCAGAAAATATTTCAATTTGCATGGCATGGATACTTGATGATTCCGTTGCTCTTCTTTGCGGCAATATATATAACTCTGCAGATACTTCAATATAACAGTGAAATATCAACACTTAATCAAGATATTGCAATGCAGTCAAACCTAAAGCAACAAAATCTGGCACTCTTATCACAAATTGAGGGACTCGATAAAAAGGTCAACACGTTTGATCAAACACAAACAATATTGGATTCTGTTACTGTCGGTACTGAAGTATGGAGTAATTTTTTAGAAAGAGTTTCTGATTTTTGTTCAAAAAATAGGAGTCTTTGGGCTAGAAATATTATTATTGAAAGTTCCGGTGAGATAGTTCTTGAAGGGCATGCATTAAATAAATTCATTTTAACTGACTTTGCTACTCATATGGGAAATGCCACACTTAGAAAAATAACTTATGATCCTATCAGCACTGAAGATGCTTATAGTTTTATAATCGGCCTTAAGACTAAGGGCATTATTAGGACGGCTAAAAAATGAGTAGGAAAATAAAAAATACCTTAGCACTTGTTGCCGTACTAATAATTATTTTAGTTCTTGGTTATGGATTTATTTTTATATTTCAAAAACCAAAGATTACTTCAAAAACCAAAGAGTTAGTAGCTCTAAAACAATTTGATTATGACCCCGCAATTCTGAATCAGCAACTCGAAGAAAAACTAAAAAAAGTTAACATTCTTGATTCTCTTTTAGCAGCAAGAAAATTCAATATTCCGAAAGAACTATCTCAGTTAAAATTTTATGACTTTGTTAATTTGGTTGGGACAAAACTCTCAAGCGAGGCAAAATTTGATGTTGAGTATATCGAAACAAAACCTTACAAAGAATTCTATTTTCATGAATATAAAATTGGTGGGTATGGTAGATTTAGAGATTTGTATCAATTGATTTATGCAATAGAACAAAGCAAAGAGTTGAAAAAAGTATCTGATTTAAACTTGAGTAGTTTAGTACAAGTTAAAGATGTTCGGGAACCGTTGTTCTTAGTAAATTTTACACTCAAAGTCGAAGTTCTTTTTTCAGCCGATGACCGCTTTGCATCCTCCGAGTATGTTGAAAATAATCTGAATATTGGTTACATACAAGATTTGTACTATCCCCTCATTAGAACTGATATCCCTGCTAATCTTGATGCATTATTGGATGTTCAAGGTGCAAGACTTTTAGCCTTGGTTCCTGAAGGTGCATTTTTATCGGATTCTCGTGGGAACTCATATTTATTAATAGAAGGTGACCAAGTTTATTTGGGATATCTAACCAAAATTGATTATAAAAATAATACTACTAAATTCATTCTGAATAAAGGAGGAATTGTAGAGACAGTAACTCTTCAATTGGAAAATGAAATTAGGAATAATCAGAAGTAGAGCATAACTATGAAAAATTTAATTTTAATATTTCTCTTCACCGGATTTTTAATCTTTCCACAAAATACTCTTGAAAAGACTTTAAGAGGTTATACAAATCCCGATGAAGTTATTACTTTATCTCCAAATATTCCTTTCAATCAGGCTATAGAATTAATTAGTAAAATTAGTGAACTGAAAACAGGAAGAACTATTGCAACCACAATTGTGCGAACTGAACCTATTGGTTTAGAAATCAAAAATATGCAATACGAAAAAGCATTGATTCTTATTGTTCAATATGCCGGTCTGGTTTATGAGATGAAAGAAGATGTCATAATAGTTAAAAGAAAATCAGAACCAAAGGAAGTTGAAGATAAAAACACTTATGCCGAAGTTACAACAAGAGAGGTAAAAATATCAGCAGTTTTCTGTGAAGTTGATTTATCGCATGCAAGGCAAAGAGGTATAAATTGGACATTCTTACTTGGTGATAAGAATTCAGAAGTTGGCGGTGGATTGAGAACAACCGGTGAGATACTTAATACTCAAGACCAATCAAGTACCAGTTCTACTTCCGGTACATCAAACCAACAGCAATTAACGACTGATTTTAATTTAACATCAGATGTGGCTTTTCAGGCGGGACAATTTGCAGGAAATGCACTCTCTCTTTTCCGGTTTTTAGAAAATGAGAATATCGGTGAAATTATTGCTAGTCCAAATATTACAGTACGCGACCGGCAACAAGGTAAAATTCAAGTTGGTTCGGATATATCAATTAAGCAGAGAGATTTTTCGGGGAATGTTATTGAAACATTCTTCTCAACCGGTTCTATTATCAGAGTTACACCATATATCTACAACGAAGACAGTATGGAATATGTGCTTCTCGATTTGGAAGTTGAAAGAAGTAGTGGATTTCCTTCGGATGTATCAACTGAAATAAAAAAGACTACTGCTAAAACTCAAGTATTAATGCTTGACGGCGAAGAAACAATGATTGGCGGACTCTTCTTGAATGAGGAACAGAAAACGAGAGTCGGGATTCCATTTTTGAAAGATTTGCCTTGGTGGGTTTTGGGAATCCGATATTTAACCGGAGCTGACCAAACTTCTATTATTAAGAAAGAACTCGTTATATTAATTAAACTTGAATTGTTACCTATGCTTAAAGATAGGTTGAAATTCCCAACCGATCCTTCTATAAATGTTTTGGAAAATAGCATAAACGATTTGCGCGAGAGGTCTAAAAATCTTAAGCTTAAAGAAAATAAAAAATAACTTAAAGCGAAGGTTGCTATGGAATCGATATTAATAGTTGATGATGATCTTAATTTATGTCAAGTTCTATCTGATGAACTAAGAGAAGTCGGTTACACTACTGAGTTTTGTACAAATGCAGATGATGCAATTACCTTTCTTTCAGACAAAAAGGTAGATTTACTTTTGCTCGACTTGAAGATGCCTGAAAAAGACGGATTCTATGTCTTATCAAAATTAATTGAACTGGCATATCCGTTGAAAACGGTTGTTCTTACTGCTTATGCAGATGTTAAAAGCGCAATTGAAGCAGCTAGAATGGGAGCAGTTGATTTTATAAGTAAACCTTACGATTTTGATGAACTCCTTATAACTATCAGAAAAGTATTGCAAAAAGATTCTTGAAATGAGAATCAGTTTTCGAATTATACTAATCAATTTTACAATCGTAGTGTTGATTCTCGGAAGTGCGGGAATTGCATTCTACTCGATAATGTTTAATGTTCTTACCTCTCAACAATCAAAATATTTAGTTAATTCTGCCAATAGTTTAATTTATTCTTTCGAATCATATAAACAAGAAATTGAAGATGAAGCAACTCGATTTTTCGAAATAGAATCTTATCCCTTTATCTCGGATAGAGTTTTGGAAAAATATCGGAATATCGACTTTGTTTTTAAAACAAGAGATGATTCAATTCTGATTCATTCTCTCGGTGCTCATTCTACATCAATAATTATAAATCCTAATGAAAGCTCCATTTCTGAATTCAAAAAGTTAAACCCACCGATGATAATTGGTTTTTTTCTAGATGAACAAGGAGCAAAGTATTATTACGGCAAAATTCTGAGTCAAGATGTTTTAACCAGAATCTCAAAAAGAATTAACGCTGATATTGCTGTAATCATGGATGATAATATTTTCGAGTACTCAAATGAGACGAATAACCAAGTCTTCTTTATTAATATTCAAAAAGCTTTTAATGCTCTTGATAAAAAAAGAAATTTTGAAATCTATAGTGAAGAGACGGACAACAGTTATTTCATTGCAACCACATACAAAATCTTCGATAACATTACACCCAAAATCCCTGTTCATGTAATAATATTTTCGAACATTAGTGAAGTTGCAGAGTTAAATAATACTTTGAGTAGTTTTTTAATTTTACTTGGATTTGCAAGCATATTGCTCTCGCTAATACTAACCCTTCTCTTTACTTCAAAAATAAGAAAGCAGCTAAATTCACTTAGCGAAGGTACCCGCATAACAATGAAGGGAAACTTTCAAAATCGATTAAATATTGAAAGCAAAGATGAAATAGGTGAGCTTGCAACGGCATTCAACTTGATGCTTGATGAACTTGAAAAGAATGAAAAAGCAAAAAATGAGTATGCTGATTTTATAACGCTGATTAATCAAAATCCAACTCTTAAAGAAATTTCAGAAAATGCACTAAACAAAATTGTCTCTGCAACCGGAGTAACTGCCGGGGCACTTTTTTCGGTAAATGAAGGTGAGATAAGTTTTATAAATTCAATCGGAATTAACCCTAATACAGTTCCGGCACTTTCGAATGATGATTTTTTGCAAAGCACAATTCGGAAACGTGAATCAAAGGAAATTTTCTTTTCTGATAATTCTCCGATTATCGAGACAGGCTTAGTAAAAGTTGAACTTAAATATTTAATTATTATTCCAATCATTTATAATTACAAAGTAATTGCACTACTCGAATTAGCTTCAGTATCTAAGCCGGCTAAAGATGCCTCCGATTATATCGAAAAAATTAAAGAGCAGTTAGCAATCGGTTTAACTAATTCAATGGCTTTGTTACAGTTGGAAAATCTTGTTGCCGAATTAAAATCATTGAACACCGAGTATCAGAATCAGAACGTAAAAATTAAGAAACAAAATGAAAGATTGATAGAACTTCATAATGAAATTACAGAGAAGGCTCGTGAACTTGAAATTCAAAAGAGAAAAGCTGAAGAATCAACGGAACTTAAATCGCAATTTTTAGCAACCATGTCCCATGAGTTACGTACTCCGATGAATGCAATTCTTGGTTTAACCGAACTTGTGCTGGAAGATAAAACACTCCCTGCAAAAAATGCGGAACGGCTATCCGTTGTGCTTCGTTCAGGAAAAAGATTGCTAAATCTGATTAACGATATTTTGGACTTATCGAAAATTGAAGCCGGTAAAATGGAAATCAAATTTGAAACATTCATTCTCGAAGATTTGCTTTCAGAGATTTCAGCATCAATGTTACCGATTGCTAATGATAAAAAACTAAATTTCAGAGTCGTGAGATTATCCGAGACTAATGTTAGTATTACAACGGATAAAGGTAAAGTAATTCAAATATTAATAAATCTTATAGGGAATGCATTAAAGTTTACAGAAAAAGGTTTTGTAGAACTCAGATGTGAAGTTGCAGGTAATAATCAACTGATGTTTAAAATTATTGATTCGGGAATTGGAATATCTCAAAAAGAGATGGACATCATATTTCATGAGTTTAGGCAAGCCGATAGCTCTCCAACAAGAAAGTATGGCGGCACCGGTTTGGGACTTTCCATTTGTAAAAAGTTTGCAGAAATACTAAATGGCTTTATAAAAGTTGAAAGCGTAGTTAATCAAGGTTCAACTTTCACATTTCAAATTCCCGTATCGGTTAGTTCAGATTTTTCACAAAAACCGGTTTTCACCGATGAAGTATTAGCTAAAGTTGATAATTCACCTATCATGATTGTAAATGGAAATAAGAATATCTCAGATTCAATATCTAACTTCTTAACATCAATAGGATTTGAGTCAATTACTTCGGAAACCGGACAGCGTGCATTGGCACTTGCTAAGAAGATTAAACCACAAGCAATCGTCTTAGATATTAATTTACCGGATTTCAATGCTTTCAGTTTTCTGGAAAGATTATCTTTAGATGAAGATACAAAATCTATTAAAGCTATAATATTATCAGCAATCAAAAGTGAAAATCTAAATTATGGTTTGAACAATTTTTATTTTACTCCAAATAATTTAACTGACGAAACTTTATCGCAATACTGTAGAGCGAATTCATATTATATCGAGAAAGAAGAATTGAAAATTTTTATACTTTCTTCTACGAGTCCGGAAATAACAAGTTCATCGAAGATTGATTATAAAATTCTTGACCCGGGTAAGTATGGTGAGTTCGCAAAAACAGTATCGGATTCTCATGCAAATTGTGTAGCGATTAATTTAGTTGATAATAACTTTAATCCGATTAAAATTATAAGTGAGTTGAGAGTTGCTAAACCGACAAAAAATATTCCAATTCTTCTCTACAATGGTTTGTCACTCTCAACTGAAAGAATTGATTTGATAATTAAATCAATTGAAGAAATAGCAATCTCTAAAAATATTCATCAAAATGACGTTCTGAAATTATTGCGAGATTCTCTCAAAAGAAATGATAGTATTGCCTTAACATCAAATATCGAAATTGCTACACCTCCCGTGGTTACAAGTAATAACTCACAAAATGCATCTCAAGAATGTAACGGTGAAGTTCTAATCGTTGATGATGATCCTGATAGTTTGTTCACAATAAATGAAATTGTTCAGAAGTGTGGTTGTAAAACACTATTAGCAAAAAACGGAAGAGAATGTTTAGAGATTCTTGAAAACAAAAATCCGAATTTAATCTTGCTCGATATTATGATGCCAATTTTAGATGGTTTTCAGACAATACGATTAATTAGAGATAATGAAATTTGGAGAAAAATTCCGGTTCTTGCCGTTACTGCAAAAGCTATGTTAGAAGAAAAAGAGGTAATTCTTAAATATGGTTTTGATGGTTATGTTACAAAACCCGTTAACCCAAGTGTTTTAGCATTTAAGATTATGCAATATCTGAGTGATAAAGAATAAAGCGATGAGCAAAATTCTAGTGGTTGATGACCAACCTGAAAATGTGTATCTCCTACAAGACCGCCTAGAAACAGAGGGTTTCGAAATTATTACTGCCTATGACGGTAAAACCGGTATTGAAAAGGCAGTAAAGGAAAAACCGGATTTGATTTTACTTGATGTTATGATGCCTGAATTAAGTGGACTTGAAGTTTGTTCGGTGTTAATTGAAAATGATGAGACCTCCTCTATCCCCATTATATTAGTAACTGCTAAAACATCAGCAGAGGACATTAAAGCAGGGCTTCAAGCCGGCGCTTTCGATTATATTAAAAAACCTGTTGAAAAAGTAGAGCTTTTGGCTCGTGTAAATTCTGCGCTGAAATTAAGTGATGCAAAAAAGAAGTTACTTGAAATTGAAAAGATCAAAACTTTTGGAGCCACAGTTGTAACTGCTAACCACAAAATAAGACAACCGTTAACTTTAATTAAATTATCAATATCCTCTTTGTCCCGAGAATTAAAAAAAGAAAAAGCGGACTATGAACTTATCCATAAGAAAATTAAGTATGTTGAGAATGCGGTAGATGAGATAACAAAAATACTTAACGTACTTAATACAATTGAGAATCCGACACTCACAAATTACGTCAATAACGTAAGTATGATTGATTTACCCGAATAACTATATCAATTTATTTATTAATGATAACATCGATTCGAAATCGTAAGGTTTACTCAGAACGGCAGTAACACCTGTATTAAACAAATCAGTATTTTCTTCTATTTGTAAGCTACCGGAAGAGAGGATAATTGGGAATGTGAATTTTAATTTGCGGATTTGTTTTATACAATCTAAGCCGTTCATTCCCGGCATATTGTAATCGATTAACAGCAAATCCACTTTCATTTCTTCAGTTAATATTTTTAACACTTCAGTTGCATTACTAACTTTTATAACAGCAAAGTTTGATGATTCGAGTAATTCAGTTATTAAATCTTGAAGCATAATTTCATCTTCGGCGAGGAGAATTATTTTATCAGATTCAAACTCTTGTGGTTTTGTTTCAATTTTATGAGCCGGTAGGTAAATATCAAAACGGGTTCCTTTCCCTTCGATGCTCATTACATCGATCATTCCTGAATGAGCTTTTATAATTCCGTATGAAACATATAATCCTAAACCGGAGCCGGTTTCTTTTTGTTTGGTTGAAAAGTAAGGGTCAAAAATCTTTTGCAAATTTTCTTCACTAATACCCACACCGTTATCAACTACGGAAATATGAACATAATCACCCGGAGTTAAAGGAGCAAAATCGATTGAGTTATCTTTCGTAATTGAGAAATTATCAACCTTAATTATTATCGTTCCTTCTTCAGTTAAAGCTTCTCTTGCATTTACACATAAATTAAGTAAAACTTGATAAAGTTGTCCTTCGTTACCACTAACCTTTTGTAGGTCGGAATCTATATCTAAAGTAAGTAATACATCAGGAGAAAACGTCTGCTTAACAACATTTGCAACATCATGTATGATTTGTTGAATATCTATAACTTTTTTCAATTTAGGTGCGGGTTTGCCAAATGCAAGTAAACCCTTTATTAAATCTTTTCCTCGGACGGCAGCAGTTTCGATAGTATCTAAAAGTCTCAAGTTTTCAATGGAGTCTGAATTAAGCCGCTTTAATAAATTTACACTTCCAAATACACCTGAGAGGAGATTGCTAAAATCGTGGGCAATACCTCCGGCTAATTTACCTAATGTTTCAAGTCGTTGTTTCTGGACTAATCGATTTTCAAGAGTCCGCGTAAATTCATTCGCTTTTAAAAGTGTTAACGAGAAGCCAATTAAAAAGCTGAAATGATTAATAATCTTGATATCTCGCTCGCTAAATTCATTTTTTTTTGCAAATGCAATTATAGCTGAGAGTTCATTTCCAATAAAGCATGGGGTAATTGCAATATTGTTTAAATTAATAATTCTTCCCAAGTTTGATGTTAGGGGTGTTGCGTGTTCTGATTGAATGTACGCCCGCTTGTTAACCTCGAACCATTTTATTAATACTGAAATAAAGGCTTGATATTCTTTTTTTATGGATTCTTTATTAATAGTTTCTGAAAATGTAGATGAAAATAAAAATTCGGATTCCGGTTTATTCAAGAATGTGATTAATCCAAAATCACAACCGGAAATTTCACAACAATTATTAAGTAATAGGGTATACAAATTGTGTGAGGCTGATTCTGCTGTTTGTAAGCTTTGAAATAATCCTAAATCAATATAACCGGGAACTAAATTATCATTACTTACTGAGTCTACACTTTTGGGGACTTCATTGGGGAAAATGAGTAGCCTATGTTTTTTTGAATCTATAAAAATCTCATTAAGCTGAAGAAAATCATTGGGTTGTGAATCATGGTCATCTTTAATTAAATGTAATAAAAAAGATTCTAACGAAATCTCATTACTTTTGGCAAAGTTCAAAAATTCTGTAGATGATAAATCAATTTCTCCATTTAGGGTGAGAAGACAATAAGGAAATCTCGATTTATTGAGCATTTCAATAAATGAGTTATAAGAACTAATATCTTCAAACTTAATTTGATTAACCATTTTGTTTTAGATTATACTTTTTAATCTTTGTATAGAGGGTTTTTTGACTTATGCCCAATTGCAAGGCACTTGGTACCCTTTCCCATCTGTTCATTTCCAACACTTTCTGAATATGAAGACGTTCCAAATCTTCTATATTTATAACTTTAGAATATTCATCGGGAATTAAATCAGATTCCTCTTCCTTTAATTTGGGAATTTCTGGACCTGGTAAAAACAGATTTTCTATTCGAATTACATTTTCCTCGCTGAAAATTATTGCTCTCTCAATAATGTGTTCAAGTTCACGGATGTTCCCGGGGAAATGATAATCTGATAAAGCTTTTATTGCTTTTTCTGATAGTTTTTTGGGAGATCTTATTGGTGATTTCAATTTCAGAAAATGTTCTGCAAGAGGGATGATGTCTTCTTTTCTTTCTCTCAAAGGGGGAACTGTAAGAGTAATAACATTTAATCTAAATAACAAATCTCTTCGGAAACTTTTCCTTTCAGCTTCCTCCAAAAGATTTCTGTTTGTAGCTCCGATAATTCTAACATTTGAAGTAAATGTATTAACTCCACCTACTCTTCGATACTCACCATTTTCAAGAAATCGTAAAAGCTTTGGCTGGATATTCAGACTCATTTCTCCTATTTCGTCTAAAAAAAGAGTCCCGCCATTTGCATACTCAACTAATCCTTGCTTAGAAGTTTTAGCGTCTGTGAATGCTCCTTTTTCATACCCAAACAATTCGCTTTCAATTAGTTGGTCAGGAAGTGAAGCGCAGTTTACGGCTACAAACGGTTTATCATGACGCACGGAATTTTTATGAATGAATTCGGCAAGCAGCTCTTTTCCGGTTCCGGTTTCACCTTCAATTAAAATGCTTGAATCAGACAATGCTGCTTTTGCCGCCAGTCCAATTAGTTTTGCTAAATTTTGACTTTCTCCAATAATTGAAGCAGATTTAATTGTATTTGCTTGCTTAGTGAGAAGTTCATTTTTAATTACAAGCTCTTTATGCTCTAAAGCGCGATTTATTGTAATGAAAAGGTCATCAAAATTATAAGGTTTAGTGAGGAAATCATACGCTCCAAGCTTGATGCAGTCAATCGCTTTTCGAATTTCTGAATCAGCAGTCAATATAATTACTTGAAGTGATGGATAATTCTCTTTTACAAATCTAAGAACTTCCTCACCCGAAATAATTTGCATATTCAAGTCGAGCAGTAGGAGGTCGTAACTCTTCTTCTTAACACTCTCGATAGCATATTTGCCGTCATATACAATATCTACGGAGAAATTTTTATCGAGAAGCTGTTCTTTGAGAAGGTAACATATGGCTTCGTCATCATCGCAAACAAGGACTTTGATTTGTGTTATCATTAATTGTGTTTTGAGATTGATAAAAGCTTAAATTTAGCAATTAAAGTTACACAATTATTCTATAGAGATAAATATCCGATGAAGTTTTTTTATTGGGGTTTTTTGGAATCAAAAGGCAAATCTATTATCAGGCATTTATTGCAAGATTTCAGGTGGTTGTGAGCAACATAAAATTTGCCTAAGCTATTAATCTACAATGGGTTACCTAAATTCACCCCTTTGGCATAATTAATGGTTCAATAAAGCGTATTATTAATATAAATAAAGGAGAAAATATGTTAACTCAAAAATTCGTATCATATTTAATGGTACTTTTATTTGGATCGGTTTTATTGATTGGTTGCAAGGAGATGGGGACTGAGTCAGTGCAGACTCCTGAAACAACCACAGAGAAGATGGCTCTTGAAAAGATAGCTCAAGAAGATTCATCACTTGTTTCATTTGAAAAAAATTATGATGAGCAGGGAGGATTAGATTTCTCATTAGGAAAGACGGCCGAGCAGATTTTTCCGGTTCGGGTTGTTAGAAGAGTTACAAATGTCACCCGAAATTTCGATGCAAATATTATCGGTGATACTTCTTATGTAACTGCAACACTAACTTTTACCGGGAATCTTTTTATTGCCGCTTCTTATGACTCAGTTGCTTTGGGAGATTCATCTGCGGTAGACACAATCATCGTAAAACCATTTTCATCAACTGTTGTCAGAAAATTGATATTTTCCAAAGTTGCGAACACTCGAAATCCTGAACATAATTGGAAATTGATTGCAATTTCGCTTCCTGATGGTGGAACAGTTACTCAAAATATAAAAATCCAAAAGATGACGATTTCCCTGCCAAATGATACTCTCGTGATTACCTCACCTAATGACTATTACCTCTCGAGAGGATTAGGGAAAATGCAGCAAATTCCTTTACTAAATCGAAATCAAAGAGTGACAATTTATGTTGAAATCTTTTCGAAGTATGATGATGAAGATTTTGTCACACTAACTTTTGGAGCTGATATTAGAGGAATAAATAGGGTTAAGAGAAAATTGACTCTCGAATCTTCAATTCCGGTGAGTGATGGTTTTGTAAAAACTTTTAAGCATACATTTTTAACTCAACCATTCCCCGGACATTCACACGCTATTGTTTCTGCTATGCCTAAGCAAGTTGTTTTTGATGATCAAGCACCTGTTGAATGTAAGTCGTGGGGAATACCATATTTTGTGAGATAATTATTAAATTTGGGCAGAACAAATATTTTGTTCTGCCCTCATCTATGGAAGTTATGAAAAGATATTCATTTATATTATTAGTTTTTATATCCTTAAATTATTTCGGTTGCAATTCGCCTGAACCAACTCCTCTGAGTGCTGATTCAGTTGAAAACAACTTAATGGAAATTGAAGTCCTATCACAAAATCCGAACGAGTCTGAGATTCTTACAGGTTATGATTCGACCGGTTATACCCCAAATATTCCCAATAACAATTCATTCATATTTTTAAGTAAAAATATTATTAATGAGGGGAGTTTATCATTTGAGCATGAATATTCAACCTCAGTTTTTTTTATAAAAGATAGCTCGATTTTTTCATCCTCAGGAAAATTTTTAGGACACAAAACTTTTGATGTCGGGATGGTGAGAATTAATAATGTAACTGCTCACAAATTACCATTTGTTTATAGGTATAGAGAAAATGGATTATTAAAGGATACGGTTGCCGGCTATCAGTTTGTGTTAAATAGAAGAAAAGGGAGACCATTTCAGGATCCTTTAAATTTTGAATTTAATTCGAATGCTTCAATTGAAATTCGGAGATTTGGGAATGTATTTAATTCAGAGATATTAATGCCAATCCAAACCACCGGGGCAGCATCATATGAAACAATAAGAGACAAAAAAAATCTAAAACTCAGTTGGACGTCTATTCAAGATGGCTCCATTGATATTGTTATTGGTGGTTATACAATTTCAACACAAACTCCAATTCCTTTTTATCGTATTAAAGTATTGGATACAGGTGTAGTAAGAATTCCCCCTGAACTCATCGCATCTATTCCGAAAGATAGATTTAACAAACTTCTAATTTCTTTTATCCGAAGAAATGTAAATCCACAAGCCATTGATTCTTTTAGATTTAATATCATTGCACAAAGTATGTACACTTTAGTTTTAGAGATGCCTTGAGATTATTTGTAATTCTTTATTTGATAATAATTGTAAATAACTCCGTGATGAAAGGACAAAATTCATTTAGTGAAAAGGGTTTGGGTACTCAATATTCAAACTTTAATGACTTGGCTGAAATTGAAAACCGATTTGTTCCAAATTCAATAGTGAAAGATTGGTTTTTAAGAGCTTCACTTCTAAATGAATCGGGCGCATCTTTTTTAAATTCAATTGAAGTTTCAAAAAAGATAAAAAACAATTTTATTACTATAAGATATACTCCGGGAAAAATTAAAGAGTTTTCTTTTTTGCAGAATCAAACCTTTATATCGGGGGATACTTCTTCAATTTCTTTTCAGACCGGAATAACTTATCAAGAAGTTTTTGGAATCAGATACGATTATAAGTTTTTTAATTGGTTGAATGCCGGAATTTCTTCTAGGTATTTTAGTCAAAATATTAAAGAGGAAAATATTAGTGCGGTTTTTAGCGACTCTCTTTTTTTAAGTCGACTAAGTGAAGAGCAAAACATAAAGAACTGGAAAAATGATTTATTTGTTTCTATCAGTCCTTATGAGAATTTATCTTTATCCATAGCAACCTCAAATTTGTACGTCATTAGAGATGGAGCATCCTCAAGTTATGATCTGAAATTCCCCAAAAGTTTTTTACTCTCTTTTGATTATTTGCCATTTAGAAATATATCTCTATCCGGAGTAATTGAATCGAACTATGCTTTCTTATTAGGATTTAATAGTTGGAAAAATTTTGAAATCGGGAGTTTCGGTATTGGTTCAAATTATTTTTCAAGTAAAGATGCCGATGTTAATGTTAACGGGTTGATAGCGTCAATAAAATATCAATATGGTGATTTGGGATTTTCAATTTCTGCTCTTAAGTATTTCAATAAACCTATTGGAAGTGAGAGTCATTCTCAATTTGTAAAAAACAGAATTTCTTCAATCACAAACAATCGTTTTAGCAGCGATAAATTATATGCTGAAATTTACTTTGCATTAAACTCCAAACCGGAGCAAAAGGTGAAAATATTATCAGTAGAAAGGATTGAAAAAATCTTCCCTATTATTAGCGAGGAATATGCTTCAATGCCTTTTGCTGAAATAAGGGTTGTAAATCTTACGGGTGATTTTGTGAATGTAAAACCATCGTCTCAAATCTACGTATTAAATAAAGAGCGCATATACTCTCCATCAGTTTCAATTAGCCCTTATGATACAGTTGTAATCCCATTTTATTCTAATATTGATATCGATTACTCAACAAAAAAAACTGAACTTTCATTTGTGAATTTTTATATCACTACCGATAATTCCTCCATTGATGATGAAATTCAAAAGCCGATTCTTATTAATGGAATAAATGCTTGGAGTGGGAATGTAAATCACTTAAAGTATTTTGTTACCAAAGATTTTTCCTATTCAAGTGAATTTTCAAAGAAGATTCTTCTTGAAAATAAATCCCACCTTTCAAGTGTCGATGAAAGGGTATTAACGTTTGAAAAAATTAAACTGATTTTTAATAAAGTCTTTCCTCAGATGCTTTATGTATCTGACCCGAATGCATCTTATGATTATGTCCAATTTCCAAAAGAGACCATACAGTTGAGGGGAGGAGATTGTGATGATTTTGCTGTATGTTTCAGTTCGCTGCTTGAGTCAATCGGAATAGAAACTGCATTCGTTGATTATTCAGAAGAGCAAAAAATTAGTCATGTAAATATTTTAGTAAATACCGAATTATCAACTGAAGAAGCTTATCTAATTACAGGGAATGATTTAAAATATATAATCAGAAAAAATTCAGCAGGAGAAGATCAAATTTGGATACCAATAGAGACCACAGTTTTAACCGATTTTTATGATGCATGGAATGTTGGTGTTGAAAAATTTAATTCAGAAGCTATTCAAGGTTTGGGACTCTCAAAAGGGAAAGTCTATATAATTGATGTTTATTAAGGAGTTAATATGAAAACGATATTAATGTTCTGTTTAATATTTGTAACCATAACTTTTTCACAAAGTTATAAAGTCGAAAAAATTACAGGTACAGTAAAAACACAAAATCAAACAGCCGATGATTGGGTAACAATCAGGGAGGGGATTTCGCTCAATAACAAAAGTATGCTTCTTACAGAAAAGAATTCAACAGTGACTCTCTCCGGAGAAGGTGTTCGATTCACTCTACTGCCGCAATCGATTATTTATACTTCAAGTTTAAGAAAAATGAGCGTCGATGAATTACTCCTTGCCTTAGCAACTGAAGAGATTATTAATGCTTCAGGAAAAAAGGAAAAGGGGAATGCTCAGAGCACTGCCATCTATGGTTCAAAAGTAAATAAGGTTGAAAACGAGAAATTTCCGCATAGTGGACTTGGAGATCTTCGAATTAATGGAGCTATTCAGTTGGCAAAAAATGGATATGCAGCAACATCTATAGTTGAAGCTAAAGAAATATTCAGAAAATATCCGGAGATTAATAAAAATCCTGCGCATCGTATTTACTTTGCTGATGTAATAAATTCACTTGGTTTGTCCGAAGAATCATTCAGAGAATATTCCAAAATTATGGAAATGGATTTAACCGAGACTCAAAAATTAGTTGTTTTAGAAAAGATAAATAAACTTAAGAGTGAGCTAACAAAGTAAAAATAAACGTTATGCAAGCTAAAACATTAATTCTTTTAGGCGATTCCATTACCGAAGCTTTTCCTACTGAAAAGTTAAGTGATGAGTATAAAATTATAAATAAAGGAGTTTATGGGGATAATACCTCCGGGGTTCTCTCTAGACTTAATAAAGATGTCATATCTCACTATCCAGATGTTATCTACATACTTATCGGGACTAACGATTTAGCTCAAGAGAGAACAGATGAAGAAATTATAAAAACCCTTCATCTTATAATCGATAAATTAACTTCATCGTTGGTTCTTGCTGAGATATATCTTACATCAATACTGCCAACTTTAGATATTGCTAATCGCCCTAACGCTCGTATAGATGAATTAAACCAAAAGATAAAAATATTAAGCGACCGATTCGGAATTCAATACTTTAATCTTGCCGATGATTTCAAGGATGATCAAGGAAAAATGAAAAAAGAATTAACCGAAGATGGACTTCATCTTTCAAATGAAGGTTACCAATTGTGGAGAAGTGTCTTAAGACAAAAACTTAGTACAAAAATTACCGCTGCATAACTTGCGTATGATTATTTAGATTGTATCTAAATCCCTCTATCTCTATTTTAACAATAAAAATTATTGAGATGAAAAAACTATTTATCGCTTTATTTATGGTAATGAGTGCTGTTTGCCTTGCTCAAGCGGGTGAATTCTATATTACAAGATTAAAATATAATGGTGGGGGAGATTGGTATAATGATCCTTCAGCTGAGGTTAATTTATTAAACTTTATTAAAAGTAATACTAACATCAGAGTAAAACCTAAATATACATTTGTTGATATTTCAACTGATGAAATATTTTCTCATCCGTTCTTATTTATGACCGGTCATGGAAATGTAGTTTTTTCAAAACAAGAAGCTGAAAGACTAAGAACTTATCTTGATAATGGTGGATTTTTATATATCGATGATGATTATGGTTTTGACAAAGCTCTTCGAAGGGAGATGAAAAAAGTATTTCCTGATAATGATTTTATTGAACTCCCTTTTTCACACCCGATTTATAATTGTTTCTATGATTTTAGTTCCGGCCCACCGAAGACTCATCAGCATGATGAGGGAACTCCTCAAGGATTTGGAATATTTATAAATAAAAGATTAGCTGTATATTATACTGTTGAATCAAATCCGAGTGATGGTTGGGCAGATAAGGAAGTCCACAATAACCCTGATAAAAAAAGAGAAGAAGCACTTAGGTTTGGAACAAATATAGTATTGTACGCCTTAACAAATTGAAAATGATTAATTCAACTAAACATATAGAAATATTAAGTAAGCTAGAAAAACTAATCAACAAAGAAATTAAAGTTAAATCTTTAGTTGGCTTTGTAAAATCAATGCTTTCGCTTGTTTTAGTCCTTTTTTCTTTTTCTTTAATTGAGGTACTTTTCAGATTTAGCACTGAGATAAGAACATTTTTATTTATTCTGATATCACTTTGTGCAATATCATTTCTCACCTACTTCATTCTACTCCCGGCAGTAAAAGTTTTAAGTAAGAGAAAGGAAGAGAGATATAGATATGCATCTTACAAAGTTGCTATGGCTTATCCGTCAGTAAAAGATGAACTTACTAATGTTCTGCAGTTGGTTAATGTTACTAATGACAAAATTTATTCTGAAAGCTTAATAAATGCTGCATTTGAAAATTTGTATACTAAAGTAGGACCGATTGATTTTTCGGAAATTATTTCGTTAAGTAGTTTTTCAAATATATTTAAAATAACATCGGCAGTAGTTATTTCAGTATTCCTTTCATTTTTATTAAGTGATAGTTTATCCTCAGCGCTTGGACGAATCTACAACTATAATACTGAATATCTTCCCCCACAAAAGTTTTCATTTGTAGTTATCCCCGGTGATGCACAAATTACAAAAGGGGAAAACCTTCTTATAATTATAAAAGCGGAGGGGGATAAGCCGAAAAAAATATCCTTCAATACGAAAGACGAGACAGAATCATCTTTTAGAAGTGAAACTATTTTTTCAGATTCATTAAATCAGTGGAGCATTCAACTCAACAATATTAAGAATAGTTTTGTTTATTACGTTTCAGCTGAGGGAATTGAAAGCAAGCAATATTTTGTAAGAGTTATTGACAGACCAATCATTCAAAATCTTTCTTTAAAAATATTTCCACCGACTTACACAGGACTCCCAATTACAGAGCAGGCTGATAATGGAAATGTTACTGCTTATCCGGGGAGTACGGTTTTATTTAGTATTGTCGGTTCAAAAAAATTAAGTAAAACAATTATCAATTTTGATGATTCTACTTTTTTCAACTTAAATGTTGTTGGTAATAAAGCTGATGGAAAGCTTACGGTTCGAAAGAATAATAGCTATTGGATTTCTCTATATGATGAAATAGAGAATACAAACCATTCGCCAATATTATACTCAATTAAAGTATTGACTGATTTAGGCCCGACTATTGATATTATTGCTCCAAATCGAAATATGAATCTTAGTGATGATCAGAGGGTACAACTAATTAGTAAAATTAGTGATGATTTTGGTTTCACAAAGCTCGTTATTAATTACCGATTATCAGCCTCTAAATATGAGATGCCAAATGCTGAGTTTAGTCAGTCGGAAATTCCAATTAATGTGAAGGAGAAAGAGCAAATTGTTAACTATGTTTGGAATTTATCAAAATTGAATTTAGCAACCGAAGATGTAATCAGTTACTTTCTTGAAGTTTTTGATAACGATAATATCAATGGACCAAAATCAGCTCGTACAGAAATCTTTCTACTTAGAATTCCATCAATAGATGAGATATTTGCTAATGCTGATAAAAACCAAAATGAAATTGAAAAAGAGTTAATCGAAACATTAAAAAATGCTGATGTACTTAAAAAAGAACTCGAGCAATTATCTAAAGATTTAAAGCAAGATAAAAAAGATATAACATGGCAGGAGAAAGAGCGAATTGAAAAGACAGTTGATTCGTTTGAAAAACTTCAGCAAAAAGTTGATGAGTTGAGTCAAAAATTAGATGAGACAAAAAACGAACTCCAAAAAAATAATCTTCTATCAGAACAGACTCTTGAAAAGTATATGGAGTTGCAAAAACTTATGGATGAAATGTCTTCTGATGAAATGAAGAAAGCTATGGAAAAGCTCCAAAAGGCTATCCAGAATATGGACAGAAAGCAAACTCAAGAAGCGCTTCAAAATATGAAATTCGATGAAGAACAGTTTCAGAAGAGCATTGAAAGAACATTGAATTTACTAAAGAGAATTCAAATTGAACAAAAGATGGACGCCGCCGTAAAGCGTTCAAATGACATTCAGAACAAGCAAGAACAACTTGAGCAACAGACACAGAATTCAAGTATGCAATCTGAACAACAACGAAATGAGCTTGCAAAAAAACAAGATGAAATAACTAAAGATCTTGACAAACTCGAAAAAGAAATGAAAGAGCTTCAAGATAAAATGAAGGATTTCTCTGATATGCCAAATAAGGAAATGGAGAAATTGTCTGAAGAATTTGATAACCAAAACAATGAAGCACTTTCTGAAGAAGCCCAAGAGCAATTAAAAAATCAGCAAAAACAAAATGCTCAAAAAAAGCAGAAGCAAATTTCTCAAAACATGCAGAAGATGAATAACAGTCTTCTGCAAATGCAACAGCAGATGGCTCAACAAAATCAGATGCAAGTTCTTGTCGATTTAATGAAAGCTCTAAAAGGAATAATTTCAATTTCAAAAGAGCAAGAGGATTTAAAAAGTAAAACTTCTGTTAGTGACCAATCAGCTTTGAACCGTGAAAGTATGCAACGGCAAAGTAATCTTAAAGCAAATTTAGATAAAGTATTGACACAGCTTTCTGAACTTAGTCAAAAAACTTTTGCTGTAACGCCGGAGATGGGAAAAGCGTTAGGCGATGCAAGACGCGAAATGGACAAAGCTTTAGACGCAATGCAAAACAGAAATTCTCACATGACATCAAATAGTCAAGGTGAATCGATGAAATCACTCAATGAAGCTGCTGCAATAATGAAGGGGAGTATGGATAATATGATGCAGCCCGGCGGACAAGGTGGGGGAATGATGTCTCTAATGCAGCAACTTGGGCAGATGAGTGGGCAGCAAATGCAATTAAATAATATGACTCAACAACTTCAGCAAATGATGTCCGGCGGACAATTATCACCGGAAACTCAAGGACAAATTCAAAGATTAGCTCAACAACAAGAATTAATACAAAAGTCTCTTGAACAGTTGAATAAAGAAGCACGAGAGTCTGGAAAATCAAAAAGTTTACCGGCAAATCTTTCTGATATAATTAATCAGATGAAAGAAGTCGTTACTGACATGAAGACTGATAATCTCGATGATAACTTAGTCCAAAAACAAGAGAGAATTCTTTCTAAACTTCTTGATGCACAACGCTCGATTAATGAAAGAGATTATGAGAAAGAACGTCAATCGAATACAGGACAAAATGTTACGCGAAAATCACCCGGTGAGCTGAATTTATTGAATCGCTCTCCAAAGGATAAATTTAAAGACGGTTTGAATAAAGCTGTTCAAGAAGGATATTCTAAAGATTACGAAGATTTAATAAAAAAATATTATGAGAATCTTCAAAAAGAAATTATGAAGTAAGTATTAATTGGTTTTCCTCGTTGGTTGAGTTGGGCACTCAATTTTCTTTCATTGATTCAAAAGCTTCAATGGTCTCTTTT
The DNA here is from genome assembly GCA_019638025.1 of Ignavibacteriaceae bacterium. Taxonomy (GTDB): domain Bacteria; phylum Bacteroidota; class Ignavibacteria; order Ignavibacteriales; family Ignavibacteriaceae; genus JAGUXE01. The sequence goes on from JAHBUO010000006.1 coordinate 47,307, forward strand.
ATAAAGAGATTTGTGAGTGTAAAATCTTTTCTTCCGTTTGAGTCTTCAATTCCGGTATGGACATCAACCCCGGCCGGATGAGTATGAAGTATGGCATCTTTTACATTTTTATAATTTAATCCACCGGCTATAATAACCGGTTTAGAAGAGAGATTTATCAACTTTTTGCTGATGTTCCAATCGTGTGTTTTGCCTGTTGCTCCTGACGCCCCTGTTGATGGATCAAAAGTATCAGTGATGAAAAAATCAACAAATGGAGAAAGAGTGAGAAGTGAATTTTCTAACTTGCCCTAATTATTATTTCTAACTACAAGACTTTTAATAATAATTAAATCAGTTCTTTTTTGTTTTAAGAGTATTAGTTGGTCAACTTCGATAGCACCATGAAGTTGAACGTGATTCACATTCAACTTGTTGCAGAATTCTATTATTTCGTCAGCTTTATCTAAATAAGTAATAAGAACAGCTTTATGTGGAGGCTTAATATGTTTTATAACTTGAATTGCTTCTTCTTCAGAAAGGTCTTCTTTGTTTACCGGAAGTCTAAGTGGAAATCCGAGATACTCTACACCTAAGTCCATCAACATTTTCGCTTCTTCGAGGTCAATAACTCCTGCAACTTGTATGAAGGGTTTTTTGTTCATGATATTTTTAAATTGGGATTATCAGAAAAATTTTTTAGAGATGACTCATCTAATCGAAATATTGTCCATCCATCCATAGGCATTGCGCCTATGCTCTTATAGAAGTCGATAGCAGGTTTATTCCAATCAAGAACTGTCCACTCCATTCTACCACAATTTTTCTCAACAGCAATTTGAGCAAGATAATGAAGAAGAGTTTTTCCAAAACTTCTTCCACGAAATTCGGGTTTGATAAAGAGGTCTTCAAGATAAAGTCCGTTCTTGCCTGTAAAAGTTGAAAAATTAAAAAAGTAAACAGCATATCCAATTGGTTCATTATTTAAATAACCAATAATAACTTCAGCTTTTGAATTATGACCGAAGAGAGATGTCTCCAGAGTAGCTTCATTGACTGTTAGAGTGTCGAGCAACTTCTCATATTCTGCTATCTGTTTAATAAAGTTGAGGATTAGGGGAACATCTTCTTTTTCACATTTTCGGATAACTAATTTTTCCATTTTACTCCCAATAAAAAATCAGCATAGAAAATTCCATGCTGATTTAATTTGCTATTCATACAATAATTTAACTTCTTATGAGTTTAAGAAGTTCATCGGTTTTCTCTTTCATCAAAGCTTCATCATTTTTACTTTCAACATTTAGACGAAGAATTGGTTCGGTGTTTGACATACGAAGGTTAAATCTCCAATTATCAAACTCAATGCTTACACCATCTGTATAATCAATTTTTCCGTTTTGATAGATTTTTTCAATCTCCTTTATCTTAGCTGCAGGGTCACTTATTGTTGAGTTAATTTCGCCTGAACATGGATAATCTTTCATCATTTGTCCTACGAGTTGTGAGAGGGGGAGATTTTCCTCTGACATTAATTGAAGAACAAGCAAAAATGGAATCACACCACTATCTGAATAAGCATTATCACGGAAGTAATGGTGAGCAGACATTTCGCCACCATAGATTGCATTTACTTCTCTCATTTTTTCTTTGATGAAAGCATGTCCGCTTTTCGATTGAACAGTTACACCATTTGCAGCATTCACAACCTCGATCGTGTTCCATGTAAGCCGTGGGTCATGAATGATTTTTTCAGTAGGATTAGTTTTTAATATTGATTTTGCCAGAAGACCGACTATATAGTAACCTTCAATAAAATTTCCGTTTTCATCAAAAAAGAAACATCTATCGTAATCACCATCCCAAGCAACACCTAAATCTGCTTTGTTGTTAATAACCGCATCAATAGTGGGCTTACGACATTCTTCAATCATAGGATTAGGAACTCCATTTGGGAAAGAAGAATCCGGTTCAAAGAATACCTTAATCATTTCAATGGGTAATGATGATTCCATTTTTTCGAGTATTGGTCCAACGCAACCATTGCCTGCATTGGCAACGACTTTAAGTGGTTTTATTTTTTTAACATCAAAAAATTTATTTAGGTTGTTAATAAACTCATTACTGATGTCAATTTTCTTTACATTACCTAAGGTTTCTGAAAGTGGGTTCAAATCATCTTGAAGGATAAATTTTTCAATTGTGTTTAGTCCTGAATCATAACTCACCGGCACGGATGATTTTTTAACGAATTTCATTCCGTTATATTCAGGTGGATTATGACTTGCTGTAATCATGATTCCTCCATCTGTCCCAAGAAAAGAAGTTGCAAAGTAAATCATTTCTGTTCCGCACAAACCAATATCGATAACATCAACGCCGCTTTCAACAAATCCACGTGTCAGTGCATCAGAAAGGCTTTGTGATGAGGTTCTTATATCGTGACCAATTACTACGGATTTGCAATTAGTAAATTTTGTAAATCCTCTTGCGATTTTGTACGCTAAGTCTTCATTTAATTCTGAAGGAACTTTCCCTCGAATATCATACGCTTTGAAGCAGACTAATTTATCCATTAATCATAATCCTTAATTGTTAATTTTAGTTCTGAAAAATATTATGTGTAGAAGTCTATTCCAAATCTGTTTTGGTTAATCCGGGTAAATCAGAATAAAGAACTAGAGAAAAATTTTTCAATGGACATTTTACTTACAAGAACTTATGTTTAGAACTAAATATTACGGAGGTAAAATATCGCACGAATTGATACTGCAAAAATGCACTTTACAAAATGTAATAATGTAAAATGCAATCACATATTTCTTATTGACCCCGAAGAAAAACCGGGAGAGCTAGGGTTTCTTTGCCCCGAATGCAGCTACAAAACTACAACATCGCACGTTGTGCAGTGTTCAAGTTGCCACACAGTTCTTAATTTTGTGCGTGCTTCTGTTCATGAAGAAAAGGTTGTCTTTACAATAGATAAATGTTCGCACTGTTACGGAACTATTGAAGATGAATGGGAAATCGAACCGATTTATCATTCTGATTCTTATATCTGATGATTTGAATTGTTTATTAAATAATCCACCTTCGATTGTTAGGAAGGTGGATTTTTTTGAATTCCTCTCAACCGTTTACATTTAACCACTCATTTTCTCCATTTATCCATTTCAACTTGAAACAATAACCCTAATGTTGTAAATTAACCCACTTTTTTAATTAACTATCTATAAATTCTTGAGGGAACAATGAACCTATTAAACCTTGAATTGTTAAAAAGATTATCTCTCGTAGTATTAACACTTTGGGTTGTCGGATGTTCTTCGACTTCACAAGTTGATAACTACAAGTCAGAAAAATCAACTGCAGTTAGTGCAGATTGGATTAAACTTGATAATGTAAAAGCCGGCAGATTTGATACCGGTAAAATGTGGACTTTCGATTTTCCACCGGTTGACTATTTCAAAGAAGAATACAACTTCAATGCAACAGATGAGTGGCTAAATAATGTGAGAATGTCAGCTCTTCGATTTGCAAATTATTGCTCAGCATCATTTGTATCAGAAGATGGACTTGTAATGACTAATCATCATTGCGGTCGTCAAAGTATTACAGAAGTTAGTACCGAACTTGAAGACTTACCAAAAAACGGATTCTATGCCGCTACTCTCGAAGAAGAGCGTAAAGTAGAAGGACTTTTTGTTGATCAATTAGTTCACATCGAAGATGTTACCAAAGCTATTCAAGCAGTAATTGATACATGCAAAAACGACGCAGATAAGGCTACTGCCCGTCAGGCAAAATCAAAAGAACTTGAAGCAAAATTAAGTGAAGAAAAAGGATTTAAGGGAAGCGTTGTTACTCTTTATAACGGAGGAAGATATTCTTTATATGGATACAAAACTTATAAAGATGTTCGATTAGTATTAGCTCCTGAAACTCAATTAGGATTTTTCGGTGGTGACCCTGATAACTTTACATATCCCAGATACGCCTTAGATTTTACTTTCTTCAGAGTTTATGATGATGAAGGTAAACCGTTAAAAACTAAAAACTATTATAAATGGAGTCCAAACGGTGCAGCTCCCGGTGAACCTGTTTTTGTGGTTGGTAATCCGGGTTCAACAAATAGATTATATACAGTTGCACAATTGGAGTACCAAAGAGACATAAGCCATCCGGTTACTTTAGCTATGCTTGATGGATTGGTTCATGTATATGAAGAATATTTGAAAGAGAATCCGGATAAAAAATTTGAATTGCAAGATAGATTATTTAGCTTCGCAAATAGTCAAAAAGCTTACGGTGGAATTTTAGGTGGACTAAGAGATCCATTTTTGATGCAAAAGAAACGTGACTTCGAAAAGAATTTCAAAGCTGCAGTTTTTGCAAAAGAAAATCTAAAGAAAAATTATGGTCACTTATGGGACAATATAGCTTCCACCAGAAAAGAACTTTCAGAAATTTCTTGGAGAAGTGCTGCTTATCAAGTTAATCCTAGATCTTCGTCTGCATATTTCACGGTTGCATCAAATCTAGTTAATTATGCAAAACAGCTTCAACTTCCGGAAGATAAGCGAGAGCCAAAGTATAAGGGTGAAATGCTTGATTCAACCATCGCAAAGTTATTTCCCAAAAAGTTTGATGAATCATTAAATAAAAAATTATTAGCCTTTAATTTGGATTTCTTTGCAATGCTTCTAGGTGAAAATGATCCTTTGGTTACTGCTTTAACAAGCGGTAAAAAAGGTAAAGTTGCTGCTGAGTATGCACTCTCAAAATCAGTTGTAAAAAATGCTGAATCAGTTGAGGCTATTGCTAAAAAGGGTGCTGATGCAATTCTTAATTCAGGTGACCCACTTATTAACTACATTTTGAAAACTCAAGAAGCAGGGAAAGAACTACAAGCAAAAGCTAGAGAAATTTCACTTAGAGAAGCAGCTTATGTTCAAGAATTGGGTCGTGCAGTGTATGAAGTTTACGGAACATCAATTCCACCGGATGCAACTTTCAGTCTACGTATAGCTGATGGTGTTGTTGAAGGTTACAAGTATAATGGAACAGTTGCACCACCAATCACAACTTTTTACGGACTATATGATAGATTCCATTCATTCAAAGGTAAAGAAGAATGGGAACTCCCACAAAGATGGCAAAATCCTCCTGCTGAATTTGATTTAGCAACTCCTGTTAATTTTGTTTCTACTAATGATATTATCGGTGGAAATTCAGGTAGCCCGGTTATCAATAAAAAAGCTGAAGTTGTAGGCCTTGCATTTGATGGAAATATTGAAAGCTTACCCGGTCAATTTATTTTCCATCCGGAGGCAAATAGAACAGTTTCTGTTCACTCTGCCGGAATGTTAGAAGCTATTCAAGATTTGTATCTAGCTAAAAGAATCAGCAAAGAATTAAAGAACGGAAAAATTACTGAATAAAGTTTTCAGATTACCATTTTCGAATTTTCATCAAATCTGAAATTTACTTACAGAAGCCGTTCAAATGGACGGCTTCTTTTTTATCAACAAACCTTAAAGATGGAGTTATAATGATTTATCAAAAAATTTATAAAACCTTATTGATTTTATTAATTTTATCGATTTCTATTGTTGCTCAACAAAAAACATGGACACCAAGTGATGTAATGAAAATATCTCAGGTTGCCGAATTTTCAACGGCTCCAGACGGTAATAAAATAGCATTCATTAAAACACTTCCACGAGAGTTTTCAGATAAGCCGGGAGCCGATTATAGAGAACTGTATGTTTACGATGTTCAATCACAAAAGATTAATTCTCTAATTTCAGGAAAAAATTCATTAAGCTCGATAAAATGGGGTGTTGATGGAAAGTCTATTTATTTTCTTGCAAGATTGGGTGATGCAAAATCTACACAAGTTTATTCGATTAGCTCATCAGGTGGGTCATCAAAAGTTGTGACATCTTCCACAAATAGCATTTCGCAATATCAACTTCATCCTAACGGAAATAGTATTGCTTATATCTCTACTGAGGGTCATACAACAAAAAAGAAAGCACTACTTGATAAAGGTTTTGATGCAGAATTTTATGAAGAAGAGTATTTTGATTTAAACCTTTACATACATGATATAAAATCAAATGAAGCTAAAAGATTGACAACCGGATTTTCAGTTTTTGATTTCAGTTGGAGTCCTGATGGTCATCACATAGCTGCATTCATTGCAAATAAAAATCTGGTTGATGATTCTTACATGTATAAAAATATTTTTCTTGTTAATCCGGAGAATGGTTTAAAAACAAGAATTGTAGAAACTCCCGGAAAGCTTAGTTCAATGGCTTGGAGTCCTGATAGTAAGCATCTCGCATTTATAGCCGGAGTTGATGTAAATGATCCGGTTAGTGGTTCCTTGTTCTCGGTTGAAGTTAATAATCCAAAACCTTTTGGTGAATTAAGAAACTATACAAAAGATTTTATCGGTTCTGTCACAGGAATTGATTGGCTTGATAATGAAACAATTATTTACTCATCTGAGGAGAGTGTTTATAATACTATTCGAAAACAAAAATTAAATGATGATAATAGTGAATTAATTCTTCATCCCGGTAAGTCTGCGGTAACTCGATTTGAATTTGCGAACAACAAAATAGTTATGTCAGGAAATACTGCACAACATCCAAATGAATTGTTCTCCTTAGATGTTAAAGATGGTTCACTTAAACGATTAACTTTTTCTAATGAGTGGATGAATGATTTCAAGTTTTCAAAACAAGAGAAAATTTCTTATAAGGCTAAAGATGGATTACAAATAGAAGGTGTTTTAATATATCCTTTGGATTATACAGAAGGAACCCGCTATCCATTAATTACCTACATTCACGGCGGTCCCGAAGCCTCTGTTTCTGATGGATGGTTAACAGGTTATGGCAGCTGGGGACAAGTAGCTTCAGCAAAAGGTTACTTCCTCTTTGCTCCAAATTACCGTGCAAGTTCCGGTAGAGGTGTGGAATTTTCGAAAATGGATAGAGGAGATTTAGTCGGTGCCGAGTTCGAAGATGTTATTGATGGAATTGATTATTTAATCGGAAAAGGTATGGTAGATAAAAACAAAGTTGGTATCGGAGGGGGTTCTTATGGCGGTTATTTTTCTGCTTGGGGAGCAACTAAGTATACTGATCGGTTTGCCGCTGCTGTTACATTTGTAGGTGTTTCAAATCAAATTTCAAAAGCGCACACAACAGATATTCCGTTTGAAGATTATGCTGTGCACTGGGGAATATGGCCCTTCGAAAATTTTGAACTTTATCTTGATAGAAGTCCGGTGAAATATGCTCACAAGAGTAAAACCCCAACTTTGATTTTACATGGGAAAGAAGATCCGCGTGTTCATCCTGCACAGAGTTTAGAGCTTTACAGAATTATGAAACTTCATAGCAAAGCTCCCGTCAGATTAGTTCTATATCCAGGCGAGGGACATGGTAATAGGAAAAATACATCTCGATACGATTATCTTGTTAGAACTCTTGAATGGTTTGATTATTATCTGAAGAGTGACAAACCTAAGAACTCAATTCCCGAAAAGTATATCGATTTTGATGTAGAGTAAAAAATTCTAAACAAAATTTTAAGCCGTTTCAAGATTTTGAAGCGGCTTTTTTTTGACAAATATGCTTTTAAGAACGGACTTAATATCTGATAAACGGAATTCTTTATCGAATATCTTTTGTATTTTAGCATAAATTAAAAATAATTCTTCATGGAGATAATAAATGAGAGCAATATTTAACTGCTTACTAATCTTCTTCTTGACCATTTCATTTTCAGATTCATTCGGAAATAAAATTGATGCAAAACAATTTACATTAAAGAATGGGATGAAAGTGTTTGTGCTGGAAGATTTTTCAATTCCTAACGCAACAATGTATCTATTTTATAAAGTAGGCTCGCGAAACGAATATCCCGGAATTACAGGACTTTCGCATTTCTTTGAGCATATGATGTTTAATGGTGCAAAAAAGTATGGACCGAAAATGTTTGATCAAACAATGGAAGCTGCTGGCGGCTCTAATAATGCTTATACTTCCAATGATGTTACTGTATATATGAATTGGTTTCCTGCATCATCAGTAGAAGTAATTTTTGACCTTGAAGCAGACCGAATCAAAGACTTAAACTTTGATGATAAAATGATCGAAAGCGAAAGGGGTGTTATACTTTCTGAAAGAACTACTTGGTTAGAAAACAGTAATTATGTTTTTCTCGCAGAACAAGTTGAAGGTGTTGCATTCTCAGCACATCAGTACAGATGGCCGGTAATTGGCTATGAGTCAGATATAAAAAATTGGACAAAAGCAGACTTGCAGAATTATTTTAAAACTTATTATGCTCCTAATAATTGTGTTGTTGTTATTAGCGGGGCAGTTAAATATGAAGATGTTAAAAGATTATCTGAAAAATATTTTGCTGATATTCCTATGGGACCTTTACCTCGCGAACTTCACACAGTTGAACCTACTCAACTTGGTGAAAAAAGAGTATTTGCTCAAAAGGATGTTGATAATCCAAATATTATGATATCATACCACTCTGTAAATGCAAAATCAGAGGATTATTATTCATTGGATTTGCTAAGCATGATTCTTTCCGAAGGCGCAACTTCCAGGTTGTATAAAGCGTTAGTTGATGAAAAACAACTCGCCATCGATGTAGCCGTAAATTTCTCAAACACATTTGACCCTTCATTATTCACTATTTATGCTATTTGTAATGATGAAGTTAAACCCTCCGTTCTTGAAGAAGAAATATATTCTGTGATTGAAAATGTAATAAAGGATGGAGTAACTGAAAGTGAGCTGGAAAAAGTTAAAAGTAAAAAGCTTATGTCACTCTACCGTTCTCTTGAGACAATTGATGGACGCGCTCATTATACCGGAATAGGAGAGTTATTCTTTGGTGACCATAATATTGTATTTAGTTCAGCAAAAGATTATGAAAAAATAACTGCCGCTCAAATAAAAGAGGTAGCTTCCAAATATCTTGTAAAGAGTAATAGAACAGTTGGAATATTAGCTGCGAAAGAGGAGGAATAATGAAATCGATTGTCATAAAAATCTTATGTTTGATTGTATTTATCGCTGGAGGATTTACTAACTCATCTGCTCAAGCTATAAGATTTAAATTTCCCGAGTATAAAAAGTTAAAACTTTCAAATGGAATAACTCTTTATCTTTTAGAAAATAAAAAAGTTCCGTTAATAACGGTCTCGGCATTAATAAAAGCCGGAGCAATAAATGATGGAACAATGAATGGACTTTCATACTTGACTAATGAAGCACTCTCCTTCGGAACAAAATCATTTTCGAAATCTGATATAGAAAATTCTTTTGAGAGTATTGGAAGTAGCCTTGATTTAAGGGGTGATTTAGAGTTTTCGACATTACGCTTCACTGTTTTAAACTCAAAAATTGAATCTGTTTTACCAATCTTCAAAGAGATATTAACTGTATCCACATTTCCAAAAGAGGAGGTTGAAAAAAGAAAACAGAGACTTTTAGTTGAACTAAAACAGCAGAAACAAAGACCCAATGCGGTTATCGGATTCTATTTTAATAAATTTATTTATGGTGATGGTGAATATGGTAATCCGATAATGGGGACTGCAGAGACAATAGAAAAAATAGATGGAGCTCAAGTAAAAGATTTTTATAGTAATTATTATGTCCCATCGAATCTTGTAATAGCAGTTTCAGGTGATTTTAAGACCGAAGATATGGTAAAGAAATTTTCTGATTTATTCTCAGATTGGAGTAACCAAACATCAACAGCGCGACCAGTTGTTAATGCTCCTGAATTAACAAAGAGTCGTGTTTTGCTTGTGAATAAAGAAGATGCAAACGAAACCATCTTTAATATCGGTGGTATAGGTATTCCGATGAATAATCCGGATTATACTGCTATTCAAGTTGTGAACACTGTTCTTGGTGGAAGATTTACTTCTTGGTTGAATGATGAATTGAGAGTCAACTCAGGGCTAACTTATGGGGCGAGAAGTTCATTTAGAAGTTATTCAAACGCCGGACTTTTTTCAATCTCAAGTTTTACACAAACAAAAACTACATTTGAGGCAATAGATTTAGCACTAAAAGTACTTGATAGACTTCATTCAGAAGGAATTGATGAGAAAACTTTGAATTCAGCAAAGAACTATATTAAAGGGCAATTCCCTCCCCGATTTGAAACGAACTCTTACTTAGCCTCTTTCTTATCAGAGATGGAAGTTTATGGTTATGATGAAAGTTATGTAAATCAATTTGAAAATAGGGTTGATAAACTAACTGTTGAAAAAGTAAAAGAAATAATTTCTAAATATTTTCCGAAAGATAAATTGCAGTTTGTACTGATTGGTAGAGCCTCTGAACTTCGTGAAGAAGTAAAAAAATATGGTGAAGTGACAGAAAAAGAAATTAAAGCTGATGGATATTAATTGGATATAGTTTGCAGCAAGATAAAAATCAACACAATTGTAATTGTTCAAAGTTAGCGACTAATCATTTATATGACTTTAATTATGGGGATTCCGCAATGAAATCTGTAAAAGATAAAAAAGTTGTTATTACCGGTGGAGCAATGGGAATCGGTTATGCAACTGCCAAAAGAGTACTCTCTGAAGGAGCAATTGTTACTATTTGGGATTTGAATTCTGAAGCTTTAATTAAAACACAAAATGAGTTAAGTAATTTTGGAAGAATATTTGCTCATCAGTGTGATGTGACAAATAAAGAGCGAGTATATGAGTTAGCTTCTGTAGCAGAAGAAGAAATGGGACAGGTAGATATTTTAATCAACAATGCCGGATTTGTTCGAGGTGGTGAATTACACGATCAACCCGATGAAATTTGGGAGAAGACAATTGATGTAAATCTAACAGCATTAATTTATACTACTCGTGCATTCTTGAAAGGTATGTACGAAAGAAATTTCGGTCATGTGGTAAATATTTCATCTGCTTCTAGCACGCTTGGTGTACCCGGTTTAGCTGTTTATACAGCTACAAAATGGGGAGTTTGGGGTTTTACAGAATCACTCCGCTTCGAAGCGCTAAAGAATGGGAAAACCGGAGTAAAATTTTCTTCAATTCATCCAAGCTATATTAAAGAAGGACTATTTGAAGGAGCTGAATTAGGTTTTCCTGGAAAATTGATTGTTCCCCTTGTTAAAAATCATGATGTTATAGCAAAGGCTATTGTTGAATCAGCAATTAAAAAAGGACGGTACTCTCCGAAACGACCCATTACAGTTAATCTTAATACAAGATTAAGAGGATTGCTCCCCGATTCGTGGTTTCAAAAACTTATGATATTTATGGGTGTTCCACAAAGCATGAAAACTTGGAAGGGGAGATAATTCTCCCTTTTCAATTAGTGCTGATTGTTTTTTTGTCACTTTCTACGATAAATAAATAAAACCAACAAATATTCTTGTAACTTATTGTTCTACAAATACTTACCTTAAGTCGAAGCGAGAAAAAAGAAACTATTTTTTTTGTTAGATGACAAATCAAAGTAAATTTGTTATATTCAGTCATTAAATAAATAAATTCTCAACTTATTAGAAAGTTGTAATTAATTGATTGAGCAAAGAATGGTGCAAGTCGGGCAGTTGCGTGGTTGTATAAAACAGTAACGAGGAAAGTCCGAACTCCATAGAACAGGATGCCGGGTAACTCCCGGGAGTTGTTTTGAGTAATCTAACAATTACGGATAGTGCCACAGAAAATATACCGTCCCAAGTTTTGGGATAAGGGTGAAAAGGCAGGGTAAGAGCCTACCGCCTCATAAGTAATTATGAGGGTCGATAAGACTAATCACTATGATTAGCAAGGTAAACCCCATCCGGAGAAAGGTCAAATAGGAAAGTTTTACCTCATCGAGGTACGATGTTGTTCGCATCGGATAACTTTCGGGTAGACTGATTCAGTTTTGGTGTAAACCAAATTCGAGATAAATAACTGCCATCCCTTTGGGATTACAGAATTCGGCTTACAGACTTGCATCAAGTTTTTCTCTCTCAGTTTTTATAAATGTTGTATGTTGGATAAACGCTGGAAAATCAAGCCTTCAATAGATGATTTTGAAATTAGGTCTTTAGCAGACTCTCTAAACATTTCCGAAGTACTTGCAAAACTTCTCGTACTGCGTGATGTCAAAACTTTTTCTCAAGCAAAAAAGTTTTTCCGCCCATCAATAGATACTCTTTATGATCCTTTTAAAATGAATGGTATGGACCTTGCAACCACTAGGGTTATTGAGGCACTTACTAATAATGAAAAAATTATGGTTTATGGTGATTACGATGTTGACGGAACATGTTCAACTGCTTTAATGTATATGTTCCTCAAAGAACTGGGTGCAGATGTTGATTATTATATTCCAAGCCGATTAAAAGAAGGATATGGAATTTCTGAAGCCGGAATTGATTACGCTAAAAGTATTAATACATCTCTAATGATTTCAGTGGATTGCGGCATTACGGCAGTCAACGAAACTGATTATGCAAAGAAACTCGGGATAGACTTAATAATCTGCGATCATCACCAGGCTAAAGAAATTTTACCTAATGCTTATGCGGTTCTTGACCCTATTAAACCTGAGTGCAATTATCCTTTTAAATTTTTATCGGGAGCAGGAGTTGCTTTTAAGCTTGCACAAGGTATAAGTGAGAGAATTGGTAGAAGAGAACTCCCATTAAAGTATTTAGATTTAGTTGCTCTTGCAGGTGCAGCTGATATTGTTCCAATTATTGATGAAAACCGTGTATTAGTAACCGAAGGATTGAAGTTGATTAACGAAAACCCTCGTCCCGGAGTTAAAGCGTTGATTAAGAGTAGTCACATGTCGGTTGGAAATTTATCTTCTGTGCAGATTGTTTTTACGCTTGCTCCGCGCATCAATGCGGTTGGTAGATTAAGTGATGCTAAAATTGCGGTTGAATTAATGACGACACAAGATGAAAATAGGGCTATTGAACTTGCAAGTGTTCTTGAGTCAGAAAATTTTGAACGTAGAAAAATTGATGAAGATACACTCAATGAAGCAATTCAAAAAGTAAATTCAACCATTAATTTCGATGAAGACCTGGCAATTGTTCTCCATGGTGAAAATTGGCATCCGGGTGTAATTGGTATTGTTGCATCACGATTGGTTGAGAAATTTTACAGACCAACGATTATGTTAACAACAATTGATGGTGTAGCTAAAGGTTCCGCAAGAAGTATTTCAAACTTCAATATCTATGAGGCTCTTAAAGAGTGTGAAGATATGCTTCTACATTTTGGTGGGCATGAGGCTGCAGCAGGACTTGCTGTTGAGGTAGACAATTTTGAAAACTTTAAAGAATACTTCAACAAAGTTGTTAAAGAGAAAATCAGTCATGGTGATTTACTACCGGAAATCGAAATTGATTCAAAAGTTAAATTCTCAGATTTTACACCAAAATTTTTACGAATTGTCAATCAATTCGCTCCTTTTGGTCCGGGTAATATGAGACCAACTTTTTTAGCAGAAGGGGTTGAGGTTTCTAATCATCCAAGAATTGTTGGCAACAATCATCTCTTAATGTCTGTTAAGCAAAAAGGATGCGATAAAGTTTTTGATGCTATAGGATTTGACCTTGGAAATTTTCTTCCAAAAGTGATTGTTCCAAAAGTTGTTTTTGATATGGTTTTCTCTGTAGACCAGATGAGCCGAGATGGAAAGTCATTCCCTCAATTAAAGATTAAAGATATTAAAATAATTGATGATTCAAATTTATCTCAGAATGTTAATTGATGAGCTAAACAATAAATCAATAAAATGATAATATTAGGAGTTGATCCAGGTACACTTTTCTGCGGATATGGGATTATCCGATTGAATAAAACTACACCACTTTATATAAAGTCGGGAGTTATTAATTTAACATCCGAAAAAACTCTTCCGAACAAATTAAAAGTTATTTATGACGAACTTTCACTAATTATCAGAAGAAATAAACCAACCGAGTTTGCAATTGAAACAGCTTTTTACGGAAAGAATATTCAATCAGCGATGAAGATTGGTTATGCGAGAGGAGTATCGTTACTGGCGGCTGTTCATAATGATTTGGAAATCAGAGAATACTCTCCACGCGAAGTAAAAAAAGCAGTCGTTGGAAATGGTGCAGCTTCAAAAGAACAAGTAAAATATATGGTTGCGTCCACATTAAATTTGGATTCCGATTTTAAAAAGTTTGATGAATCAGATGCATTATCAATAGCACTTTGTCACGCTTTCAGATTTAAAACTCCATCGGTAAGAAATACAAGCTGGAAAGCTTTTGTTGAAGCATTTCCGGAAAGGATTATAAAATGATTGGCTTTCTATCAGGAAAGGTCTTATCAGCAAAACCGACAAAACTGATTATTGATGTAAATGGAGTCGGGTATTTAGTTAATATTTCAATAACAACTTTTGAAAAGATTGCAGATCAGAAAGAAGTTGCATTATATATTTATACTAATGTGAGAGAAGATGCAATAGTACTTTTCGGATTCTCATCTGAATCGGAAAAAGAGATGTTTGAATTATTAATAAGTGTCAATGGAATAGGACCTAAGTTAGCGCAAAGTATCTTGTCAGGGATTCAAGTAGATGAACTCAAACAAGCAATTCAGACTTCTGATATTTCTCGAATTGTAGCTGTCCCGGGTGTTGGAAGAAAAACAGCTGAACGAATTTTTGTTGAGTTAAAAGGTAAAGTTGATTCAATGCCGGAACTCGAGGGAATTTTACATAGCGGAAATGTGAGAGGTGAAGCTATTGCAGCCTTAACTACACTTGGATATAATCTAAAAATTGCCGAAAAAATTACACGTGAAATTTTGACAATTGATAGTTCAATTAGTATTGAAGACCTAATTCGAAGGGCATTATCTCAATTAAACAGATAGCTTAAGTTTTCTGTTTTTTCTTTTTAGCTGCGGGAAATAAAATATTGTTTAGAATCAATCTGTAACCAGGAGAATTTTTATATATTGTTAGTTCTGTGGGCGGATCTCCCACTGCATGCTGGTAATCTTCTGGATCATGACCACCATAAAATGTAAATGTACCTCTCCCAAAGTTACCATGAATATATTTTATCTGGTCACTCCCTTGACGTTCTCCCATAATGATAATCGAGTTTTTAATTAATCCTCTTCTGAACATAGTTGTTTGTCCCATAAATCCACGAATAACATTCGCATGATTTTGCGTAAGCATTGTAGGAACAGGGTCATACTTAGCCGAGAAATCAAACAATGTGAAGTAATCATTTTCGGGATTAAGTATTTCCATTGGTTGAATGTCAATGTCGCTATATTCATAAATAAATGGGTTAGTCTCGAGTTTAAATTTTTCAAAAGCTAGTGTGTTTTGGTAATCGAGTTTTGATTGAGCATTTGGATCAGCGGCATCACCATCAAACATCTTTTCGCATATATCAGTATTGTGTGCGGCTAAAGCAATATCATATGAATCTGTAGCCGAACACATAGCAAACATAAATCCGCCCTGACCGATAAAGTTTTTAATAGTTGTTGATACGGCAAGCATCATATCAGAAACTTTACGGAAGCCAAGCTTTTTAGCTTCATTTTCATATCGAATTTGCTGTTCAATATACCAAGGAGCATTGCTGAAACTTGCATAAAACTTCCCGTATTGTCCGGTGAAATCTTCATGATGAAGATGAAGCCAATCATACTTTTCTAAATCACCTCGAAGTATTTCTTCGTTGAAAACTTTGTCATAAGGTATTTTTGCATATTCAAGAACAAGAGTAACAGCATCATCCCAAGGTTGGAATCCGGGGGGAACAAAAACCGCAATTTTGGGCGCCTTCTCAAGTCGCATTAACTCCATATTTTCATCTTCACTCTGAACTATTGAGTAAATCTCAGCGGCTGTTGAAGCTGAAATTTCTTGAAAATAAACTCCTTCAATTCTACATTCAGAGATAACTTGTGGAGAATAATCAATTAGGAAAGAGCCGCCACGATAATTTAAAAGCCAATCAGCTTTCAATCCATTTTCTAAGGCATGAAATGTTATTCCGTAAGACTTTAAATGGTCAGTCTGTCGCAAGTCCATAGGAATTAATATTTTATCTTGTGCAATAATTTCTAGCGAAAAAAGAATTGCGAAAATAAAAAGAAAGATTTTTTTCATTAACAAATGATTAATATTTCCCTTTGAATCTAAGCGGTTTTACGTTCTGATTCAATATAAATCGGATCCGCTCTTTCTTCTACTACATCACGGGTGATAATACATTTATCAATATTAGTTTTTGACGGTAGGTCAAACATAACATCAATCATAAAATCTTCAAGAATTGAACGTAAAGCTCGTGCACCGGTCTTTCTTTCTATCGCTTTTTTTACAATTGCATCCAGGGCAAATGGGTCAAACTCAAGTTTCACGCCTTCCATTGCAAAGAGCTTTTTATATTGTTTTACGATAGCATTTTTTGGTTTTGTTAAAATGTTTTTTAATGCTTCTGCGCTTAGAGAGTGAAGAGGCGCAAAAATAGGAATTCTGCCAATTAGTTCAGGGATAAGTCCGAATTTCAATAAATCTTCCGGTTGAACCATTGCAACAAGTTCATCATCCGTTAAATGATCTGTATTATTTATGTCAGCTCCAAATCCCATTTTACTTTTGTTTATTCGCGATGCAATTAATTTTTCGATTCCTTCAAAAGCTCCGCCTACGATAAACAAAATATTTTTAGTATTTACATTAATCAGATTCTGTTCAGGATGTTTTCTTCCCCCTTTTGGTGGAACTCCGGCAATTGTTCCTTCAAGAATTTTTAGTAACGCTTGCTGAACACCTTCCCCAGAAACGTCTCGGGTTATAGATGCTCCATCACTTTTGCGTGCAATTTTATCGATTTCGTCGATGTAAACTATTCCGCGCTGAGCTCGTTCAACACTATAGTCCGCAGCTTGTAGAAGATGAACCAAAACAGTTTCAACGTCATCCCCAACATAACCGGCTTCAGTAATTGTAGTAGCGTCTGCAATGGCAAATGGTACGTCAAGAATTTTAGATAATGTTTGAGCGAGCAAAGTTTTTCCTACACCGGTCGAACCAATCAATAAAATATTACTTTTCTCAATTTCAACATCATCAAGTTCAATGAAGTTTGAACGAGTATTAATTCTTTTGTAATGATTATAAACAGCAACCGATAAAACTTTCTTAGCTCTATCCTGTCCTATTACATATTCATCTAATGTTTTTTTAATTAAGTCCGGTGTTAAATCAGTTGTTTTCTTTGGTCGAGTTGCATTAATCGCTGCCATATTATTTCGAAGAATATCAACACTGCTGCCAATACACATATCACAAATATAAACATCCGGTCCCGCTATTAAACTTCCGACTTCGCTACCGTCTTTTCCGCAGAATGAACATCTTACAATTCTGCTGTTCCCTTTTTTTGCCATAAAAATCTAACTTAATTTGTTTCTTAAATAATTAATTTCTTCACGTGCCTTATCAAGATAGAGTGAACCTGGATGCTTGATAAGTAGTTGTTCATAAAGTTCTTTTGCCTTTTTATCAGAGGAAATTCCAAACTGATAAATTTGTGCTGACAAAAATAACGCTTTATCTGCAAAAAGATTCAAATTTTCTTGCTGAATTAATTTTTCTCCAATTTGAAGAGCCATGGTATAGTTACTTAAAGCAATAAAACACTCCATTTTTGTAATAGACGCTTGGTTTGCTAAAAAGATTGCATCTTCAACTTTTTCAATTTCTTCAAGCAAAATAATAGCTTCGGTAAAATTTTCTTTAAACGCTAAATACTCAGCAGAAGCGAACTTAATTAGTAATGATGAATCGTTTATAGAAGTGTTTAACAATATTGACAACTCAATGGCATCATTGGCAATGTTATCCTTAAATGCCCCCATTATTTCCACGAGAATATTTTTTGCTTCATCGAATTTACCTGAAAAATACTTTAACTCGGCTTTTCTGAATTTTGCCAGATTTCTCGAATCGGGTGAAGTTCTCGGGAAATTAATAATTTCATTAAGATATTCTTCTGCTTCTATAAAATTATTTTCCGATAAGCTTATCCGTGCAAGAGCTTCATTTGCGCTTGAATAGAAGCTTGACAATTTATATCGTTCAGCAATTACTTTATAATTAGTTTTTGCTTTTTCATAATTTTTAAGTCGTAGCTCAAAAATCTGTCCGATTCGAAAATATGCTTCAATAGCGGCTTCATTGTTATTGAATGACTTAATAATATCTTCATAAGCGATAATACTTTTTTCATATTCTGATGCAAAAACAATCTCACTCTTTCTAAGAGGTTTCCAAAGTTGTAAAACATTTGCGACTTTTTCTTCTAAAGCGGCTTCAAAGGTTTTGGCAAAACCTAATTTAATTTGAGGAATAAAAGGGGCATCTGAATAATTTTTCAATACATATTCGTAAGCGATTGATGCTTGTGAATACTGGCGAAGATAATATAACCTCTGAGCTAAATTAAAAACTTCAATCCCTTTTAGGTTGTTTTTTTTATCAAGTTCGATGTTAATTTTAACTGCTTTTTCGAAACTACTATTTTCCAAATATGCAGAAGTAAGAAGCATTGCATAATTTGGATTTTGTGCAGAGTTTTTCTCTTCTAATGCACTTATAACAATAGGAACAGCGTCGGGTCGGGATAACATCTGCAATATTCGGCTCTCAATCGATTTAGCTTGGTTAGGATCATTATCAATTAAGAAAAGATATTCTTTTATAGCATCACCATATTGCATTCTCATGGTGTAAAGATTTGCTAAGTCGTAGGAATAAATTGTTTTAATTTGTGAGCGATTTTTCCCTTTATTCAAAATTTCGATTGCTTTATCAAATAATCTTAACTCAATTGAATAGTTTGCAAAAGTTCTATATAAGTTTTGATTATCTTGATTCTGATTAATCGTCTCATCCCAGAGCTTAAATGCTTTAGCCTCATCTCCTTTAAGGTAAAGAGCAACGCCAAGCATTCCAATAAGATTGTAATCCCCGGGGGTTAATTGCAATCGTTGCTCGGTTATAAAAATCGCTTTGTCATAATTTTTATTCTGAATATATATTTTATTAAGAGCAAAAAAGAATTGATAATTAGCGGGTTGAGCATTATAAACTTCTTCATAGATTTCGATTGCTCTATTTAAATCTCCGGATTGCTCATAGCTTTGAGCAAGTAAAAATTTATTCTGAAGATTCCCCGGTTGAGCAATCAACAAAAGGGTATTGACAAAAAATGATATGAAAATTATCCTAATCAATTACGGCAATCTAAACTTATTTATCCATAAATAGTTTGATAGAATAAGCCAAAAGTAATACAGCAAAAACTTTCTTAATAATATTTTCAGGAAGAGTCACAGCAAACTTTGAAGCAAAGTAACTCCCGATCACAAATGTAATCAGCATAAAAAGTGCAGCTTTGAAGTTTACCATTCCTGCTTTGTAATAATTTATTAAAGCAACTAATCCAATTGGAAATGAGAGGAGCGCGAGAGATGTTCCCTGAGCTTGATGTTGTGAAAATCCAACTAAAAGAACTAGAGCCGGGACTATTAATAAGCCACCACCAATACCAAGAAATCCACTCAGAATTCCGGCACCTAAACCAATTGCGAGATATGAAATGATTTGTTGCATGCTAATAAACTTTAGAATTAGTTATACATTTGCTAAATTTGATTTTCAATTTAATCATAAATATTAATTAGCGAAACAGACAAAAGGGAGAATATTTACGCTTCGGTAGAAATAATTTTCTCCCAAATAAAGGAATATTATATGTCACAAAATATAACAGCTTTTTTACCTTACAACGGTTTTGAGCATACTAATAAATCAATTCAGAATTTATTGAGTACAAACTTAGTTAAGAAGGTTTATTTAATAACCTCCGACAGCAAATTAATTGCACCTGCGAATAGCGAAATTATTTTTGTTGAAAATACTTTCTCCTCCTCAAGCATGAAAAACATTATATCCAAAACAGAGACAGATTATGCGCTTATACTCAAACAAGATACACTAATCGACATCGGTCAATTTGGTTTAGAGAGAATGATACAAGTTTCTTCAGACACCGGGGCAGGATTAACTTATGCCGATTATTATGAAATTAAAGATGATGTCAGAACACCGCATCCTGTAATTGATTATCAAATTGGGGCGTTGAGAGATGATTTTAACTTTGGATTTTTATTACTTTTCACCAAAGAGGTATTGCAATTTGCGGCAAATCAAGAGCCCTCTGACTTTAAATTCGCCGGACTCTACGATTTAAGATTAAAAGTTTCTCGACAATATCCATTATTCAGAGTTGGGGAATATCTTTACTCAACAATAGAATCAGATACACGTAAATCGGGAGAAAAGCTATTTGATTATGTTGACCCCAGAAATCGAGCAGTTCAAATTGAAATGGAAGCAGCTTGCACATCCCACTTGAAGGCGATTAATGGTTATCTTAATCCAACTTTTGCAAAAGTTAAATTTGATGAAGCTGAATTTGAGTATGAAGCATCTGTAATCATTCCGGTGAAAAATAGAGTTAGAACAGTTACCGATGCGGTGGCTTCTGTATTAAAGCAAAAAACGAATTTTAAGTTTAATCTTTTCGTAGTCGATAATTACAGCGATGACGGAACAACGGATATTATTAAAGAATTCGCTTCAAAAGATGAAAGATTGATTCATCTTATTCCGGAAAGAAAAGATTTGGGAATAGGTGGTTGTTGGAACGAAGCTGTTCACCATCCTAAATGCGGAAAGTTCGCAATCCAACTTGATAGCGATGATATGTACAACACTGAGAATACCGTTCAAAAAATAGTAGATGCTTTTTATGAACAAAATTGTGCTATGGTAATCGGTTCATATCAGATGACAAATTTTAAACTTGAAGAAATTCCACCAGGAGTTATTGACCATAAAGAATGGACTCCGGATAATGGCAGAAATAATGCTCTTAGAATTAATGGGCTTGGTGCACCGAGAGCTTTTTATACACCGGTATTGAGAAGAATCAAAATACCTAATTGCTCTTATGGTGAAGATTATGCCGTTGGTTTAGCAATCTCACGTGAATATCAAATTGGACGTATCTACGAGCCGGTTTATTTTTGCAGAAGATGGGAAGGGAATTCAGATGCTTCTTTAAATATTGTTCAACAAAACACTCATAACTATTACAAAGATAAAATCAGAACGATAGAGCTAACAGCAAGAATCAAAAGCAATAAAAATTAATATTTATTTAAAGGTAGATGATTGGCATTTGTTTCAGTATCGGGAAATTGGGTTGAATCCATAGTTACACTTCTGCAAAATCAGACAAGCGATTGGGAAATGTGCAGAGTCGGCTACGAATCGTTAAAGACTGTAAAAGTAAAAGAATTTGATTTTGATGGATTCAAAATTAAAGTCCAATGTAATCCGGGAAGGATGACGTCAACTTCTGCCAAAGTCGATTCAAAATCAATTAAAGAACGAAAATGTTTTTTATGTGTTGATAATCTACCAAGCGAACAGAATGGGATTAGATACGCTACAGATTATCAAATATTGGTAAACCCATTCCCGATATTTAATGAACATTTTACACTACCTTCGATAAAACATCAACCACAACAGATTGAATCTTCGCTCGATACATTACTGGATTTTAGCAAAGATTTAGGTGAACGGCACATCGTATTTTATAATGGTCCTAAATGTGGTGCTTCAGCTCCCGATCATCTTCATTTTCAAGCGGGAGAGAGAAACTTCATCCCACTATTTGATGAGTATCATCTTCTATCTGAAATGTATGGAAAAGAAGTTTTATCGGATGATTCTTTTTCATTAACAGCAATTGATGATGGATTGAGAAAATATATTTCAATCAAATCGACGGACAAAGAGAAAATATTAGTATTGTTCAATAAGTTCATTAAGACTTACAAAGAATTTATGAATTCAGAAGATGAGCCGATGTTTAACATTTTATCATCTTACGATGTTGAATTGAAAGAATGGCTTGTGTTAATATTTCTGAGGAAAAAACATAGACCTTCTCATTATTTTGATACTCTTGAGAAACAAATTTTATTAAGTCCTGCCGCTGTAGATATTAGTGGAGTCTGCATTACTCCACGTGAAGAAGATTTTAACAAAATTGACAAAGATATCCTTACCGAGATTTTTCGAGAAGTATTCATCTCATCGGATGAATTAAATGAATTTATAAATAAATTAAAATCAATTTGAAACATAGAAAAGGCTGTTCCGAATTAACTGAACAGCCTTTTGAAAAGAAGATTGAGATATTATAATTTTTCGTTAGCTTCTACAACAGCAATAGCTGCCATATTAACTATATCATTTATATCAGCACCTTTTTGGAGAACGTGAACCGGTTTACTCATTCCCATAAGAATTGGTCCTATTACATCGGCATTCGCCATTCGCCATAATAATTTGTAAGCAATATTTCCTGAGTTAAGGTCAGGGAAAACTAAAACATTGGCTCTTCCTTTTAGGTCAGAGAATGGGAAGTATTCATTGATTATATCAGGAGCAATTGCAGTATCGGCTTGCATTTCACCATCAACCATTAAATCAGGATATTTCGACTTAATCATCTCTGTGGCTTTACGAACTTTAATTGATTGCGGATAAGGAGCGCTGCCAAAATTGCTGAAAGATAACAATGCAATCTTAGGAATCATACTAAAGCGTTTTACTGTTTGAGCCGATAAGTGTGCAATCTCAACAAGCTCTTCTGCAGTTGGGTCAACATTAACTGTTGTATCGGCAAAGAAATATACCTTCTTGTTGATGTGCACCATGTACATTCCTGATACACGTTTTACTCCTTCAGCTAACTCAACTATTTGTAGAGCTGGTCTGATTGTTTCGGGATAGAAAGAAGTTAGTCCGGAAATCAAACCATCGGCATCACCTAAGCGTACCATCATTGAGCCAAAGTAATTATTCTGGCTTATTAAATGTTTAGCTTCGGATTTTGAAACTCCGCGTCTTTGTCGAATCTTATAAAATTCATCAACATAACTTTGGAATTTTAAATCTTTTGTAGGGTCGATAAAGGTCATTCCTTCAGCATTAATATGATGATCTTCAATTTGTTTCTGAATAACATCAATGTTGCCGAGTAGAATTGGTTCTGCAATATTATCTTCAATTAATTGTTGAGCAGCTTTCAATATTTTATATTGTTCGCCTTCAGGGAAAACTATTTTCCTTGGATGACCCTTTGCTTTTTCGACAGTTCTTCTAACGACTTCTCTCGAAATTCCGAGATGTTCAAGGAGTTCTTCTTTGTAAGCATCCCAATCAGTTATTTCTTTCCGGGCAACTTTTGTCTCCATTGCAGCTTTAGCAACAGCAGGGGCAACGGAGGTTAGAACTCTTGGATCAAATGGTTTTGGAATAATATATTCCGGACCGAAAGTTAAATCTTGTCCACCGTAAGCACGTTTAACTGCATCCGGGACCTCTTCTTTTGCTAATTCAGCCAAGGCATGAGAAGCTGCTAACTTCATTTCATCGTTGATTTGACTTGCTCTAACATCAAGGGCACCCCTAAAAATAAATGGGAAACCGAGAACATTGTTCACTTGATTGGGGAAGTCCGATCTTCCGGTTGCGATAATTATATCTTTACGTGCTGCTTTTGCATCGTCATAAGATATTTCCGGATTAGGATTTGCCAAAGCAAAAACAATAGCATTTGGTGCCATAGAACGAATTGCATCTTGAGAAACTTTTCCGCCTGATGAAAGTCCGACAAAAACATTTGCTCCTTTTAGAGCATCTTCAATAGTTCGTTTGTCGGTTTCAACAGCATATTTTTCTTTGAACTCATTCATATTCTTCGGGCGACCTTTGTAGATTACACCTGATGAGTCACACATCAAAATATTTTCCCTCTTAACTCCTAAAAGAAGATAAAGATTTGCACAAGCTATAGCTGATGCACCTGCACCGCTGAATACAATAACAATTTCTTCAAGCTTTTTATTAGCAAGATGACAAGCGTTTATCAATGCGGCTCCGCTTATGATTGCCGTTCCATGTTGGTCATCGTGGAATACCGGAATATTCATTGTTCGTTTAAGTTCTTCTTCAATATAAAAGCATTCAGGAGCCTTTATATCTTCTAGATTAATTCCACCAAATGTAGGTTCTAAGATTTGACAAGTCCGGATTATTTCGTTTGAGTCTTCGGTATTTAATTCAATATCAAATACATCTATATCAGCAAATCTTTTAAATAAAACACCTTTACCTTCCATCACCGGCTTTCCGGCTAGAGCACCGATATTACCAAGTCCAAGCACTGCGGTACCATTCGAAATAACTGCAACTAAATTTCCTTTAGCTGTGTATTCGTATGCAAGTGATGGATCTTTTTCGATTTCGAGACAGGGGTCAGCAACGCCCGGAGTGTATGCTAAGGAGAGGTCTCTTTGAGTAAGGCAGGGCTTTGACGGAATGACTTCTATTTTTCCTTTTCTTCCCTGTTTGTGGTACTCAAGAGCTTCATCTTTTGAAATTTTCATTTGATACTCCTGAAAATTCACTAAATAATTTAATTAAAAAATCTTGTGTGAAAACTTAATCATTTGGCGGTGTAAATGCAAAGTGTAGGGATGCGGATGCGGACGAAGTAAGAGGTTGTTAACAGAATAACAACCTCTTATAAAGCTAAATTTATTTTATTAAAATTAGTTTTTTGATTGCTTTTTGATTCCTAGAAATAATTCATAGAGATATGTACCGCTTGATAAACTAGAAGCATCAAATACTATTGAATGATTACCGGCTTTCATTTCAGAGTTCACCAATTGAGCGATTTCTTTTCCGGAAATATCATAAATTTTTAATGTTACCGCACCATCTTTCTCAAGTCGGAAATTTATAACGGTTGATGGATTGAAAGGATTAGGATAGTTTTGCGATAACTCAAAACTATTCGGTGAGTTGATATCAATTCCTGAGTTCAAATTATAATACTTCGATGAGCCATCTAAATCAATTTGTTTTAGGCGATACCTATAAGTTCCATTTGATAAATTTCTATCAGCATAAGAATAATTTGATAACTCACTTGTTGTTCCTTTACCGGTGATAAAACCAACATTTGTCCATTCAGCAGAGGAGCCTTTTCTTTCAAGATTAAAACCTGCATTATTTGTCTCTGAAGCCGTCGCCCAATTGAGAAATACATCGTTAACAACTACTTGCGATGTAAAACTTGTTAATTCAACAGGAATGACATTTGAGACTTCAACGTTGAAGTTTGTTGCAAAGTTCCATTGATCACCATCATTTCCTCCATTCAAATTTACACTGTTTCCGGCGCCATATAACGTGATTGTTTGAGGAGTTGCAGGGGCAGTGTAATTAAATGTGAAAGTAACAATTCCATCAACAGCTTGTTTTGGTGAAGTATGTGTAAGTTCATCTCCAATTTTTTGCATACCTGTACCGGCAGTTAGAGTCCCTACTGAAGCAGCAATATTAGTTCCCGCTGCCACCAATGGACCTCCGGAAACCGTAAGAGTATACTCAGCCATTTGATTTGGTGTCAATTGTGTAGGTCCTGAAATAACAACGTTGACGTTGCTTGAAGATGTAGGATTATGGCAATTACAACCGACGCCGTTCTTTGGTGTAACTCCCGTGATTCCGGTAGAATATGCATGAAGCAAAAAAGAAACTGATACAGCCGAAAATGCAACGAAGAAAAGAAATTTTTGAGTGAAAATGTACTTAAGTCTCATAAGGTCTCCTTATATTTATTTATATGTTTTTATTGAACTATAATCTAATAGTTAATAATCATCTAACGGAAAAGGTATGAATCAAATATCAATAATTAATTTGTTGACACTAGTTGTTCTGATGAACAATAATCTTTGGTGTCAAACTTCAAATGATGAGTTGCTTGAGAAAATATTTAGTGAAAGTGGAAACAACATCATATCAGCTGTCGTATCAAATCCACAAAAATTTAAATTGCAGGTGATCTATACCCGAATTGATAGAGATAGCAAAAACTATCCCTACTTTTCAACTTTTAAATTTAATGTTGATAATAAAAAGTATTTTTATCCGGCAAGTACAGTTAAATTTCCGACAGCCCTCTTGGCATTGGAAAAGTTGAACAATCTTAATATTGATAAACTCAATAAATTTACTTCGATAAAAATTGATAGTAACTATTCAGGACAAAGTAAGGTCGTATTCGATTCATCATCCTCTACAAAACTTCCTTCGATTGGAAATTATATCAAAAAAGTTTTTATTGTGAGCGATAATGATGCCCATAATCGATTATACGAGTTTCTTGGGCAGCAATATACAAATGAATCTTTAATATCAAAAAGTTTTTTTTCTGCAAAGATACTTCATCGACTTGCGGTCTCCATGACACCAGAACAAAATAAACATACTAATGCTTTTCACTTTTTTGATGAAAATGGGGGCATCTATGAACAACCGCCTCAAGCTAATCCTCATAATTATATGCTTGAAATTGAAGATGTAAAACAAGGGAAAGGCTATTTTGAAAAAGGGGAATTAGTTAATGAACCAAAAGATTTCAGTTATTCCAATTTCTTTGCATTAGAAGACCAAC
Organism: Ignavibacteriaceae bacterium; assembly: GCA_019638025.1. Classification (GTDB taxonomy): domain Bacteria; phylum Bacteroidota; class Ignavibacteria; order Ignavibacteriales; family Ignavibacteriaceae; genus JAGUXE01. The sequence continues at coordinate 74,007 of JAHBUO010000006.1, forward strand.
ACGAAATGCTGAAGTCGGTCTTCTTTCCTGAGGCAGTTGCTCTGGAGAAGAGATTTAATCTTTCTGATGAGGATTATAAGTTTTTGTATAGAGCAATGTCAATTTTACCGAGAGAAAGTGATTTCCCTTCTTATCCGGATAGAGAATATTATTACGACGGTTTTGTGAAGTTTTTTATGTTTGGAGATTCAAAAGAAACGATTCCTCAAAACATTAGAATTTTTAATAAAGTCGGAATTGCATACGGGCACATTATTGATAATGCCTACATAGTTGATTTCGATAAGGGAATCGAATTTATGCTATCGGCTGTAATTTATGTTAATGAAAATGAAATCTTTAACGATGATAAATATGAGTATGATTCAATCGGATTTCCGTTTCTTGCAGAGTTAGGAAGAATTATTTATCGACATGAATCAAATCGAATAAAAAATTATTTGCCTGATTTATCAAAATTTAATTGGAGCCGCAACCGTTAGTCGCGGCTCATTTAATTTTAATGATGATGATGTCCGCCTTCACCATGAGCGTGCCCATGGTCAAGTTCTTCTTGTGTTGCTGGACGAATATTTACCAATTCAACATCGAATGATAATGTTTCCCCTGCAAGCGGATGGTTAAAGTCTATTGTAACTTCATCACCTTTTATTTGAGTAATCATAA
>JAHBUO010000060.1 GCA_019638025.1 Ignavibacteriaceae bacterium
TCTTAAAAACAAAATTACCCTTATCACCGGTGCAACTGCAGGAATTGGGAAAGCATGTGCAAATCTCTTTGCGCAAAATGGTTCGGACTTAATTCTCCTTGCTCGTAGAGAAAAATTATTATCTGAGTTAAAATCAGAAATTGAAAGTAAATTCAAAGTTAATGTATATACTTTGATTTGTGATATTAGAAATTCAGAGGAGGTAAAAAACTCTTTTTCAACTTTGCCTGAAGAGATAAAAAAAGTTGACATACTAATAAATAATGCCGGTATGGCTAGGGGAATTGATAAACTTCAAGATGGAGTTATCGCAAACTGGGACGAGATGATTGATACCAATGTAAAGGGTCTATTATATATAACTAACGAAGTACTCCCTTATATGATTCAGTATAAGAAAGATAATGCTCATATAATTAATCTCGGTTCTACAGCCGGACACGAAGTTTATCCGGGTGGAAATGTTTATTGTGCGACAAAGTTTGCAGTCAGAGCAATCACAAAATCATTGCGAATGGAATTGCTTGAACATCAAATTAAAGTTACAACTGTTGACCCCGGTATGGTTGAAACCGATTTCAGTTATGTCCGATTCCCTAATGATCCCACTAGAGCAAAAAACGTTTACAACGGATTAACTCCATTGGTTGCTGAAGATATTGCAGATACTATTTTATTCTGTGCTACTCGCCCAAAACATGTAAATATAAATGAGATAGTAATCACTCCTACTGCTCAAGCTTCATCAAATTTTGTAGTTAGAAAATAAAATGGGTGTCCCAAAATTTTTTGATTTTGGGACACTAAAGCATTATTGTTTTAAGAATAGACTTACATCGCCGGCACCTTCTCGGATTACTTCCGGTTCATCAGAGCTTAAATCTACAACACTTGAAGGAACACCGCCTAAATAACCGGCTGATAGCATTAAATCAACTTGTGAATTAAATGCAGATTGGATTTCAAAAGGATCGGTAATAACATCACCGTTTCGGTTAGTAACACTTGAACTAACAATCGGATGCCCTAACTCTCTCGCAATAGTTTGAATCACTTGGTGATTAGGCACTCTAATTCCGACAGTTTTTCTTTTACTCCATAGTTTTTTAGGAACCTCCTTTGCCGCCGGAAGAATGAAGGTATAAGGACCTGGGAGTAAATGCTTCATTGTTCTGTAAGCATAATCAGAAACTTTTGCATACTTGGCAATATCTTTTAAATCAGCACAAATGAAACTGAATAGTTTTGTGTTGATATCATTTTTAATTGAAAAAATCCGTTCGAGTGCCTCCTTATTAAATATATCACACCCGATGCCATAGACAGTATCAGTGGGATAAATAATTACACCCCCTTCTTTCAAAACATCGACTGCTTTTTGAATGTAACGTAACTGAGGATTTACCGGATGAAGCTCAAAAAATTCCATAAGAACTCCTTTGGAAGTGTTTGTATTAGTTTTGTACGATTGTTTTGATGAATTTATTCATCAATATCGGTTTCTAATTTATCAACTATTTTTTAAGAATCAAGTGTTGATTAAGAAAAATCGTTAAAAATGAAAAATTATTTTTTTCAGTGAACATTTTTTCATGGTTTTTCAGAAATATTTATTATATTTGGAGTCTATTTAAGAGAAAACGATTAGGAGAATATAAAATGGCTCGCAAATGTCAGGTTACGGGTAAGAAACCAATGGTTGGGAATAATGTATCACATGCCCATAACAGAACTAAAAGAAGATTTCTTCCGAATTTGCAAAAAAAGAGAATTTGGGTTCAAGAGTTGAACAGATTTGTAACTTTAAAATTGAGTGTAAAAGCAATTAAAACCATTGCAAAAAATGGGACTTCTGAATTAGCGAAAATGATTACTCAGAATCAGATCTCTGTTCATTAATATTCTTTATTTTGTTATTTAAAAAATCGCATTTCACATGCGATTTTTTTGTTTTAAATTGGTTTAAAAATAAAAAAGGAGAATGTTTAATTCTCCTTTTTATTTAAGTATCGATTAGCTTATTCTGCGCTTTGTTCGCGAACAACCCAAACTTTAATTTTTCCGATAACCATCGGGTGTAATTTGATATTAACATCATAGATACCGAGTGCTTTAATTTGCTCACCTAATTCGATTTTTCTCTTATCGATATTAAATCCTTTTTCAGATAAAGCATCAGCAATCATCTGGCTGGTTACTGTTCCAAAGATTTTATCTTCTTCACCAACTTGAACTGAAATTGAAACTGAAATCGGTTCTAATTCAGCTGCTAATTTTTTTGCTTCCTCAATTTCTTTTTCTTTCTTTTTGGCTAAGTGTTTTCTTTCTTCCTCTAGTGCAACAATATTCCCTTTTAGTGCAGCATATGCATACTTTCGCGGAATAAGATAATTAAGGGCATATCCTTCTTTAACATCAACAACATCACCCATTTGACCAAGTGATTCGATATTTTGTCTTAATATAACTTTCATTTTTTAAGCTCCTCTAATTTTCAATTATCGAACTGTATCAGAAACATAAGGGAGAAGTCCCATATGTCTTGCACGTTTGATTGCTGTGGTCAATTCTCTGTGATATTTAGCGCAAGTTCCAGTGATACGTTTAGGAATTATTTTACCCTGATCGGTAATATATTTTTGAAGCAGTTTAACATCTTTGTAATCGATGTATTTTACTTTAGCTTCAGTAAATCTACAGACTTTTTTATTTTTCATATTATTACTCATAAACTTTTTGTGTTATTTATTTTTAATTAAGTCAGATTCTTCATTTGACAGAAATTTATCAAATGCATCATCTGAGAAATCATTAGAATCTTCATCGACAAAAACATCGATTTCGTCTATTTCGGAACCGTTCTCACCATTACGTAATCGTTTATTTAGGAACTGGATTCTTCGTGCCTTAATTTCAACAATACTTCTATTATTTCCATCATCATTCTTCCAGGTTCTGCTTTGTAATTCACCGTCAACAAGAACTGCGGAACCCTTACGGAGTCTATCACGACAACTTTCAGCTAATTTATTCCATGCAACCACACCAATATAACAGACATCTTCTTGCCATTGATTGTTACTGTCTTTATATTTTCTGTTAGAAGCAATTGAAAAATTAACAACAGGTGTATTGTTAGTGGTCATTCGGCAAACAGGATCTTTGGTTAAATTCCCTGCAATAATGACATAATTAATTTCAGGCATTTTTAATTCAGCCATTTTCAAACCTCCAAAACTTAAATCAACAAAACATTTTCAGATATTAACTTTTAGCAGATTCAGAAACAGCTGCGGTAACTGGTGTAGTCTCCGCTGTTTCTTCAACTTTAACTGAAGCTGCTGCATCCTGATCTTTGAAATACTCAATAGCATATTTATCGAGTGCAATAGTTAGAAAACGAATGATTGATTCTTCCAATCGATAAACTCTTTCCAGTTTAGCGATTGCCTCTGTTGGAGCTTCGAAACGGAAAATAACGTAATAGCCAATTTTGCTTTTATTAATCATGTAGGCTAAACGCTTTCTTCCCCATTTATCTAGAACGGATATAACACCACCGTTAAGTTGTATAGTATCCTGAATTTTTGTGACAACTGCTTCTATTTGAGCATCGTCTAAGGCTGCATTTATAATGACAGCACTTTCATACATGTTTTTACGCATGTTGGGTTCACCTCCCTATGGACTTTTGACCCCCGAAGATTTTCTCCGAGAGCAGGGTTCATATATATTTAGTTAATTAAAAATTTAATTTGCAAATTTACCTAAGTAAAGGGGCAATTACAAGAGAAACCACCGACATAAGTTTTAATAAAATATTCAGCGATGGACCTGATGTATCTTTAAAAGGATCACCAACTGTATCGCCAACAACAGCGGCTTTGTGAGCATCAGAACCTTTTTTGTAATTTTGACCGTTTACTTCAATTCCTTCTTCAAACATTTTTTTAGCATTATCCCATGCACCGCCGGAATTTGCTTGGAAAATCGCCATTAAAACACCTGTTACGGTTACACCTGCGATTAATCCACCTAACATCTCTTTTCCACCAACAAATCCGGTTAGTACAGGAACTACAACTGCCATTAATCCGGGAACAACCATTTGTTTGATTGCTGATTTTGTTGATATTTCTACACATTTACCATATTCAGCTTTACCATCGGCTTCGTGGAAAATCTTTCTATCTTCTTCAGACCAATCCTTTTGTTCTTTACCTTCATTTTTTCTCATCACATCTAATGCAGCTTTTAATGCAGGGATAGTTTTAAACTGCCTTCGTACTTCTTCAATCATTGCCATTGCTGCTCTTCCGACTGATTGCATTGCAAGCGCTGAGAATAAAAATGGAATCATTGAACCAATCAATAAACCGGACATCACAACCGCTTTTGAAATATCAATCGATTTTAAATCCGCAGAAACCATAAAAGCACCAAATAAAGCTAATGCAGTTAATGCTGCTGACCCAATTGCAAAACCTTTACCAATTGCAGCTGTTGTATTTCCAACCGCATCTAATTTATCGGTTCTGTTTCTGACTTCTTTAGGTAATTCTGACATTTCGGCAATTCCACCGGCATTATCAGAAATAGGTCCATACGCATCAACAGCAAGCTGGATGCCTAAGATTGAGAGCATACCGACAGCAGCGATAGCAATTCCGTATAATCCGCCAAAATTAAATGATAAGATAATTGCAACCGCAATAACTAAAGTCGGTAAGGCAGTCGAAATCATACCAACACTTAAACCTGAAATAATATTTGTTGCGGCCCCTGTCACTGATTGTCTTGCAATATCTAAAACAGGTTTTTTACCACTACCAGTATAGTATTCGGTTATCATGCCAATTAAGGCACCTGAGATAATTCCGACGACTGTCGCAAAGAAAATGTTCATTGAATGAAAATCTTTACCTGTGCCTTCAGCATCATAGAGTGGATCAACATAATGCCAAGTTTCCGGTAACATCCATTTGATTAAAAACCATGAAGAAATTATCATCAAAGTTCCGGCGATAATATTTCCAAAGTTAAGAGCTTTTTGAGGATCTCCACCTTCTTTAACTTTAACGAAAAATGTTCCGATTATTGACATCACGATACCAACACCGGCAATCATCAAAGGAAGTAAAACCGCTCCAAGACCATCAAAATTTTCTTTAAATTCTGGTAAAGCAAAAAAAGCTGCACCTAAAACCATTGTTCCGATAATCGAACCTACATAAGATTCAAATAAATCTGCTCCCATACCAGCAACATCGCCAACATTATCGCCAACATTATCTGCAATGGTTGCAGGATTTAATGGATGGTCTTCAGGAATTCCTGCTTCAACTTTTCCAACTAAATCTGCCCCTACATCTGCTGCCTTGGTGTAAATCCCTCCGCCAACTCTTGCGAATAATGCTATAGAAGATGCTCCAAATGAGAATCCGGTTATTACGACAATAACTTTATTTACCTCATCAATTGTTCCGAGGCCGAATAGATTCGAGTAGATAAGAAATAATGACCCCAATCCGAGAACTCCAAGCCCAACTACTCCCATTCCCATAACAGAGCCACCGGTGAAAGCTATTTCGAGTGCTTTCCCTAAACTTGTTCTAGCGGCATTAGTTGTTCGTACATTTGCTTTAGTTGCTACACGCATTCCAATAAAACCTGCTAATGCTGAGCACAATGCACCGACAATAAATGAAACTCCGACAAGCGGGGAAGAATTTTCAGCGGTATAACCACTGTATGCTAAGAGTAATGCTACTGCGATTACAAAAACTGCAAGGACTCTATATTCTGCTTTTAAGAATGCCATAGCTCCCTCAGCTATGTGTCCTGCAATTTTTTTCATTTTATCAGTTCCGGCATCTTGTTTATCAATCCACGAAGAACGGATAAAGGTAAAAATCAGAGCCAACACCCCTAAAGCCGGAATCAAGAAAATAATTTGTTCCATTTTATCTCCTTATTTACACTATAAGTAATTAATGTTTATTAAATTTATTGTTTTTTAATTCGCGAATGAACATCGAGCATCGCTTTTGAGCCCTCTAAAATAAACGCTTCTGTCAATTCAGCAACAATATTAAAAGAATCAACTAATTGTTTTAATTCTTCTTCAGAAAAATTTGAGAGTACGAAATCGACCATCTCTCCTCTGTTTAACTCTTTTCCGATACCAACTCGAATTCGTGCAAAAGCATCAGATTCAAGATTATAAATTATGGAATAAACTCCATTATGTCCGCCATCACTCCCTGTCAATCTAACTCTGACATCACCATTAGGAATATTAACATCATCATAAATGATTAAGATATCGTTGATATCAATATTATCATTCAACATCAATTCCTTTATAGCCACGCCGCTTAAGTTCATGTATGTTGAAGGTTTAATAAGCAAAAAAGGAGCATGGTTCACATGCCCCTTCGCAAAAAAATAACTATACTTCGATGGGGAAAATTGTATTGAGTGTTTTTGTGCAAAATAATCTAGGAATAGAAATCCTGCATTATGTCTTGTGAAATTATATTTTTTACCAGGGTTCCCAAGACCAACTACACTTCGCAATTAAGCGTCTTTCTCTTTTCCTTTTGAAATAACTTCAGGTTGAGTTCTAACATCACCTTGTTCAGCACTATCTTTTCCACCCCGTGGGGCAGAAACAGTTACAATAACTTGTTCAGGTGAATTTAATATTGTAATGTTTTCAAAATTCAAATCAGAAACGTGTACTGAAGACCCCATTTTCAGATTTGCAATATCAATATTAAGTGTTTCCGGAATATCTTTTGGTTCACAACTAATTGAAAGTTTGTGTAGAAGTGATTGCAACTGACCACCATCTCTCACACCCACCGGGCTTCCTTGTAACAACACAGGAACTTCCAACTCAATTTTTTCACCCTTAACTAAACCAACAACATCAAAATGTACAATTTTATCTGTAACAGGATCAAATTGAACATCTTTAATTACACATTCTTGTTGAAACTGGTTGTCAAGTTTAAGATTTATTATATGTGCTTCGGAAGTAAAAACAAGAGGATTAATTGTGTTTTCTGCAACATCAAAGCAAACCGGCTGAATTTGTTTTCCGTAAAGTACGCCGGGAACTCTACCATTTTTTCGTAAGGTAGAACGAGCTGATTTAGTAAACTCATTTCTTACATTACCAAGTAATTCGACTATTTCCATTTTATCTCCAAAAGATCTCTTAATTAACCTTTATCTACTTCAAATAATGAACTTATTGATTCATTCAAATGCGCTCGAATAATAGCTTCAGCAAAAATTTCAGAAGCTGTAACTGCAACTATTTTTTCTGTATCCGACACATGAAACAATGGAATCGTATCAGAAACAAATAATTTATCTATTGCCGAATTATTTATTCTTTCAACTGCTCTTCCTGAAAGTAATGGATGTGTTACCGCACCATAAACTCTTAGGGCACCTTTGTCCTTCAATGCAGTAATAGCACCGACAAAAGTTCCTGCAGTATCAATTAAATCATCAACCAATAGAACATCTTTACCTTCAACATCACCGATAATATTAACAACTTCGGCAAAATTTTGTTTAGGTCTTCTCTTATCAATAACAACAAGATTGGCATGCATTCTTCTTGCGTAAGATCGTGCCATTTTAATTCCACCCACATCCGGTGAAACAACAACAAAATTATCACTAACTTCAGCGAGGACACTACTAAAAATTGATGAGCCATATAAGTGGTCAAACGGAATATCAAAAAAACCCTGAATCTGTGCAGCATGTAAATCCATAGTCATTACTCTATCTGCACCCGCCTCAGTAATTAAATTTGCTATTAATTTAGCAGTTATCGCAACCCGAGGTTGGTCTTTTCTATCCTGTCTTGCATAACCAAAATATGGGATTACAGCTGTAATTCTTTTAGCTGAAGCCCGCTTTGCGGCATCGATCATTATCAACAATTCTAAGATATTTTCTGCAGGAGGAAATGTTGACTGAATTATAAAAACTTCAGAGCCGCGAATATTTTCTTTATATTTAACCCAAATTTCTCCATCACTGAACTTTTGCAAATCAACTTCTCCGAGAGGCGTTCCGATTTTAGCTGCAATTCTTTCAGCAAGTTTAGGATTTGACCTCCCTGAGAAAACCTTAAAATTATGGCTCATTTAATGGTTTAGCAATTTTTAGATTAAAAATAGACAACAAATATAGTCAATCACTTGCGTTAAGTCAATAATCAGACCAAATGATTTTTCAACACTAAATTGTTATTCTCTTCAAGTTAAAAGTCTCTTTTTTTTCTGAACAAGAATATTAGCACAATCAATAAAACAAATCCGCTAAGAGCATAAATCCAGTAAGGAGTTTCCTTCAATTTGAATGGACGATATGTAACCGAAATAGTTTTTCCTTTACCAATTTCCGAGAGCTGATATTCCCAAACATAATTTTCCTTCTCAACCTTGGTTGCATTATGAGTAATTATTTCTCCCGGGAAGCTATACTTATATTCGACTTTGAAAGAAGAACCGTCAAAGCCGAATCCGGTTGCTATCGGAGAAATGAATTGTGAGAATATTTTTTGTCCGGCAGCTCCGTCTTTGAGGCTGAATTGAGATTCCGAAAAAGGTTTTGTTTTATTTAAATCTACTATGTTAGAAAAAGTGAGTTCAACCACTGCATGTGAAGTTGTATCTGTGGTGTCTGAATAAACTTCAATATTATTGATGGTTGTATAATCTGACAAAAATTGATTTCTAATCGAATCAGCGTTGAATAGACCAATTTGATCAAGTGTCAGCATTTTAACCGGGTCTGATACCTGAAGCCAATATTGAATTTTCATTGTGCCTGAGCCATCAGGGTTTAGACTTACTTCTTGATTAAAATTCAAGCATCCGTTTACAAAAAGTAATTGAGTAATAATGAATAATTTAAGTAAAGTTTTGTTCATACTGATAGATTAATTTTGTTTACAATTTTGTTTACTAAGTTATAGAAATATTTAATCATTTTCATTAAGTTTTGCGGTTTAATTTTTTGAGGATTGAAATGCCAAATTATGACTATAAATGTACCTTGTGTGATTATACTTTTGAAGTGTTTCAGAAGATGACTGATGCGCCGATTGAAATTTGTCCGAAGTGTGAAGGTAAAGTTAAAAGATTAATAGGAAGTGGAGCCGGACCTATCTTTAAAGGTTCAGGATTTTATCAAACTGATTATAAGGGGAATGGGAAATCAAACTCAGAAAATAAATCTAGTAATACTGCTCCAACTCAAAAATCTGAAAATACTCCTAAAACAGTCGATTCAACCAAAAGTACTTCTTAGTGATATTAACTACATTGAGGTATAAAATTAATTATACCTCAAGTATCATAAATTAGAAATCAGCACCGATTGAAAAATAGAAAATTGGTTTTGAGAAATCACGTCCGTCGTAAGCATAAGCCATATCAAATCGAAGTAAGAAATAAAGAAAATAGAGACGGGCACCATATCCTGTTCCCATTAACAAATCTTTTGAAACAGTATTTCCATTTATATTTTTTGTAAAAAGTTGGAGCGATTTATTATTATTCCAAGCAGTTCCAACATCAATAAAACCGATTCCTTGAACATCTCTAAATAAGATTGGGAGTGCTCCTGTTAAAAGATAACGAATTAGAGGAAATCGAAATTCCATATTCAATAGTGTATATTTTGACCCGATTTTTTCAGCATAGTTAAAACCCCTCATTGGGAGTGCTGCAGTCAAAAAAGCAAAGTCTTGTGGTGTTTCTAATGGCACCTCACCTGTTGCAAACGAACGATTAATCCAATTTTCAATTCCGCCTAAAAAGAATCGTTGAGGATTTTTCCCACCGGAATATCCGGCTGACATTCTAAATGCGAATGAGTAATCGTACCAGAATCTCCAGTATGTTCTATAATCTCCTAAGAGAGAATAAAACCCAAATTTTTCTTTCTGAATGAATGGATTGCTTATAAAATCAAATCTGAATCTGGAACCGTCAATAGGGGCAGTATACCCAAATATTGTGTTGTCATGAATAAAACTTAAAGCCGGAATTACATAGTTAACTTTTTGAGTTTCTTCATTCGGGTTATCCAAATTTTCGGCAGAAACGTTAAGCATACTCAGACCGGCATCCAATCGATAGAATCGGCTAAGCGGATAACTTGCTGAGAGTGAAAGACCATAATTTCTAAATCTAAAGAAATTTAAATAAGGTCCTCTCTGAAGATATAAAAATCTGGCAGTGTGAAATGCTTCGACACCATAATTTATTCTTCTAGCCATGTAATAGTAAGCTAAACCATAGTCGCTGTTTTTTAGGTCGATTTGTAAACTTGTCAAACCAATCAATTTATGATTTCCGAGAACATCACTAAATGAAATCACTGTAGTTCCAAGAAGTCCATAAAGCGTATTGTAACCGGCATTAGCGTAAACAATATCTGGTGAAAAATTAATTTTATATCGATTTACAACAAAGTTCCCACTAGAATCAATATTATTCGATAAATCAAAAACTCCCCTTTTATTTGATGATGTATCGATTTTGATAAAATCACGATTCGATCCGAAAACAAAATTTTTATAATTATTTGAAACAGAATCTGAAGCTGATTGTGAAGTATCAACAATTGTACCTGTCATAATTTCGAATTTACTTGTAGTTTCATTGTTATTTTTAGAGAGACTATCAATCTTGATTACAGAATCACTAATCGAGCTAACATTTCTAAGTTTTTGCATATAAAGAGTTGGTTCGAGTGTGTTATTTCCTAAATCAATATTATAAGGGTTATTCAACAAGAATATATTATAAGCAGACTGGTACATTGTCGAAAAAGATAACTTTTTCCCATCTGAAGAAGTTGATAGTTGATAAACACCATTTAAAGAATTGGTTATTGGAATTGAAGGATTGGTTAAAAGTTCTTCGTCAGTTTTGATTGAATCTAAGTCAATTGATTTTTTATAAATATTATTGATACCATTCATATCAGAAATAAAGAGAACTTGTTTTCCATCCGGACTAACAACAGGTGATGATTCATCACTAAACTCATAGTTTGTCAATCTTGATATTTTTTGAGATTCTACTTCTACCAGATATAAATCATTCTGTGAGTAATTATGATTTTTAATTCTAAATGAAGACTCTATTTCTTGCCCATTAACTATATCGGCTCTATCTGAAGAAAAAATAATTTTCCTTGAATCAGGTGTCCACGCCGGATCATTATCGCTGAAAATGTCGTTAGTAACATTTACAACATTACGTTGATGAATATTATAAATGTAAATATCGCTTTGAGAATTATTGTGCCCTGAAAATGCAATTTTTTCACCATCAGGAGACCAGTTTACAGAAGCTATTCCATCGAATCGAATCGGTAGAGTTTCAACATCTCCTTCATCAATACTAATTATGTGAATAACATCATAACCACTGCTTTTAACAGCAATCGCAACATTTTTTCCGTCAGGAGACCAAGTTAAACCCGGTGTTAGAATATTCAATTCTTCAAAGTCTGCTGTTCTATTTCCTTTAATAATGCGTTTAATTAGTTTGCCGTCACTGGCATTCATCAAATACAAATCAAAATAAAAATCTCTATTTGAGATGAATGCAATTTTGTCGCCTTGCGGAGAAATTGCGGGACTTGTGTTATAAAATCCACCGTCTTTTCTATGATCAGTTAATCGTTTTGCAAATTCGTCAGGATCTTTTCGAGAAGAAATATCCGGCCAAAAATCACGCTTTATATCTTTCTTCCATCTTTCATTAAGTTCCTCAAGAGTCAAACCTATCGAACTTTTAAGCCCATCTTCAAGATTGCCTTTACTCTTGATGTTATTTACAAGTTCTCCGATTTTCTGTTCGCCGTATTTTTTGGCTATATAATTAAAGACTGCCTGTCCACCTCGGTAAGCAAAATAATTACTTAAATTTTGAATGTCTGGCAGGTATTCATTTATAGCAGCATCTCTAATGAACATATCAGTATTAGTGTCCCAACCTAAAGCAAGATATTCACAAAGTCCTTCGTTAAACCAAAGCGGTAATCTGATTGAGATATTGTTGGAAATGACATTTTGCATTGAGCCACCGTAAAACATATCATTCATAACAGCGTGTCCCAATTCATGATGAATAACATGTCTAAACATTTTATAATTTCCGGTGTAGGGTAAAACTACTCGATTTTTGAAAAGCTCTGTAAAACCACCTATCCCCTCGCTAAGATATTCATCTGTTACATTTGTTTCCTGGAAATCATTTTGGGAATAATATAAAATCAAAGTTATTCGATTATTGATTTTATAATTCAACTGCTTTGAAATAGAGGCGAGTGCATCTTCAGCGGCTTTGGATGCAAACTCAGCAATGTCTGTACCTTTTTCACTGAAATAAATATCAAAGTGTTCAGTTTGTATATAAAACCATTCGAAAGTTTTGTATTGAACTTTGTTCTTTCCAAATTGAGCAAATAAGCTAACTTGTACAATTATAAGAAGGATGATAAGTTTGAAAATTTTATTCATCAATAAATTCCGTTTTAATCTATTAAATGGAAATCAATTTGTGAACGATCATAATCGACTCTGATTAACTTAACATTAATTTTATCACCAAGCCGAAATGATCTTTTTGTCTTTCGCCCAATTAACGAATATTTTTTTTCATCGAAAATATAAAAATCTCCCTCTAAATCACGAATATGTATCAAACCTTCAGCAAGGATTTCAATTATCTTAATAAATATTCCAAAATGTGTTACACCGGAAATGACACCTTCAAACTCATCTCCGATATGATTTTTAAGATAACTGATTTGCTTAAGTTTACCAGATAACCTTTCAGCTTCAACAGCATTTCTTTCAGTGAATGAAATGTGTTCCGAAGTTTCTTTTAGATAGTCATAACTGTAAAGTTTTTTCTTTTTATTATTTGAATAATGCTCCAATAAACGATGCACAAGTAAATCAGCATATCTTCTAATCGGAGATGTGAAGTGAGAATAATAAGTAAATCCAAGTCCATAGTGCCCAATATTATCGGGAGAATAAATTGCTTTAGCCATTGACCTTATAGCAAGTTCATTGATAAGGGTTTCTTCCGGTTTCCCTTTTACTTTTTCCATTAAGGCATTTAACTGAATATTTGTTAGTGAATCAGCACCGGGAATTGAATAACCAAGTGATTTGGCGAATTTCACAAAATCTTGCATTTTTTCAGGGTCAGGTCTGTCGTGAATTCGGTAAACAAAATTTGGGATTATTCCGTGTTCTTTCGGGAAACCGATTTCTTTAGCAACAATCTGATTTGCCAACAACATAAATTCTTCAACCAAATTATTACTTGGCTTGATTGCTTTCTGATAAATTCTAACCGGAATTCCATCTTCATTCAATTCAAATTTAATTTCGGGAGAAAAGAAATTTATGCTCCCCTCTTTCATTCGTTTAGTTCTTAGAACTTGAGCAAATTTATTTAATTGAAGAACATCTTTTGCAAAATCACCTTTGCCGTTATCAAGGATTTCTTGCGCCTCATCATAAGTAAATCTCCGTTTACTGTTGATGATGGTTTTAGCTATTGTATGATTTACAACTCTTCCGCGTGGAGTAAATTCGACAATAACGGAATAAGTTAATCTATCTTGATTCGGAACTAAAGAACAAATGTTATTAGATAATTTTTCAGGTAACATTGGAATAACTTTTCCGACAAGGTAAACACTATTTCCCCGTTCTTTTGCTTCTTTATCTAAATATGAATTCGGTAAAACGTAATGAGCCACATCAGCTATGTGAATTCCAACTTCATAATTTCCATTCTCTAAACGAAATACAGAGAGAGCATCATCAAAATCTTTTGCATCATCAGGGTCAATAGTTACAACATTTTTATTTCTGAAATCTATTCTTGTTTCTATTTCACTCTGGGGAATTGTTAAACTTATCGATTCTGCTTCCGAGAGAACTTTATCGCTAAACTTGTACGGAAGATTAAATTCCTTTGCAATTGAAATTACTTCAACATCCGGAGAATTAGCTTTACCAAGTACCTCAATAATTTCAGCTTCGGGATTAAGAGCCGGACTTTCCCAAACAATATTTCCTACAATTACTTTATCCCCCTTTTTTGCCCCTCTTAAATTATTTTCGAGGACATAAATATCTTTATGTATTTCGTGAATATCAGGTTTTACAAAGTAAAGTGATCGTGCTTTATCTAAGGTTCCGGTTAATTCATTATACTTTCGAGTCACAATTCCAACAACTTGACCCTCGAGACTTTTTCCCCTACTCTGACGAGCTGCTAAAATTGCGACCTCAACGATATCCCCGTGAAAAGCTGTCCCGATATTCCCACCAGAAATGTATATATCACTTATACGCGAATCTTCCGGACGAACGAATGCGTAGCCACCACGTGTGATTTCAATTTTCCCTACAATTAGTTTATCTGATGGCACAGGATTTAGCGAATAACGTTTCCCCTCCTTTATTAAAAATCCTTCTTCAGAAAGAGCGAATAGAAGAGCTTTAATTGAGCTCAGTTCATGGTCAGATAATATTCCTAATCGCTTTGCAAGATCTCTTGCCTTGATTGAGCAACCAGGGTTTTTCTTAAAAAATGCAATTATCTTTGGTTTCATTAAAACTCGAATCTGTATCTAAGACCTAATTCATTAATCATTGTGTTTTGTAAATTTGTTTCTGTTAGAGTTTCTTTTCTTTCAACTCTTATAATAAAATTCTGAATCACCGGATATTCAATTCTGATGTTAGCAGATGAGAAATCTTGTAATATATTTGTTGTTCCACCAATTGTATATCTAAAATCTTTAAACCTACCGGATAGATTTATTTTTGTTGCCGCACCGACTGCCCGAATATCCAAAGTTTTGACATAATCACCAAGATATGCGTTTAAAACTCCACCCAAAATTGAACCGGCTAATGAAGTAGCAGTACCCGAAACCATCGACTGGTCATTAGGAGTTACTTCATTCTTGAATTTACCTGTCAAGATAAACCAGACCGCATCAGATTTATCGTACTGAGGTGATGGTTCATCATTTTCAATTGCTTGACTTCCATAGTAAACAGCAATATTATTATCCATCTGAGTAAAGCTCTTTGATAAATCTTGTAACGGACCTTTGAGTTTTATTTTAACAGCTACTTCTTGCTCTTTTCCTGTCGTAGCTGTTGCAGTATCGGCTAAGAAATTCTTATATGTACTGATGATATCTAGATAGGGATTAGTTAATGCACTTTCAAATCTTAAAGTACCGGCTGCAGTAAAAGTTTTGAAAAATTCAAGTGAAGAACCTTCCAACAACTTTAATTCCCCTTGAATATTTTGAAGCCCCTGTCGACTTTCATACAAAAGATTACCACTCAACTCAGCGATCAGTCTATTGTTAGCCTCCTTTGCCAAAATAAATGTAATTTTCGAATCACCCTGAATTTTCACAGAGATATTATAATCAAAATTTACATTTGATGTGGCATCTTTCCCATTAACAGAAACTGCTTGGTTAGTTAGTGAAAGTAACTTTTGAATTTCTAACTCACGCTGAGTAAGATTTATTGTATCTTCAACAAATTTGTAAATAAAATTTCCCGCATTACCCGCATAACCGCTCTGCGTCGGGGGGAAATAGAGGTCAGCTTCTTTCACAATTATCGGGGCTCTTAAAAATGATTTATCTAATGAAGATGAAAATATAATGTCTCCGTCAGTCTGGACAAACAAATTTCCATATACTGCCGGACTCACCGTTTTTGACTCATTAGAGAGTACAGTGAGATTTCCATTTAATGCAATTTGCAAATCTGAAATTTTCAACCCATCAAAATTTATATACCCGCTACCCGTTACCGTTCCGGAATTCTTAACAATTCCCAAATTTTTTACTAAAAAGCTATCAATCTGAATACTTTTTTCCTCTACTTTCAACACTAACCCTGTATTATACTCAAGATTATTTGATTCAGCCAAAAATGATGCTTCAGTCAATCTCAAAAAGCCGCTTCTTTTAAGTGAAGAATATGTTCCTGAGACTCTTACATCAGTCGATAAAATCCCTCGCAATTTATCAACAAAGGGCAAAGCATCTCCAAATGCGGCAAGGTTAAAATTATCTGTATATATTGTTAAACGAACATCTTTATCCTCAAGCAATCTGTTTTGAACATTCCCGATTGCTAAATCTAACGGGAATGCTCCGTTAATCAACAGACGTTCTTCTTCGATATTTTTTACTCTTTCAACAAACTGAATATTCGAATTCAACATTTTATTTATATAACTAAAATTACTTCGCAATGAACCAAAGTTTTTCTTTTTATAAGAAATACTATCGCCTACCAGAGACAACGAAATTTCAGGATTTTGCAAAGTTCCTTTAATTGTTGAATAAAGATTTAAATCACCATCAATAACCTCTTCGGGAGAGATTCCTAAAAGTGAATAACTCAAATCATATCCCTTAAAGTTTTTGAGAGATAGGCTCAGATTTTGATTTCCACTGAAGGCAAATTTTCCATGTAGATTGATTTCAGAATCACCACGTTTTAGAGCAAATTGCTTTATGTTAACAGATTCATTCTTATATGAAAACATGATTGGTAAATTGTTCAACAAACTAAAATCACCGTAGTTAACAAATAGTTTTGATATTTTGGTTTGAATTGAATCTCCGGACAAATCAATACTACCGCTCAGCGAAGGTTTAGTTTTTTTTGAAAGAATGACACCACTATTAATATCAATCACTGAATTAGATAACGATACATCTGCATAAATATCATTTATTTCTGTCGAAACAAAAAGCCGCCCAATTTTGGATGAAGCTTCGATTTTGATGTCATTGAAAGTTGCTCTATCTAATGGATGAGAAATTTCAAAATTAAGTTGAGCATCTGAAATAAAATATGGTTCATTTTGAAAAACAAATTTTAGAAAGTCAGACTTGACATTTATACCCAATTCAAACCCATTTATTCCACTTACAATAGACCCGAAAAGCCGCCCCTCGAAATCTACTTCGCTGCTATCTATAAGAGTTGTAAGAAGTGATAAATCTTTCATAACAAAATCGTACTTTACAGCTACCGGAAGAAACTTGGATTCAACCTCTTTTTGACCTTTTCGTTTTGTTACTTTTAGGTTTGATAAATCGAGATTGGCTTTATACTGAATCTTATCACTCTCTGTAATTGGGAAGAATGAATCAACTTTGCTTATAATAGACTCAGTTGTCCGTGATATCTCTTCACTCAGCACAGATATAAAAGTATCATATCTGAATTTACCTTCAATAGTTCCATCGAGTATGTTTGATTTGAAATCCAGTTTTTTATAATCCTCATCAGATGTTTTTACAACCATTTCAATTCGGCTATCCTTCATGGGTTTTGTAAAAAGATATGAATCAACAACATCAATTTCCACTCTTGAATTTATTTTGTCAGGGTCAAAACTTTCTCCCATTCCGAAAAGATTTAGATTTACATCTGTAGTTAAAGAGGTATCATTTATCCAAGCAGCAAGATTAAAATTTTCTATAGACGAATTAATTCTATATATCGGTCTATCACTGTCGTCAAAATTTAAGTTTGCAAAGAAGTTAATCTTTTGTGAGTCAGAAACTGCTTCGGTTTCAATGAAAAAAAATCTATTCTCAACTTTTCCATTCATCTTTAACTCAGAAAAGTACTGATTGAGATAAGAACTCCCTGAAGCATCTAAATCAAATTCTGCTGTTAGTCTGTCAGCATCTAAACCACTTCCCTTAAGATTTGCAGAAATTGAAACGATTGATGGAATATCAAAAACCGGCCGCAAATCAATATTCTTTGAATTCAGATTTAAATCATATTTCATTAATGCAGTTGAGTAATCCAGAGCAACATTTCCATTAATTGCCCCTTCCTTCAATCTGATTGCATACCTGCTAGAAAAATTGAAAGGTGTTCCATAATAAGTTAAAGTATCGAAGTAAACCTTTTCCAACCCCTTAAATATTGGCAAATCTAGTGTTGGAAGAAGTCTATTAACATTAGAGTAATTCAATTCTGAATTATCAATTTTACAATCAATAAAAAACTCATCAATGTTATCTATGTTAAGAATTTTGCCTGTTGCATTTAATTTTGTATCCAAATATTCGAGATAAAGTTTAGTAATGTTCAATTCATTGAATGTACCATCAGTTTGTAGGATGGCATTCACCTTCCCTTTTAGAATATCAAGAGGAGGTAAAAATGTTGTCAATAAATCGAAATCAAAATTTTGAATTTCAGCGTTAGCAGAGACTTGTGAGTTCTTAAACATCTCTGCAGTTATATCGCCAAATATATTCAGCCCTTCAACCGAAGCGGATAGAGAAACCTTTGTTTCATCTGTTGAAAGTTTTAAGTCCATAACTTGCAGAACACGTTCGTTAATATTAAAACTTGCAGACATATCAAAATTTGGAATAAACGAAAAGTTTGGTTGAAACTTTAACTCATCAAGATTCAATTCATACTGATTTTCATTTATTGAAACAAATGCACTAAGCTTCAAGTTCAAATCCTTCACCTGAAGATCATCTAGATTCATCATCTCATATTTATTTTGACTCAACTTATTAGAATAGCCTTGCAACGAGAAGTCTATGTTTTTTAGTGCTAACTCAGCTACTCTTATGGTAAATGGAAACTGAGTAGAAGTCGTATCTTCATCTTCGGAAGATGGAAAGACTTTTGAAATATTCAATATTCCGGAAGTATCTTTTAACAAAACAATTTTAGCGTCTGATATGCTAAGATTTCTTACATGAATTTTTTTTAATAAGATTTGGAGTGGACTAATCTTGACTTCGATATTCTTGATATTTGCTATCGTATCGATTTTATCACTAAGCACAATATTTCTTAAAAAGAGGGAAGTAAATACCGTTCCATCAATTTTTTCAAGACTGAAATGTCCATTAATATTTTCGTTTAGAATCGTCTCAACTTCACTACGAAGGAATTCTCGAAATGTTGATGTTTGCGAAAATCCGAAAAAGGTAAGGAGAAGAATAAACACAGTAAGGAGTGAATACAAGAAGCCATTAACTATTTTATGGAAAAGACTTCTTCTTTTTACTATGATTGAATCATCAGCGCTCACTTTGAATATCTATCGACAATTAAATTTATTATTTTTGATGTTGATTGCTCATTTACGAATTCGATGGTTTTAACTTCGCCCCCACTTTTCTCTACAATATCCTTACCTACAATATTTTCAATCGACCAGTCGGCACCCTTGATTAACACATCCGGAACAAGTGCACTAATAATTTCATAAGGTGTATCTTCCTCAAAGATGGTAACAAAATCAACAGCTGAAAGATTCGATAAAATGAATGCTCTTTCGTTTTGCTTTAGAATAGGGCGCTTCTCCCCTTTTATTCTTCTGATTGACTCATCACTATTTAGAGCTAAAATTAAAACATCCCCTTTTGATTTTGCCTTTACAAGATAATCAACATGCCCCGCATGCATTAAATCAAAACATCCGTTAGTAAAAACAACTTTTTTATTTTCACTCTTTAATTTATTTCTGATTTCAATAATTTCTTCTCTTGTGTAAAAAGACTTGCTCATTCTACA
>JAHBUO010000061.1 GCA_019638025.1 Ignavibacteriaceae bacterium
TTACCTGAACCGTAGCACCTAGATAATCTCCTCGCCTTTCTTTAGTTATCACTTCGTGATAGACTTGTCCTGTGGTCGTATTATTTGCACGACTCATATTAACATCAAGAAATCGTTCATAATGACCGAGGTCTAAATCAGTTTCTGCACCATCATCAGTAACATAAACTTCACCATGTTGGAATGGATTCATGGTTCCGGGGTCAACATTAATGTATGGATCAAATTTTTGAATTGTGACTCTAAATCCCCGTTTTTTGAGAAGAAGACCAAGAGATGAGGCTGCTATTCCTTTACCAAGAGAAGAAACTACTCCGCCGGTAACGAATATAAATTTAACTTTATTCTTTGTAGACATAACTATTTTTTGCCCTCAAATATAGAGGCATTTATTTTAAGTAACAATCATAATTAATAAAAAAAAAACTCGGATACCTAAAAAAGTTATCCGAGTTTGTACGAAATGCTTACGCTATGAAGAGGACTTAACCTTTTCCACAAGCCATGAGTATGGAACAGATTTTGGTCGTGTAATTGGTTTTAGCTTAGCTCGATTAACAACTGCTTGAGCCGAAAGTCCTAATACTCTGGAGAGTGCGAATAATACAGTGTAATAGGAGAGTTCTTTAAAACCGTAATGATACAATAAAGCCCCGCTACCTGCATCAACATTTGGCCATGGGTCTTTAATTTTTTCAATTTGCTTTAGAATATCCGGAACTACTTCAAAAGTTTGAACTACTGTTTGGAATATCGGGTTTTCTGAACAATATTTTTTTCCGAATTCCAAGAAAGCTTCAAAACGTGGGTCTACAATTCTCAACACTGCGTGACCGTATCCCGGAATAACCTTCCCAGATTTCAAGGTTTCTGTAACATAATCAGAGATTTGTTCTTTTGTAGGAGTACCATTAAATTTATCAACTGTATCTACAATCCATTTTATACACTCTTGATTAGCTAATCCATGTAATGGACCTGCTAATCCATTTAATCCCGCTGAGACTGAATAATATAAGTCAGAAAGCGCGGAATTTACGACAACAGTAGTTAATGCGCTCACATTACCGGCTTCATGGTCAGAGTGAAGAACGAGGAATAATTTCATTAATTCATAAAATCCTTTTGGAGCATCCTCCATACCAATCATGTGAACATAATCGCCAGTCAAATCCATGTCTGCAACCGGAGCGATCAAATCCCCTTTATTGAAGCGCATTCTATAAATACCGGCAGCAATACCGGGTAGTCTTCCGATTAAATTGAACGCATCTTCAAGAGTATATTTCCAATAGTCATTCTTCTTCATACCTTCATCGTATTTTTTAGCGAAGACTGATTCACGTTGCATACAAAGGATTGCGGTATCTAACATAACCATTGGATGTGTGTCAGCAGGGAGAGCACGAAGTACATCCCAAACGTATCCAGGTACTTCTTTATTGTTCCTAATGTGTGAAGAAAATTCTTCAAGTTCCTCTTGATTTGGCAAATCTCCGGTAAGCAATAAATAAAATATTTCTTCAGGAGATTTTTGGGTTAACTCTTTTAACGGAGTACCTCTTATAATTAAACCTTTATCATTAGGTACTTCAGATGTATCACACAATAAAGATATCACCCCTCGCATTCCACCATAGATTTGAGAGACTGTTACATCCGAAACTTTGAAGTTGCCGTTATTCTTGAGCATCTCAGCACCTTCAGCACGCCAAACATCAACTTTTTGACTCAATTTTTCATAGATTGAAAGCATGACAGAACCCCTTATAATAATTGGGAAAATTTTTAGTTGAGGTAAATTAGTTTTTTTTAGAGATTCAATCAATAGTGAATATTAAGAATCGTATAAATTATTAGCCTGGTTTAAAATAAAAAAGGGCAGCGAACTGCCCTTTTGTTTGAAGCGATAAGAATTACTTCATCAATAACATTTTTTTAGCGACTCTAGTACCGTTTTGATTTAATTCATAAACATAAGTACCTGAAGCCAAGTTTGTTCCATTAAAGGTATAGATATATTGACCGGCTGTTAAGTTTTCGTTAACTAAAACAGCTACTTCACGTCCTAACATATCATAAACTTTTAATGAAGCCATTCCTTCTTTTGCAACTGAAAATTTAATTTGTGTTGAAGGGTTAAATGGGTTTGGATAGTTTTGAACTAAATCAAATCCTTTTACAACACTATTATTTTCTTGTCTTAAGCTCTGAGGTCTGTTATTGTTAATAAATCTTTGAACACCGACATAAGCTGATGAACCAAAGTTTCCAACATAAACTGTATCACCGGTTGGGCTAAATGCAATAGCACGTGGACGTTGAGCAACACCATCAACAAGATTGTGCCATGAAATACTGTCAACTACCATATCATTTGCAACATCATAACCATACCAGGTATTTGGTGACCATGAAGTAACAACAGGTGTTCCATCAGGTTCAACATATCTGTTTGGAAGATCGTTACCTGAACCTGCGCTTGCCCATAACCAACCAGTTGCAGGATCCCAACCGAAAGATTCAGAATCAAAACCTTTTAACACTACACCAACTGAATCGAATACACTGAATTCATCCGCTCTTTTATAGACATAAATTCCGTGTAATGTATAACCTGCCCAGTAAATAGTATTCCCATCAGGTGCAACTTCAAAACTTCTTGAGAAGCCAACGCTAAAAGGAACAGCATCTCCAACATAACTGAATGCATTATCATACTCTTTAATTGGTTGTGTACCGCCGACTACTTGAGCAGCAAACATTTTGTTTCCTTCTTTAGAAATACCTGGGGAAACTGCAGCACCCGGGAAAGCAGCTACTTTACCAAGTCCGAAACCTGTTTTGTAATCAAATTTGTAATGGAATGAGAAATAAACAGCTACTATATCTCCATTAGCATCTGCTCTCATACCACGACCGGTGGTTGTATAATTTGCGGCAGGAAACCAAGGATACCAACCGGCTAAAGTATCTACTACTGCACCGTTTGCATCACGATAAAATTTAATTGGGTTTTCTACCGTGACGCCATTTGTAGTTGGGAATGTGTGGAGTGTCCCATCAGGGTTAAAAACATACAATGCTCTAACAGCGATATTTGAGTCAAGGTTTTGTGCAGGATTATTTGGATCAGGATAAGGGACAGTTACTCTATCTCTTGCGAGTGCATAGTAATCCATAACCCAGACTTTACCTGCAGGGTCAACAGCTAAACCATGAATGTTACCAGTGTGCCTAATAGCAGCATCTGATGAATCCGGAAAAACTCCGGCAAACTGCCACTGTGAGTAACCTGTAGCAGTTAAAAGAACCAACAGCGTTAAGACTCCAAAGAATCTCTTGATCATTTTTTTCTCCTTTGTTTGTTTGTATTTATTTGGATAATCATATCCATTTTTTAATTTAATTAGTTTCCGAAATATGGAGCACTAGTTTTACCGATATAAACTTCTACAATCGCTTCTTTAGGAGGTTCAGTCGGATTTGCGATTTGTCTTACGTAATAAATATTTTGTCCGGGTCCCCAGAAAAGTGATTGACATTTAGATTTCATTTTGGGCTCTAATACACCCGGATATAAAATGTTTGAAGTTCCATCTGCACGAACCACAATAATGTGTTCAACTCCGGCGTTCAATTGAGTATTTACTCCTAAGTAAAAGACTCCGTCGGTAGAGACAGCCAAAGATGTAGCATCACCGGAATAACCTGCTGCAGCAAAATCAAAATATGGTTCGATAGCACCTAAATCTTCGTTTGGAAGAATTTCAGCTCTCCAAATTCCCTCTTTGTTATCTTTTCGTCCGCTTAAATAAAGATACCCGTTGTAGACTCTCACACCTCTCACCACAAAAGCAGGACTTGGGAAAGTCTTAACTGATTTATCAGGTTTAATTCTCGAGATTATAGTTGCATTTCCTGCAGCCCACATATTTTGATTTTGATCAAAATCAAAATCGTTAGTTGAACCAATTCCTGCAGAAGAAGTTACCCACGAAGCTGGGGTTGCACCGGGCATTATTCTGAAAATACCAGCAACACTTCTCGCAGCATATAAAGCACCATCAGGTCCAAATTTTAATGAAGCCCAAAAAGTTTCAGCCCCTTTAGGTGCATATGAACTTGTATCTCCTGAAGGTGTAATCTTTTTGATTCCACCTAAGAAATAATACATATTTCCTGCATTATCAAAAGTAATACCTGAAGGGGTTGTACCTGTCCCAAATTCTACAACTACACGGAATGCAGATAACAGTTTGTAAGTAATTGCATTGCTTGTACTAAGTGCATTTTGAACTACAACACGCACATTCAAAGAGTCTCCCGTTACATTGGGAGCTTTTACAAGAAGTGAAGTTGTTGTAGCTTGAAGCACTGTTCCTTTAGTATTACCGAAATAAACAAAATTCTCCCCTACGTTTGGGGAAAAGTTTGTTCCGGTTATTGTAACTTCTTCAATACCTGCTAATCCTTGAGTTGCAGGTGAAATTGAAGTTATAACCGGTGCAGGGAGTGGTGTATAATCTCCGTTCCACAGACTTGTAACTTTGTCTTCTTCATTACAACCAAGAAATGTAATAACAACAAAAATTGAAATCATCATTATTCTTGTGTAAGAAGAGAGAGTATTTATGTTAAAATTTTTCATATATATACCATTAGCCGTAATGTTTAATCTTAAATTTGATTATGTTAAAAATTAAAAACCAAAATGAATCGTAAAATTATGTACGTTAGAGAATGTGGTCCATGGTACATAAGCGTAATCAATTCCTAAATTAAAATCGGCAATAGTTTTTTGAAAACCTATTCCCGCAGTCAAATTATGCTCATCATTTGGAGTGGAATAACCGGCTCTTAACGAAAGCATATTCATAAATTTATATTCAATCCCGGTATTTATCTGTTCAGCGAAATCTCTCGGGTGAACAGCTTCAACAGCAAGTTGAATTGAGTGTTCATTTTTATCTAATTTGAATAAATCAGCTGCATTGTATGCAACACCAACTTTAAATATGAGTGGTAATTGAAATCCCTCAGCTTCAAGTTTCATCTCTTTTGAGAAGTTTCTTACCACTGCACCAAACGAGAGGCTTTGAAAACCGGTATGATATAACATCCCGAAATCAAAGACCAAAACATTTGGTGTATATTCTTTTCTCGTATAGTTACCGCTATTAACATCCACTGCTGTAACTGATGATTTCAAATCTTGAACAGCATATTTTAAATTTCCACCGATTGAAAATTTATCGTTTAATGCTTTAGAATATGTTAATCCGAAATAATAAGCTTTAGGATTAAAAATTCCCATATCGATATAACCGGCATCATTATTAGCTCTAATAGTTCCGAGAAAATCACCATAATCGACATAGACCATAGAAAGCCCAACAACACCATAATTACCACTGAATGGAGCAAATGAAGCCGCTCCATAATAGTAATTAATATCGGCGATCCATTTCACTTGTCCCAGACTAACATCATAAAATGCACTTTGTCTGGCTAAACCTGCGGGATTAAAAAACATAGATGAAACATCGCCTTCAAGTGCAGAAACCGCATCTCCCATCGATGCTGCTCGAGCGTCAGGACTTACTAGTAAGAACTTCATTCCGGTTTGAGCAAGTTTTTGTTGTGCATAAATCGTTTGCAGACCACCGGCTAAAATCAAAATACAAAGAGTTAAAATTTTATATCTATTTTTCATTTTTTTATTCTCTTTCTGCATTAACGGATTACTACGAATTTAAGAATTTTCTGTTCACCGGTGCTGTTATCTTTAATAACTGCTATGTAGATACCGCTTACTATAACTTGATTTGATGATGTTGTACAATCCCAGAATTCATCACCGCTTCCGTTAGTGTGTTCGACAGTTTTAATCAATTCACCGTATTCGGTATAAATTTTTATAGTTGCATTTCCGGGTAAATTAAAGAAGAATAATCTGTCGCTTCTTTCCGGGAATCTTAAATTGTTAGGGTCAGATGCAAGATTCAGGGGATTTGGGACAATTCTAACATTATCAAGATTTAATGCAGCTTCTTTCTTTAAGAATGTTGGGTCAAATGTTTGAGTGTAGTATCTGCTGCTTACTAATCTTCCGGCAGGAATGTTCAATGCAGGATCAGCAGAAATTGATTGTCCAACTGATTGTAAATAATAATAACAATTTACACCTCTCGGGACATCAACATCATTGTATGAACGAGCACTTGCAGGAAGTTCAGCAATCATATAGTAAGTACTATCGAAACTACCGATTGCTCGGTATACTCTATATCCGGTTATATCAGGATCGCTATCGTTGAATGGTTTCCATTTAAGTGCAATTCTATCGCCCAAACCATCTACATAAAATTCTTGTGGTGGAAGTGGTCCTTTATTAAAACTCCAATTACTTTGGAATCCGCTTTCAATTCTTCTAAATGTTTGAAAAAGAGAATCTCTTCCGGTGAAAAAGGCAGTGTTTTTTGATAGGACATCTTTATCTGCTTTGTATTTTCTTCCAACCTCAATCGCTTTTTCACGACTTAGACCTGCCACAGCTTCAACCATAACTATTCTTATACTGTCCCCGGGTCCTAAGTTATAAGGTCCATATCCTTTCCCGGTTGAGAAACCTCCATTTGTACCAATCGCCGGATCCTTTGAAGGCATAATTGGATTAGTCTCTCCAATTTTTGTCATATGACGATTATCGTGCCCCGCTGAAATAAATGCATATTCATCTGCCATTTTACCTGCATTGAAAGCGTCGTTTCCGGATTGAAGAGGGCCGTCAGAATCAAATGTATTTGTTGTCGTTGGCTGTGATGAATCATCAGTTTTGTCAGATGCCGATTTATCAGCATGGACAGTCACAATTCCCGCAAATTGTGGAGCGCCCAATCTTCCTGTTGTATCTGTTGCAGGAACATAAAGTGCAGAATTCCAAATTGGCCCGCCAACATTGTCATACTGAGTGAAGGGAGGATATCTGCCGTGCCATGCAAAATGAGCTCTGAATTGTTCTCCGGGAGGGTCAACCAACTTACCATCACCTCTAGTATCATAAGTTGTGTTCATTCCCCAACCGGTTGGGTTTCCAATAACATAACGGGTTTGTTCACATGGGGCTAAACGCCATTGGAAAAAGAATACCACATCTTTCAGATTTTGAGTTGGCAATTCAATTGAAGGATCTGCATTGACGTTGCCTGTGTTTTTGAAAATATATTCGTTGACAATATAATTTTCGTGATACTGTTGTGAAAATTGAAAAACTCTGCGAGTCATTGTTATACCAAGTTGAGAGTTTACAACAGTTTCGATTTCTCTATCCCAAAGTAATGAAGGATCTATTTCGTCAATATCAACAGATTTTCCTTCTGAAAGACTTCCATCAACAAAGACCACAGGTTTTTCGAATTTACTTTTCATTTTATGGTGAACCGGAAAAAACTCACCACCACCCGTAACGCGAGGTCCAACGTGAACTACTTTTACCGGGAAAAATCTGCCTTGCTCATCAGTGAAATCTTTAGTCCCAATCCACATCGATTTCCAAGCTTGAATATTTTGATAATCGTAAATAGCAGGCCATTGCATTCCATATTGTTGTCTTTTAACAAAGCCTTCTTCTATTTCACTCCCAATTGCAGAAAACCAGTTGTGAAGAGAACCGACTGACATCCATTTGACATCAAACTGAGCAAATAAACTGGTTTGCCCCATTACAAGGAACAGAAGAATCGCTGAATATTTTGAAAATCTTCTGAATGATCTATTTTGAATCATTGTTATTTTCCTATTTAGTGTTTTCACTTAGAATAATTTTTATTATTTAACTAAAACAGCTCGAGTGAAAATCTCAAGCCCCAATAAATGTTTCTTATATTTACAAAAGATAAGAACGACTGATTAGGCATATCGATATATGCTTTATCATCAAGAATCTTTTGCATTTTACCGTTATCAACTTCATTCCAACCACTTCCGGAATTTTGATAATATTTACCTGAATTAACTTCGTAATAGATTGCGGTTGCAACGGGAGTTCCAACACCGGTTAATGCATTAACTGCAACAATAGGTTGATAAGCTACATTTGATTCTCTGTAATCCCCCGGATTATCTTTACCCGGAACGTTAATATAGCCAAAACGACTGTCAACAATACCATCAGGAAGATGTAATGATTTCATGTAATTATCATAATCATTTCCGTCGATAAATCCGTATCTGCTCATATATCTTATATTGAATAGATTATTTATGTCGCAAAAGATTTGGAAATTAGCCGGACCAAATTTGAAGTTTTTGCTGAATCTTAAATCAATGCTCCAATAATCTTCCCATTGAAGATTATTCAATACCCCGGGAATAGCGGCGCTTCCACCACCTGCCCATGTGAAGTAATATCCCGAACTCCAATTTGCTAATACGTTGATTCTCCAATCGGTTAACAAACCAATTCCGGCAAATTCGGGTCCGAACTCTTTTGAAGGAGTAAAGAAATCTACATTTGCACGAGCGTACGGTTGAGGAACAGGTTTTTCTTGATAATTTTCTCTTGTTATTCTTTCGAATCTTCTCTGTTCAGCACTATTTTGATAATAAGTACTATAGTTGAAATAACCTGAAGTTTCTACCGAATAAGTGTAGTTTAAGAAACCTTGAACCCAATCACCTCTATTTTTTGTAAGGGTAATCTCAAATCCACGAATATCTTCGTAGGAATCCGGGCGTGGAGTTGAATAACTAACTTTATTATCGCGACTTATAAACGTTACTAATCTTGGTTGATTAGAAACATCTTTATAATAACCCGCAACTCGAATTAAGTATTCATCAAGTAAACTTTGCTCGTAACCTAATTCATAAGCAACTGTTTTTTGAAGAGGTAGATTTGGGTCGGCAATTTCAGAAATTTTATTTGAATAAGTTTCTCTTCGCAACATGTAGAGATTGCGAGGATTTGGCAACTGTCTGAAATGTCCGTAATTGAAATATAGCTTACTTGTTTCTGTAATCGGGAATGCAACACCTATACGAGGACTCAACATGATTTGTGCTTTTGCCGGTTCTTTCTTCAATAAGTCATCAATGAACGAAGATTTTTCACCTGAGAAAGCTAAATCATAAGGATTCTCTACAACATACCATTCTTCATTAGCACTTGAATAATCGAGCCTTAACCCAAGATTAGCAATCATACCTTCATATTCAATTTTGTCTTGAACATATAAAGCACCGCTTATTGGTGTAGTCTTCCATAAATATTGAGTATTAGAAGATGGAAGATATTTATCGTAAACACCATAATTAACATCATTAGTTGTAAACGTTAACTCGAATCCGGCTTTTATATTATTATACTTGTCTATTTGGCTATTGATATCAAAACGACCATTAATAACAGTAGTTTTACTACTATCACGACCGCTTGACATTCCGACGCCCATTCTCATATTACTTCCAATACCAGAAGCTGAACTATCCTCAAATCCAAAAGGAGCTTCATCAGCGTAATAATAACCCGGGACTATCGGATATAGTCTTGAATTGTTACGAGGAGTGCCGGGGTTTGTACTGTAATCTGATAAGAAGGCACTAACTTGTGCTTCATAGAATGTAGTGTTAGATAAAACATTTGTCAGTTTAGCACCATACATATTTCTCTTGATAACTGTTGGTGCCCAATAATCAGATGAAAAAATTCGGCTATCACCATAACTTGTTCTTGAAGATTGTAATAATGAGCCCAAAGTTCCTGCACTTGCAATAATTCCGCCAGTACCGGTGTTGTTGCTAGCAGTAGCATCAGATTGACTCATTAAACCTTCAACTGAGACTTTCATAGTTGTGGTAATATCTGCAGTTAGTTTTAATTGTCCTGTATAATCTTCATAACTATCTCTTGAAAGCGGGATAATATACATATTTCTATTTGCTCTGTAGGAAGCTAAAAATCTAAGATTTCCCCACAATTTGTTTAATACCGGCACCGGTCCGGCTAAACTTGCATCAATATCATAATCGGCTTTAAGAATGCGTGCATCTTTTCGATGTTCCCATAAAAATAATCTTTGTGCTGCTTCCGGAGAAAGGTCGTTGGTAGGATCGTCATCAGACATTAATTTTTCAGAAATTGAATTCCAACCTTGAAACTCTTGATATTGTCTCTGTGTAAACTCATCCCAAGCACCATTTTTTGTGCCTGTCCACGCAACTGAATTATCTAAATACGGGCGAATCCAGTAAGCATCGGGAGAAGTTGGACCATCTCCATAGTATTTCTTCCCGGCGGGTCTAATACGGGTTAAGAAACTCAGACTATATCTGTCGTTCTTTCCTTCTTTTGTAACAACATTCACAACTCCGGAACGGATATTACCATACTCAGCATTAAATCCCCCGGTCTGAATTTGAACTTCATCAACAGATGTAAAACTGACGGCAGTAAATGGAGAGTTATCGCGCCCATCTCGAAGTGCTAAACCATTAACCATAAAAGCAGTCTGATTACTCGAGCCGCCTCGAATTTCCAAACCACTTCTTATACCTGCCTGAAGACCCACAACAGTTGTAACATTTGCAACCGGTAAGTTTTCAAACTGACTTGCCTGTAAATTGACAGTACTTGCTGCAACATCTTTCTGAACCACAGGGGTTTTTGCGGTAACAACAACTTCTTCGGTTTGAATTGTTTGCGTAATTAGTTTAAAGTCTATCTCTGTTGTTTGTCCGATATTTACACGAACATTTGTGATAGTAGATGCAGCATAACCTATCATAGAAGCTCGTAAATTATAATTCCCCGGAGGGACATTAAGAATTACGAAATACCCGTCAATGTCAGTAGCCGCACCAAGATTGGTTCCGGTAACTATAACATTAGCTCCGATGAGTGTTTCATTTGTGTTAGCATCTTTAATTGTACCGGAAATTTTACCGGTCTGTGGATAGACTGTTGTAATGAGAAGGATGGCTATTAGAAAGGAAAACGTAAAAACCGATCTCATACTTTAGCTCCTAATTTATCGGATGATTGTTTGCGAATTAATTTTCACTAGTAAGATTATAAATCTTGCTTTAAAAGCTATGCATTATTTCTGATAGAGTCAAACTTTTTAGCGCTTTAGAAGTTTGAGCAACCGCCATAATGGCGACAATAAGCAACATTGATAATTAAACTTTTACTTGACATTCCGCACAATAAAAAATAGTTTTGTACATCTTTATTTACACAAATGTAAGGGACCCTCTAATGAAAAGAATTCTTATCACATTAACTGCATTCATAGTCATTATTTTTACAGGTTGTACTGATAGTATTACTACTTCGACTGTTACGACTGCTGATGGAACCTTATCAGTTTCGTTAAATAATTTACCTCAACTTTCAGACTCTTCAAATTATGCAATATGGTTATTCGGAAAAGATTCAGTAAAGCTCGATTACTTTAAAGTTACCAACGATGGAGCTAATTTCAGTAAAACTTATAATGTAAAACTTGGTCATGTACAAGGTGCTAAATATTTGGTCGTTACAGTTGAACATGATTCAAGTGTTCTTAATGATTCAATCTCTCGTGGAAGAAGATTTTTAGCAGGTATATTCAGTGGTAATAACACTACATTGTCGGTTAAGACCGATATTGCTTTTAATAATGACTTCAATTCCGTTGTCGGTAAATATACTCTTTTCACCCCAACCGATACAGCTAACACTCAGAAGAAAAGTGGTATTTGGTTTGTTAAAAATGTAGATGCCCCACCAATTCAAGCCGGATTAGAGCTTCCATCACTCCCATCAGGTTGGGAATATAATGCTTGGGTGGAAGTTGGAAGTGTAAAATTAAAAACCGGAGGTTTTAGAAGTGTTTCAGGAAAAGATAATGATTCAACTTATTGCGGACCATTGGCAGCTCTTTCTTTCCCTGGAGAAGATTTCTTAAATAATGCTCCTGCCGGGGTAACTTTCCCTGTTGATTTATCCGGTAAAACAGTTTACATCACAGTTCAACCAACCGATTGGAAATTAAACAGACCATTTAATTTTGAAGTTCTCAGGGCAACAATTCCATCTCCAGCCTCTGAAAATACTGCCTATGATTTACAAAAGAATTTAGTTCTTCCTTCAGGAAGTGGAGTTGTAGTTTTTTAATTTGTATTCAAACGGTTTATTAAAAAGGGAGTTTTTCAACTCCCTTTTTTTGTGAAATTATTTAAGTATTATTCCATTAACAGTAGAACTTCAAAACAGTCAAGAATCAAAATATTAATCCTACTTTTTTTGCTTCAAAGCAAAAATTACAGCTAATATTTTTGCTTATAAGCAAGATTATCGTAATTTTCAAAAAAAGATTGTATCTATATGCAAAAAAACAGAAACTTACAGAAATCAATTATTGAAGACCTTCAAAACAAAATGCTGTTTATTTGAGGGCCGCGTCAAGTGGGAAAGACCACTCTTGCAAAAGAGATAGTTGCCGCTCATTTTAATGTGAGCAACTATTTAAACTGGGATTATCAACCTGATAGAAAAAAAATAATTGCAGGAATTTTACCTGCTGAAGAATCATTAATTATATTTGATGAAATTCATAAGTATAAAAAAATGGAAAAACTTCGTTAAGGGAATTTATGACTCATTGAAAGAAAAATATAAATTCCTCATAACCGGCTCTACAAGACTCAATGTTTACCGAAAATCAGGCGACTCTCTACAGGGCAGATATCATTATTATACTCTATTTCCATTCACTCTGGCAGAGGTTGAAAATGTTAATAATAAAATTGAACCTTTAACTCAACTTAATTTTCCTATTGGTAATTTTCATTCTTCCCTTATTTCTCTCTTTAATTACGGAGGTTTTCCTGAACCTTTTTCTCAAGATGATAAAATTTTACGAAGATGGCATAATGAAAAATTAGAGAGACTCTTCAGAGAAGATATTCGTGATGTTGAAAACATTCGAGATATCAGTAGCATGAAACTTCTGGGATATATTCTCCCATCAAAAGCAGCAAGCTCTCTTTCAATCAATAACCTGAGAGAAGATTCAGAAGTAAGTCATAGAGCAGTTACAAATTGGTTAGATATACTTGAATCATTCTATTATCATTTTAGAATTTATCCCTACAATTCGAAAAAAGTTAGGGCAATTAAAAAAGAGCCCAAAATTTATTTGAACGATTGGTCTGAGGTTTACAATGAGGGGCAAGGTTTGAAAATCTAATAGCTTTGCATCTATTAAAATTTACAACTTTTATGTATGAAGCAGAAGGATTTAAAACCGAATTACGTTACTTAAGAAATGTTGATCAAAAAGAAGTTGATTTTTTAGTCACATATAATAACCTCCCGTGGTTCGCGGTTGAAGTAAAACTAAGTGATACAACACTTTCAAAAAATTTGATTTATTTTAAAAACAAATTGAATATCCCCTACAACTTTCAAGTTGTAATGACTGAGAACATAGACTACATTAAGGATGAAATTAGAATTATATCTGCAAGTAAATTTCTAAGCGGATTGTTTTAGATACGAATATTTTTTATCTAACAAACTCAGAGTGGCTTGATTTCTACAATTTTAAAAAGGGAGTTTTTCAACTCCCTCTTTTTTACAATTCGACTAACAACTTTCCGTCTTTCATCAGCAATTTATTGTCTAAATAAACTGTTGGCTTTTTGACTACACCGTCTAAATGAATCGGAACGTTCACACTTCCTCCCATTGATTTATTATTTCCAAGCGCTATATGAATTGTTCCCATCACTTTTTCATCTTCGAGTAGGACACCTGATAACTTTGCACTGGGATTTGTACCAATACCAAATTCAGCAATATTTCTTGCATCTTTTCCGACGGCATCCAACATCTTATTAAGTTGAGTTGCAATTTTACCACCGGTAATTTTAGTAGCATAACCATCTTTAACCTCAACTTTAAGATTCACATTTTTTATCAATCCCAATCCAGCCATTGAGCCATCAACAACAAAGACTCCGTTAGAAGTCCCTTCAACCGGAGCTAAAAATGTTTCACCTGTTGGAAGATTTCCGCTTTCACCCTTCTTGTGGAATAAACCTTTTGATGCATACGACGTTCTTCCGGCAATCGAAAAAGATAAGTCAGTTCCTAGTGCAGTGGTTATTCTAACAAACTTCCCTCTCTCTAAAATCTTTTTAAGTTTGATTGATAACTTCGAGATGTAATTATAATCAGCATTCAAGCCTCTAATCATTACATCTTTTGTAATTCCGGGGAAAGTTGCAATCCTAACTCCTTGAGCCGAAGCTTCTCTTCTTGCGTCTGTATGAGTTAAAGATTTTGTTGTTGGACAAAAAACTACATCGAATTGTTTCATTAAATCGGCTATTTGTTTTGATGGTTCTTCTCCGTTTATCTTACCTGGTTTCATTTCAACATAAAGTGCTTCAAATCCTAATCTGATTGCATTTGAGAATAACGAATAACCAATTTCTTTTTTATTACAATCAGAAATAACTAAAATTCTTTCTTTCTTTTTTGCCCCCATGCAATTAACTATTGCAATTTCAGAGGCACGATCCAATTTTGTAAGTTTCATAAAATCTCCTTTTATAATGGAAAACTCAAATTCAATTGTAAAATACCACTCAATCCACCCGAACGAATAAACTTCTCCATCGGTACAGATGTATTCTCCGTATAAGTTAAGTAAGTGTTATCACGACTATTTTTCATTCTTCCAACTTCAAAAAATGTAAACCCGATTGAACCTTCAAGACTAATAAACTTAGAGACTAATTTCAAAATAAATCCGCTACCAATGAAATATCCTATTCCGGTTTTTTCTGATGTGTAAGTATCAATCTCAGAGGGTAAATTCGGACTATTTTTTGTGCGCGTTAGAGTTGTTTTATTAAATATAAGTGCCGCATCCAAAACTTTCCAATCAAGTAAATCTGAGATTGACGTCCCCAAATCAACGCCAACTGAAAAGTTTTTTAGACCTACATCATACGAATGTGTAAATGTCAAATTATTACTTAAGAAAGCAGCATCTTTTTTCTGACTCATCGTGGAGTATGAACCTTTTAATGTAATCAGCAATCCATTGTAATTATGCCTAAAGAAATTAATCCCTACTCTAAACCCTTTAACATCACCAAAAGAACCAAGAGATTGAGAAAGTGTATCTCTCCTATTAAGATTAAAATCTTCAACATAATTATTAAAATCGATTGGTCGAAACGCCAATGATTCAAACCCGGCAAAACCTCCTACAAATCCTAAGCACCCAAAACCAAGCTCCTGTTGTGCATTAGTTCGCACGGAACTCAATGCAAAAATAATGGTTACTGTAAGTAATATTTTTCTAATCATTTTATTTACGATTTAACTTTTTCTTTATCTGCTTTGTGTAATAAGAAACTGAAAAGAACTCCGAAAAATCCCAGCGATGAGAAAATCCACATACCTAATGCATAACCTCCCGGATTTGCGGCAGATGCAGATGAATAATCATTAGCATAACCAATCATCCAATTAAATCCGGCTAATCCAACTTGCTGAATAAGTGTCATGAGTGCATATGCTGTTCCAAGTTTTTTCTCATCGACAATGTAAGCAACGTAGGGCCACATGACAGCAGGAATAAGTGAAAATGCAATTCCCATCATTGCTATAGGAACGTATAATGTTATATCTGTATATGTCATCATTAAAAATACCGGTAGAAGAAGTACTGAGCCGACAAACATAAACAGTGCACGCTTCCCTACTTTATCAACAAGCAAACCGAATAAAGGAGTTGCAATCATTGCAGATAATGGCAGAATACTGTTTAAGAATCCGGCGAATTCTCTTGTTTCTCCATGTGCTTCCATAAAAAACTTGATTGCAAAACTTCTAAATGGGAATACAGCTGAGTAAAATGTCACACACAATGCAACAACAAACCAAAATGTTTTATTGTATTTGAAAAGCCCTTTTAAATCAAGTTTGTCTGTTTCACCTGCTTCACCTAATTCATAATTTTTCTCAGCGAAATTTTCGAGGAAATAGTAAACAACTCCACCGATTAAACATGCAAATGAAATAATTACAGCTAAATAAAGTGGACTTTGCCAATCACCATAAAAACTACTTCCCCAGGAGGGAGAATTGTCAGCGGCAACCGAGCCGAGTCTGGCAATAGTTAAATTTAATCCAAAGGCAAAACTTAACTCTTTTCCCTTAAACCATTTTGCAATTGAAGTAGTAATAGCAACAATTAAAGGTTCAGAACCAATCCCTAATAAAACTCTTCCGGCGAGCATTACATATTTATCAGAAGATGATGCGGTTAATGCAGCAGCAACAGTACAGATTGCACCAAAAACTAAAATTGATTTTTTTGTGCCGTATTTATCAATGATAACACCACCGATTAATAATATAACAACAGCCGCAACACTATAAACCGAGTACATTGCGCCGATAAATTCATCATCATAACCGAGACTGCCTTTTATTAAATCTGCTATTGGGGCGATACTATCGTAAATGTAATAGTTACCGAACATTGCAAGACTGATGAAAACAAGTACTGTCCATCTGAAGAGTGGGTTTGGTTGGGTCTTTTCCAGTTTATTTTCCTCCCGATTTATATTTTACTCTAAAAAACTTGAGGTTGCCAATTGACAACCTCAAATATATAGATTTACTTTTCTTCGAAAATTATTTAGACGGAATATTTTCTAAAACTTCAGTTAGAAGCTGATAGAATGGTGCTACTGTATCGTGTTTTAATCTTTCATCAGGTGAGTGAACACCAAACATTGTAGGACCGAATGAAATCATATCCATTCCGGGGTATTTTTCGCCAATGATACCACATTCCAAGCCTGCATGAATAGCTTTAACTTCAGGTTCTTTTCCAAAAAGTTTCTTGTAACTATCTTTGAATAAAATTAAAATTTCCGAATGAATATTTGGTTTCCATCCTGGATAACCGTCACCATGTGTAACTTTAGCTTGTGCTAAATAAAAAACGGATGTAACCATATCAACGGAATCTTTAATCTCTGAAGCAACTGAACTTCTTTGACTTGTAACGAGATTAACATTATTTCCTACTGTCTCAACAATTGCTAAGTTAGTTGATGTTTCAACTAATCCTTCAATATCAGGTGACATTTTTAATACACCGTGTGGAAGAGCGTATAATGTGTCGATTAAATTCAAGTGTGTTTTAATATCCATAACTGCTTCAGGCAAGTTGCAGTTTTCTGCACTTACAAAAACATTTGGATCTTTTGTTGAACATTCATCTTTTACAATTTTATTAAACTCTGTAACAAAAGCTAAGAAATCAGCTTCATGTGATTGCGGAACTGTTACCGTAGCAAATGCTTCTCTCGGAATAGCATTGTGTTTATTGCCACCATCAATCTTGGCTATTCTTAATGTATGATGTTTTGTTGAATGCCATAATAATCGATTTAATAACTTTATTGCATTTGCAAATCCGGTTTGAATTTCTAAACCGGAGTGTCCACCCGTTAATCCTAAAACTTTAACTTCATACGCAACGGAATAAGCAGGAACTACTTCAGCATCAAAAGTGAATTGTGCTTTTGTAGTTTTTCCGCCGGAACATCCGATATAGAGCGAACCTTCTTCTTCAGAATCCATATTCAATAAAATATCGGCACTTAAAATGGTTGTATCTAAACTTGAGGCACCTGTTAATCCTGTTTCTTCATCCAAAGTGAAAAGAAATTCAAGTGGACCATGTTTTAAGTTTTTATCTTCAACAACAGCAAGAGCTGCGGCAACACCAATACCATTATCTGCACCGAGCGTAGTTCCTTTAGCTTTTATCCATTCACCATCGATGTATGGTTGAATAGGGTCATTATCAAAATCGTGTTCAACTCCACGGTTCTTTTCGCAAACCATATCAATATGACTTTGAAGAACAACCGTTTTACGATTTTCAAATCCGGGGGTAGCAGGTTTTTTAATTACTATATTACCGAAAGCATCTTTAACTGTTTCGAGGTTATTTCTTTTACCAACCGATTCAACATAAGCAGCAATTTTTTCTTCTTGCTTTGAAGGACGTGGATATTTACAAATCTCTTCGAAATGATTAAACACTGATTCGGGTTTTAGATGACCTAAAATAGCTCCCATAATTTACTCCTATTGATTTATTTCTTTGAAAGATATGAGACTTTTATCATATAGCTGAAAAATATATTTAGATATTCGTTCATCGGCAGGTGAAATTTCTTCACCAAACTCATTTTCAGCTTCCGTGATTATTTCTCCGACATTTCGGCTTCCGTCTGATAGAAGCCAAACTTTAGAACCAAACTTTTCTAACTTAACCTTAAACTCAGCCGATTTAATTTTCCCCGGCAGTATTCTTTGGGCAATCTTGTTTCTGAATTTCGGTATTAATACCGTGACTAAATTTTCATCGGTAACACTATATTCATAAAGTCGGAATGGAGTTAAATCCAAAGTATTC
Organism: Ignavibacteriaceae bacterium; assembly: GCA_019638025.1. Classification (GTDB taxonomy): domain Bacteria; phylum Bacteroidota; class Ignavibacteria; order Ignavibacteriales; family Ignavibacteriaceae; genus JAGUXE01. The sequence goes on from JAHBUO010000061.1 coordinate 18,507, forward strand.
ACTCGCTCGAAAATTTCTTTTCTTTCTTTTCTGGATAATTCCATACGCCTTAATCTGAATTTTAATGTAGATTGAACGCTTATTACTAAAAAAAGATTTGTCCGAATCATTCATTCGGACAAATCTCATAAAACAATTACATAGATACTTGTGGAGGAGCAGGGTCATCAGGATTACCGGCATTTTTGACCGGAATTTGAACTAATAACCAACCTACAACCGCAAGTACAACTAAACTTATAATGAATGTTGGATTAGCAGATATCTCGAATAATTCAATTTCGAAGAATGCTAATGCCGCAAATAATAACCCGATTAATGCTTCACCCGCTATTAATCCGGCGGCAATCAATATACCGTTATTTTCTACTCTTGATTTTTGAGCATCATTAAAGTTTTTCTTTTCGTTAACTTTTTCAACGATTCCTTTTATTAATCCACCGACAAAAATTGCAAATGTGGTTCCAAGTGGTAAATACATACCGACACTAACTAGCATCGGGCTTTTTACATTCATCAAAATGAAACCAACACCCATCAACATACCGGTAAAAATAAGAATCCATTCCATCTCACCACCGACAATTCCTTTTGAAAGAATCGCCATTAAGCTTGCTTGTGGAG
>JAHBUO010000062.1 GCA_019638025.1 Ignavibacteriaceae bacterium
TCAAGTTTAATTAAACCTTTACCCGATTGTGTATTGTAATAAAGGCGCGCAAAACTACTGCTGTTCTTATCATTAGAAGAAAGTGTTACTACTTGAGTTGATTTAGCCGTGATTAACTCAATAAGTGGTTTATAATCCATTGAGGTTTGATTAGCAGAAATAAGTTTTTCAAGTCTCTCACTCGTTGAGTTGTTCAATACCTTAATTTCTTTATTCAAGAAATAATAAACTGCGCCGATACCTCCCGCTAACAATAAAGTAAATATGATAAACAAAGCCGGAGAAACTGCTTTTACTTTTTCATACACTACTTTCTCAACTACCTTCTCTTCAACAACTTTTTCCGGAATAGAATTAGAACTTAAAGCAGAATTAAGAGTTTGGAAACGAGAAGTGCTGTTAAAATCTCTTTCCGGTTCTGAATACGATGGAGTGTATGAATTTTCAGCAGAATATGAATCTGTTGTATAGTTAGACGAAAAACTGTCGCTCGATTTTTCTTCAGATTTATTAGATTCAAATGATGTCGAGAAAGTAGGCTCAGACGAAACTTTCTCATCTGAAGTGAAAGATTGATAAGGATCTATTTCAGGTTTTGAAATTGTAAAATCCGACTGCTCATCTTCATATTTATCTCTATCCGGAATATCTTGTTTCCCTCTTGAAGAAACTTGAGTCTCTTGTTTTGGTCTATTTAACTCGGGGGATCTTCTTGAAAATGGTGTTACAGGCTTAAATACAGTCTCTTCTTCTTCCTCTTCTTCTTCAACAACTTCCTCGCTAACCGGTTCTGGTTCTGAAAATGAAAAGTCTTCCGAAGTTGAATAATCGGGAGAAGCTTCTTCTTCAATTGCAGCTTCTGCCATCGGTTCGGGAGATTCAATTATTTCCTCTTCCGATTCAGTAACTTCCTCCGCTCCAAGGAACTCTTGCCTAATCTTATCTTCATCCACCACTCCGGCAAAAGGATCGACTTTGGGTTTAACTTCTTCCGGTTCTTCATCAGCAGTTAGATTAGTGGTCGGTTCAGCGTCAACTATTTTTGTTGTTCTTTCAGGACGCTTTTGTTCTTTTAGTCTGTAAAGTTTTCTTGCAACCTTGTCTTTAACTGATTGATCAGGGACTTCTATTTCTAAAAATGAAGGTAATAGAGATGCCAAATTTTGATATTCGCCTAATTCTTGATAAGGATATTCTTCTCCGGCTCTGATGTGGTTAAGAACTTTTAAGAAATCTGCATTGTCCAAACAACCGATTGCATAAGCATACAAAAATGATGTTACTTCTTTATTCTTATCGCTCATTTTATTCCTCTCCCTTCAAAAGATTATCCCTAAGGTTTGTAAGAGCGATTTGAACTTTAGACCTTACAGTAGGGAGTGGTATTTTAAGCTTCTGAGCAATTTCTGTTTGTGTATATCCTTCATAATAAGCGAGGTATAAAACATATTGCTGCGCATCTGTTAATTGACGAAGGGCTCCTTCGATGTTTCCTTTAATGCTCATTGCTGTTTTTATATCAAGGTCATCTATTACTGATGACATACGAGGAATAATAAATGTGTTTTCGTATTCATCATCATACGGAGTTTGAGCAAGAATATCGTAACGTTTTCTTCTTGCTATATCAACAGCTTTATTGCGCGCGAGTGTGATAAGCCAGCAGTAAGCATTACCGGTTTTAACGTCATAATATCCGACTTTGCGCCAAATAATTACAAACACATCCATTAAAACTTCTTCGGCAGTTTTTACATCGCCAACTATTTTTTTAATTAATGTGTATAGAATAGGGGAATATCGATTGTAAAGGCTTTCTAAAGCTCTACTATCGCTATTAGCAACTCGATGCATTAATTCGGCATCGGTTGTAGAGGATACATTCGTACTCAATTTACGCTCCGTTATTCAATGAAGTTTCACAAAACTAAAGCTAACTGATTAAAAAAGCAATTAAATGCTTTATATAATAACTGCTTTTAATTTTTAATTTCTCTCAGAAAAATTATTTGTAATAATTCTTTTCCCATCTGTGTGATTTTAACTGTTCTAATAGCTCAGGTGAAAGTCCCCCTTTTAATATGCTGTTAATGTTTGCAAGTAAATTCTTTTCGGACCTCATACCCGGAATTATTGTTGTAACTTCATTAAAGCTGACAAGGTATCTTAATGCTGCTTCTGCAATTGTTGAAGTTTCAAGTTGAATTTCTTTTTGAATTTTAGCAACTCGCTTCTCAACTTCGGCTTTTCTTTCTTTTCGGAAGTAATAATTTCTGAAGTCTCCTTCCGGGAAAGTTGTCTCAGGTGTTATCATTCCGGTTAATGCTCCTTCATCAAACGGAACACGAACAATAACTGCAATATTGTTTTCAGCACAGAATGGTAATAGTTCATCTGTGGGTGATTGATCAAATATATTAAAGATAACCTGGAAGGAATCTATCAATCCGGTTTTGGCCGCTTCAATTCCGTTCCAAGGCTGATGGTCGTTAATAGATATTCCAAAATATCTAACCTTTCCGTCTTTCTTTAAACGATAAACTGCTTCTTTCCATTCATCTTGATTAGCCCATTTATCATTCCACACATGAAATTGTTGAACATCAACATAATCACGCTTAAGATTTCGCAAACTTTGTTCGGTTGTTTTTATAATATAGTCAGTCGGGAAAGATTCTTGTAAAGTAGATTCATCTTTTGCGGGCCATTCCATTTTCATTGATGGAACTTTTGTAGCAATGAACATTGTTTTGCCAGATTCCTTTTCTACTTCACCAACAAGAGATTCACTATGTCCGTCTCCATAAACCAAAGCAGTATCAAAAAAATTAACTCCCTCATCAATTGCTCGGTGCAATGCTTTCTTCGATTCAGTATCCTCTGCTCCAATCCATAACGATTTGCCGATTCCCCAGCAACCAAAACCGAGTAATGAGACTTCGTTCTCGGTACGTCCAAATTTTTTGTAAAACATGTATTCCTCTTTATTTATTTCTTTTAATTAATTCGATATAAAACATCTATGTGAACATAAAAGAATCTTATCGAAATATCCATATCGTATTTTTAAAATATACATTAGTTCATTTTGTGGGAATTATCCGAAATAAGGTGTGAGGTTTTTTGATTCCTCGATAAGATTTTATTTTTCCTTAAAACTTTTCCGGTGAGGGTATCGCAGAAGGGTATTTCTGTTTTGAGAAACGGCACTGAAACTAACTCAATCACTGTTGGCTAACGGTTTGCCGCTTTGCGCAGTGGGGGATTTCGGAGCACAAAACTGTCAATACACCACAAAAGTAGATGCGAGGTAGAATGCACAATTAACCACCATTAAGCAAAACGCCTGTGATGCGCTGTGCTTCTCATTTGGTCAAGCTACTTGGAAATTCTTCTGCAATTATTTCATCAACTGTCTTTGGTGTCACTTGCGTGTTAAGTTTTTCAAGAATAGCCAATGTTTCTCTGAATTCCATAGCTTCTGGAAGTCTTGAAAATTCAGCATCAATACCGATTTCTTTAACTTTATATTCTATTTCTTCAAGGGTTACATTGAAGAACTCTTTTCTGTAATTCAGCATATTTACTTTTTTATTAGTGAACGCCTTATGCAGTTCGTTTTCAAGAGTCGGTGCTTCGTCTGAATAAATCATTGCATGAATGTCAAATTGAAACGGAACGGAAGCGTCACCTAATTCTTTAACCCTGTCAATTGGTTCTAATCGTCTTGTCATACCAATTTTGTAAACATTTTCTCCGAATGAGCCGATATTCGAAATCACATAAACGTGTCCACGTTTTGTCTGTTGAGCCATTGACATTGCTCTCGCTTTTTTCTCTTGTGCTTCTTTAAGTTCTTGTTCTAATTTTTCAATTTGTGCTTGTAATTTGTCGTGCTTTTCTCCGGTTGATGCTTCGTATTCTTTTCTTGCTCTGTCTAATGCTTTTTGATAAGAAGCTTCTTCTTTTTCAGCTTCTCTTTGAGCTTGTTCAAACTCTCTTTTTGCTCTTTCTTCTTCTCTTAACTCTTCTTGAATTGCTCGCATTTCTTCTTTTTCTTGCTGTCTTTTAGATTGATACTCATATTCAAGAATTAGTTCTTTACGTTTTAAGTCTAAATACTGACTATTAAGAAATACTTGAAAGCCTTGTCCCAATTTATTTATGGCATCAAATAATTTATGCATACGTTCTTTCAATTGGTTAACGTTATTCCATTTTACTTTTGAAATTAGAACATCACACTCGCCATTGAAAGCTCTCAGCATTAGTTTTTTATAAACTTTGACAACCGCTCTTCCCTTTGATTCGCTTCCTTCAACTGCCCAATTTGTGTTACATATTGCCGCAGTGTCAGATGAAATCATCTCCTTTTGAAGTTGAATGATTTTGTTTTGTTCAGCTCGATAATCATCAGATTTTTCAAAGTCATACACAGGCTCGTATATCCCAAATTCAATAAGGTCTAACTTGCTTTCAAAAACACTTACTTCTTTACGGAGATTCTTATAAGTCTCCAAAGCAGCTTGATAGGTGGAGTTTAAATCATTGAACTTTGACTCAATATTTTTAATTTCGTTATTTTTCGAACTAATTATTTGTTCTAATGCTTTCTTTTGAAGTTCAGCTTCTTGCTCAACGTCTGAAATTGGATTATACCGCTCAAGCTGTAATTTGAGTTGCTTTATTTCTTCAAGCTCTTTTTTCTTTAGAAAGTCAAATAGTCCCATATTTTAAATTAAATTGTTAATTGTATGTTCTCTTGTTTAGCATAACACATAACGGTCTCCGTGTTGGCGCAGTTCTTTTTACCTTAGACCTACGCGCATGCCCGTCAGGGCTAGCGTTATCAATAAAAAAAGAATTGTCGCTAACACGGTGTTATAGGCTGCCCTTTTTTATCATTATCCAATGCTAATTCATTTTAATGTTTTTTAAAATCTTCGATTTCATCTACTTGATAAACTTTAATCTTATTTTCTTTAAGTTTCTTTTCTATGTAATACTTATGATCTATTCCGATTGCAATTAATATTTTTTTATTAGGATTGTTCTTAACTATTTCCATTATATTAGCTACAATACTGTCATTTCTTTCTTTTTCAAATTCTGCAATAAACTTATATTCTGAATGTTGAGATAAAATATGATATTTAAACTCATTTTTGGCTTCCCATAAATTTGTAATGTATATTGAATTTATTTCTAAAAAATCTTTTTGAATAAAATAATCATTAATTTTCTGAAATAAATATCCAATCAAATAGATTTCATCAACCAGAGAGCTATCAGTGTAAAATTTTTGTTGTAATTCTTCCCATTTTTTTCCTTTGATATCATCCCACCAATCTATTCCATAAATAGGTGTTTTATTCTTTAATGCTAATGGGATCATAAATTTACTAAAATCATAAGGTGTTCCTGAGAAACTACCGTTATTTACGTATTTTTGCTGAGTTTCAACCAGTAAAATATCTGGATTTAATTCTGTATAAATTTCACCCATTCTTTTATATGTGTATAGTTTTGCCTTTTCATGAGATTGATGAATCCCTCCTAAAACAAAAACGCCACCAGTGGAAACTGTTTGTGATTTTGATACAAAACTTATCATAAAAACAAGGATTGTACTAAGAATGGTCATTTTAAAGTTTGGTTTTATTTTTTTCATATTCATAAAAATATTTTAAATTAATATTTTGCAAGACGAATATTCCTGCGTATTTGTTACATGTTTATTCCCATTTTGTATTTAAGGGTTGCCTATAACGTTTTCGGGCTTTGCGTTCGGGCGGGTTACGGAGAACAAAACTTCAATTTATTACAAAAGTTTAATAAAAGCACAAAGTTCCAAGTTTGCACGTCACCCCGCCTGACACAAAACCCGTGTTGGTGGCTGTGCTTCTATTCTCCAAAGTCAATTTCTGTTGTTTCAATATTAACTATTGTGTCAATTGTAAGATTTCCTTCTAGGTATTTTATGTAATACTTCTCTAACAACTCGTGTCTCAATTTTAATGATTTTTGTCTGTGTACACCTTGTTGATTTTGTCTGTCAAACTCCACCAAAATTGGATTGTAATCTTTTCTTTTTCTGTTTTGTTTACGGATGCTGTCAAAGTCATCTAAGAATGCTCTCACTTTATCTGACTTAGGTTGTCCCTTAGTTATGAAGTAATAATAAACAGGAATAATTGCTCTAGATTTCAGCAGTGGGTCAGATTCTGTGAAAATATCATTAAGTAACTCTAAGTTATCTTCAAGTCGTTTTATGCTATGATTTAATTTGTCATTTGAGTTTTTATTTTTATCAACAAACTTGTCTAGACTAGCCTTGTCGAATGAGACTAGAGATTCATTATATTCAGTAAAGAGGAGTTTCAAAGCCAAGTCTTGGTATTGAAGCCTTTTGCCTGACATTTGAACACACTTAGTAAAAAAATGATTGGATTGGATTAATCTTCTTATTTCGTCATTAACATAACCGACAACTCTATTTCTTTTTTCCGCATTATTTAAAGGCATTCCTTCATTGAGTCGGTAAAAAAGCTCTTCCAACCTTTCAATCTCATCTGTAATAACAAAGACCACATCAAGTACAAAATTGTCAATTGCAACTTTTAATTCGGGATAGTTTGAAGCTATATCCTTGTAAGTCATATTAGCCAAATCATACTTAGCAGGTTCCGGTTCATAAACGAAATCTCCATCAAGTTTAAATTCGTTATTTACGAATTCAAAAATTGCTTGCAGCCTTTGTTTGCCATCAATGATAGCATAGGGCTTACCTGAGGTATTGATGATATTGCTATTGTCTGTTATGTAATGAATGTAAAATTTAGGAAGGTCATAAGAATTGATAATACTGTCAATTAATAGTCTTTTCTTTTCTATGTTCCATAAATTGCCATATCTCTGATAAGGCGGGTCAAAATCTATTTGGTCTGCAATTGCATAAATGTCTTTAATGGTTTTTATGCCATATGAGCCTATTTTTTCTATTTTAAACATCTTTCAAGTCTTTAGTTAAATACTTCACGTTTAATTTCGTCAGCTAAATAGTCAAGCCCTGGATATACAAGAGTTTCCGTTATTCCTAGTGTTATCAGCTGACTTTTGATTCTATCTATCTCGGCATTTCTAATAATAATTTTTGCCAAGAAGTTATGTGAAGTCGGTAAGTCTTCAAGTTTGAGTCTTTCCTTGAATGGAAATAATGTAAATACTCCTTTTTGAGCTACAATCCTTTCATTGTTTTGTGGACCATAAACAGCAACTGGATAGTCAACGGGTATTTCAGGGTCTGAATATTTTTGTACACCTTGCACTGTAGGGTCTGTTATGTTAGGAAGTATTTCAGTTGGTTTAAATCCTTTTACAAAATCTCGGTTTAGTTTGATAGGGTCTAAACACCACAATGCTGCATCTTTGTCTTGGTGCTTTTCTTCTCTAAAGATTACAGAAAAGGCTAAACCAATTAGAGCTGACTCAGACCAATCAAGTAGCCTTGTCGGAACTCCATAATGTTGCATATAGAATAGCCACTCCCAGTAATTGTCATTAGGCTCTTGGTCTAGGAATGGCAAAGCTCTTACCTTAAATTTATTATAAAGGTCTTTTTCAATAGCCGGATTAACGGCTCGTCTAAAAATTGAGGGTTCAAGTCCATATGCAGTATCTGCAACTCCCCGAAACCATATCTTTTCAAAACCTAGTTCAGCTTTTATATGGTCTAACTGTCCAAGCAAGTCTTGAATGTTTTCAATGTTATGAATGTAAATATTTTCGTTCATTGTCTACTTATTATTGTCGTTTTAGCATTGCCGCCAACATATTTTAAACGCAAACTTGCGTAATATCCTTTTTAAACACAAACTCAGTTGCGTAATAACTCAAATTTCTGATATAATAACGCAACTTTGTTTTAAAAGAGTTCCGGAATTATTCTTTTGTTTTATAATAATTACCGCCAAGCACCAAAGCAGCAGATATAATCATCACATTCTTTATGATATATTGTCCTTCGAGTGATGGAGTAAAGATATTTCCATTCTGGAATGTTACTTCGGGTAATAAAACCAGCGGCATGAATGTCCCGAACATCTGTAGAAAAAGTAATGCAATGGCAACTTTTGTTGTCTGTGGAAATAGAAATGTTACTCCTATTGCAACTTCCCACCAACCGATAACCATTAACCAAAATTCGGGGGTACCGAAAGGGAGCCACACTACCGTAGCTTTTAGTAATCCTTCGGCTGAAGATATACCAAAAGGTTTTAATATACCGAACCAAATAAAAATAATTCCAAAAGAAATTCGAATTGCCGGGGTACTCCATAGTCTCATCCATTTAGCAATTTCTTGGTCGATTTTAAAATATAGGTTTTTCATGGTGTTAAAATATAAATATTGGTTCTGTAATGAAATGGAATTCGAGAGTTGTAACGCAGGTTAATCCAAAGTGATGAGCCATTATTTGTATGAAGTTTATTTTAAAAACAGCTACTTGCAACCGAGCTTGTATTTCATTACCGTTTCAAAATCTTTAAGGATAGACTCTTCTCTGATCATAAAAATAAATGGTTTTGATTTTCCCACATTTTTAGTCGAGCGGAAAGTCTCTTTCATCTCTTCGGAAATATCCAGGTCATAAACTTGATTAATATATTTTTCGGCGAAATACAAAGCGGCTTGCATATAGTCTTTCCACGCTGACATCCATACAATGGTTTTTTTCTTCTTTTGAACTTTGCATAACCATGCTTTCCCATCATGGTAATAACGCCACTCGTAATTCAAATCATATGCGGCATATAGTTCCAATAACTTCTTGTATGATTGGAACGATTCATTTAGTATTTCCCTTAGTGTATCATCAGACGGATACTGATTTTCATCTCTTAGTTCAAGATTGTTTATGGTTTCCATAACAGCTCTAATTTTGTCTAAAACGCGATAGTAAAATATGTAATTTCATTGAAGTAGTGAAGTAGTGTTGATTAAGGGATTAGTCCCCACTAATAATTCAAACTTGGAAAATTCTTTCTACACTCGGAGAAAATTAAACTATCAAATCACTTATCTTGTCCAATAAAAAGTTATCAATTTACTGAAGAAAACCTGAGGGGGAATCATGCAAAAAATGATTTTCATCATTAGCTTCATATTTTTCACATTTGTTGCAAGTTTAAGAGGACAAAATCCGTTACCGACACAAACATCCTCTCTTTTTACCGGTGCCGGAAATTGTGCATTATGTCATACAGGCAATGGGACTGTATTAAGTGAAAACGGAGTTGACATCTCACCGACAACTCATTGGCGTTCCTCAATGATGGGGAATTCTTCGAAAGATCCACTATGGAGAGCGATTGTGGAAGAGGAAGTACATGAACATCCACATCTTAAAACAGTAATAGAGAATACATGTACAAAGTGTCACGCTCCTGCAGGCAACAGGCAATCGGTTCAAAACGGAGAACCATATTATACAATGAATCAATTAAAAGTTGATCCACTTGCAAATGACGGAGTAACGTGTACAGTATGTCATCAAATTAATGAATCCAACTATGGACAAGTTTCCAGCTATGTCGGAGGTTACACTATAACTTCTGAGAGAAAAATATACGGACCTTATTTGAATCCCTTTGCACAACCTATGATTACTAATTCTAATTATACACCGGTATTTAATGCATCGATACATAAGTCTGAATTATGTGCAACATGCCATACCCTAATTACTCCGACAATTGATTATAGTGGTCAGATAGTAGGTACTTTTCCGGAACAAACCCCTTATATAGAATGGAAGAACAGTATTTATAGTACTAATGGAACAGAGTGCCAAACTTGTCACATGCCTAAAACAGATACTCCCATTGATATTGCAACACTTCCCCCGGCTCATACAACTCTTCGGACACCATACTGGAAACATTTGTTTACGGGGGGAAATAGATTGGTTAATCGGATATTAAGTAATAATATTAATACTTTACAGTTAACGGCATCTTCTACACATTTTGACACTACACTCTTTTATACTGAGCAATTATTATCAAAGCAAACTGTCAATCTAACCATTGAGCAAATCCCTACCCCCGGGTTTATGCATGTTGGTGTAAAAATAGAAAATTTAACCGGACATAAACTCCCATCAGGAATTCCGTATCGACGGATTTGGGTTCACTTCAAAGCAACCGATGATAGAAGTAATGTTGTTTTTGAATCAGGTAATTGGGACTCTGAAGGTGAAATTATTGGTTTAGACTCTTTATTTGAACCACACTACTCGGAGATAACTGAACAAGACCAAGTAATGATTTATGAAGGGGTAACTAAAGATGTTAATGGGGATTTAACTTTGAATCTCCTTAGGTCGGCCGGATACATCAAAGATAATCGAATTCCACCGAAAGGTTTTACTACTAGTAATGTAAGCTATGATACTGTAGCAATTTATGGCGATGCAATTAATGATTCCAATTTTAATTTTTCCGATGAAGAGGAAGGAAGTGGTTCTGATATTATCTATTATAAATTTCCTTCTCAAAGCGGCAAAGCATATAATGTAGAAGTTCAACTTTGCTATCAGAGTATTCCGGCAAGATTAACAACTTATCTGAGTTCTATCGATGCACCCGACATCAATCAGTTTTTATCCCTTTATAACCAGGCAGATAAATCACCATCAATAATAAAGCAAGTATCGCTTGAACTTATTACAGGGGATAAAGGGACTTCACAACTAATACCTCAAAGTCACAAACTATTTCAAAACTATCCGAATCCATTTAATCCGAGCACTATGATTGCTTATGACTTACCTTATGACTCTCAGGTTACTTTGGATGTTTATAATTTAGTGGGGGAAAAAGTTGCAACTATAATCCAAGATGAAACTATTCCGGCAGGTAATCACAGAGTTAATTTTGATGCATCCAATCTAACAAGTGGTATTTAGATATACAGACTAATAACAGAAAAATTTTCCGCATCAAAGAAATTTGTATTGATGAAGTAAAAGGAAATTACTCGAATAGTTATCTTTTCTTATGGCTCATGTTTAGGTAATAACAGGAGACGATTATCACCTAAGTTGCTTTCGACGGATAATCCCCGATAGGAGTAAAATCTCTAATGCTTTCAGAATGTAAAATGACCTATTGCGATGGTCTATTTTAACTTACTATTTTAATGTTGAAAGCTCCGGTATTAGTTGCGCCATATATACTTAGCCAAAGAGGAAGATACATTTCAGTTCCTCTTGCTTTGGTGATGTCACCGAGGTCGAGAATATTTTTTTCATCCCATCCAAATGATGTCAGTATTTTTTTAACCTCTTCTTTTGCTTCTACATCATTGCCGCTGACAAAAGTGGTGTGGTTTCCGCCGTTTATCATTCCCGGATTTACCATTATGCCGCACCACATTGTGTTAAGTGCTTTTACAACTTTTGCCTTAGGAAATGCCATTTGAATTTCTTCACCTAACGAATTGGTGTTGCAAATCGACAGGGATGGAGGCATTCCTTTAGAGAAATCGAGTGGATTGGCAAGGTCAATAATTATCTTTCCGATCAGGTTTTTCTCATCTGCCAATTTTAAAGCTTCCAACGAACCGACACCTGATGTGCAATTAAAAATGATTTCGCCAAAAGATGCTGCATCTGAAAAGGTTCCAATACTCGCCTCGCCATTGAATTTGGCAGCAAAAGCTTTTGCTTTTTCATTGTCTGCTGTTCTTGAACCCATCATTACTGAGTGTCCAACTTCAATTAACTTTGAGCCGATGGTGGCTCCAACATTACCGGTTCCTAAAACTGCTATATTCATTTGTACATCCTTGTTTTGTGAAAAAAAATCTAAACGTCAAGTTACGGCATTGAGCGGAGTTGAATATTCTTAATAATTTCTGAAGAGGAGTAGAGCTCGATAATATTGAGTTATTGTAACTTAGTAGTGTTGGATTTATTAAGTTTTCTTAAACCGAGTGGCAACTGTTCACTCTTCTTTTTTGTCAGGTTTAACTCTGCTTTGTATTCTTCTATTGGTTCTTGAACTAAAAATAAACTGAGTTCAAATTTATTATTGAAGCCACCAATTTTTTGTCTAAATGCTTCGGCTGTTCTTGAATTATCAATCTCAAGTTTTCTATTTTTACTGATTAACAGAAATTCTTCATCTTGGTCTATTCCCAGAAATCTTCTATTTGCCAAATTTGCTGCAATACCGGTTGTTGAACTACCTGTAAAGGGGTCTAAGATCCAAGCATTCGGTTTTGTTGAAGCTAAAATGAGTCTTGTTAAAACTGAAAGAGGTTTTTGGGTTGGGTGTTTCCCACATGATTTTTCCCATGGTGCAATTGCCGGAAGTTTCCAAACATCTTTCATTTGTTTATCATCGTTGAGTTTTTTCATTAGTTCATAATCAAAGTAATGTGGTACTTTTTCTTTTTTTCGTGCCCAGATTATCTGTTCAGTAGAGTGAGTAAAAAAGCGGCAAGAGAAATTAGGTGGCGGGTTAGTTTTTTCCCATGTAATGACATTAAGAATTTTAAAGTCTAACTCTGTCAATATTTGTCCGATTGAAAAAATATTATGCATTGTCCCGCTAATCCAGATTGTTGCATCGTCTTTCATTTTGTCACGAACTAATGAAAGCCATTTGCGATTGAACTCGTTTATGTATTCAAAGCCGTGAGATTTGTCCCACTTACCTTTATTAACGCTAACTATTTGACCATTTTTAATAGTGAGTCCATCGTTAGAAAGGAAATACGGTGGGTCGGCAAATACCATATTAAATTGGTGGTCAAATTGGGCGAGTAGCTTCAGAGAATCTCCTTTAAGGAGATAGAAATTTTTATCTGTTGATTTGAAGTAAGGTTTAATCATTCTTCTAACATATCAGCTAAAAAATGTAATAATTGCCCTAAATTATGGTCTCCTTCGACAAAGCCATACTTTTCACAATCATCTGGAATGTATAATTCTCGCTCTTTAATCTCTTTATCTTCAGATACAAGTCTGAGTGCATCTACTAAAATAGCGATCTTTCGACTAGGGGGTGGCAAATAGTTAATTCTAGTTTTTACTGGGTGAATAGATGATTTTATTAATTCCACAATTTTTAAACTCCATTTTGCAATAAATATTATATTTGTAAAGATAATAAAATTTGCAACAAAAACACACAATAAGTGTTAATCTATTTTGATAAGTATTTTAAACAAATTCGGTAAAAGGTTAAAAGAATTAAGAACTCAACAGGGTTTAACACAAGAGCAATTTGCCCGAAAGTGTGGACTGCATAAAAATTATATAGGAATGGTCGAGCGAGGAGAAAGAAATCCTTCATTAATTAATATAGAAATTATCGCAAAAGGATTAGGTATTTCTATTTCTGAATTGATGAAGATTTGAGGTTTAAGATTTCCGAATACTACACATTGCACAGAAGCTCTATATTTTAGTTAAATCAATATTTGGAATAATAAAGGTATTTGTATATGCTTTTTTGTAATAAAACGCTCTTCTTCTAGCATTTAGTTTTCCTCCTTTTCCGTCAGGGGCAACTGTTGTATCCTGGTTATTTTTCCCTTTGGTCTTTGGCTCTAAATATTCGCCCATACTACACGAAAGTTTATCGGCTTTTCCTTCAATAATAAATTTTTGTATTGCTTCCCAATCTTTCTTGAAAACAACTATTTTAGTTTCATCAGGATGATCAACAAAATAATCGATTATTCTATAGTTATCTTGGTTTATGGTTTTTCCATTCTCTTTCGCCAAATACACAACCCAAAAAGTTAAACTTATCTTTTTTCGAATTTTTGCATTAGCCCAATTTTCATTAGCTACTTCAAAGTAATTTATCATTTGAATTTGAGTGGGCTCTTTAGCTTTTATCACTCCATTTTTATTCTTTTGTAATGGTAAGACTTTTATCTCACAACCTATTTCGGGAATATCGGCATCTGAATTATTGTTGTTCTTAATCCTAAGAACATTTTCAACAATAAGTCCACTGGCACCTTTTTTCATATTCTCATGTTCAATCCCCAATTCTAATTTCAGTTCTCCAATTGTCTTTCCTTTCGCGTTTTTAATTATTTCAAAAAGAGGGGTAAGAATTTCTATGGCTTTACTACTAAGCATAAATTCTTTCGATTGATTGGTTTGTAATTAATAACTCTTTTAATGCACCCCTTTTTTCCGGATTTGCATTTATACTTCTTCTTGCATCAACTCTCTGAATATTAAAATCTGAATATAGGTCATCAAAGAAATTATCATTCTCATCCTTGCCTTTTACATCTGAATTGCTCAAAATCCAAGTGTACCCTAAAGTATCAAGTTTGTGGCAAAAATCTCTTAATCTTATTTGTTCTTGATCATTAAATTCATCTTTTGCATAGGAATTAAAGCTTGAGGTATCGCTTAAAGGTTTGTATGGAGGATCGAAATAAAACAGAGTGTTGTTATCTGCCCAATTCAAAGTCCCTTCATAGTCACCGCAAAGAATTTCAACTTTTTTTAACGCTTTACTGACTGCCAATATATTTTCTTTGTCGCAAATGGTTGGTCTCTTATAACTCCCCATAGGTACATTAAATTCATTTTTTCTGTTTACTCTGTAAAGTCCGTTAAAGCAAGTTCGATTTAAAAATATAAATAAAGCTCCCTGTTCGCACTGAGTCATTTTTCTTTTATTAAACAATTCTCTCTTTTTGTAGTAGTACTCTTTTTTTGCTTCATCATTTCCTTCCAATTCGTGAAACTCATTTTGTAATATCTCAAGAATTGAAATAAGTTCATTGGGCTTTGAGGTTATTGTTTTGTAGGTATTAATCAAGTCTTCATTTATATCGTTTATAACAGCTCTGTTGAGATTTGGAAAATTATTCAGCATCCAAAACAGAACCGCACCACTTCCCACAAATGGCTCGATATAAGTGAACTTACCGGTTAAGATATTTCTTGGCAAAGCTTTCTCAATGTCGTTTATGAGCTGAGTTTTGCCACCAGCCCACTTTAAAAATGGTTTTGCAATTCTATTTGTCATCTATTCTTTAATTTTACTGAATACTTATTAATTTCAATAACAATTTCTTATCTCAAGTTTATCAGTCCCAAACTATTGTCGAGTAGTCTTTCTCAACAATCGTGGAATTCTATTCAAAACTTAAAACAAAAACTAATAATTTCTAAATCTAAAAATCCCCCTTAAAATTTCAAACCATACCAGATAACATCGGGATAGATTTTTACAACGGGTGCGGGGAATCGGTAGTAGTTTAGGTTCTTCTTCAGAAACTTTAATATTGGATGATTCCCCGGAAGTTCTTCTAAGTTCCAATCCAATCCGATAAAAAATTCATGATTTCCACCTGAGGGGGAGTCGAGATTTTTAACGCTATGCCCGATTGCCAAATTTATAAATGAAGGAAGATACTCTTTAACAACTCCGCCGCTTAGCTCTCGTATGTTTATGCTTAACCAATCGTATGTGCTTTCGTAATCATCTATAATAACGGAGTGTGAGCCGTTCTTGAATCTGTTTGATGGATGAAAGCTAATCTTGGGTGAAAAGTTATTTAGGATTGGATTGTGATATTGAAGAATCGGATAAAGAGCCCCAAAAGTATTGGCAGTAAAATCTCCCCAGCTAAATCCCCACTGCTTTGAATAACCGTCTTTTACTTCAATAAAAGTTTGATAAGAAAAAGCCAACAATGCAGAATAGTATAAACTCTTCTTTTCAGATAAGCCGCTCCATTCAAGTGCTTGGGAGTAGAGTTTTGTTGAAAGATAAGGGAAGTAGAAATGTCCAAATTTATCGGAACCTAAAGCATACTTCCAATCATAATCCCACTCAAAATGGAACGAGCTTTTTTCACCTTTCCACCAGAGATTTTTATTGAATGCTTGTCCGTAATAAAAACCGATAACGGTAACCCCCGAAACTAAACCGAGTCTATAATAATTTATTGAATCAGTTTCATGTTGCGCAAAACCGACTCTTGTAAGTAATATGAAACTAATAATCAGAAGTATTTGTTTATTTTTGAAAATAGAGATACTCAATTAAATCCCTTTTGTCGGTTGAAGTTCTTTATTAATTTTACCGCTTCTCAAGGCAAAATATAAAATGATTGAATAACAGTAAAGTTTTCAGCAAAAGGAATCGGAATTAAAAGATGCACAGAAAGAAATTTATTAAAAGGAGTTTCCTCTTGACGGCAGGAGCTTTTTTACTTTCACCGCTTTCAAAATATTATGGTGAAGCTAATGCTACCCCACCAAGTGTGAAACCTTCACCGATGAATTGGAGAGATGATGAATTAAATATTTCATGGATTGGTCATTCAACTATATTAATAAATTTTTTCGGGAAAATAATTTTAACAGACCCTGTTCTATTCAGTCGAGTTGGGATTTATATACTCGGTACAAACTTCGGCCCTGAACGGTTTACGCATCCTGCATTAACTTTTGATGAAATTCCTAAGCCTGATTTAATTTTACTTTCGCACGCTCACATGGATCATATGGATTATATGACTTTGAGCAAATTCTCTTCGGAATATAAAAACCAAATTGATGTGATAACCGCTTATAATACTATGGATGTTATTCAAAACCTTAAGTGGAAATCGATTAGGGAAATGGATTGGGGAGATGAAACTGAATCAAACGGAATTAAACTGAAAGCTCTTCAGGTTAAACATTTCGGTTGGAGATATCCTTGGGAAAGAGATAGGTCGAAGGGTTTCCATGATAACGGAAGAAGTTACAACGCATATATTCTCGAAAGAAAGGGAGTGAAAATTCTCTTTGGCGGGGATACTGCAAATACTGATTTATTTAAGAAATCGGGTGAGATTGTCGATGTGGCGATAATGCCAATCGGGGCATATCAACCGTGGAGAATGAATCATTGTAACCCGGAAGAAGCTCTTCAAATGGCAAAAGATTTATCGGCAAAAGTATTTATCCCAATTCATACAAATACCTTCAAGCAAGGTTTAGAGCCTCGTGAAGAACCATTGAAATGGATTTCTGATTCTATTTCAAAATACAATTTTGAATATGGAATTAAGCAAATCGGTGAAACTTACAAAATGGCATAGTCCGATTTAGCTTTATTTTTCAACCCCTCTTAAAACTTTAGAGGCTTGTACGGCAAGAGTTATGGCTAACCCGAATAAGAGAACCGAAATAACTGCAAGACTAATATTAGCCGCAATAATATTGAGGTAAATCAATGTACCTAATGCGGTCAGCGTAACAGAAAACATAAAAATCATCGGGATAAAAGTGAAGATGAAATTCAGTTTCAATTTTGAAATCCATACAGTTAAAGCAAGTAGAGCAATAGCTGCAAGGAGTTGATTCGCACTTCCGAATACAGGCCAAATAGTAAGCGATTGACCGCTCAATGCTAATGATGCACCGAAGAAAATCGAAATTGCAGTTGCTATAAATCTATTCGTTGCAAGTGGATTTGATTTAGCATTATCCCCTGTTTCAAAAAACTCTTGAAATGTATATCTTGCCAAACGTGTTGCTGTATCAAGAGAAGTTAATGCAAAAGCCGATACAGCCAAAGCCGCAAAGCTAGAACCGAGCTCAACCGATATTCCTAAGAAAGGAATGTTATTCATAAACTTTGCCACACCGATTGAGAAAGCGGCAACCGGACCTTTAGTTGAGAGTAACTTAATAAAGTGTTCTTGATCCAAAGCGGCGACTGAAAGTAGAGCAAGCACAGCCAATAATCCTTCTATTAACATTCCTCCGTAACCGATAACTTTTGCATCGCTCTCTTTATCAAGTTGTTTTGCGGTTGTGCCGCTTCCTACGATTGAATGAAATCCGCTAATCGCACCGCATGCAACGGTAACAAAAAGAACAGGGAAGAGGAATCCGAGTTTATCTATTTTAAAACTTGTGTAAGCCGCTAAATTAATTTCGGGACCCGTAAAGATTAACCCAACAATTCCCCCCGCCATTATTGCGTACAAAAAGAATGAATTAAGGTAGTCACGTGGTTGCAATAAAACCCAAACCGGAGTGACTGAAGCGATGAAAATATAAACGACTAAAATCCACGTCCAAATATCTTTACTTAATTGTAGCGGGAATAGATGTCCTAAATAAATACAAACGGCAAGAAGAAGAATTCCGAGTATGGAAGAAATGAGTAAAGGGGTATTTAATCTGTACACAGTCAAACCGAAAGCAACTGCTATCAAAATAAATAAGGCAGATGAAGTCCCGGCACTAGGGATAGCATTAAATGTATCTGAAACAATAATCGTAAAGACTGCTATAACTAAAATTAAAGTTGCCCATGCAAATAAAAGGAAAAGACGCTTTCCGCTAATTCCGATATAAGCCTCAATTATTTGTCCAATCGATTTACTTTTATGTCTTATTGATGCAACAATTGAAAGATAATCATGCACCCCACCGATAAATAGTGAGCCAATCAAAATCCAGATATAAACGGGAACCCATCCAAAACTTGCTGCAATAATTGGTCCTACAATTGGTCCCGCTCCTGCAATCGAAGCAAAATGATGCCCTAACAAAACCGGAACTTTAGCCGGAACATAATCAACACCATCATACATTTTGTGAGAAGGGGTTTCGTTGACGTTATCGATTTTAAGTATCTTAGAAAGAAAACTTCCATAGTACTTATAACCAAATGCGAATAAGATTATTGTCAGTGTGATTAATGTTATTCCGCCCATAAAAGTCTCATCTGTAATTAATGCAAAAATTTCTTCATCTTAAAGTGGGGAAGTGAAACCTCTGTAAAACAATCTCCTTCAACTTTGTAACCGAGAGATAAATAAAACGGAACGGCTGTTTCTCTTGCGTGTAAAATGATTTCTTCAAATCCTTTGTCGATACAAAATGCTTCGGAGAAAAGTACTAACCGCTTACCGATGCCTTTAGATTGAAATTCATAGGCAATTGCAACCTGCCTCA
>JAHBUO010000063.1 GCA_019638025.1 Ignavibacteriaceae bacterium
AATGGCTATTATATAAGCTGTTGAGTCTGTTATATAGGATATAACGTCAATTATATAAACTATCGAGGAGATTCTATAAGATAAAACGGTCATTATATAAGCTATCGAGTTCGTTATATAGGATATAATTTCCATTTCCACGGCTATTGAGGACCACTTCTTGACAGCTCTGTAGTTTTGTTTAGCTATACTTATCCACAAATCCATTCATCCCAAATCCTGTTCTTTTCTTTGCGTAAGAAAAAAACGAAAAGAAACATGCACTTAAAAAAATTGCTTTACTTAGTAGTTGATTAAACTACATCACAAAAATTTCCTACGAGGAAATAACTCCCCGACTGAGGCGGGTCAAACAGATTTTCTCGCTTAACGGAAACTTTTACTCGTAATTTTTGTTAAGTAATTAATTATGAATTCAATCTTTAGAGCAATTTTTTAAGGTGCAAAGCAAGAAAACCAAAACAGAAATCCAACTGCTATCCTGAACTATTTATAGAGAGGGGACCTTTCCACAGCTGTCGAGGACCATTCCTCGACAGAGAATGCAACATTTTTAAGTTGGCTGTTGAAAGACAGACTTTTTCTATGAAAATATATTTATTTCTTTTATTGTTATTGGAGTAGGCTGGTCTTATCGGGACTTGGAATTTACTCAGCTATAACTTTCATCGCATTCAAATCTTACTAAAAAAATTTTGCTGCTCAACTTTAGTTCCCCAAAAATAATTTCATATTTTTAAGCGTTGACTAATTATCAAATTAATAAATATTGTTTTCACCATCTGATAATTTAATCTTTTTGGGCTCCACTTTTCTTCTCTTTTATTGAAATTCTCTAATCTTTTGTTACGGCATTATAATTGTTTAGTATCTTAAAAAAAAGGAATTGTGCAAAGATGAAAATGAACCTTGCAAAATATGTTCTGATTATACTTCTTAGTTTAATTTTTAATGTGAACTTATTCTCACAAAATTACCAGCTTGTCTGGGCTGATGAGTTCAATGGGCTCGAATTAAATACAAATGATTGGGCTTTTGAGATAGGTCCTAATCCCGCTAATAATGAACTACAATATTACACAAACAGAATTCATAATCTATATCTTGAAGATGGCAGTTTAGTAATAAGAGCATTAAGTGAAATTTATGGCGGAATGAATTACACTTCAGCAAGAATAAAAACAAAGCTTAATTGGAAATACGGAAAAATTGAAGCCCGAATTAAACTTCCCTATGGACAAGGTATCTGGCCGGCATTTTGGATGTTGGGGCAAAATATTGGCTCAGTTGGCTGGCCTGCTTGTGGTGAAATTGATATAGTAGAACTTATTGGAGGTGGTCCCGGTCGTGATAACCGATGTTATGCAACATTGCATTGGGAACAAAATGGACACGCAAGTTACGGCTCAAATTATACTCTCCCTTCAGGCATTTTTGCTGATGATTATCATGTATTCAGTGCAATTTGGACTCCACAAAAAGTAGAAGCATTCATTGATGGCATCAGATATTTTGTTATTGATATAACCCCGGCTGCTTTGAGTGAGTTTCATGCTCCTTTTTTTATTATTCTAAACTTAGCTGTGGGAGGGAATTGGCCCGGCTCACCAAATGCAACAACAATTTTCCCGCAATATATGTTTGTTGATTATGTTCGTGTTTATCAAGATGCAGCTTCGGTGCCAAATATTGTTTTAACTTCTCCTCCGAATAATGCCGTTATTCCTGTCGGACAATCAGTTAATATCTCTTCCGGAGTACAATTTTCGGGTGGAATTTCAAAAGTTGAATTTTATCAAGATGCAGTAAAAATTGGTGAGACAAATGTTGCTCCTTATGAATGGAATTGGAAATCTCCTTCTCAGGGGTGTTATAAATTAAGTGCAAAAGCTTACTCTACCGAAGGATTTTATTCATCTTCTCAAACAGTTAATGTTAAAGTTGGAGCCGATTGTATAGAAGCCCCTTATTCCGGTAATCCAATAAAAATACCCGGAATTATTGAAGCAGAAAATTTTAATATCGGCGGACAGAGCGTTGCTTATAATGATTTAACAACTGTAAATAGTGGTGGAAGCTACCGTCCAAATGAAGGAGTTGATATTCAAGAATGTTCTGATGTAAACGGTGGTTACAATATCGGATGGGTTTCTCCGAGTGAGTGGTTGAATTATTTTGTAAATATTTCAGAAACAGCAGCGTATAATTTCGAAGTAAGATATTCTTCTGCTTCCGGTGGCGGTTCGTTGCATATCGAAATTGATGGTGTTAACGTAACTGGACCAATCACCCTCGAAGGGACAATTGGTTGGCAAACTTGGAATACTGCTATAAAAGAAAATATTGCTCTTCAAGCCGGAGTAAAAAATTTGAGGATAGTAGTTGATTCCGGTGAGTTCAATCTTAACAAAATTGAAGTGTATAAGCCAAATACAACTCCTTCAATCAATTTGATTTCACCAAATGGTGGTGAGATTTTGGAAAACGGAAATATATACGAAATCCAATGGGAAAGTTTGAAAATTAAGGATGTACAAATTGGACTATCTACAAATAATGGTTCAAGTTGGGCTTTTGTATCGTCGCTGGCACCTTCTGAGTTTGGGGTTTACCGATGGAAAGTACCGAATATTTCTTCTTCCGAATGTAAAATTATGATTACCGACAAAGCAAACGCGTCTGTCAGAGATATAAGTGAAAGTGTATTTACAATCAATAATGTTAACTCAACCGGAGACGAAGAGGTTAGGCTCAACTTCAATCTCGAACAAAATTATCCCAATCCATTTAATCCTACTACAAAGATTTCATTTACGTTAAATCAAACTACACATGTGACATTAAAAATTTTTGATTTGCTTGGAGGCGAAGTTGCAAGTTTGGTAAATGAACAAAAATCTCAGGGGCATTATGAATTCCAATTTGATTCTTCAGAGTACGATCTTAAAAGCGGTATATATATATATCGTTTGACTGCAGGTGAAAAAAGTGAATCAAAAAAATTTGTTCTTCTAAAGTAACATAATTAATTGTATGGGACGAGAAACGATTTTCATCTCGTTCCATAAATCTTTTCAGATAATGCCTTTTATTAAAATAATAAATCCGTTTATCATAATAATAAATCAATTCATACCATTTCATTTCTCTGTTTAATTTATACTAAAATTAGACAATAATCGATGAAAAAAGTCCTGGCACTTTTTGTGATATTAAATTCAGGTTAAATATAAAAGAGTAATGACACACAATTTTGGAACATTAGACGGAATAGTAATTATCGGTTATCTCATTGGGGTACTGATGCTTGGATTTTACTATTCACGAAGAAGTAATAAGTCGATGGAAGATTACTTCTTGACCGGAAGGAATCTTACCTGGCTTGGAGTTGGGATGTCATTATTTGCAACAAATATTTCAAGTGAACACTTTGTTGGTTTAGCAGGTTCAGGTGCAAGTAGAGGATTAGCTGTTGGGCAGTTTGAGTTAATGGCAATTTTTATTCTGATTATACTTGGATGGTTTCTTTCACCGATTTATATAAAATCCGGTGTTGTAACCATGCCTGAGTTTATCGAAAAAAGATATGATTCGCGCAGCAGAAAAATATTTACAATTATATCAATCGTTGTCTATCTATTTACAAAAGTTTCCGTAACTCTTTTTGCCGGCGGCATATTATTTTACAAAATATTCGGGATTAACATATACGCTTCAGCAATAATTATTGTTTTGATGACAGGGATTTACAGTGTAATCGGTGGTTCATACGCAGTAATGAAAACTCAAATAGTTCAAGCCTTTATGATGCTCTTGGGGGCATTTCTTTTAACTATTTATGGACTTGCTGAGGTTGGTGGATTTAGCGCATTGCAAGAAAAACTTCCCACCGAATACTTCCAAATGTTTAAACCAATCGACGATCCTGATGTACCGTGGACAGGAATAATTTTTGGTGCTCCGATAATTGCATTCTGGTATTGGTGTGCTGACCAGTATATTGTTCAACGTGTACTCTCAGCCCGCTCAATTGATGATGCACGACGTGGTTCCTTACTAGCAGCTTTTCTAAAAATTACCCCAATATTTGTTCTTGTTTTACCCGGTATGATTGCGTATGCATTATTCCCCGGCTTACAAGGTGACGAAGCTTTTCCAATTTTGATTGCCAGCAATATACTTCCTGCCGGAATAAAGGGTTTTGTCCTTGCTGCAGTATTAGCGGCTGTAATGTCATCTTTAGCCAGCGTTTTCAATAGTACCGCTTCTTTAATTACAAATGATTTTTACAAACCGAAAAATCCAACTGCTTCAGAAGAGAAACTTGTTCTTGTTGGAAGGTTAAGCACTATGGTGATTGTCGTTACTGCAATTATGTGTGTTCCGTTGGTAAAGCTTATTAGTTCTCAACTTTATTTATATATGCAAAATATTCAGGCAACTATAAGTCCCCCTATAACTGCAGTATTTATTTTCGGATTATTCTTGAAAAAAGCTAATGCAAAAGGGGCACTTTGGACTTTAATTATCGGTGAGTTAATTGGACTAACAAAGTTGACTGCCGATTTTTTAGTAAGGTTTGAGATTGTAAATAATCCTTCATTAATAGCTCTGGCAAATATCAATTTTCTGCATTTTGCAATTTTTTCGTTTATAGCAAGTTCGTTTTTATTGGTTGTAATAAGCTATATGTATAGCGAGAAAGCTGAATTATCAAATTCAAAATTGCAGTTACTTTTTTCTGAAAATTTAAAAGAAATCGGATATGGATTAAGCCACCTAAAGACAAGTGTACTGACTTATAGGGTCAATGTTTTCTTTTCGATTTTCATATTAATGATAATAATCGGGTTATGGAGTCTATGGTTTTGAAAACTCAAAAAATAAATAACCAAAATAAATCTGTTAAGCTGACCAAAAATTGTGTTGGTCGGATAACATTTTCTTAATTAACTAAAAAAAGGATGGAAGTTATGAAAAAACTCATTCTACCTGTTCTCTTATTCTTCTTCTTTTCATTTTCTGTTTATGCGCAGATAATTGAAAGTTTTGACGGAAATATCGCTACAGATACTACTTACACTATCTCTACCGAAGGTCCGCCAAGTTTCATGAACTTTACGACTAATACAACAGATGTAAAAGAAGGAACTGCTTCTGCCAATGTTGATATTAACATTGGTGCATTCCATGAGTGGGGAAGTTACGCTCAATTAATTAAAAGAGTCCCCGATGGTCAACCATTGTTAGATTGGTCAATAAGTGATTCATTAGCAATTTGGATTAAAGTTACCAAAGCCCCATCAATTCCGGCTAATATGGTATTTAGAATTCACATTGCCGATAGACCAAGTGAGAACGACCCAATCGAAGAATATATTTTCGAACATGCTACTATTCTAGATACTGAATCCGGCTGGGTTGAACTTAAATTACCTTTATTTGAAGTTCCTTCAGACGGAAGTGTAATTCCTAGTGATGCCGGTTTTGTAATTGCTCCTTCAAATTGGGGTGGATTTACTTATAATAACCGCAAACTCGATTTTGATAAAATTATCGGTTTTAATATTTCTGCTATCACATCTGGTTATACTCCCGGTGTAAATCTTCCTGCCGATTCATTAAAATTCACGGTAGATGGATTTAGAAGATTTGGTGTTAAAGCGATTCCCGCAATCATCTTTAACGGAATGGCATTGAATTCAAACTTAGAAGCTTGGGCTTGGGGTCAATCAAGTGTTGGTGTTGAAGTTGGCGCCGGTCCAATTGCAGGAACAAACGCTTTACAATGGATTCAAGGAAACGAATGGGGAAATGGCTGGACAGGTATGGGCTTTACAGCGAATCCTCCTTATAACTTAGCAGGTGGCTGGCAACAAGACAGCGTTAAGTTTAAACTTAAAGCACAAGATGGTGTTGGTGCATTAAGAATTCAATTTGAAGGTGGTCCCGGAAAAGTTGGATTAGTATTTACTCCTGTAGCCGATAATCAATGGCATTCATATCAGTTTGCTTTAAAAGATATGGTTTATCAAGACGGTACATCAGGCTTTGATTCATCAAGTGTTCAAGTTGTTGGTATGATGGCAGAAGCCTCCGGTGTTGCGGGCAAAGTTATTCTTATTACCGATTGGTGGACAGGAAATCCTGAGTTTGATGTTATTCCTCCTGTTGCAGTAACAAATGTTGTTGCATTTGCCGGTACTTTCCAAAATATCGTTACATGGAATGATGTCCCCAACGAAACCGGTGAAAAATATGATGTTTATTATAGCACAGCACCTATTACAGATGTTAAAGCTGCCGGAGTTGAAGTAGTAAAATTTGGTATCGGTGAAGGTGCCCAACTAATTGAACATTTATTATTAGCTCCAAATACAAATCAATCAGTTGGTTATTACTATGCTGTTGTTTGTAGAGATGCTGCAGGAAATACCGGAGCTGTAAGTGCAAGTTCACCACTTGTAAACAATACAGCTAAAGGATATGCAACAGTTTCATTAAATGCTCCTACAAACACATTCGTGGCTGACGGAAACTTTGTTGAATGGACAGCGATTCCTCCAATGAGAATGTTCCCATCAGACGGCTCAGGATATATTGTTACCAATACAACAATTAGTAATGATGCAGATCTTTCAGTTAAGGCTCACTTAGCAATGGACGCAAACTATCTTTATGTCGGACTTGATATTGAAGATGATATCGTAAGTTTCAACCCTGCTATTTCTTCATATCTAAATGATGCTCCTGATTTATTCATTGGTCTTTATGACTGGCATGGTGCTCCTCATACAAGCTACAAGAGAGGCGCAGAACCTGATTACCATTTCAGATTTGCAAAAGATAGAGCAATGTTAGATGGTTTCAGAGATAGTATTCTTGTTCCTGGTGTTAACTATGCTTGGACAGAAAAATTCCCGACAGGTTATACTGTTGAAGCAAGAATCTCTTTTGATGATTTAGCTGCAAGAACAGGTGACAATCGATTTGTTCCTCAAGAAGGTATGAGATTACCACTTGATTTCTCAATTAACGATGCTGACGCAACAGGAGAACGAGAAGGAATTATGACTTTCTCACCTTATAATGAAGATCAATCATGGAATTCAGTTGCTCGTTGGTTACATACCTGGATTGGTAATGCTTGGTTTGTAGATGTTGAAGATGAATCAAATAGACCCGATTCATATACATTATCACAAAACTATCCAAATCCATTTAACCCTTCCACCATCATCAATTATTCAATTGAAAAACCGGGAATGGTTTCAATTAAAGTTTATGATGTTCTCGGAAGAGAAGTTGCTGATTTAGTAAATGAATTCAAGCAAACCGGAAGATATAACGTTTCTTTCAACGGAACGGGGTTGGCAAGTGGAATTTATTTCTACAATATCACTTCAGGCTCTTTCAATTCAGTTCGCAAAATGATGTTAGTTAAATAATATTCTTTAAGGGGTGTCGAAAACGGCACCCCATTTTTTTTATCAAAAAATAAAATTTGTTATATGAGCACAAAATTACTTCTGAAAAGGAGCATGATGAAAAGATTAAGTAATCTATTACAAGTCGGTTTATTCTTTTTCATTGCACTATCAACCTTAATAAATGCAGGTACTACCGGTAAGCTAACCGGAAAAGTTACTGATACTCAAACCGGCGAGCCCGTCTTTGGCGCTAATATTGTCATTGAGGGAACTTACTTCGGCGGTGCTGCTGATATGGATGGATATTATGTTATTAATAATATTCCTCCCGGTGAATACCGAGTTATAGTCAGTGCAGTTGGTTTTGCAAAAGTTATTGTCGAAAAAGTTTTAATTAGAATAGACCTAACCACAAATGTAAATGTTAAACTTACTTCAGCTGCGGTTGAATTGAAGCAAGAAGTTGTTGTAACTGCTGAACGTCCGTTAGTTACAAAAGATTTAACTTCAACATCAGCAACTATTTCCGCAAATGATATTAAAATGATGCCTGTTGAAGATGTTGGTCAAATTATCAATCTTCAAGCAGGTGTAGTTGGCGGACATTTTAGGGGTGGTCGCTCAAATGAAGTTGCTTACTTAATCGATGGTGTTTCCGTTACTGATGCTTTTAATAACAGATTAAGTGTCGAAGTTGAAAATACTTCGATTCGACAAATGGAAGTTATCAGCGGAACATTCAATGCTGAATATGGACAAGCGATGTCGGGTATCGTCAATATTGTTACACAAGACGGTTCGCAAAAATTTGAAGGCTCTGTTAATGCTTATGCCGGAAATTATATTACAAACAATACCGATTTGTTTAAGAATCTTGATAAACCACTCCGTTTATCGACGCGCAATGTTCAGTTCAGTTTAAGTGGTCCTACCGGAATTAAAGGGTTAACCTTTTTCTCAACCGGTAGATATTACGATAATAAAGGTTACTTATACGGAAAACGAGTTTATAACGTAACCGATAATGTACCAATTGAAGTAACGCTTCCTGATGTTCCAAAGTTTTTTATTTATCGAAATACAGGTGATAATGCTTACGTTTCTATGAATCCTGATCGGAAATATTCATTCAATGGAAAGCTAACTTATCAAATTCCGATGTTCAAGTTCAGTTACAGTTTGTTTTGGGATGATAACTACAACCGTTATTATGATCATTATTATTCATGGACTCCCGATGGTGTTGTACATCATTATAGGACAAATACTATTAATAATTTTCAAATCTCTTTTTATCCGACACAAAGTACTTTTTCAAGTTTGAAGTTCTCTGTAAACTCACATAAATATTGGGGAAATTTGCACGATGACCCATACGACCCTCGATATGTTGACCCAACTCAAGGAATTCCTACATCAGGTTATACCTTCAGATCGGGCGGAAACCAAGGTTATAGATATACACGTAACACAAAAACAAATGTTGTTCAATGGACTTTAAGTTCTCAGATTACAAAAGAACATAAAATAGGAATTGGAGCTGAAGCTCGTTTCCACGATATGTTTAATCATAGTTTGGAAATTGTGAATCTAACCGAAGACCAAACAGATTCACTCGGCAATAAAATATTTACACTTGCATATAGAGATTTAGGAACTCTCGGTAACCAAGCATATCGAAAAAAACCTATGGAAGTTTCAGCTTATATTCAAGATAAGATGGAATATGATATCATGATTATCAATGCCGGAATAAGATTAGATTATTTTGACCCCAATTCAGTACTTCCGGCTGATTTAAGAAATGTCACTAAAAATCCCGATTTCCCGGGCGCCGGCGAATTTGTTAAGACAAAAGCTAAGTTACAATTGAGCCCGAGATTGGGAGCTTCTTTCCCGATTACCGATGAAGGTATTATCAGATTTTCGTATGGACACTTTTTCCAAATTCCAAGTTTCGAAAATCTTTATACAAATTCTGATTACTTAATTACAACGGGAGGTTCACTCTCATCTGTAATGGGTAATCCAGATTTAGGTGTTCAAAAAACCGTAATGTATGAGATTGGATTACAACAAGTAATTTTCACAAACATGGTACTTAATCTAACAGTTTACTATCGAGATATAAGAAATTTACTCGGTATGGAAATCATCAATACTTATGAAGGTTTCAAATATGCTCGATTTATAAACAGAGATTATGGAAATGTTCGTGGATTCATATTCACTTTTGAACGTCGATTTGTTGATTACTTTGGTGCAAAAGTTGATTATACCTATCAAATTGCCGAAGGTAATGCTTCCGATCCGTATTCAGTTTATAATAACAATCAAACAAAACCACCTGTAGAAGAAACTAAAAAAGTTGTTTCACTTGATTGGGATCAAAGGCACACACTAAACCTTTCGCTTAATGCAGGTCAACCCGGTGATTGGAATGTCGGTATGATTTTCCAATATGGTGCAGGTTTCCCTTATACTGAAGATAGAAAAGTTTCTCAAGGTGTTAGATTCGAAAACGGTGGAATAAAACCGCAAACTTTAAATGTCGACCTTCGTGCCGATAAAGTTTTTGATTTAGGTGGATTAAGAATCAATGCATTCTTACTTATTTACAATTTATTCGATATTAAAAACGAGTATGGTGTTTACGGTACAACCGGAAGAGCTACAAACGATTTGAATGTTAAAGAAGCCGGTGAAATTATCGGGCTTAACACAATAGAAGAATATGTGAAAAATCCAGCAATGTATTCAACACCGCGTGAAATTCGTCTCGGTTTTGGATTTGGTTTTTAAGAAAGAGGAGTAAACAATAATGATTTCGCACTTTTCAAAAATTACATTAATTATTCTGATTTTACTTTCTGTTGAAGGATTTACACAAGTTGATCCTAAAGTCCAAAAATACCGAAACGACGCTTATGGTGATATTCGCTACAGACGTGAAGGAGTTATGGATGGAAATCAAATCAGAACTTTATTCTATAATAATGGTGAAGTTGGACAATGGCCTTATCAACCTTCAGGAGAATGGCCTAAGGGAACCGGACAATCTTATCTTGATGGCGTAGCTCTTTTAATTTCAACCGAAATTACTGCTCCGGGAAACGGACAAATTGTCCATCCTCTTGAAACTTCATATCGTGAATGGATGGATAAAGATCCGGTTACAAATTTGATTTGGGGATTAGAACCTGTCCCGGGTTATTCAAATGCTTCATCTGAAAACCCTGCCATCAACATCGATAAAAACTCCTGGCCTTCAGTTTGGCCTGATGCGCTTGATTTAACTCCTGAGTGGAATGGATACTGGTATGGTTATTTTGGACGTGGTGTACTTAATTCTGATTTCGAAACATTCTATGTCATGGATGATTCGAAAGATAAAGAGTTTACAAGAGTCCCGTTCTCTTACTATCCGATTGCTTCTGATTCAAATAGAGGTGGACTCGGCTTGCGTGTTGAAGTTCGTGGCTTTCAATGGTCACAAGTGCTTGCCGAAGATATTATATTTTGGCATTATGATATTGTTAATATATCCGATCAGACTTATCCCAAAACTCTATTCGGATTCTACACTGATTGCGGTGTAGGTGGAACAGATGACTCCGGTGATGATATGGCAAATTATGATAAAACATTGGACTTAGCATATTGTTATGATTATGATGGTTATGGTGCTCCTGTTCGTTGGTTAACCGGTTATTATGGATATGCCTATCTTGAAAGCCCGGGTAATGCAACAAATGGACTTGATGATGATGATGACGGAATGATTGATGAGAGGAGAGATGATGGTATTGATAATGACGGTGATTGGGTTCCGTATACAGATTTAAATGGGAACGGGAAATGGGATAGAGAACAAAACGAACCATTAAACAATGATGTCGGTAGAGACGGCGTTGGTCCTTTCGATCCTCAATATATTGCTCCTGATGAAGGAGAAGGTGATGGAGTTCCTACACCCGGCGAACCTAATTTTGATGCAACAGACAAAGATGAATCAGATCAGATTGGTTTAACAGCAATCTCAATTTATCGTCTCGGGGATGGTGGTACAGGCGGCGGTTGGCCTAAAGATGATGAGTCGATGTGGAATCGTATGAACTATGCAAATTTTGATACCGCATTACAACGCGCAAATATTAGTATGTGTTTTGCTTCAGGTCCTTTTCCACTAGAACAAGGTCGTAGAGAGAGGTTTTCTATGGCTTTAGTTTTCGGAAATAATCTTGAAGATTTAATTTTCAATAAAGAAACAGTTCAACAGATATACAATGCAAATTATAACTTTGCTCGTCCTCCATACAAACCAACAGTTAAAGCTGCTGCAGCCGACGGAAAAGTATATTTGTATTGGGATAGAGTTGCCGAAGAATCGAGAGACCCATTCTTAGGGTTCCAGGATAACGACCCCACAAAAGGTTATAAAAAAGATTTTGAGGGTTATTTAATTTATCGTTCTCAAGAGCCTGAATTTAACGATATTAAAATTATTACTGATTCTAAAGGTGAACCTAAATATTGGAAACCAATAGCTCAATTCGATTTAGTCGATTCAATTAAGGGACCTGATCCGGTTGGTATTAACGGTGCTCATTTCTGGAGAGGCTCTAACTCAGGACTTCAACACTCATACATTGATACGGATGTAAAAAATGGAGTAACTTATTATTATGCGGTTGTTTCATATGATATGGGTGACCCCAATTATGGAACCTCAGGGTTACAACCTTCTGAATGTACAAAAATCATTACTGAAGACTTTGCGGGCAATATTCAGTTTGTTGATATAAACTGTGCGGTTGTTACTCCTAATAAAGAATCGGCAGGATATATTCCTCCGCAAATTGTGGGTGATGTAAATAAAGTTGCTGACGGGATTGGAACAGGTAAGCTTCAGATTACCGTATTGAATCCTAAAGAAATTCAAGAAGGTGCAAATTATTCAGTTAATTTTAATGCATCCGGTGCTGTACCCCAATACTCTACATCAAATTACAATATTATAAGAACACTGAACGGAACAATCGACACACTTCACTCAAAAGTCGATTCAACAAATTTCGGTAGTAACAAATTCAGTCCACCTTTTGACGGTATGGTAGTTTCGGTAATTAATGATACTGTAGTTGCTCCTATCGATTCAATTACCGGATGGAAAAAGGGGAATAGTAATCTTCTTATGATGACATTCAAAAATACAACAGGAATCGGGGTTGCTTGGCCTGCTGATTATGATATCGAGTTTTTCGATTCTCCCGTCGATACTGCATATATTCAACAATTCCCATTCTATTATAAATTCCCGCTGAATTTTAAAGTTACTAATCTTAATACAGGTCAAAAAGCAAAAGTTGCAGTATTGGATTTGGATACTTCTCAAAGTTTAACATTTGGTGATGTAATTCAAATATTAGAGTTTCGAGGTGCACAAACTCCATCTAATTTGAGAATCTCTTGGCAAGTATCATATATGGCACCATTCGATCCAACTCTAACTCCGACTTATCCACAGCCCGGTGACATATATCAAATCCGAGTGACTAAACCTTTTGCAACGGGCGATTACTTTAATTTCTCAACTAAAAATGCTAATGTTGATGCATCACTCGCAAAATCTGAATTAGCTAAAATTGATGTTGTTCCGAACCCTTATCTCGGGGCAGCTGCTTGGGAAAAGAGAAATCTTAATTTATCCGGAAGAGGTCAACGCAAAATTGATTTTATAAATCTTCCTGCAAAATGTACAATCAGAATTTACACTATAGCCGGTTCATTAGTTACAACACTAAAGAAAGATTCTGATATTTCCGATGGCTCGTTATCGTGGAATCTTGTTTCATCTGATGGAATGGAGATTGCTTACGGACTCTACATTTATCACGTAGATGCTGAAGGAATTGGCTCTCATGTCGGAAAATTTGCGGTAATAAAATAGAGGAGGATGAATAATGAAAACTAAGATTTTATCAATAATAATATTTTTTTCTGTAATTACATTCGGACAATTTGTAAGCAATGTTTCTAAAAAAGGAACAACAGCCGCACCATTTTTATCTATTAGTCAAGGCGCAAGAGCAACCGCTATGGGAAGCGCTTTTGTTGGTTTAGCTGATGACCCGAGTTCGATATATTGGAATCCTTCCGGTATTGCCAAGATGAACTCTGCCGGTGCTTTCTTTGATCATACTGATTGGTTTGCCGATATTAAATTTAATTTTGTTTCGATAGCTTATCCGGTACCGGGACTCGGAAGTTTAGGTCTCAGTTTTACTTCTTCAAGTATCGGTGAAATGAGAGTTACAACAATCGATGAACCGGGTGGAACAGGTGAAACTTTTAATGTTAGTGATGTTGCGGTAAGCTTAACTTACGCAATTAACTTAACCGATAATTTCAGTATAGGCTTTAATCCGAAGTACATTCAGCAGACAATCTGGAAAATGAGCGCATCTGCTTTTGCAATGGATTTAGGTGTTCAATATATCACTCCTTTTGACGGAATTGTTCTTGCTATGTCTATATCGAATTTCGGAACAAAGATGAAATTGAACGGAAATTCAAATCTTGTACTTCACGATTTGAACATTGAGACAACCGGTAATAACGGAAATATTCCTGCACATCTTCAAACGGATGAATGGGCTTTGCCGTTAAATTATAGGGTTGGACTCGGTTATACAAAACAATTATTCGATTCACATGTTTTAAGACTTGCGCTTGATGCACAGCATCCGAACGATAATTACGAAAGTATTAACGTAGGTGCTGAATGGACAATGTTCGATATGATTTCTCTACGAGGAGGATATAAATCATTATTTCTTCAAGACTCGGAAGAATCATTCACTCTTGGTTTTGGTGTTCAACAATATTTGATGGGTAATATTGCAATCACCTTTGATTATGCTTATGCTGATTTCGGCAGATTATCCAACATCCAAAAGTTCTCGATTGGAGTTAAGTTTTAACATAGAGTCTCCTTTGTTGAAGCTGCGTTAATTATTTAAGATATGAGTTTCAATATTAACGCAGCTGATACTTTTCAAATCACAAAGAACGGAGTTTTATGAAGAAGTTTACATTTTTACTTCTACTAATTTTTGCTTCTAATTTAATTATATCAGCTAAAGATTTTAAAGGCGGGGAGTATCGGACTAAAGAATCTTTTCTTTACGGTCGTTTTGAAACCCGATTAAAATCTCCTCAAAAAGAAGGAGTTCTTGCTTCGTTTTTTACATATCACGACTTCTCATCAGGGATTCAAAATTGGAACGAAATTGATATTGAAATTCTTGGTCGGTATGATAATGCTGTTCAGTTTAATGTTATTTCTCCCGGACAGGTTAATAATGTGCGTCAACATTTTGTGAATTTTTATCCGCATCTTGATTATCATGTTTACGCTTTTGAATGGACTCCCGATTATGTCTCATGGTTCATTGATGGAATAGAAGTTTATCGACAAACTGAAGCGCATATCGCAACAATAAATAAAGCACAAAAGCTTATGATGAATATTTGGAACCCGGCTTACAACAATTGGGTTGGTGAATGGAATGCAAATATTCTCCCTGCTTTTGCTTATTACGATTGGGTAAGTTATGCTGCTTATACTCCAGGACATGGAAGCTACGGTACAAATAACAATTTTACTCCACAATGGAGAGATGAGTTCGATAATTGGGATACAAGCCGATGGGATAAAGCAACTCACACATTCGGTGGAAATAATTGCGACTTCATCCATGAAAATATTGTTTTTCGTGACGGTAAGATGATTCTCTGTTTAACTGATAATGTTAATCTCGGTTATGTTGATAAAAAAGCTCCGTCACCACTTTGGGCAAGAGCCACTAATAACAAAGTGAGAGTTATGTTCTCTGAGGAGATGGAGATAACATCTGCTGAAACACCTTCAAACTATATAATTGTTAATTCAACTATTAATTCCGTAACAATGTTAGAGGACGGTAGAAGTGTTGAACTTGATCTAACCGGACTAGACCCCTCTTTAACCGCAAATTTAGTTTTAATGAATCTTAAAGATTTAGCAAATCCCCCTAATAATATGGGGCTTAAAGCAATAACAATTCAGAATACAAATTTTCCGACCTTTCCGTTTAAGTTTAATGCCGGGGGAATTGGTCTTAATGGATATGTTGCCGACCAAGAATTCAGGCCGTCAACAGAGTATGGTTATCTCGATGGCTCAAATGTAAGCTACGCTTCATCTCTGCAAATTAGCGGTACGGATGAAGATGTTATTTATCAAACCGATAGAACCGGATTAGTGAAATATCTTGTTCGGGTTCCTAACGGGACATATGATATAAAGCTGATGCTTGCTGAAAATTTTCATAATTCAACAGGGAAAAGAATTTTTGATGTTTATGTGCAAGGTGATATGGCTGAACATAAACTTGATATTTTCCAGAAGGTTGGTGCAAATACTGCTTACGAGAAGATGGTACAAAATGTTGTAGTCTCAAATAATTTATTAGAAATATTTTTTGCGGCTCATGTTCATCTTCCATTAATAAACGGATTTGTAATAACTCAAAAATCACTTGATAATAAAGATGAAAGTTCTATCTCTCCCGAAATATTTCAACTTAACCAAAACTATCCTAACCCTTTTAACGGACAAACAACAATCAGTTATACTTTATCAAAGAATAGTGACGTAAAAATAAAAATATACAATACACTCGGGGATATAGTTTTTGAAAACGGAATTGATAATCAAAATCCGGGAAATTACATCTACAATTGGGATGGAGTTTCATCTGCGGGGATTGATTTAGCATCGGGAATTTATTTCTTATCGCTAATCGGTTCGGGTTTCTCGCAAACAAAGAAAATGGTTTTTCTCAAATGAAATTAATTTATATAACAAAATAGGATAACTTTAATGAAGTCGGTTATAATACTGTTAATACTGACCGGAGTAATGATGGCATCTCCGGGTAAATCAGAAAAATCTTTGGCAATCGAAAAGAAAGTTAAAGAGCTTGTCGCAAAAATGACCATTGAAGAAAAAGTCGGTCAAATGACACAAGTAACAATTCAGACTGTCTCTAAAACTCAAGGAACAAAATCGCAATCACACGTTCTTGATGAAGCAAAACTTGAAGAAGCAATATTAAAATATCATGTCGGTTCACTTCTTAATGTTTATGATGTTGCTCATACTCCGGAATACTGGCACGAAGTAATTACAAAAATTCAGGATATAGCAACAAAGAAATCAAGATTAAAAATTCCCGTTATGTACGGAATAGATGCTATTCACGGTGCTACATATACTGTTGGTGCTACACTTTTCCCTCAAGCTATAAACATGGGAGCTTCGTTCAACAAAGAGTTGGCTAAACGCTCGGGTGAAATTACATCGATAGAGACAAGAGCTTCCGGTATTCCCTGGAATTTTTATCCCGTTCTTGATCTCGGTCGTCAACCGGTATGGCCTCGATTATGGGAAACTTTTGGTGAAGATGTTTACTTAACGTCTGTTCTAGGTTCGGAATATATTAAAGGAGCACAAGGGGATGATTTGTCAAAAGATAATTCCGCCGCTACATGCTTAAAGCATTATATTGGTTACAGTTTTCCGTTTAACGGAAAGGATAGAACTCCTGCATTTATGTCTGAAAGAACTCTACGCGAATATTTTCTCCCTCCTTTTGAAGCAGGTGTTAAAGCAGGAGCGTTAACGGTAATGGTTAACTCTGCCGAAGTTGATGGAATTCCGACTCATTCAGATTATCGTCTCTTAACTGAAATTTTACGCAACGAATTAAAATTTAAGGGATTAGTTGTTTCTGATTGGGAAGATATTAAACGCCTTTATACAAGAGATAGAGTTGCCGAGTCTCCGAAAGAAGCAGTACGTATGGCTGTTATGGCAGGGGTTGATATGAGCATGGTTCCTTATGATTATTCTTTCTACGAACTACTCGTTGAACTTGTAAAAGAAAAATCTGTCCCGATGAAAAGAATTGATGAAGCAGTAAGCAGAATTCTAATGGTTAAATACGAGCTCGGTTTATTTGAAAACGCTTATCCGAAGAAAGAACTTATTGCAAAAATTGCAACCGAAGAACATACAAAAGTTAATCTCGAAGCAGCACACGAAACTATTACTTTAGTTAAAAACGATAAGAATATTCTTCCTCTTTCAAAAGACAAAAAAGTTCTTGTAACGGGACCTACTGCAAATTTGCTAAGTGCTCTAAACGGTGGTTGGACGCTTACCTGGCAGGGTGACGAAGAAGCTCTTTATCCTAAGAATAAAAAGACTATTCTAAAAGCTATAGAAGATAAACTTGGTAAAGACAATGTTGTATATGTTGAAGGGACTACTTTTAATAAAGATGTGAACATAAAAGAAGCTGTTTCAGCAGCAGAAAATGTTGATGCGGTTATTCTTTGCATCGGAGAAAAAGCATATTGTGAAACTCCGGGAAATATTGATGACTTAAATTTAGACCATGCCCAAATTGAACTTGCCACACATCTAATTAAAACCGGAAAACCTGTAATCACAGTTTTAGTTGAAGGAAGACCCCGTGTAATTAAATCAATTGCAGAAAAAAGTAAAGCTGTTTTGGTTGCTTTCCTCCCCGGAATGGAAGGGGGCGTTGCAACGGCAGATATTCTTTTCGGTGATGCAAATCCGAGCGGTAAACTCCCCGTTACTTATCCCAAAGGTCCAAACGATATAGTCCATTATGATTATAAACCTCTCGAATTTTTTGATGCAAATGCTTATACTCCTCAATGGTCTTTTGGTCATGGCTTAAGTTACACCACTTTTGAGTATTCTGATTTAAAACTTGCTAAGAATGTAATTTCTAAAAATGAAGACTTAACTGTAACAGTAAAAGTCACTAATACAGGCAAACGTGAAGGTAAAGAAGCGGTTCTTCTTTTTTTAACTGATTTATACGGCTCTGTTTCACGACCCAATAAACAATTGCAAGGATTTGAAAAAATCAATCTTAAACCTGCTGAAACAAAAGAAGTCTCATTTACAATTAAACCCGAACAATTATCTTTTATAGGAAGAGACAATAAAAGAATTACGGAAGCAGGCGATTTTGTAATCACAGTAGGGAACTTAAAATCAGAATTTAAACTGAAATAAAATTCAGTTGATTAATCAAAATGCTCCGATGACGTAAGTTATTGGAGCATTTTTATTTTAAAGAAGTTTGTGATTGGTAATTAGAAAACCTTATTAATCTATCGAGGCTGAGAGAGCATTATTTGTCGGTGTGGAGTAATTATAGAATCTGCCGACTTAATCCGTCGGCACACAATACCCTGAAATAATCCCATTGTACATTTTGTGATAGCTGAAAGAAATGTTATATATGATGAACTCAATATCTTATATAACGGGTATTATATCCTATATAACGGGCTCAACAGCTTATATAATATCCGTG
>JAHBUO010000064.1 GCA_019638025.1 Ignavibacteriaceae bacterium
GAGTATGGTGTTCAGCTTCGAGAAAAACAAAAAATTAAACGTCAATATGGTTTGCTTGAATCTCAGTTTAGAACATATTTTGCAAAAGCAAACAGACAAAAGGGAATTACCGGCGATAACTTAATCAAAATTCTTGAAAGTCGTTTGGATAATGTTGTCTACCGTTTAGGATTAGCTCCTTCACGAAAATCATCAAGACAATTAATTCGACATCGTCACATATTAGTGAATGATCAATTAGTGGATATTCCAAGCTATATCCTTTCTCCCGGTGATGTAATTAAAATTAAAGAAAAAAGTAAGAAATTAGATATTATTCATAGTTCGTTAAGAAGAATTAAAGACAATCAATTTTCATGGCTCTCAGTAGATAAGGCTTCTTTGAGTGGTTCATTTTTGCAAATTCCTGAGAGAGCAGATGTACCATTGAATGCTAATGAACAATTAGTAGTTGAACTTTACTCGAAATAATAGCTAGTTTTTGTAATTATATAAGGACAAAAGAAATGAGTGTTTCATATCTAAGGATGCCAGAAGCTGTTGTTTTAGATGAAGGAAGTTATTCAAATACGTATGGCAAGTTTCAGTTACAACCGCTTGAAAGAGGATTTGGTGTAACTTTAGGCAATTCACTAAGAAGAGTTTTGTTATCATCTTTACCCGGAGCTGCAATTGTTGCAGTTAAATTTAGTGATGTTCTTCATGAATTTACTACTATTCCAGGTGTAGTTGAAGATGTTGCTGAAATTATATTGAATTTAAAGCAAGTACGATTAAAATTGCTGAACAAGAAACCCGGAAAAATCGATATATCATTTTCAGGCGAGGGTATCTTTAAAGCAAGCGATATTCAAAAGAATAGTGTTGACGTAGAGGTGTTAAATCCTGATCTTCACATAGCTACTTTAAATAAGAGTGCAAAATTTGATATCGAATTGAGAATTGGAAAAGGTGTTGGATATGTACCATCTACAGAGAATAAATCACCGGATTATACAATAGGTTTTATTCCTATGGATGCAATCTTTACCCCAATTAAGAATGTTCGTTACGATGTAGAAAACGTTCGTATTGGTGATAAAAATGACTACGAAAAACTGACACTCGAAGTTTGGACAGACGGGTCAATAACTCCTGATGATGCTTTAACTCAGGCATCAAAGATATTAAGAGACCATATTCAATTATTCATTAACTTAGACCTAGAACCCGAAGAAGCTCCTGCCGAAATTCAAAAGGATACTGAAAAAGAAAGAATTAAAAAACTTCTTCTTACAAATGTTGATGATTTAGAATTGAGTGTGAGAGCTCACAACTGTCTAAAAGCTGCAACTATTAAAAACTTAGCAGAATTAGTTAGACGAGATGAAGCTGAAATGCTAAAATTCCGAAACTTCGGAAGAAAATCTTTATCTGAATTAACCGAAATTGTTGAAAATTTGGGTCTTGAATTCGGAATGGATGTTGACAAGTATATTAATGAAGAAAATGAATCCACTTAACTGGTAAAGGTTTGAAATGAGACACAGAGTAAAAGGACGAAAATTAAAAAGAACTGCCAGCCATCGTGCTGCATTACTTAAAAATCTTTCCGCTTCACTTTTTAAAGCTAAAAGAATTAAAACTACGTTAGCAAAAGCTAAAGAATTAAGATCATTTGTAGAACCTTTAATTACTAAAGCTCGGGTGGGTGACTTACATTCACACAAACAAATTATGGATGTAATTAAAGAGAAAGATGCAGTAAAAGAATTAATGGGTACAATTGTTCCTGCGATTGGCGATAGAGCAGGTGGTTACACAAGAGTTATTAAACTTGGTCGCCGTTTAGGCGATGCTGCTGAAATGGCAATGATTGAGTTAGTTGATTTTAATGAAGTTGCAAATGCAAAAGCAGTTGCAAACAAAGAGAAAAAATCAGCTAAAGCTGAATCAAAAAAACAAAAAGAAAAAGTTGAAGATGCTAATGTAGTTGAAGAAACTACAAACAAATAAATTTTTCAATTAATTTTATCTGAAGAGTAATCGGAAATTACCGATTACTCTTTTTTTTTCTATGAATGACTCAATAACTTTTTTGCGTGAAGTTACTTCGGTAAAAAACTTACCTTCTGATGAGAAACCCAACATTGTAATTACGGGTAGATCAAATGTTGGCAAGTCTTCGATAATCAATGCTCTTTTTAATAAAAAGGGACTCGCAAAAACCAGCTCTACTCCGGGAAAAACAAGAGCTCTAAATTTTTATAATGTCAATGATAAATATTATTTAGTTGATTTACCCGGATTTGGTTATGCAAAGGCTAGCAAAGTTGAACAAGATAAGTGGAAAACCCTCATTAACAATTACTTTGAACAGTCTAAAAGGATTCGAGCTGTATTGCAGATTATTGATAGCAGACATGAGCCTACAGAACTTGATTTAAAGATGAGTGAGTTTGTTAGTTTCTTCAATATAGAGATAATTATTTTATTAAATAAAATTGATAAATTAAAACAATCACAAGTGTCCACATCAAAGAAAAACTTTTTGTCAAAATATCCAGAATACATTTTTGACGAAAATGTT
Organism: Ignavibacteriaceae bacterium; assembly: GCA_019638025.1. GTDB lineage: Bacteria > Bacteroidota > Ignavibacteria > Ignavibacteriales > Ignavibacteriaceae > JAGUXE01. Next base: position 2,570 of record JAHBUO010000064.1, read on the forward strand.
TTTATGTGCTCAGCCACTACCGGATTTGGTATAAAAAAGATTATGAAAAAAGTCAACAGCTTCATTTTTTAATGATAAGATAGTTATATTTGCGAGTTAGAGTTTAGTAATAAATTTATTAGTGGAATTTCCTTAAATGGAACCAAGACAAAAAAAACGATTAATAATTTTTGCTTTTTTTCCGATTCTAATTTCTATTCAGTTTTTAACTGATGATATGGTTTTCAGAATTATCGGAGGTTTACTAACCTTAATTTATGTTGGGTTATTGATTTTTCTCCGTGATTCTTTTAGAAAAGAATATCACTTCCCTAAAAATACAGATTTAGTTTCAGACGATGGTTTTGAAGGCTTTCCGGAGCATGCATCATCATCAGATGAGTCTTTTGAGATTGTAAATCGTACTCCAAATACAGACCTAATTACTGAAGAAAATATATTTAAAGTAGGTAAAAGAGAGCGAGTACTTCTTGTTCCACCTAACCTTAAGGAACTCTATCAAGAAGTTGTAAATGAAGTGATTCCAAAAGGTGTTGGACACAACGATCAGTTTACGTTCGTATTAGAAAAACTTTTACATCTAATCAAGGAGTCGTTCTCAGCTTACACAGCAATATTTTTTTGGTATAATAAGAAATATGAAAAACTATCTATCGAAAAATATATTACAAACTCAGAATCCATCACAAATCAAAAACTGAATTTAGAGGATGATGTTTTAAGTAAAATAGTTAGAGAAGAAGAGCCGGAGTTATTATCTGACATACCGGTTACTTCTGAGCTAGACGTAATACGATATTATACAACACCACAGGGGATTAGAAGTTTTGTTGGTGTACCATTATTTTTTGATAAAAACTTAATTGCAGTATTAGCAATAGATTCAAAAGAGGAAGATCAGTTTGGGGTTGAAACTATCTTTGCTCTCGGAAGATTTGTTCGAGTGATTACTATCTTAATTAGTCTTTTTGAGCAAAATTATGCTGAGTTTATTGCTCAGAAAAGATTGTCCGGATTACTTAATCTTGTGGGTCCTAATTCCAAGTTAGATGATGATAAGGATTTAACAAATACGATTGAAAAGTCAGTACAAAATTTGATTGACTGGGATGCATTTTGTTTTGTTCAGTACAATCCTTATGAAAAAGTTTTCAAAACACAAAAAGTTATTAATAAAAGGTCACTAAAATATGTGGGAGAAAATCTTGAAGTCGATCTTGACGGGACTTTAGCGGGAAAGTGTATTCACACAGGAACTCCAATCAAAATTGACGACACCTCCGCAGCAGATTATAAGCGATTTTCTAAAATTGAAGATGTTAGTTTTGATGGTTCTTTTTTAGCAATTCCGCTTTTGTATCAAGAGCAAAACTTTGGGGTTTTGTGTTTTGAGAGCATGAAAAAAAATGCTTACACAAAGGCTGACGCAGAATTTTTGAAAAGTTCAACTTCAATTCTTTCGTTCATGATTTATTCAATCACAACTCAAAATATGTTGAAAACTTATTTGGCATTGGATGTTGAAACTCGAGCATTGAACTTTAAAACATTTAAAAACCGATTGGCGTCAGATTTAATCAAATCTCAATTGCTGAAAGTTCCCGGGGCTATTGCTTTACTAAAAATAGATGATTTTCTTGAACAAGAATCTTTGTTCGGGGAGAATCCTTATAAGATGGTAATTGCATCAGTTGCAGAAATTGTATCTTCGGAGATGACGCCATTAACTTTATTCGGAAGACTTGATGAAAGATTATTTGCTATTTACTTTTTTAATTCATACTCAAAAGATGTCTTTTTGTGGGCAGAAAAATTGAGAGTAAGAATAGCGAGGCAAACTATTGCTGTACTTTCAAAGCAGTCTACTTTTACTGTTTCAATCGGAGTCGCATCAACATCCGATAGAACAGATGTGGATGAAGTAATTCATAATGCCGGATTAGCGCTTCAAAAAGCACTCGAAAGCGGTGGTAATAAAGTAAGAAATATTAATTAGAGGTTGCGATTAATAATTGTTTTTTGATAGTGCTCGATGGTGTAGGTATCGGCGAATTACCTGATGCAAATCTTTATGGGGATTGTGGCAGCAACACTTTATTCAATATTTCTAAAGTTGTAAACGGTTTATATCTGCCTAATCTTCAAGAACTTGGTCTTGGGAATATATCTGAGATTGTTGGAGTTAAAAAAGTAGAATCGCCAAGAGCATCATTTGGAAAAATGAGAGAAATATCAAAGGGAAAAGACTCGACAACCGGACACTGGGAATTAGCCGGGCTTCCGGTTACATTTGATTTTACATATTATCCATTAGGTTTTCCGGAATATCTAACTAAAAGGTTTTTAGAAAAAACAGGTTGTGATGGCTTTCTAGGAAATAAAGCGGCTTCCGGAACCGAAATAATAAAAGAACTTGGCGATGAACACTGTAAAACCGGTTTCCCAATTATTTATACATCTGCCGATTCTGTATTTCAAATAGCCGCACATGAAGAAATTATTCCTCTTGATAGACTTTACGAAATTTGTAAAATAACTCGAGAAGAAGTTTTGGTTGCTGACGAAATAGTTGGTCGAGTTATAGCACGTCCTTTTATAGGCACTTCAGACAATTTTAGCAGAACAACAAATCGACACGATTTCTCAATGAATCCGCATGGCAAAACAGTATTAAATTATCTTCAAGATAATTCGATTAATACTATTAGTGTGGGTAAAGTTGGCGATTTATTCAATTATAATGGAATTAGTCAACAATTTCCAACAAAATCTAATCAAGAGGGATGTGCTGAGATTTTGTCTCTTGCGTCTAAGACAAGGAATAGTTTTATCTTTGCAAACTTAGTTGATTTTGATGTTTATTTCGGACATAGAAATGATCCACAAGGTTTCGCAGATGCTCTTAGAAAGTTTGATGACTTTTTACCCAATTTATTGGAAACTATAGATACATCCGATTTGTTAATTATAACAGCTGATCATGGGAATGACCCAACTACACCAAGTACAGACCATAGTCGTGAGTATGTCCCAATATTGCTTTATCAAAAAGGGAAAAATGGTCGAAACTTAGGCGAAAGAAACTCATTAGCAGATGTTGGTAAGACCGTTGGAGAATTTTTCAATGTTCAAAATGAGCTTTATGGAATCGGAATGTTGAATGATTAAATGTAAAATACAAGAAAAAATTCTTTTAAGGATTTCAGAAACTCAAAATCTTCCAATTATAGTTGTTGAAAAGTTTCTCAATTGCAAAGGTGTCTTGAGTAGAAAAGAAAACTTTAGATTCGATGAAAAGAAGCAAGAACGAATTTCTCGTTGATACATCAATTCTAATCGAACATTTAGAGTGCGAAAATGAATTTTCGATTTTAGAAGCAGCATTAACTAATTCTTTGGTTTTCACTACAGTTATAAATGCTTCGGAGTTATTTGTCATTATGAAAAATCGACATATCGATGGAGAGATTAAATCTTTATTGAGTGTAATTAATGTTTTAGGAATTCATTCAAGATACTCTCTTGGTGTGCCGATTTTTTCTGATTTAACTCAAAATTATAGTGATGCAATATTCTGTGTTGTTGCGCAAATGAATAAATTACCGATTCTTACCTTTAATGAAGAAAAGTATAAGAATACCGGACTAAAAATTTACAATGGTTTAGAGGTTATTAATGATTTTAGGCAAAGTGATTGGTTCCGTCTGGTCAACTCGTAAAGATGAAAATCTTGTTGGTTCGAAATTTTTAATTGTCAAACAACTTGATCTTGATTACAAAGAAAAAGACAATTTTGTTGTGGCTGTTGATAGTGTCGGTGCCGGAGAGGGGGAAATCGTATTAGTTGCAACCGGAAGTTCTGCGAGACAGACAACTATTACAAAAAACAAGCCGGTTGACGCAGTTGTAATGGCGATAGTTGATAAATTGGACATCACAAAGAGATGAAGAGTGGCGGAAAAATTGAATTGAAAAAGATTTTTTATTTCACTAACTTTCCACGCTAAAAGCGTTTAGGATATCGGATGTATCTTGGTAAAATAATTGGTAATATTTGGGCAACAAAAAAGTATTCCGCCATAAACGGATACAAAATGATGTTGCTTCAACCATTGGATGCAAATCAGAATAATTATGGTGAACCAATTATTGCAATCGATACGATTGGTGCGGGTCCAGGTGAAACAGTTTTTTATATAACAGCGTCTGAAGCAGTTATTCCTCTAGATGTTGATTTTGCCCCTGTTGATGCTTCAATTGTGGGTATCGTTGATAGTATAAATATTGAAAATTATTAAATGAGGTAATGTAAGTGAGAATTACTAAGCAATATACTAATCGTGAGAGTCAGTCTCTCGACAAATATTTGCAAGAAATTGGAAAGGTCGATCTCCTAACACCTGATCAAGAAATTGAGTTGGCTATTAGAATAAAAAAGGGAGATCAAACAGCTTTAGAAGGGCTGACTAAAGCGAATCTAAGATTTGTTGTTAGTGTTGCTAAACAATATCAGAACCAAGGGCTATCTTTAGGTGATTTAATTAACGAAGGGAACCTTGGTTTAATCAAAGCCGCAAAACGTTTCGATGAAACAAGAGGATTTAAATTTATTTCGTATGCTGTTTGGTGGATTCGACAATCGATTCTACAAGCATTGGCTGAGCAATCAAGAATAGTAAGATTGCCACTTAACCGTGTTGGTGCTTTGAACAAAATTGGTAAAGCCTATAGTAATCTTGAGCAAGAGTTCGAACGTGAGCCTAGTGCAGCCGAATTAGCAACTGAACTCGAAATGGATGTAAATGAAGTTGCTGATACTCTTAAAATATCAGGTAGGCACGTTTCTATGGATGCTCCATTTGCACAAGGAGAAGACAATCGACTTCTGGATGTTCTTCAGAACGATCAACAACCTTCACCGGATTCTATTTTGATGACCGAATCACTGAAGCAAGAAATAGAAAGAGCACTATCTACTCTCACCGAAAGAGAAGCAGAGGTTATCAAACTTTATTTTGGTTTAAACAAAGAACATTCTTTAACTCTTGAAGAAATCGGGGAAAGATTTAATCTCACTCGTGAACGAGTTAGACAGATAAAGGAAAAAGCGATCAGAAGATTAAGACACGCATCAAGAAGTAAAAATTTACGAGCTTATTTGGGATGAGTTTTCTTAGATATTTTTTCTTTTTATTCATTTTTACAGCCGGACTATTACTACACTCCGGCTGTACTGCTTCAAGTTCTACCGTTAGATTTGGAAATAACAAGGATGAGCAGACCTCAAGCTCGACTCGATTTAAAAGTAATACAAATGAGCAATCAACTAAATCTGATTCCTTATCAGTTGAGGACTCATTTAATGAAGAAGATGAATTTGATGAAGACCCTACTGAAGAACTAACTATTGATTATTCCGAAGTTTTGAAAAAAATTTCTCCATCGTCTGATAATTTGAATGCCGATTTAGGCAGCATCAAAGAAAAGATGGTGATGGAAATAATTAAGTATCTTAATACTCCTTATAAATATGGTGGAAACACAAAAAAGGGGATTGATTGTTCTGCATTTACGAAATCAGTTTATGAGCAAAGTTTATCGCTCCGATTAGATCGCTCGGCAAGAGAACAATATCAACACGGAATTGAGATTGGTGATAGAACAGATTTAGTCTTTGGGGATCTTGTTTTTTTTAATACCACAAGGCGCTCACGACCGGGACACGTTGGGATTTATCTCGGTGAAAATTTATTTGTTCATGCCAGCAGAAAACTTGGAGTAACAATTTCTTCTCTCGAAGAAAACTATTATCATAAAAGATACATGGGAGCAAGAAGGTTGGATTCAATTTTTGAAAAAGATTAATTACTTACACAAATAAAAAGCCCGATAAATCGGGCTTTTTATTTAATTGTTTGGTTAAAATCAACTGCAACCTGATGTCGAACCACAAGTCATACATTTCAAACAAGTTCCATTCCTCACCATTGTCATGCTTTGACACTCGGTACAAACGTCGCCCGTATAACCTCGTTCAATAGCTTGCTTAACTTTATTCTTCAACGATGACGATTCATTTGAGAAATAATTTGTTCTGTCTTCGCCTTCACTTGTCGAGAGTTGAAAATTATAACTTCCGAAAGTATCTTTGTCTAACTCAATAACTCTTTCACTGACAATCTCTTCACTTTCGAAATCCGGTTCAATAAATTTCTTCACTATATTTTTTGTAGAAAGGGTAACATCGTTCGGATCTGCATGAGCTAAGTCATTTCTACCTAAATATGTGACAGCTAATTCTCTGAAGATATAATCAATCACAGAAGTCGCCATTTTTATTTTTGAATTTCCGGTAACCATACCGCTCGGGTCGAAACGAGTAAATACGAAAGCATCAACAAATTCTTCAAGTGGAACACCATGCTGTAATCCTAATGAAATCGAAATTGCAAAAACATTTAACAGACTTCTTACAGTTGCTCCTTCACGGTGCATGTCAATAAATATTTCACCTAACTGGCCATTATCATATTCTCCGGTTCTGATATATACGGATTGCCCGTTAATTTTTGCTTTTTGTGTATAACCGGTTCTTCTGTCGGGTAATCTTCTTCTTTTAGCGATATAACGGTGAATGATTTTTTCAGCAACTTTAACTATATCATTCTTGTCTTGATCTTCTAAAAGAGCCTCAAAATCTTCATCAGAAGTTGAGTTTAGCGGTTGAGATAATTTCGAACCATCTCTATATAAAGCATTTGCTTTAACACCTAGTTTCCATGATTGCATATATGCATCTTTGATGTCATCAACAGAAGCTTGATTTGGTAGGTTGATGGTTTTTGAAATAGCACCGGAGATAAACGGTTGAGCAGCAGCCATCATTTTTATATGAGCTAAAGCCCTAATGAATCTTGTTCCTTTCTTGCCACATTTGTTTGCAGTATCAAAAACGGGATAGTGTTCATGTTTCAAATATGGTGCCCCTTCGACTGTCATTGTTCCACAGACATAATCATTAGCAGAGGCTATTTCTTGTTTTGAGAATCCAAGATAACGTAATAGATCAAAATCAAAAGAATTTATTAAGTCTTCATCAAGATTCAGACTCTTAGTTAAAAACTCTGTTCCAAGTGTATACTTGTTAAATGCGAAGTTAAGTTCGAATACGGTAGGTAAGATTTTTTCAATCTTACTTATAACTTCATTTGTAAAACCTTTTGCAAGAAGTGTCTCATGATTGATGTATGGGCAACCAATAAGTGTTCCGGCACCTTTGGCATACTTTACTATTTCATTTATTTGGTCTTTGTTATAACCAAGTCTTTCAAGAGCAGGGGGAATTGATTGATTTATAATTTTAAAATATCCGCCACCGGCTAATTTTTTAAATTTTACTAGAGCGAAATCTGGCTCAACTCCGGTAGTGTCGCAATCCATCACCAAGCCAATTGTGCCTGTTGGTGCAATTACAGTTACTTGAGCATTTTTAAATCCATATTTTTCACCTAATTCGAGAGCATAATCTGCATCTTCACGAGCCGCTTTCAGCAAGTCAGAGGGACAATGTTTTGGGTCAATACCCATAGGAAAAATCGTTAATCCTTCATACTCTTCTTTGGGGACGTTGTAAGCGGCACGTCTATGATTTCTAATTACACGCAACATATCTTCTCGATTTTCATCGAATTTCGGGAAAGGAGATTTCTCCTTTGCCAATTCTGCAGAAGTTGCATAAGAAGTCATATGCATCACCGCAGTTATAGCACCGCAAATTGCAAAACCTTCCTGGCTGTCGTAAGGAATCCCTTGTAACATCAACAAAGAACCAAGGTTTGCATATCCCAATCCAAGGGTACGATAATTATAACTGAGTTCAGCAATTTCTTTACTTGGGAATTGTGCCATCAGAACACTGACTTCAAGAACGATAGTCCAAAGTTTTGAAGCATGTCTATAAGCATCAATTAAAAATTTCTGAGAATTTGGATCGTAAAATTTTACAAGATTAAGTGATGCCAAGTTGCATGCAGTATCATCTAAGAACATATATTCGCTGCATGGATTAGAGGCTCTGATTTCACCACCTTTTGGAGAAGTATGCCATTCGTTTATTGTAGTATGAAATTGTATTCCAGGATCAGCACTTTCCCATGCAGCAAAGGCTACTTGATCCCACAATTCTCTTGATTTAATTGTTTTACATGGTTTCGATTTTCTATTCTCTTTTTGTGCTTTTCTCTTTTCATTTCTCCAATATAAATTCCAATCATCGTTATCAATCACAGCTTGCATAAACTGATTTGATACACGAATGGAATTATTAGAATTTTGTCCTGATACAGATGCATAAGCTTCTGAATTCCAATCAACATCATATTCCGGGAACTCAATTGATTTAAAACCAAGTTTTGCTAACTGAATAACTCGTTCAATATAGTTATTTGGGATTTGAGCTTTCCTAGCTTCAATAACAGCTTTTTGTAATTTTATGTTTAGCTTTTTATTGAACCGATCATTTTCAGGATGCTCTTCAAAGCATGCTTTCATAATGGCATTCAGATGGTAGTTACATAGCTTCGATCCAGCGACTAATGAAGCAACCTTTTGCTCCTCAATTACTTTCCAATTAATAAACTCTTCGATATCGGGGTGATCCATGTCCAGACAAACCATTTTTGCTGCCCTTCGCGTAGTACCACCTGATTTAATTGCTCCTGCAGATCTATCTCCAATTTTTAAAAAGGACATTAATCCTGAAGATTTACCTCCGCCACTCAGAGGTTCTTCTTCACCTCGTATATCTGAGAAATTAGTTCCGGTTCCTGAACCGTACTTGAAGAGGCGGGCTTCGCGAACCCATAAATCCATTATTCCACCTTCATTAACAAGGTCATCATTTACTGATTGAATAAAACATGCATGAGGTTGAGGGTGAGTATAAGCATCAGTTGAGGCAGTTAATTCGCCTGTCTGATAATCAACATAATAATGTCCCTGAGATGGTCCGGAAATACCATATGCCCAGTTCAAGCCGGTGTTAAACCATTGTGGACTATTTGGAGCTGCCATCTGATTAGCAAGCATAAAAACAAGTTCATCGTAAAAGGTTCGAGCATCTTCTTCAGAATCAAAATAATCTGCTTTGTATCCCCAGTATGTCCAGCATCCGGCTAATCGATGAAAGACCGTACGAGAATCTTTCTCTGAGCCGTATCTTTCTTTCTCACTAAGCTTGTTGAGGTTTTCATAATCGGGAACAGAAGCTTGAAGCCATTCAGGAATCCCTTCCTCCTCAACTTTTTTTAGTAATTTGGGAACGCCTGCTCTTCTGAAATATTTTTGGGCAATAATATCAGTAGCAACTTGCGACCATGTAGATGGAACATAAACATCTTCCATTCGAAAAACAATCGAGCCATCCGGATTTCTAATTTCAGAAACCCGTTTTTCAAATTCCATTCCGTTGTATGCATCAAAACCTTGTTTTGTAAAGTAGCGATTAATCTTCATAAAACTCCTTAATTACAGTGCCCATATAGTATAGTCATTTATAAAAATATTTTTTGAATTGTTTTTACACTTCGTGGTGTGTCAGCAGAAATTATCTGTGACAAACGTAAAAAGATTAAAGCTAAAGTCAAAATTAAATTTTGAGGTTGCAAAAAGTTCTTTAAAGTCAAGTGAAAAATTAATTAATTGTAAAATTTTCTTTGTAAAAAATCAATCAAAAGGAAGAATTTTTTCATAAAAAACATTTTTGTATGTTTAGAATTAAAATCAAATAAAAAACGTGAGTTCAAAATGTCAAAATCTAAAAATTCTGTAGTCAGGGTTATCACTGGACTTATTCTGGTTGTAGTTGGTATTCTATATTTGATGAAAAATTTTGGGTTGATTGAAATAAACATTCTTAGCCACTTACTCTCATTTCGTAGTCTACTGGTATTTGTTGGTTTGATAACAGTTTTCAACTCTTCTAAAAAAGTATTTGGGTACATTCTGATTGCATTTGGATTAGTATGGCATTATGCAGTGATCACCGGTGCAATAGATTTTGGGAAACTTGTTTTACCATTGATTTTACTGGGTTTAGGGGCATATCTAATTTTTAGACAACGGAAAACAGAGAAGAAAGATGATGGTGAAATTTCGTCAAATTATGGTCCCGATTCTATAGAAGATATCTCAATTTTTGGCGGTGGAAATAAGACAGTATTTTCACAAAATTTTAAAGGTGGGTCAGTTACCGCAGTTTTTGGTGGGAGTGAGATTGATTTCACGAAATGTGAATTAGCTGTCGGTGAAAATGTTCTCGATGTTCTCGCAGTTTTTGGTGGTTACACTTTAATGATTCCGTCGCACTGGAATGTTATTGTTGATGTTTTACCGATCTTTGGAGTATTTTCAAATAAAATTCATAAACACGATAAAGAAGTAATTGATACTTCTAAAACCTTGATAATAAAGGGCCTCGTGATATTTGGCGGTGGAGAATTAAAGCGTTACTAATCGAATTGATAATAAAAATCAACCGATTATGAAAATTTATATACTAGTTTATTGTTTAATTCATTTTAGTAGGATTAATTTTTGTCAGCTAAAGGAGTTTACGGAATTATCAGCCAAATTGCCCGGAGTTTGGATTGCTGAATTTTCTCACCATTCAATTATTGAAAAATGGAGTATAGATTTCGGAGAAAATGAACTTTATGGTGAATCATTCAAGATACAAAATCTAAACACAACAAAAATCGAAACTATTAGACTTTTAGAAATTGAAAATAAGATTCAATACATTCCAAGAGTCTTTAATCAGAATCAAGGAAGAGAAATAATATTCCACCTAAATAAGAGTGAAGATGATTTTGTATTTGTTAATAGAGATCATGATTTTCCTCAAGTAATCAAGTACTCTTTTAATGCAAGTGATAGTTTAAGTGTAGAAATTAGTAATATTGAAAGAAGTAAGCGTTTCAATTTTAAATTTGTTAAAGTAAAATAAAATCAAAGTGAGATATGTATGACTTTGGATAAAGATTTATTATCAATTCAAGAAGCGAGAAACTTAGCTAAATTAGCAAAGGAAGCACAACTTGAATTCAAACATTTTTCCCAAACTCAAGTTGATAAAGTCATAAAAGCTATGGCGGATGCCGGATTTAACTCTGCGGAGAAACTCGCTAAAATGGCAGCTGAAGAAAGTGGCTTCGGTAAGTGGCAAGATAAGGTTATAAAGAATCAGTTTGGAACCAAAAATGTTTATGAGCACATAAAGGACTTAAAAACTGTTGGTGTTATTGATTCAGAAGCTGATGGAAAATTATTAAAGATAGCTGAGCCAATGGGGGTTGTTTGTGCTTTAGTCCCATCGACAAATCCTACTTCAACAGCTATGTTTAAAGCAATTATATCTTTGAAATGTAGAAATGGGATTGTTGCAAGTCCACATCCGCGAACAGTGCAATCAACAATTTCAGCTTTAAAAATTTTATCCGATGCAGCTGAAGATGTCGGTGCTCCAAAAGGATTAATTCAGTGCATGACAAACCCAACTCTTGAGGGGACAAATGCATTGATGCACGATAAAAACATTGCAGTTATTTTAGCAACAGGAAGTAATCCAATGGTGAAAGCTGCATATAGTTCGGGGAAACCTGCATACGGAGTTGGCTCAGGAAATGTTCCTGCGTTTATTGAGCGAACCGCTGATTATAAAAAAGCAGTTGCTGATATTGTTTATGGAACTACGTTTGATAATGGGACACTTTGTTCTTCTGAACAAGCTATTATAGTTGACAGACCACTTAGAGAAAAAGTTATCACAGAAGCTAAGAAGAACGGATGCTATTTCTTGAATTCAGAAGAGAAGCAAAAAATTGCAGATACCATAATATTAAAACGGGGTGGATTGAATCCTGAAATAGTCGGTAAACCGGCAGTTTGGATTGCTGAATATGCAGGATTTAAAGTCCCGAAAGAAACAACGGTTTTAATTGCTGAATGTGAATTTGTTGGTAAACATGAACCTTTGTCAGTAGAAAAACTATCCCCGATTCTTGCACTCTACACAGTAGATGGATGGCTCGAAGGATGTCATAAATGTATTGAATTGCTTGAGTTTGGTGGTGTTGGGCATACAATGGTAATTCATTCAAACGATTCTGATGTAATAATGAAATTTGCTTTAGAGAAACCTGCATTCCGAATTTTGGTAAATACTGTTTCGTCTGTCGGCGCAGTGGGGTATACAACAGCACTAGCACCCTCGTTAACACTGGGTCCCGGAACATGGGGTGGCTCAATTGTAAGTGAAAATGTCACGGCCAAACATTTAATGAATATAAAATATTTAGCATATGAGACAAATCCTATTAATAAGGGAAATAGTCTAAATTCTTCAAACTCAATAAATTCAAATATTATGTTTGAGATTGAAGAGAGGTTGAAAGCAAGAGCTGGAAATCCTAAAGTTGATTCTGTAAATTTAAATAAAAATGGATTGAACAAAGCCGGTCACAATTTTGGTAGCGGACTTTCCGAGAGTCAATTAAAAAAGATTATGAATGAATTTAAGCGATAGGTGACGGTACTGGTGAATTTGTCGGGGTGGGGAGATTCGAACTCCCGACCTCTTCGTCCCGAACGAAGCGCGCTAACCGGGCTGCGCTACACCCCGAATTTTGAAAGGCAAAAATAACTATTATAATTGAAAAAAAATAATTTATAGTAGAAGATATTTTTAGCGATTAGTATATTTTTAGCAAGAAATACCAATACTGTCATATCTCTGAAACAACTACCTGCCGAATTAAAGTTTTTATGATTGAGAAATTAAGTTAGACTGCATTGTGATGGAAGATTTGTTCTGAATTTGTCATTTAAATAAATTCTAATAGTTATCACTTTTATTATAAGAAATACTTTTATCGATTCCTTACTAATTTAGTATTTATGAACATGTACGTTCTTCTAAAAATGGTCGAGTGTTTTTTTTTCTGAAAGTTTGCGAATAATTTATTTTGAACTTATATTGAAACTGTTTAATTAAGAATTTTAGAATCATTAATGAGTTTTATTTCAATTAAATTATTTAACTATTTCTGAGGGTATATATGAAAAAATTATTGTTATTCTTTATGGTGTTTGCTTTTGCGGTTACATCGATAAATGCACAAGCCTCAAAAGATGGATGGGCATTAGGTTTGGATTTTGTTTCCCCAAGACTATTTGGTGATATTAGTAGTGAAGACATAGATTTTGGTGGACGTATAATCCTACAAAAGCATTTTTCTGAAAGTGCAGCAATGAGATTTAATGTTGACTACTTAATGTTCACAGGACAAAATACTGTTGCACCTACTAAGTTTACAAATAATGCCATTAAATTTGGAATTGGCGCTGTTTACAACTTCTTACCATGTGAAGTTTTTAATCCTTATGTCGGTGTTGGTGGTAGTGCTCTTTATTATACATTGAAAAATGCTGCGGGAGTTAAAGATGATTCTTACTTCGGAGAGGTTTCAGCTGATTTCTTCTTTGGAGGAACTTTTAACTTTGCTGAGGATTGGTTCTTAAAAGTTGAATTGTCACAAAATACTGTTTCTACTGATAAATTTGACGGCATAAAAGGTGGTCAAGGTGGATTATTCGGTGGTACACTTGATTCATATACTTCATTTGGTTTGGGGTTAATGTATTATATTGATAGAGGCTCATCATCAACATATTGTGATAACCTTGCCAATGGTATGTCAGCAAATATTGATTATGCAAAGATCGAAGAAATTGTTAAAAAATATGCTAAAACACCTGCAGATGTGGATTATAATAAAATTGAAGATATTGTAAAGAAACATGCTGCTAAACCGGTTGTTCATGCAGATGGTGATAAGAATTGGGTTCTAATTGGTGTTAACTTTGATTTTAATAAATCCACTTTAACAAATGAATCATATCCGATATTAGCAAATGCAGCTCAAGTTCTTTTATCAAATCCTTCAATGAAAGTTGAAATTCAAGGACACACAGATAATATCGGTTCTGCGAATGCTAACAAAAAACTTTCGACTGCTCGTGCTGAAACTGTAAAAAGTTATCTAGTATCTAAAGGAGTTGACGCAGGAAGACTTACAACTGTCGGCTTAGGAGATTCTAAACCAATTTCTGATAATAAAACAGCTCAAGGTAGAGCATTCAATAGAAGAATTGAATTTAAGGTTGTTAAATAGTTTTAGACTCTAACGTTATAAAAAAAGGGAAGCTGAAATGCTTCCCTTTTTTGTTTTGAACATTATCCATACAATCAAACTAATTTCCCTCATACAATTTCACTTCGACTATCCAAAGAGTAATGTGACTATAAATACTGCAGCTAAGATTCCTACAATGTCAGCCATGATTCCAGCCACAACGGCATGACGAATTCTTTTAATTCCAACAGAACCGAAGTAGACTGCTAAAACATAAAATGTTGTTTCAGTACTTCCGAAAAATGTTGAAACAAGTATTCCGATAAATGAATCAGGTCCATGAACAGAAATTATTTCAGCCATTATTCCAAGTGAACCACTTCCGGAGAGTGGTCTCATTAATGCCATTGGTAGAGCTTCAGCAGGCATTCCTATAAAGTTAGTTAAGGGCTTTAGGAGGTAGATTAACCAGTCCATAGCTCCACCAGTTCTAAAAATACCTATTGCCATTAACATCGCCACTAAGTAAGGAATTATTCTAATTGCAACATTAAATCCTTCTTTTGCACCTTCGACAAATGTTTCATAGACTTTTACTTTCTTGTAAGCACCAAATCCAATGAAAACTGTAATTAAAAATGGAATCGCAATTATCGAAACCACTTGGATTATATTTTTAATTAATTCGGGATTTATAAAATTAAAAAAAGAGGAAATCGAATTGCCAAGTCCGGTAAGTAAAATGATGGCAACGACTAATCCAATTGCAAACAATGAAATCAAAAACTTTTTACTCTCATTTAACCATTTCCCAAATTCTGAAAATCGGATTGGAAATTTCTCCATAATTTTTGCAACAGTTATACCGGTAATGGTTGCACAAGTTGAGCCGAAAAGCGCTGTTCCGATAATTACTGCTGGTTCAGAGCTCCCGGCTGATGCTCGAATTGCTATTGCAGTTGCGGGAATTAAAGTCATTCCTGCTGTATTTACCGCAAGAAAAGTACACATCGCATTTGTTGCTGTTCCCTTATTCGGATTTAACTTGTCGAGTTCTTCCATTGCTTTTAGTCCGAAGGGTGTTGCGGCATTTCCCAGCCCCAAAAAATTTGCTGATATGTTCATAATCATAGCTCCCATGGCAGGATGCTCTGAAGGGACCTCAGGGAAAAGAAATTTTGTAATAGGCTTTAATGCTCTTGCGATATATGTGATTAATCCGGCTTCCTCAGCTATTTTCATAACTCCAAGCCAGAGAGCCATCACTCCAATCAATCCCAGTGCAATATTGACTGCAGTTTCAGCATAGCTTAGAGCTGAATTAGTGACTTCTTTTAGTGACAAAAATGATACTTCCTCAAAAACTATCGTTCCTTGAATGAAAGATAAATCGGACATCGAACTCAGTTTTATTGTTCCTGTTAAATCATTTTCTTTGCCACTTACTTTAGCCATTTTTTGGAAAATATCGGGGGCAGTCTTTTCTATTATCGCAAAGAATGATGCTTCGGATTTATTTCCATTTATAGAAACTTTTGCAGACAATGTTAAATCATTTTCAGATTTTATTTGATAATATTTATATAAATTCTTCTTATCGATAGTAACTTTTGTATCAAATGCTTGAGAATAATCGATTGATGAATCAGCATGAAATGTTATTGGAATAGGATTCCCTGATTGATATTTGTTAGTGGCTTTATCTTGAAGATCAGTTGATAATGCTGCCGCTAACCCTAAAAAAATCAATCCAAGCCAGATATAATTAAGCATGAATTCCCCTTCTACTTTTGATTAGTTAATTTAATTTTCTCTCTGTGGGGGAGAGTGTGGTTTCCAAATTTGTTTGATGCAATAATTCTGATTTCCAACTCATTCTTAAGTCCAATTTTTGGATAAATTGTGAGTTGATTTTTTTCAATATCATACTTAAAGTTTTCAGTTTCGGTTGAATCAATATAAACTCTAATTGATTTTGGGTTAATTCCAGAACTATCGAATAATCTGTAATTAATTCGCCAGTCATCAAATTCTCTTGTTGCAGAAATGAAATTTAATTCAGGAAATCCCGTTCTAG
>JAHBUO010000065.1 GCA_019638025.1 Ignavibacteriaceae bacterium
TGGAAAAATCAAGATGACGGTTTATCCGAGTCAACAGCTTGGAACTGAAAGAGAATGTTTAGAATTGCTCCAGATTGGAAGTTTAGGAATGACTAAAGTTTCATCTTCAGTCTTAGAAGGTTTTAGTCCTAACTTCAAAGTCTTTTCGCTTCCATATATTTTTAGAGATGATGAACATAAATTCAATTTGTTTGAAAGCGAGTTGGGAAAAGAACTTTTACGTAGTACTGAAAAATATTGGTTAAGAGGATTGTGCTTTTATGATGCCGGCAGTAGAAGCTTCTATACTAAAAACAAACCTATCATGAATCCGGATGATTTAAAAGGACTTAAAATCAGAACTCAAGAGAGTCCAACTTCTGTGAAACTTGTTAATGCTTTGGGTGGTTCTGCAACCCCGATATCGTGGGGTGAACTTTATACTGCACTTCAGCAAGGTGTGGTTGATGGTGCTGAAAATAATCCGCCAAGTTTTTATTTATCACGTCACTATGAAGTCTGCAAATATTACTCGCTTGATGAACATACTTCTGTTCCTGATGTATTATTAATCAGCACTGTAATATGGAATGACTTAACCGCACAAGAACAAGCGTGGATTCAAGAAGCCGCTGATGAATCTTATCAGTACCAAAAAAAGTTGTGGAGAGAAGCTACTGAAGAGGCTTTAGCAGAAGTTCAAAAAGCCGGAGTTCAAATTTATTATCCCGATAAAAAACCTTTTGATGAGAAAATTCAGTCATTGATTGAAGAATTTAAAAAAGAACCGGAAATATTTAATCTTATTCAAAAAATAAAATCAATAAAATGATTCTAACAAAAATTAAAAGCAGTATTGATTCAGTCCTCAAATGGACATTGATAACAGTACTTTCAATAATGACGCTTAATGTACTGTGGCAAGTATTTTCAAGATTTGTATTACAATCCCCAAGTTCATTTACGGAAGAATTAGCGAGGTATTCACTTGTTTGGCTCGGAATATTAGGAGCAAGTTATGTTGCGGGTCAAAAAATGCATCTTGCAATTGACTTGTTGGGGACAAAACTAATTGGAAAATCAAAGATTTATCTTGAAATCATAATTCAAATAATGGTTTTTCTATTTTCGTTTTTTGTGATGTTTATCGGTGGAATTAGACTTGTAACGATAACATTTACACTCAATCAAATATCAGCTGCACTTCAGGTACAACTTGGTTATATCTACTTTGTTGTTCCGTTAAGCGGCTTTCTTATGATGTTTTATTCTCTCTATTACATTGTGATAGAAGTGAAAAAATTAACAAGCAATTCGAATCAATTATAGCAGATGATTTAAATGGAAATAGCAGAAATTTTAGTCTTAGTCATTACTTTTATTTTACTACTCTCGATTGGAGTTCCAATTTCATTCAGTATAGGAATATCAAGTCTTTTAACCATGCTGATGACGATTCAAGTTGTGCCGTCTCTAACCACAATATCACAGAGAATGGCTACAGGGCTTGATAGTTTTGCACTACTTGCAATTCCATTTTTCATTCTTGCCGGTCAGCTTATGAATAGCGGTGGGATTGCGAGGAGGTTAATCGAGTTTGCAAAGGTATTAGTCGGTAAACTTCCCGGTGGACTCGCATTTGTGAATATTATGGCGGCAATGTTATTTGGAGCTATCTCAGGATCGGCTGTTGCTGCAGCATCTGCAATCGGTGGGTTTATGGCTCCTGTTATGAAAAAAGAAGGTTATGATGAAACATTCTCAGCATCAGTTAATATAACTTCTGCAACAACCGGTATGATTATTCCGCCGAGTAACATTTTAATTGTGTATTCACTTGCGAGCGGAGGGGTTTCAATCGCTGCATTATTTTTAGCAGGATACTTACCCGGAATTTTGCTTGGATTATCGTTAATGATTGTAGCCGGTTTATATGCAAAAAAGAAAAAGTACAAAGTATCTTATAATATTTCATTGGGAGAAGGAGTTAAGCGTTTTTTTGATGCTGTCCCAAGTTTACTTTTAATTATTATTGTTATTGGCGGAATTGTTGCCGGATATTTTACAGCCACTGAAGCTTCTGCAATAGCAGTGTTTTATGCCTTTATACTTAGTGTTTTTATTTATAGAGAAATTAAACTTAAAGATTTACCTGACATATTACTTTCAAGTGCTACTACAACTTCTGTCGTAATGCTCCTTATTGGTACATCGATGGCGATGTCATGGGTGATGGCTTATGAAAATATTCCACAAAATGTTGCTAATGCTCTAATCGGATTATCCGACAGTAAGATTATCATCTTCTTGATCATAAATTTAATTTTGTTATTTATCGGGACATTTATGGACATGACCCCTGCAGTCTTAATTTTTACACCGATATTTTTACCGGTTGCAACTCAACTTGAGGTTGATCCTATTCATTTTGGAATTATTATGGTAATGAATTTAAGTATTGGATTATGTACCCCCCCTGTTGGTAGTGTACTGTTTGTTGGTTGTTCGGTAGCAGGTTTACCGATTACAAGAGTAATTAGACCATTAATTCCCTACTTTATTGCTATGACTATCACACTCTTGTTAATTACATATATTCCTGAAATATCAATGATAGTTCCAAAGCTTTTAGGATACTAAAATTGCTAACAAGATTTTTTTGTTTTCTTTTTATAGTACTTGTACAAACATCTTATTGCCAGGAGATTACCATCTTTTTGGTGGGTAATTCAACAATGGCAAATAAATCGTGGAGAGGTGGACACCCTGAAACAGGATGGGGACAAACTCTTCCGTTATTCTTTACTGAGGGTGTTAAAATCCAAAACCATGCAATGAATGGTAGAAGCACAAAAAGTTTTCTTACAGAAGGGAGATGGGACTCTGTTGTAAATCGTGTTAAACCGGGGGATTACATTATTATTGAGTTTGGACATAACGATTCAAAGAAAGAAGACACTACAAAATTTGCCGATGCAAATACTGATTACAGATTTAACTTAATCAAATTCATAAATGATGCCGTTTCAAAAAACGCAATTCCAATCTTAGCTACTCCAATTGTAAGAAGAAGATTTTCTAAAGAGGGCAATTTTTATGATGTGCACGGAGATTACCCAAAAGTTGTTAGAGAAGTCGCTGAAGAGAAAAATGTCATACTTCTTGATTTACACAAAAGTAGTGAGGAGCTTATTATTTCTTACGGTGAGGAAAGTTCGAAAAAATTATTTCTTCATATTGAACCGGGTGAATATCATTCATTACCCAAGGGTTTAAAAGATGACACACATCTTTCTCCTTATGGTGCTTTTAGGATTTGCGACTTAGCTATTACTGAACTCAAAGCTAAAGTTCCTCCTCTTGCAAAATACATCAAAGATTAATTTTCAAATAAATTAGATAATAAAATGAAAAGATTAAATTGGCTCGCTATTGCAGCATTGTTGTCGCTTATTAATATAGCAGTAATTGGACAAAATCTTGTTAAATATTCAATTGAAAATCCTAATGATTTTAAAATTATTGATGCTTTCATTCAGATAAAAATTGAAGATGAATTACTCCCGTTACGTTTGTTTAAGGGTGATAACGAGATACCCTATCAACTGATTCAATCAGATAATGGGAAAGAAATTTGCTTTGTATTGGATTTAACGGCGAAAGAAAAAATTGAGTTAAAAATTCAAAAAGCTGCACCTGATGATGTTGTAAAATTTCAATCAAGAACTTATGCTGAATTAGCGATGAAAACCGGAAATGTTTATTATGATAAAAGATTTCGGGGAGATCGTTTTGAAAATGTAACAAAAATTAAAGTGCCTGAAATTCACACTGATCATGATGCTCTTTTCAAGTATGAAGGTCCTGGATGGGAATCAGAAAAAGTAGGTTATCGATTTTATCTCGATTGGCGAAATGCAACGGATATATTCGGTAAAAAGGTTAATGAACTTGTTTTGCAAAAAGTTGGTGTTACGGATACAGTGGCGAAAGATGATTCCTATCACAGTATGCAAGAATGGGGAATGGATATATTTAAAGTCGGTAAAACATTGGGCATTGGTTCAATTGGAATGATGAATAGTAGTAAAGTAGTGATGGTTTCAAAAACTGACAGTATCCATTGCGAGATTTCCGAAAATGGTCCGATTCGTTCAAAAGTAACTACAGATTATTTCGGTTGGAAAGTTGGAGAGAAAAGCTATAACCTTAAATCGGATATTTCAATTACCGCCGGAAGTAGATTGACGAATGTCCGTTTATCAATTAGCGAAGGCGCAGATAATCTTGTCACCGGATTTGCTAAGTATGTAGGAACAACTTTTTCCAAAAGTGATTTGTCAAATGAATGGTCGTTTATTTCACTTTATGGAAATCAGACACTCGTTAACGAGAATGATAAACTTGGCATTGCAGTATTTTTTAAATCTTCACAACTGATTGCATTGACCGAAGATGATATAAATCATATTGTGAAATTAAAACCAATAAATGGTGCAGCCGAATACTATTTTGCAGCAGCATGGGAACAAGAACCTAATGGTATTAAAAACGAAAAAGAATTTATAGAATATCTTAATCAAACATTAAAAATGTTAAACAACCCAATTATCGTAAAACAGAATTAAAGAAGAGATATAAAATGTCAGAATTAAAACTTTCCCCCGACAGATTTTTTGATCCAAATCCATCCGTTAGAAAGATAGCGCGTGAAATTTATAACTCAGTTAAATCTTTACCAATTATAAGTCCGCATGGTCATGTTGATCCATCACTCTTTTCGGAGAATAAACCGTTTCCGAATCCGACTCAACTGTTTTTAATTCCGGATCACTACATTTATAGAATGCTTTATTCGCAAGGGCTTGCTACCCTTGAAGAATTAGGTATTCCGGATATTAATGGGAATGTTTATGAGAGCAATCCTAAAAAAATCTGGGATATCTTTGCTTCGAATTATTATCTCTTTAACGGCACCCCTTCCGGTGTTTGGCTTGATTATGAATTTAGTCAAGTATTCGGAATTAAAGAAAAGTTAAATGCTAAAAATGGAATGAAGATTTATGAACAACTTCAGAAAAAAATTAATGGTAAGAACTTTTTACCCCGAACTCTTTTTGATAAATTCAATATCCAAGCATTAAGCACTACTGATGCAGCTTTTGATGATTTGAGACATCATAAAAAAATAAAAGAATCAGGTTGGAAAGGGAAAATCATTCCATGCTTTAGACCGGACTCAGTAACTGATTTATCAAACTCAAAATGGAATGAATCGATTAAGTTACTCGGAAAATCAGTCGGTTATGAGATTTCAAGTTATAAAAAATTCATTTCAGCTTTGGAGGAAAGAAGGACTTTTTTCAAATCGATGGGAGCTACTTCTACTGATCATGGTGTCTTTTCAGCATATACTCACGAGCTTACTGTTAAAGAAGCCGAAGCGATTTACAATAAAGCTTTTAAAGGTAAGACCACTCCTGAGGATGCAAGATTATTTACAGCTCACATGTTAATGGAGATGGCAAGAATGAGCATTGATGATGGATTGACTATGCAAATTCATCCGGGTTCATTCAGAAATCACAATGAAGTTATTTTTAATAAATTCGGTTTGGACAAAGGTTGTGATATCCCAATGCAAACAGAGTTTACTTTCAATCTTAAAGAATTACTTAACAAATTCGGTAACAATAAAAACTTAACAGTAATCATTTTCACACTCGATGAAACAGCTTACTCAAGAGAATTAGCACCACTTGCCGGACACTATCCTGCGATGAAACTTGGCCCGGCATGGTGGTTTCATGATAGTCTCGAAGGGATGATGCGTTATAGACAAATGACAACAGAAACTGCAGGATTTTACAACACTGTGGGCTTTAATGACGATACAAGAGCTTTTGTCTCAATACCTGCTCGTCATGATGTTGCGAGAAGAGTTGATTCAAACTTTTTAGCCGGACTCGTTGCAAAGCACGTAATTAATAAGTCGGAAGCTCTTCAGATTGCCAAAGACTTAACTTATAACCTAGTTAAAAAAGCATACAAATTATAGAGAGAATAAAAAAGATGAATAGCGAATCAGTTCAAGAAGAAGCTAAAATAAATCTATTAGATAATCATAGTACTTTAATTGAGTACA
Source organism: Ignavibacteriaceae bacterium (assembly GCA_019638025.1). GTDB lineage: Bacteria > Bacteroidota > Ignavibacteria > Ignavibacteriales > Ignavibacteriaceae > JAGUXE01. The sequence goes on from JAHBUO010000065.1 coordinate 6,125, forward strand.
TGTATAGATATGGAGTTGAAGTTTATCCCAATTCGATAAAGCAAGTAAATTCAAATCTGTTTCTAATTGGTAAAGAAGGTATTATAAAATATCTTTATTTGATAAGCGAAGGCGATTTTACACTTCAAGAAAAATACCGAGGCGAAGTAATTAACAAGGATAATGGAAATAATCTTGTTGTTAAACGTTGTGAATTATCGACAGAAAACAGGAAATCACTTCAGGAGCAATTTGACTTTACTGTACCAAAGGTTTTAGGATTGTGTAACTCATTCGGTTTTGGTGATAGAATCGGACTTGCAAATGCCGGACACATTCGTTCTTTACAAGGAAGTGATTTCAAAGCAATATTAGCACAACAATCCATAAGAGAATTAACTCGAACCAACAGAAAACCTGAAGAAGTTATGAATGCTGCTGTCTGGGCAGTGTTTCAAGAAGGGTATGAAGATGGATTCGGTGCGGATGCGGATCATCTTAAAACTACCGAAGATATTGATTTGATGGTAAATGCGGGCTTCACAATGTTCACATTTGACCCTGGCGAATACGTTGTGAATGAAGCTGATTCAATTTCAGAAGAAATGCTTGATAAAAAAATTGACTTAGTCGATTGGCAAACCTTAAATGGGGATTATCAGTTACTTCAGTCTTCTTATGTTAGAGATGAAATAAAGATTGCTGAGGATTTTTCTCTATCACCGACGACAATCGATTTAAAGCGTGCAGTTGTTAAATATGGTAATGCAATAGCTCACATAAAAAAAATGTATGACTATTTAAAATCCACTTATCCAAATTACAACTCTGAAGTTGAGATATCTGTGGATGAAACAGATTCAGTCACCTCACCGTTTGAACATTTCTTTATTGCCGGTGAGTTAAAAAGACTTGGTGTGGAACTAGCCAGTCTCGCTCCCCGTTTTGTAGGAGCATTTGAGAAGGGGATTGATTATAGAGGGGATTTAGATTTATTTAAAACCGAATACATTAAGCACCTTGATATTGTTAAGTATTATGGAAGTTATAAGATTAGTCTTCATTCCGGAAGTGATAAGTTTTCTGTTTACAAAGTAATAGGAACATTGAAAGAAGCATTTACTCACGTTAAAACTGCGGGAACCAGTTATCTTGAAGCACTAAAAGTAACAGCATTAAAGAATCCAACTCTGTTTAAAGAGATACTTGATTTTTCACGAAGCATTTATGAGTCAGAAAAACAAACATATCATGTTTCTGCTGATTTGAATAGTTTGAAACCATCTTCAGAATATCGAGACATTGAGTTAGTAAGGCTTTTTGAAGACGATGATTGCAGACAAATTCTCCATGTCTGTTTTGGTAGAGTATTAACTGATAGAAATGAAGATGGTTCTTTTAAATTCAAAGAAAAAATTATTTCATGTCTTGAAGAAAATGAATCAACACATTACGAAATATTAATTAACCATTTTAATAAACACTTAGACCCATTCAAACAATTATGATAAGAGAAAAAATATTAGCAGAAGTAATAACAAGAAAAGCTGTAGCAGTAATTCGGGCAAAAGACCCCGATAAGCTAAGACGAATAATTGAATCTTTAGCAGAGGGTGGAATAACTATTGCAGAAATTACTATGACTGTTCCGAATGCTATACAATTAATTGAAAAAATGTCAAAAGAAGTAAGTAAAAATATTATTATCGGAGTTGGTTCAGTGCTGAATCGAGAGACAGCCATCTCCGCTATTAATGCGGGCGCAAAGTACGTTGTTAGTCCGATACTTAAAAAAGAAGTAATTGATGCTGCACACGCAAACGATGTGCCGGTTATGCCTGGATGTTTTACACCAACAGAAGCACAAACTGCTTTTGAATATGGAGCAGATATTATAAAAGTATTTCCGGCAGACGTACTTGGAATGAGTTTCTTTAAGGCAATTCTTGCTCCAATGCCGCATCTAAAATTAATGCCGACAGGTGGCGTAACTTTAACTAATCCGGGTGAATGGATAAAAGCCGGAGCTTGTGCAGTTGGACTTGGATCATCATTGCTTGATTCAAAAGCTATAAGTGAAAATAATTTTTCGGTTCTTACCGAAAATGCAAAAAAGGTAATGCAAAGTATTAATAATTAAAGAGAGGATTATATGATAAAAGGCTTTGAGGATATAAAAGGAAAGGTATGCGTAATTACCGGCGGTGGTGGGATTATTGGCGAGTCATTAGGAATGGGACTAGCAGCTGCCGGTGCCAAAGTTGCTATTGTTGACTTTAATGTAGAGCGCGCAAAAGAAGTTGCTAAATTAATTACTGAAAAATATAATACCGAAACTCTTGGAGTTTTTGCAAATGTACTTGATAAAAATCTTTTAGTTGAAAGCAAAAATGAGATTAATGCAAAACTAGGGAAGATAGATGTTCTAATAAATGGTGCAGGTGGAAATGCTCCGAATGCAACTACAAAAGAAGAATTTGTTATTGATAAATCTCCTGAACATCTGGCAGGAACACTACTTGGGTTGGAATTAGAATCATTCAGAAAAATATTTGATTTAAACTTCATGGGGACTGTACTCCCTACAATGGTTTACGCACAAGATTTAATTGAAAATGGTGGAAGTATAATTAACATTTCATCTATGAATGCTTTTCGTCCCCTTACTAAAATTCCGGCGTACTCAGCAGCAAAGGCTGGAATAAACAACTTAACTGAATGGATGGCAGTTCATTTTGCAAAAGTAAATATTAGAGTAAATGCTATTGCGCCGGGTTTCTTTGTTACCGATCAAAATCGTTTTTTACTTTATGATAAAGAAACCGGAAAACTTACAGCGAGAGGTGAAAAAATTCTTTCAAATACACCGATGGGCAGATTTGGAGAAACTGATGAATTAATCGGCACACTTCTTTACTTAATTTCAGATATATCAAAATTTGTAACGGGTATTGTTATTCCGGTGGATGGTGGGTTTAATTCATACAGTGGTGTTTAATCAATTTAAGATACTCATATAAAAGAAGAGGAGAATTTACTTAATGGGAATGGAGCAAACATGGCGATGGTATGGACCATCAGATCCGGTAACACTTTCTGATATTCGACAAGCCGGTGCAACCGGAATTGTTACTTCACTGCACGAAAAACCAATTGGTGATATTTGGTCAGTAGAAGAAATTGAAGAAAGAAAAAAAATGATTGAATGGGATTTATCTAAAAATCCTCCCAAAAGAAGAGGACTGAGATGGAGTGTAATTGAATCGGTTCCGGTTCATGAGGATATAAAATTGGGTAAACCAACACGAGATAAATATATTGAAAACTACAAGCAAACATTGATTAATATCGGAGTGGTTGGAATCCCAACAGTATGTTATAATTTTATGCCGGTTGTTGATTGGACACGAACCAATCTTGAATTAGAATTGGAAGACGGAGCTAAAGCTTTATCATTTAATATGGAAGATTTTGCAGCTTTCGATGTTTATATTCTTCGAAGAAAAAATGCTGAGAAAGATTATAGCGATGATATTTTAGAAAAAGCAAAACAACGTTTCGAAGCGATGTCAGATGAACAGAGATATGTTTTACAAAAGAATATTATTTCAGGTTTACCGGGTGCCCAAGAAGGTTATTCGCTTGAACAATTTCAGACTAAGCTTGATGAATATGCAACTATTGATGATGCCAAGTATAGAGAGAATCTGAGTTATTTCTTAAAAGAAGTCGTTCCTGTAGCTGAAGCAGCTGGTGTGAGACTTGCAATTCACCCGGATGACCCTCCAAAACCATTATTTGGATTACCACGTGTTGTCTCAACTGAGGATGACCTTGCTTACATTCTCAATATTCATAACTCTGTGTATAATGGTTTTACAATGTGCACCGGTTCTTTTGGCGTAAGACCCGAAAATGATTTAATCGGTATGATTGAACGTTATGGTGACCGTTTGAACTTTGCACATCTAAGAAGTACACAGCGTTATTCGAACGGAAGCTTTCACGAAGCCGGTCATCTGAGAGGTGATGTTGATATGTACGGTGTGATTGTTGCAATTCTCAAAGAGCAAAGGCGAAGGCACTCAGCACATCGGCATGACGAACAAATCCCGATGAGAGCTGACCATGGACACACAATTCTTGATGACCTAAAAAAGAAAACTAACCCCGGTTACTCTGCTATCGGTTTATTACGAGGGATGGCTGAATTACGCGGTCTTGAACTTGGAATCGAACGCAGCAAAGTAATCTTTCGAAAAAAATAAAATCAATTTCATTTCTTAATTAAAAACTTAATTTTTAACAAACAGAAGTATTGCTATGATTAAAAATGTAATCGTTGCGCAATCAGGTGGTCCATCCCCTGTGATAAATAATTCTTTACGAGGAATTATAGAAACTTGTAGAATGTTTCCTGAGATTTTCGGGAAGGTATATGCAGGTTGGCACGGTATCGAAGGAGTGTTGAAAGAAGAGTTGTTAGATTTAACTGCTCAATCTGAAGAAGAAATATCTTTGCTTCGTACTACTCCGGCTGCAGGAAGTATTGGAACTTGCAGATACAAATTAAAAGATAAACAGCACAAAGACTTTGAACGTGTAATCGAAATTTTGAAAGCTCATAATGTTGGTTATTTCTTTTACATTGGAGGTAATGACTCGCAACATACCGCATTCAAAGTAAGTGAGTTAGCTAAAGAGAAGGGGCTTGATCTTGTCGCTACCGGAGTGCCTAAAACAATTGATAATGATGTCGGAGATAGTGAATTTAAATTAATTGATCATACTCCGGGCTATGGGAGTGTTGCAAGATATTGGTCTCATATTGTTCAAAACGCAAATGAAGAAAATATGGGTTCTTCTCCTGCCGATCCGGTTTTAGTACTTCAAGCGATGGGACGAAAGATAGGTTATATTCCCGCAGCTGCACGACTCGCCGATCCAAAGCGTGAAATGCCTTTACAAATCTATATGACTGAATCTAAAGTATCATTAACTGAATTAGCTGATAATGTTAACGATCAACTTCAAAAAGATGGAAGATGTATAGTTGTAATTAGTGAAGGTTTTGATGTCGGAGAAATCGGAGAAGTGAAAGATGCCTTCGGACATACATCATTTGGATCTAGTAAGATTTCGGTATATCAATCTGTAGTTAATTACCTTAATGAAAAAGGAATCAAAGCAAAAGGTGCTGCAAGAGGTCAAGTAATGGGAACTGATCAACGCGATACTATGATTTATGCTTCTACAATCGATTTAGATGAAGCTTACAAAGTTGGTCAAAAAGCTGTTGAAATTGCAATGAACGACGGCAATGGTTGGATGGCGACAATCCTTCGCCAACCCGGACTTATATATAATGTCTATTATGATAAAGTTCCATTAGAAAAAGTAGCCCTTTCCGAGCGATTCTTCCCCGAAAAGTGGATTATGAAAAATAGAATTGATGTAACTGATGAATTCCTTTCATATGTGAGACCCTTGATTGGTGAAGATTGGGTTTCTGTTCCTATGATTAACGGAAGACAACGATTTACACAGTTCAAACCGATTTTTGCTGAGAAAAAATTACCTAATTATACACCAGAAGCTTATTAATAAAGGAGATTTATATGATTGAGAATCCTCAAAAAATATTGGAAGACATAAAACGTGAAAAAGATTTTTTTATCGGAATAGACTCAGATGGTTGCGTCTTTGATACAATGGAAATTAAGCAGAAGGAATGTTTTTGTCCTCAATTCATTAAACATTACGGTTTGCAACGTGTTTCAAAATATGCGCGAGAAACATGGGAATTTGTTAATCTTTATTCCAAAACACGCGGAGTGAATAGATTTAAAGCACTCATCAGAGCTATGGAGCTTCTTGCAGAAAGAAAAGAAGTGAAGTTGAGAAATGCAAATATTATTGATTTATCTTCAGTTATCAAATGGACTAAAAAAGAATCTAAACTCGGAAATCCTGCATTAGAAAAATATGCAGCCGAAACAAATGACCCTATTATTAATCTTACTCTAAAATGGTCGAAAGAAGTAAATGTTGAAATAGAAAAATTAGTTTTCGATATTCCTCCGTTTCCATTTGTAAAAGAATCGCTTGCGAAAATTTTTGATAAAGCTGATTTATTAGTAGTTTCGCAAACACCTGTTGAAGCACTAACCAGAGAATGGGAAGAACATAATATTCAAAATTATGTTAAGCTTATTGCGGGACAAGAGTATGGTACAAAAGCCGAACATCTTAAATACGCCGCAAAAGGAAAGTATGATGATGACAAAATCCTTATGATTGGCGATGCCCCCGGTGATTTAAGTGCTGCAAAAGCTAATGGTGTTTTATTTTATCCGATTAATCCCGGTCATGAAGATGAATCATGGGAAAGATTCTACACTCAAGCAGTAGATAAATTCTTTAATGGCTCTTTTGCGGGCGAGTATGAGGATAATTTAATTAAAGAATTTGAAACGTATCTTCCAGAAAAACCAAAATGGAGTAATTAACTTTGCTGTTATTCGCAAAAGGTTCCGAACTAACTGAGCTGAGCTACGATGAAATTAAAGAGATTCTTTTCTCAACTTTCGATACCCTCGGTTTTAAAAACAAAGTTTTAGCAATTCCGCCTGATTTTACTCGTTATCATTCGCAAGCGGGATTGCTTACTGATTTAGCATATGAATATTACAATTCAAAATTGACTGATGTTCTGCCCGCACTCGGAACTCATTTTGCAATGACGGATAAAGAGTTGGACATAATGTTCAAAAAAGTTCCAAAGGATTTATTTCGTGTTCACAATTGGAAAACTGATTTAACAACTCTCGGAGTAGTTCCTTCGGATTTTCTAAAAGAAGTTTCGGAAGGAAAAGTAAATTATGAATGGCCTGCCCAGGTAAACAGATTGCTCACGATAGGCAATTATGATTTGATACTCTCAATCGGACAAGTAGTACCGCATGAAGTGGTTGGGATGGCGAATTACAATAAAAATATTTTTGTCGGTACAGGTGGTCGAGAAGGTATAAATAAAAGTCATTATCTTGGTGCTGTTTACGGTATGGAAAGAATGATGGGAAGAGCAGATACCCCGGTTCGTAGGGTATTAAATTACGCTTCAGATAATTTTGCACAAAACTTACCAATAGTCTACATTCAAACCGTCATCGGGAAAAATGAAAAAAACGAACTCGTAATCAGAGGTTTGTTTATAGGTGATGATTATGAGTGTTTCAAACTTGCTGCTGACTTATCTGTTAAAGTAAACTTCCAGATGCTCGATAAACCGTTGAGTAAAGTAGTGGTTTATCTTGACCCTGAAGAATTTAAAAGTACCTGGCTTGGAAACAAGAGCATCTACAGAACCCGCATGGCTATTGCTGATGAAGGTGAACTTATAATTCTTGCCCCGGGTCTACATTCTTTTGGTGAAGATAAAGAGATTGATAGACTAATTAGAAAATATGGTTATGCTACAACCCCCGAAATTCTAAAATTCGTTGAAGAAAATGAAGAGTTGAAAAATAATCTGAGTGCTGCTGCCCACTTAATTCACGGCTCTTCTGAAAAAAGATTTAGTATAACATATTGCCCGGGACACTTAACAAAATCAGAAATAGAAAGTGTTAATTTCAAATATGCTGACTTAAATCAAATGTTAGACAAATATAATCCCCAAAAATTAATCGATGGCTTTAACACTATGCCCGACGGTGAAGAGATATTTTATATATCTAATCCGGCTCTTGGATTATGGTCGTCAAAAGAAAGATTTAATAGTTAAACCTCAGGAGATGAAAAATTGAATTTATCTGATATAGCAATTATCGGTATAGGTGTAATGGGTGAAAACCTTGCACTTAATATTGAAAGTAAAAATTATTCGGCTGTAGTTTACGATAAAGATACTGCAAAAGTAGAAAAATTTATAAAAGGAAGAGCTGCCGGAAAAAGGATTCAATCAGCTGAATCTCTTTCCGATCTTGCAGCTAAACTTGTTTCACCAAGAAAAATATTGATGATGGTTCCAGCCGGGAAAGCGGTTGACGCTCTAATTGATGAACTAATTCCTATTCTTGCTCCAAATGATATCCTGATTGATGGTGGAAACTCTCACTATCCCGATACAAATCGTAGAACAAAATATCTTGAAGATAAGGGATTACTTTACATAGGAACAGGTGTTTCGGGGGGCGAAGAAGGAGCATTAAAAGGTCCTTCAATAATGCCGGGTGGTTCTTATAAAGCATGGGAATATGTTAAACCGATATTTCAAGATATTTCAGCTAAAGTTGAAGATGGTGACCCTTGCTGTGATTGGGTTGGAGAAAATGGTGCCGGGCATTTTGTGAAGATGGTTCACAACGGTATCGAATATGGGGATATGCAACTGATATGTGAAGCTTATCAGATTATGAAAGATTTACTCGGATTGTCGTACAACGAAATGTATGAAATCTTTAAAAGATGGAATGAAGGTGAACTTCAAAGTTATTTAATTGAAATAACAAGAGATATTCTTTCCTTCAATGAAGAAGATGGTTCACCATTAGTTGAAAAAATACTTGATAAAGCCGGTCAAAAAGGAACAGGGAAGTGGACAGTCCTTGCTGCTTTAGATTTGGGTGCCCCGCTTACTCTTATCTCGGAAGCAGTTTTTGCAAGAACACTTTCATCATTAAAAGATGAAAGAGTTGAAGCCTCAAAATTATTAAATGGCCCGATTCCAAAATTCAACGGAAACAAAGAGGAGTTTATCGAAAATCTTGGTAAAGCTCTTTATGCTTCAAAAATAATATCTTATACGCAAGGATATGTTCTTTTACGAAATGCGGCAGAAGAATATGGATGGAATTTAAACTATGGCGGGATTGCTCTTATGTGGCGTGGTGGTTGTATCATTCGTTCCGTATTTTTAGGAAAGATAAAAGAGGCATTCGATAATAATTCTCAGTTAACAAACCTTCTCGTTGATCCTTTCTTCAAAGAAAAAATTGAAGCTTCTCAAGAAGGATGGCGAAAAGTTGTTGCAGAATCAATTCTAAATGGAGTTTGGACTCCTGCTTTAACTACAGCTTTAAATTATTACGATGGTTTTAGGAATGGAAGACTTCCTGCAAATTTATTGCAAGCACAAAGAGATTACTTCGGTGCACATCAATATGAAAGAGTTGATAAGCCAAGGGGTGAATATTTTCATACTAATTGGACAGGAAGAGGCGGTGATACAGCTTCTTCAACATATACATTGTAAATTTTAAGTTTATTGAGGGTTAAATGGAAGTTAGATATTCGCCGGATTTGAACGGCTTTAAAAAAATGGACACAAATGAATTAAGAAACTCGTTCTTAATTGATACTTTATTCAAAAAAGATAGAGTAGAGATGGTCTACTCTGATATTGATAGGTCAATCACCGGTAGTGCTGTTCCGGTAAAAAAAGTCTTAAAACTTATCGCAACAAAAAAGGAAATGGCTGCTGATTACTTTACTGAACGACGCGAGATTGGTGTTATTAATATTGGCGCAAAGGGGATGGTTAATCTTGATGGTAAAAATGTTGTAATGGAAAGTTTTGATGCTCTCTATATCGGAAGGGGAGTAAAGAAAGTAGAATTTAAAAGTTCATCATTAAAAAATCCTTCTAAATTTTATTTTGTCAGTTACCCTGCACATAAAGAGTATCCATCGAAGTTAGTGAAATTTGCTGAAGCCACTCCGGTTAAACTAGGTTCATTAAAGGATTCGAATTCAAGAACAATTTATAAATATATTCATCCCGGGACAATGGAAACTTGTCAACTTGTTATGGGATTGACAATGCTTGATGAAGGGAGTGTTTGGAACACAATGCCACCACATACACATCAGCGGAGAAGTGAAGTTTACATGTATTTTGGACTTGATGAAAATTCAATTGTCCTTCATCTGTTAGGGAGTAATGAAGAAACAAGACATATAATAATTCGAAATGAGGAAGCTGTATTATCTACAAGTTGGTCAATGCACTCCGGATGCGGAACTAAAAATTACTCATTCATATGGGCAATGGGGGGTGAAAATCAGGTGTTCGATGATATGGATTGGATTTTGATGAGAGATTTAAAATAGTATTTACGAAAGGAAGTTTAATAGATAATGATTCTTGATAAATTTAATCTTAACGGAAAAACCGCTCTCGTTTCGGGAGCTAATCGGGGTATTGGCCAAAGTTATGCACTTGCATTAGCCGAAGCCGGTGCTGATATTATAAGTGTCTCTTATGAAGCAGATTCTTCTGAAACCGAAAAAATGATAAATAATGTCGGAAGAAAATTTTCTTCTTATGTATCTGATTTTTCAGACAGAAATTCATTATATCAATTCATCGAAAAAGTGAAAACTGATTTCTCATCAATTGATATATTAATAAACAATGCCGGGACAATACTACGCAATCCAATAACCGAGCATTCCGATGAATATTGGGACAAGGTAATTGAAGTTAATTTAAGTGCACAGTTTATTCTTACAAGAGAAATTGGTAAAGGAATGATAGAGCGTGGATATGGAAAGGTTGTGTTTATTGCTTCATTACTTTCGTTTCAAGGAGGAATATTAGTCCCCGGATATGCAGCATCAAAAGGTGGCATAAAGCAAATTACGATGGCATTTTCAAATGAATGGGCATCAAAAGGGATTACTGTGAACGCGATTGCACCCGGTTATATCGCAACTGACAACACCAAAGCACTTCGCGAAGACCCAATAAGAAATAAGTCTATCCTTGATAGAATACCACAAGGAAGGTGGGGTAATCCGGAGGATTTAATGGGAACGGTTGTTTTTTTAAGTTCTTCTGCTTCTGATTATCTAAATGGTTCTGTCATTACTGTAGATGGCGGTTGGATGGGAAGATAGATCTTTGAAAAATATTCAGGAAATTAAAAGCCCTTAAGAATTCTTAAGGGCTTTTTTATTTGTGTAAACTCCGGGTTTTACATACAATTATAAATCTTGGGGTTATTTTAAGCTATGTCAACAATGTTTCTTATATTTAGTGTACCCCCGAGAGGATTCGAACCTCCGGCCAATAGTTTAGGAAACTACTGCTCTATCCATACTGAGCTACGGGGGCAATTAATTCTTTTCTTTTATGAAAAATAAATAATTAATGTGAAGTTTAAAAACATTCCCTTATTTATTTCTCTTTCAGTGAAATTGTTTCGACTCTCTCTTTCGTCATTAAGCCATCAGTTTTAGCTTCATGAAAAAGCTGTTTAATTGTTTTTACAAATTCTTCAATTTTATCGATTGAATCGACAATCTCAATTATTACCGGAAGGTCTTCAGACAAGCGAAGAATTTTCGAAGTATGAATTAAACTCGCCTTTCCAAATCCCATTATTCCTTTATATGCAGTAGCTCCGGCAATCCCATGTTTGCGCGCTTCGACAATTATTCTTTCATATAAAGGAACAGCATTGTGAATATCCGATTCTCCTAGAAAAATTCTAAGCAGCACACCTTGATAAGTTGTTTCCATTTCAACCTCAAATTTTAAATAGCCAATATGCAATTGTTATTCCGGCAAGACTAAAAATAACATTTAAGAATATATTAGTGAATGCCAGAAAAAATTGTGCAGTATTGAACAGTGCTAAAGTTTCATAACTGAATGTTGAGAATGTAGTAAAACCACCACAAAATCCGATTGTCAAAAACATTTTCATAGGTGGAGAGATTAATGCTCGTTGGTCAAAATAAAATATTATCACACCAAGGAAAAAACTTCCTACAACATTTACAGTGAGTGTTCCGTAAGGAAAGTAAGGAGGAAAATGTTTTTGAGCGATATCAGATAGCCAATATCTAAAAACTCCTCCAAGTGCTGCCCCCATGAAAACAAATAGGTAGTTTGAAATTGTATTTATTGTCATTAAATACTTTGAATGTACTCTAACTTAAAAGCACGGTCAGCTGAACCGGGACTCCATTTTTTGTTGCTAAGTAAATCGCGCAAGTCTAAACCGAGCGTAAATCCTTCCGTCATCGACCAACGGATTCCTACATTTAAGTAGCCGTCCCCTTTGCCGAAATTGCGGCTTTTATTATCATTAAGTGCAAAATCATATTCCATTAAGAAAGAAACTTTTTTGCCGATTGTCTTTTCAAATCCCACCATCAGATTTGCAAAGTTATCGCCGTCTTTATGTTCGAGTGAATAATTCAGAACACCATGTAAACTCAAGTATCCGAGAAAACTAAAATTTTTAGCAGCAGCTGCAAAGAAGCCCGGTGATTTTAATGCATAACGTCCCGAAGAATCGAAGTATTCACCTTTTCCTTGAGAATCAAATCCGAGTGTTAATGTTGGGTAAGAGAGTGATTCATTAAACATTCTGAAACGAAAGTTTACAGCAGGAAGTCTGTACCATTGCGGCATTCCAGTCCCGATTAAATTTGCACCACCGTATGAAATCCCAAAACTTATATCTTCAAAAACACCGACTTCAATTTTGCTAATCATAACGCCTGCTGCCATTAAGTCAGTAGTAACAGAGACATTCCCTTTTTGAAGAATCCCTGCAGTAGGCTGATCAACTAAATTTC
>JAHBUO010000066.1 GCA_019638025.1 Ignavibacteriaceae bacterium
TTCCTCAAGCGAATCCAAATCAATAAAAACTTTAATAGCCGGGTATGTCTTCATACTCGGCTAAAATTTCTATAATCTGATCTTGAATTCTTCTATAGTGATTAATACCCCCCTTTGAAAACTCAAATATCATGCTGATAATCACATCTTCGCCACTTTTAGTTTTTAAGTAACCTGATACCGATGAAGCTCCGTTTAATGTGCCGGTTTTGCCTCTAAAATTAAATTCAGCGTTTGAACTTCCCATTCTCCCACCCAATGTTCCATCTACACCCGCAATACTCAGTGAATTAGAAAATGGTTCGTACAATTTCATATTGAGATAAATGTATTCAAGTAGACTTACAATTGAACCAACCGATATCTGATTATATCGAGATAAGCCGGAACCATCAACAATTTTTGTCCCGGTTGATTCAATATCATTATCTTCGATAAACTTATTTATACTTTGAGCAGCATTGAATCCTGTTCCTTCTCTTCCTGTGGCTACTGCACCTACTGTTTTAAATAAGACTTCAGCTAAAAAATTGTCACTTGCTTTATTAACAATGCTTAAAATATTTTTTAAAGGAACGGAGGAAGTTGCGATTTCAAAAGCGCTATGAGGTGTAATCCCTTTACGACTCACTCCCGAAACTGATATATCTGCTGAAATTAATTTTTTTAGAAGGAGATTTGATATATATGCTGGGGGATCCGCGATTTTTTTATTAACATTCACATACCGTTTTCTTCTTTTAACTTGAGTTGTTATGTAATTCCGGTTTATCACAAGGGCTGATACCGGTGGAAGGTGGACAAAAGTTTTTTCATCTTCTATCCAATCAAAACGAGAGTATACTTGGTCAAAGAATGAGTCATCGGCGACTACATCACCATCAATAACCTTAATCCCAGAATTAACCAATGATTGTACCATTTCATCTAAATCTTTTTCAGTAAACAACGAATTGCCAAATCCTTTTATATATAAATTCCCCGAAATAACTCCACTATTATTTTGGACTTTATCGCAATATAACTTTGTGGCTACTTGATAATCTGCACCCATAAGCGCTAATGCTACTGCTGTTGTAAATAGCTTTGTGTTTGATGCCGGAATTAGTGATGCTTTATGATTTCTAGCAAAGATAGTATCATTTGACATAGGATTTATAACTATCAATCCAAATTTTGTTCCTTTTGGAAGTGAATTCGTTATTTGATTTAGTTTGCTTTTTATGCTATTGTTACTGGCTTCAACAAAAATAGTAAACAGTAGTAGAATCAGTAGAAAGTATTTGTAGTTCATAAATTAATAAGAAAAAATTGATTGGTTGGATTGAAAAATTCCTTTATATTCAATTTTTAAAATAAGAATTCATATCGTATTTCTAAAGTGATTTAAAAAGTATTAAGGAAAATTTATGTCGAAAATTAAGAAACCACAAAAAGCATACACTAATCTCGAGTTCCTCAACTCCTCCGACGCAAGAATAATTAGAATATTGGCAGAGTTTTTAGAACCTAAAGCTCGTTTTACCAAATATAATATATTAGATACAATTGTATTCTTCGGAAGTGCTAGAATCCGATCGAGAAAAGACGCATTAAAAGTTTATAACAATGTTAAAAATTTAGACCCCAAAAAAATCTCAGACTTTGCAAAGCAACTAAGAGATGCACAAAAACTAGTTGAAATGTCAAAATATTATGAAGATGCCGTAACCTTAGCTGAAAAACTTACAAAATGGTCAATGGGATTAGGAGTGGAAGCAAATCGATTTACAGTTTGTACCGGAGGCGGTCCGGGAATTATGGAAGCTGCAAACAAAGGAGCAAAGCAAGCCGGTGGATATTCGATCGGGTTAAACATTAGTATTCCATTTGAACAATTTGTCAATAAATATGTTACACCTCAAATGCAATTTGAGTTTCATTACTTTTTTATGCGAAAATTTTGGTTTGCTTACTTATCAAAAGCTTTAATTGTTTTTCCGGGTGGATTTGGTACAATGGACGAGTTGTTTGAAGTCTTGACCCTAATTCAAACTGAAAAGATTAAGAAGAATTTAGTAATCGTAGCTTATGATGAAAAGTACTGGAAAGAGATTGTCAATTTTGAAGCTTTAGAAGAACATGGTATGATTAGTAAAGCGGATTTAAAATTATTCCAGTTTTGTAATACTCCGGATGAAGCTTATGATGTAATAACAAAATATTTTGAAAAAAACTATTTAAAGAAAAAGTCTTCTTCAAAATGAAAAAAGCCCCTTTAGGGGCTTTTTTATTAATCGTTCAAATCATTTCGTTGCGATCTGCGTTGAGCTTTAATTTTTTCCATTCGTTTTTTAATCGAAGGTTTTACAAAAAAAGTTCTCTTCTTATATTCTTTAAGAACACCGGAACGTTCATATTTCTTTTTGAATCTTTTAAGAGCTCGATCAATTGATTCGTTTTCTTGAATAACGATACCTACCAATTATTTCACCTCACTTCATTGGTCTATTTATTAATGGTTTCTATTAATTTCTTTTGTCCTAATTTCTGAAAATCTACTGTTATTGAACTTCTACCATTTGAAAGAATTTCTTTTGAAACAACAACACCAAAATCTTCCCAACTTTTATGGTAGATTGACTCACCAATTTCGAATGATTTGAGAGGTGAATAATCTGAACATTTATCACCAACAAAATCATTTACAGTAGGTTTAGATGCACCTGCTTTATCTCTCAAGTCAATTAGAGTAGTCTGTTTGCATTTCTTACATTTTGCCCAACGCTTATTCTCATCCGTATTTCCGGAAACTTCTCCAGCTAGTTCCATTTTTTGTATTCCGTTACAGAAATTACAAAAACCTTCTATATTCTTTATTCTTGCCATTTGACTACCTTTTCTACTGATTTACAGTTTACAAATATAAATATTGAGTTTTTTATAAGCAAATGAAACATTTTTGAGACTTTTGTATTAATTGAAGATTAAAGAGATGCAAAATTTTTCTGAATTATTTCCGGAGAGTCATTTGATACAACTGCGATAATGTTTGAAGCAGATTTTTTAAACAATGTCACAATTCCATTTTTTGATTCTACTAATATTTCTCCTCGATTAAGTGCATTTACAAAATTTTCAGTTAACTCAATAGTTTTATTTTTAGTAACACATTCCAAATTCACCTGATAGACATAAACAATGTTTTTTCCACTGGGGCATACATAAACATGATGTGCAAATTTTTCACCTTTATCCTCAGAAACAACTGCTCCAAACAAATTCCATTCTGTAAATTGTGGAATTTGAGCGTCGTACTTAACACCATTAGAACTGAAAAACGACTTAATTGCATCTATATCTGAAGTAACAATTTGTGGAGCAAGTTCCCCGGCAAGTATTTTCTTGAAATTGCTCTCAGCCTGGACATACATGTTTTGGTTGCCGGATTGACTCTCAAATAAATTTTCATTTAAATAATTTATCGAAAGCAAATAAATTGAAAGAACTATCACTATAAATGAAGAAAATGCAAGTATAGGTCTTAATGAAAGGAGTTCAAATAATTCTGCGAAAAGGGATTTTTGTTTTACAGGCTCAGAGTAGATAGAAGATAAAATTCTCTCTCTAACAAAATTTGGTGTCTGATATTTTAGGTCTCGTCTTCTTATGCTTTTCTTAGTCCCAGAAATTGATTCAAATTCAAATTGATACTGTGGGTTATTTTTAATTACATCGATAACCTCATCCTTCTCAAGGTTATTGATTTCATTATCAATGTATGAAGTAATTAATTCCGAATTAAAATAGTTTTTCAAATCTTCCTCAAATAGCTATTCTTTATTTATATAACCTTTTGAACCGGCATATTTGTAAAGCTTAGCAAATAACATTTTTCTTGCTCGATGAAGCCTTGACCTGACAGTCCCAACCGGGCTATCAATGAAATCTGCAATTTCTTCATAAGTAAATCCTTCTATATCGGACAAGATAATAACTGTTCTAAAATCTTCAGGTAGAGAAGAAATTGCTCCTGAAACTTCATCATCTAATAAATTATCAAAAATTTCTTTTTCGAGATGAGCATCGTCAGTTGAAGAGGGTTTTGCATTTTCGTAAAAATTTTCAACTTCCTCATAATCAAGTTTTTCAGGTTCTCTTTTGGATTTTTGATATGCATTTATGTACGTATTTTTCATAATACGAAACAGCCATGCCTTGCAATTAGTTCCTTTTTCAAAGTTATTAAAAAATCGGAATGCTTTAAGGTATGTTTCTTGGATTAAATCGTTGGCATCATCAGAATCACCGGTCATTCGAAAAGCATAATTATAAAGCGAATCCATGTGCGGGATTGCTTCCCTCTCGAAATCTATATGAAGTTGTGATTTTTCTTGTGTCATTGTTGAAGATGCAAAATGCTTAAAATACTAGGTTCAATTATAGCAAAAATTAGTTATTCTTCAAATCGTGACTATTAAAAATCCATCACCAAATTCTTACGAACATTATAAATCTTGTTTTTAACAATAATATACTCAATTGAATAAGCTTTTCTGATGATAAGTTCCGCCGACTTTTTATAGTATTCAAAGTTGGAGGTCGGCTGTCTGGTTATAATATTCTGTGGCAGATTATTCCGCAACTTAACATCATTTTTTAATATTACTGAAGTATATCCATTTTTCAAAAGATCAAATAATTCAACCTGTCCCATTTCCTTTGTGAGTTCTTTAGATTTTCCTCTCTCTACCATGTACCCCGAGAAATCAAATTCCGTAACACCAAAGTAATTTGAAAGGTCACCAATATCTTCTATAATAGTAGATTGTTGTCTTGATTCTGATTTATTAATTCCGATATCAACCATAATAGTATTGCCATTCTTCTCAATTTTTACATTTCTTAAAATTAAATCGAAATGTCGCCTCTGATTGAAAGGGATTTGATTGTATTCCTCAAGTTGTGCATCAGTGTAAGTATTTTTCGCGATTGATGACATGGCATCGATTAGAGTCAAAAAATTTAGCTTTCTTATAAAATTCTTTTTATCATCAGCTTTCCATCCTCCTGATTCAATTAAGATTACTCCACCACCAAGTTTTTGAAAATTGTCTCCAAAAGCTCTGGGTTCGTATTCATCCGAATATTTGGCAATGTGCCCCGGGATGAATCTGTTGAGTGATTTTGCAAGATTGACAATTAATTGTTTGGAACGAATTTGAGATGGATTTTCAGTTTTCTCGCCGGTTGAAGGAGCCAAGAATGAAATAGCCGCTGTCTTATTTGTTTTTCCTACACTGTAATTTGAGTATTGATCGTGAAGATTAAAACTGAAGAGAGGTTCAATTTCTTGAAAAGATGACATGAGTATTTTAGATTCAGGGGATTGTGGATTTAGGGCGTCTCGATTTAAATCAATTTCAAATAAATTTCTTCTATTATTGATTGCGGCACCATCCGGATTAATCATTGGGATAATGTATATAGATAGTTGGTTCAGTAATTCTTCTTTGAAAGATTTATAATTTTCATCGCTTGATTTGAAAAAGTTTAATATATCAAAAATGGCTTTTGTTGCAGTGTGCTCATCACCATGCATTTGAGACCAGAGGAAAATCTTTTTTTCACCCTTTCCTAATTTAATTCGATAAATTTCTCTATTTAAAAGGGAAGTCCTGACACACTGTAATTCAAAAATATCGTTATCCTTTAATGACTCAATTAAAGGAGTAATTTCATCATGCTTCACTTCTTTATTCGTGAAACTTTTTTCTCTAAATTTCTGATAGTCATGATATAAATTATTAATAACATCTGATTGAGCAAAGGTGAGTTGTACACATAGAGATATAAGTATGAAGAATATTTTCATTTTATTCCTAAATATTAAGACATATAATTATTAAATTATTGATTAAAAATTAAAGGTCAAAGATATGGATTTAAAAAAACTTAAATTAGGAGCACACATTCCTTCATTCAATTTGAAGGGGACTGACGGAAATTTTTATAGTGATTCAGCATTTTCTGAAGATAAGATTTTACTTGTCGTTTTTAGTTGTAATCATTGTCCTTATGTAAAAGCTTATGAAGATAGACTTATAAAACTTCAAGATGAATATAGGGATAAGGGGTTAGTTGTTTTAGCAATCAATTCTAATGACGATTTAAACTATCCGGAAGATTCATTTGAAAATATGAGAGCAAGGAGTGAAGAAAAGTCTTTTAATTTTATATATCTTCGAGATGATTCTCAAGAAATTGCAAAAGCTTTTGGAGCAGTATCTACACCGGAAATATTTTTATTCAATAAACAAAAAAAGTTAAGTTATATTGGTAAGATCGATGATAATTGGTCGAATCCATTAGCCGTGAATAAGCAATACTTACGTGATGCAATTAATGAGATCATTAATAATGAGCAGGTGTCAGTGCCTGAAACATTTGCCGTAGGATGTTCCATAAAATGGAAATAAACTAGAACATCGTCCCAATATTAATTGTCAGATAAAAACCGCCAAAATCTTTTTTATAACGATTTTCGAGTCCTTCAATGCCACCGTTAAGAAAGTGAATAGCATAATAACGGATATTTATTCCCATTAAACTTTTTGTATCTAAACCAAAATTTGCACCAAAACCAACGTAGCCACCAACTGTAAAGTGGGCTCTAGCTTTTTTGAATGAACTAAAAAATTCCATCTCATAAGGGGTTGTCACTGCCATTGAGGGACCAATACCAAAATTAAAATAAGGGCGAAGATTATCAGTTATTAAGTCGTTTAGAACACGGTATTGTAAACCAAAATTAAGAGGGATTAATATTATTCGATTCTTTTTCCCGAAAACGTAAACTCTTCCATAATAGTCAACGTATTCAACTTCTTTCTCATCCTTTGCTTCCGAAATTGATATATCGGAAAATAGAGTGAACTTCTCAGAGAGTGATTTGCGATAAAACCCCCCCAAACCAAACCCACCTTCACTAAACATAATATCAGCTCCGAAAGCATTCACCGGGAAAATTATAGGTTCAGGTTCGGGAGCTAAAGAACCAATTCCTTGTCCGTTTACTTTTAGTAATGGAATAAGTAATATTGTAATGAGAAGTATTTTTTTCATAATCAAAATTATTTTTCTTTCTAAATTAAGAAGTTTAGTTTCAAAATCAATTACTTAATTCTTCAATCAACTATACAATTATGAGCAATGTTCTAGAAATCTTAAGTTCAGCTTTTTGGGATGAACAATACAAAGTAAAAGCTCCATGGGATTTGAATTCTCCAAATCCTGTCTTCACATATTTAATTAAAAATAATATTATTAATCCTTCAAAGTTAATAATCCTTGGAAGCGGGAAAGGTTATGATGCAGTTTTAGCTAGTGAATCCGGATTCGAGGTAACTGCAGTTGATTTCTCAGTAGAAGCAATAAATTATTCAATTGAACTTAGTAAGAAGTTTAATGCAAAAGTGAATTTTATAAATTCAGATATGTTTGAGATTGATTCAAATCTTAATAACACCTTTGATTTACTTTATGAATATGTAACTTATTGTGCAATCGAGCCATCAAAACGAAATCAATTTATTAATTTAGTTAAGAGATTATTAAAACCGGGCGGAAGATTTATTACCGTTCTTTTCCCGATTGATGGTAGAGGAGGAGGACCTCCATTCTCAGTCAATCAGAATGAATTTATTAAAATTTTAAGTGCTGATTTTAAGCTCGAACTTATGATAAAAAATATCCCATCGGTAAAACCGAGAAAAGGAAAAGAAGTTTTATTAATCTTTAGAAAAGCTGAATAATGATTTTAACAAAATCTAGCAACTATAGCTCTGAAACATTTATCATCAATGATTATGTCACAAATGGAAAGATTGATAAATTTGTTTGCATCGTTCCAACAAATCGAAAAGTACGTCAACTCAAAAAAGATTTTATCGATAAATCACCAAATAATACTGTATCTAAATCTAGTGTCGAAACATTAACAACTATTTCAACAAAATTATTCCGTTCCATCTTTGGAAATTTTAATATAATAAGTGATACAGCATCCTCAGTTATTCTTAATAATTGTTTCTTGCAATCGGAACTGAATTATTTTTCCACATATAAAAGCGGAATTCCAAAAGGTACTTTAGATAGAATTAACAATGTTATTAAGCAGTATAAAAGATACGGAATATCTCCTCAGAAACTCTTAAATGAAGCTGAAAATTTAAGTGGCTCAGCAAAGCGAAAAGCGCAAGACATTGCAGAAGTTTTTAGACTTTATCAAGAAGAATTGCACAATATTAATTCATTTGAAGTCGGGGATATTTATTCGAAGTTGGTCTCATGCAATTATGATAAAATACTTTCATCTTTCAATGAATTATTTGGAGAGGTTGACTTCATCTCAGTTGAAGATTTTACCGAGTTTTCCTCACTTGAAATTCAATTAATAAATATTCTCTCAGATGTTGTTGGAGACAATTTGTTTGTTCAGCTTGAATACGAAAATTATAACACAGGACTATTTAGTCATCTTGCTGGCACAGTAGATAGTTTTGCTGAATACGGATTTAAGAAGTACTCTAATGCTAATGCTAAAAATAAGTTCAGAGATTATTTAAGTGGGAAGTTATTCTCTAATGATGAAATTAGCCCTCTTGAATTAAAAAGTGAAGGTATTTTTGAGATCATTACACAGACACCGGAAACAGAAATTACTTCAGTTGCAAAAGAAATTAAATTACTACTCTCAAACTCTGAAGTTAAACCTTGTAATATTTGTGTAGTATTTAATTTAATTGATGATTACTCAGCAATAATCAGAGATAAATTTTCAAGCTATGGTATCCCTCTAAATTTGACAGATAGATTTTCACTCAAATCTTTTCAACCGATTGTTACCATTGTAAGTTTGCTTGAGGTTGCTGAAAGAGATTTTTATTATAAAAACGTCTTTCGACTTTTAAGTAGCGAATTCTATACTTCAAAATTTACAAATCTTTCTGAGATTATGAATTGTAGTGCCGAACTTAAGATTGTCTCGGGTTATAATACGTGGCGGCAATCAATAAATACTTATATGAAATCGTTATCAGAGGAGGAGATTGCAAAATCAATTATCTACAAAAATATTTTGGATGAGCTTGATAGGCTAAAAAAAATAATTCGTCCTTTTGAACAAGAAATGACAATTGAAGAGTTTATAAATGCCTTCGAAAAATTAATTTTTGATCTCCGGTTACCACAAATAATATTGGAAAAATCAATCGGCTATGAAGAGGAAAATCTAAAAGCTTTAAGCACACTGATTGATAAGACAAAAGAAATATTTCTTCTACTCAAATCTTCTTACGAGGAAGGCAAGAAATTTGAACTGAGTTATTTTATTCAACAGTTAAAAGTTACAATTGATGCTTCACGCTTTAATATTAAAGAGCGTTCAAATTATGGTGTGCTTGTTACTACAATAAATGAAATTCGTGGATTTAATTTTGATTACCTCTTTATTTGTGGTCTCGTTGATGGAGATTTTCCCACAAGGTATTCTCCGGAAATAATACAATCTAAACACTATCCCCGATTTGAAAATTTACATAGAGCGGAAGAGCAATATAATTTTTACCTCACTCTATTGAGATGGAATAAAAGGCTCTATCTCACACACCCTTTAACAAGAAAAGACACCGAATTAGTTACTTCCAACTTTTTAACAGCATTACAAAAGGTTTTTTCTATTCAGAGAAAGTTTGATAATGATTACAATGATTTCATTTTTAGTGAAGATGAGTTTTTAATTCACGGCGGAATAGATAATAATATTCTTGATGGAGAAAATTATTCTTCAATATTGACAAAAATTAAAAATCATAATGAATTCAGAAATCATTTGGATAATGACAATGAATTCATGGGGGTAATTAATAAGAATTCTGAGCTTTTTACAGTGTTGGAATCATACTCAAAGAAAAACTATTCCATTTCCCAACTTGAAACTTATGCTAAATGTCCATTTAAGTATTTTGCTGAAAGAATACTTTTCTTAAAACCACCAATCGAGCCGAAAGAAGAAATAGAAGCATTCGAACTTGGTTCACTGCTTCACGAGATACTCTTTGAGTTTTATAAGAAGTTAACTGAACTATCCAAAATTATTTATGGTTGTTCAGACGAAGATTTTAGTATGTTTATAAAACTGATGTTCAATATTGCAAATGAAAAAATTATGGAGTATGATTTTAATTCTCCTCTATCATTTTTTGAAAAAGAAAAAATTCTTGGTGTAGAAAACGATATCTCGAAATCAATATTATATAATTTTTTAATAAAAGAACGTGAAGACGATTCAGGATTTATTCCCTCATTTTTTGAACTTTCATTCGGTAAAAAAACAAGTCATGATGCTGAAGATTATGAGGTTATAGAAGTCAAAACCCCAAAAAATTTTAATTTATCCGGTAAAATAGATAGAATAGATATTTCCTCAGACCATAAGTATTACAGAATAATAGACTATAAGAGTGGAAAAGCAGATAAGTCAGAGATTAAAAACAATATTTTAAATGGTCTCTCTTTGCAACTTCCGGTTTATCTATATGCGGCAAAGTTGGTTGTTGCACAGAAATTGGTAATTGATGCAAAACCGGCGGTTGCCTCAATCTTCTCACTCAAGATGGTGGATAAAGAACTCGGTTTGAAGAATATTGATATCAGTAATACTAAGAAAGATTTTCATAAATCAACGGATGAAGTTCAATCGACAATATTAGAGAATAATCAAAAATTGATTGATGAAACACTCGTTAAAATTGAGGATTACATAAGTAAAATTTCTGATGGAAAGTTTAATCTTAGTAGAATTCCCAAAAGGGAAGAAAAGGTTTGCAATTATTGTGACTTTAAAGGTGTATGTAGAATCTCAGAACTTACAAGCGATCAATTTGAAGAATTGTAAAGATATCTCTTTCCCTTGACATCCGAGCCGAAATTAATTAATTTTGGAGTGCCACTGCTAAATGATAGCGGTGGCAATTTTTTTTAAACTATCCATTCATAAAATGTAAGAACATCATGCAAGACGGAAACTTTGTTTATTTGACTCAGGAGAGATTGATTGAGCTTGAGAAGGAACTCAAGGAAATGAAAACCAATGGTAGAAAAGCTATTGCAGCTAAAATCGCCGAAGCAAGAGCTCATGGGGATCTTTCTGAAAATGCTGAATATGATGCAGCCAAAGAGGAACAAGGACTTTTTGAGTTAAAAATCTCGAAGTTAGAAGATATTCTTTCTCGTGCTTCAATTATTGATGTTTCACAATTTCCGGATGATTCCATTCACATTTTATCAAAAGTGCAAATAAAAAATATAAAGACCGAAAAAATCTTTAACTATCTTTTAGTATCTCCAGAAGAGGCTGATTTTCAATCCGGCAAAATCTCAATTACATCACCGGTCGGACAGGGTCTTCTTGGGAAAAAATTAGGGGATAGAGTTAGTGTTAAGGCACCCGCGGGTTTATTAGAGTTCGAAATTTTATCTTTAAAATAAGGTCTATATAATTGACCGATGAAGCCTATATAGAACTTACTCTTCAAATTGCGAAAAAAGGTAGCGGTTTTGTTAGCCCCAATCCGTTAGTCGGTGCAGTAATTGTTAAAGACCATAGAATTATTTCGGCAGGTTATCATGAAAAGTATGGTGGAAATCATGCTGAAGTAAATGCAATAAATAATTCTTCTGAATCTGTTGAGGGAGCTACTCTCTATGTTAATTTAGAACCTTGTTCACATTTCGGTAAAACGCCCCCTTGTGTTGATGCTATAATAAATTCTAAAATAAAAAGAGTTGTAATTGGGACACTTGATGTTAATCCATTAGTTAGCGGCAAGGGAGTTCAAAAATTAATTGAACATGGAATTGATGTAAAGATTGGTGTTAAAGAAAAAGAATGTGCTGAGTTAAACAGGTTTTTCTTTAAGAATATTAACTCCGGACTTCCTTTCATAACCTTAAAATCCGCACAAACTTTAGATGGTAAAATCGCTGATTCCAAAGGAAATTCGAAGTGGATTTCATCTGAAGAATCTCGTAAATATGTCCATTATTTGCGTTCAAAATATGATGCGGTTTTAGTGGGTGCTAATACTGTTAATAAGGATAATCCTATGTTAAACGTTAGATTAACAGAAGGAAGAAACCCTACACGAATTATTTTAGACGGGAATTTAACTTCAAAATTGAACTCATTTGTGTTTGATACAACTCATCAGAGTACAATACTTATTGCCTCGAATAAATCTGAATTGAAAAGTAGAAAGATAAATTTGTTGCAGCGCAAGGGAGTTAGGATAATTTTTGTAAAATCAAACAACAAAGGGAAAATCAATCTAACATCAGCACTGAAAGATTTATCAAAATTAGGAATTAATTCAATCTTGGTTGAAGGTGGAAGCAGAGTATTCTCTTCTTTCATAAATGAGAATTTATTTGATGAAGTGAAATTATTTGTTTGTCCAAAGTTTTTGGGGGATGGATTGGATATGCTCAATTTTCAAAAATTTGTTCCTATCACAAAAGCAAAAAAAATTAGAATAAACTCATTTTCGAAAATTGGGGATGATTTACTAATCGATCTTAGGAATTAATATGTTTACAGGACTTATTGAAGAAATTGGAGTTGTTAAAGAAAAACGAAGCATGGGAAAAGGTTTTCGTTTCCATTTCTCTGCTGATAAAATACTATTTGAATTGAAAATCGGTGATAGTGTTAATGTTAACGGTGTTTGTCAGACTGTCGTAGAATTCAACAACTCTTATTTTTGCGTTGATACTGTTGAAGAGACTGTAAAAAAAACAAACTTTGGAAGTCTGAAAATTGGGGATGTGGTAAATCTTGAAAGAGCAATGTCGGCAAATGGTAGGTTTGGTGGACACTTTGTATTGGGTCATGTTGATGCAATCGGGAAAATATTATCGATTAATAAAACTTCAATCGGTTATGAACTTACTGTGAAATTCGATTCGAAGTACTCTAATTATTTAATTCCTGTAGGTTCAGTTGCTATCGATGGAATAAGTTTAACATTAGCTGATGTGAATCATAGCGATTTCACAATTGCAGTTATTCCACATACTTGGGAAAATACAATATTGAAAAGTAAAAAAAGTGGTGATACTGTTAATTTAGAGTTTGATATTATTGGCAAATACGTATTGAAATCACTTGGTAAAAATAGCGGGGTTATCTCAGAAGATTGGTTAAGTAAACTCGGTTATTAGATGAAACGAGTCGAAGAAAAAGTAATTAACTTTATCAGAAAGAAACGACTTCTTGCAGAAGGAGATAAAGTACTTGTTGCTTTTAGTGGTGGACCTGATTCAGTTTTTTTGCTCAAGTTTTTGATTAAGTTTAAGAAAAAATATAAAATTGAAATTGCTGCCGCTCATCTCAATCATTGTTTGAGAGGTAAAAATTCTGATGCTGATGAAAGATTTTGCATCAATTTTTGTAACACAAATAAGATTACTTGTTTTACAAAAAGAACAGATGTGAGAAAATTTGCTAAGGATAATAAACTTTCGATTGAAGAAGCCGGAAGAAATTTGCGTTATAATTATTTTGATGAATTAGTAACCCAAAATAATTTTACAAAGATAGCAACCGGTCATCACCTCAATGATAATAGTGAAACTTTTTTAATGAATCTTATTAGAGGGGCAGGACTAAAAGGCTTAACAGGTATTCCTGCTAAACGACGTAATATTATTCGACCAATTTTAGCGGTTTCAAAAAACGAAATTTTTGAGTATTTAAAGTTTTATAAAATTGATTCTGTATCTGATAAATCCAATGATTCTGAAATTTATTCTCGAAATTTTATTAGAAAAAAAATAGTTGGTCAAATCGAAAGAAAAATGAATCCAAACTGGAGCGAAAGTCTATTTAATACGTCTCAATTACTCAATAATTATGAAAGTTTGATAGAAAAAAAAATTAAACTTCCATTCAGAAAAAAAATAGTAAGAAATACAAGCTCTGCTTTATATTTTGACAGAACTGAATTACTTAGGAATTTTGAATATAATTTTTTGCTATCAGATATTATTAGAAGTGAACTAAAAATCAAATTCGATATAGAACTCAAACAGCAAGATGTATTTAAACTGCTTGAATTAGCAGTTTCGGAAAAAATTGGTCGAATCGTAAAACTTAATAATAGTATTTCAGCTTACTTCGAAAAAAGTGAGATTATTGTTCGAAATACAAAAAAAAATAATTTTGAAGAAGTTGAATTGAGTATTGATAAAAAAAGTGATTTCAATGATAACTCGATTTTAATATCAACTGTTCAAAATTTTACATTGATATCGGATAAGCAAAACCCGAATATTGAGTATATCGATTGTTATATAAACAATCCAAAATTCGTAGTGCGATATTGGAAAAATGGGGATTATTTTTATCCTTTAGGTATGGAACAAAAAAAGAAAATATCGGATTTCTTAGTAGAGAGAAAAGTTAGAGCATCAGAAAAACGAAATGTCCCCGTTTTATTAATTAATGATGAAATTGTTTGGGTCGTTGGACATAGGATAAGTAATCGGTTTAAAGTAAATAAAAACTCAAAAAATATTTTAAGGTTAGAAGTAATTTAATTATGGATAAAATAGTTGTAGGCGATGAAGTCTTTGTCCCTTTTATAACAGAAGAGGAAATACAAAGAAGAACAAAAGAGTTGGGAGAAATTCTGACAAATGATTATAAAGGGAAAGTTCCTGTGTTTATTGGAATTTTGAACGGCTCATTTTTATTCATGTCTGATTTAATAAAGAATTTTAATGGTGATTGTGAAATTGATTTTTTGAAGCTTTCAAGTTACGGAGATGAAAAAATTTCTTCCGGACGAGTTAAAATGTTAAAAGAGCTCAATTGTCAGGTTGATGGTAGAGATTTAATAATAGTTGAAGATATTGTTGATTCAGGGCTTTCAATTAAATTTATGGAAGATTTAATTGCTGAACATCATCCTTCATCGATGAAAGTAGTCTCGCTCCTGGTGAAACCAAACAGTCTTAAATATAATGTGAAAATTGATTATATTGGCTTTGATATTCCCAGCAAATTCGTAATAGGATATGGATTAGATTATGCGCAGAAGTACAGAAACTTGCGTTCAATTTATGTTTTAAGAGAAGATAATAATAATTTATAAGGACTTATACAGCTTTTATGGAAGATAATAAGCAAAATCAAAAAGGTAACAAAGGGAACGGACCTTTAAAATCAGATGACAATTTTGATTGGTCAAAGATTATTCGGATGGTATTTGGATGGGGTGCGGTTGTTGTTGCAGCAGTAATTGTAATGCAATTATTCAAGACCGGCTCAACTACTTATGTTGAAATTCCGTATAATCAATATGAACAACTTTTAATTAACGAAAAAATAAAAAAAGCCTCAGTTACAAAATCTGACATTAATGATTATTATTTCAAAGGTGAATTAATAGCTGAAGAAATGATTGAAATTAATTCAAGAAGTGTCAAGATCAGATTTTTCTCTGTTTACCTACCTGAACCACTTATCAAAGAACAAGAAGTACTTTGGAAACAATATAAGGTTGATTATTCATTTGATAAACAATCTAACGAATGGGTTAATATCCTTCTTGGGATGATTCCTTGGATTTTACTAATTGGCATTTGGTTCATTTTTATGAGAAGAATGCAAGGCGGAGGTGCCGGTGGTACAAGAGGAATTTTTAGTTTTGGAAAAAGTAAAGCAAAATTAATAACTCAGTCACAACATCGAGTAACATTCAAAGATGTAGCCGGAGCCGATGAAGCAAAATTCGAATTACAAGAAACAATCGAGTTTTTGAAAGAGCCAACAAAGTTTCAAAAACTTGGTGGCAAAATACCAAGAGGAGTCCTTTTATTAGGACCTCCCGGAACCGGCAAAACTTTACTAGCAAGAGCTGTAGCAGGTGAAGCAGGTGCGCCGTTCTTTTCAATAAGTGGTGCCGACTTTGTCGAAATGTTTGTTGGTGTTGGTGCAAGTCGTGTTAGAGATTTATTTGAACAAGGGAAGAAAAATGCACCTTGCATTATTTTCATTGACGAAATCGATGCTGTCGGTAGACATCGTGGAGCCGGTTTGGGTGGTGGACATGATGAGAGAGAACAAACTCTAAACCAACTATTAGTTGAGATGGATGGCTTTGAGCAAAATAGTGGTGTAATAATTATTGCAGCCACAAACCGTCCTGATGTGCTCGACCCCGCCTTGTTAAGACCTGGAAGATTCGATAGACAAGTTGTGGTGGATCGTCCTGACGTAAAAGGGAGAGAAGGAATTTTAAAAGTACATACTCGTAATATTCCACTTGACACAGATGTTAATGTTGAAACAATCGCTAAAGGAACTCCCGGTTTAGCAGGAGCTGAATTAGCAAATCTTGTTAACGAAGCAGCACTATTAGCTGCACGCAAAAATAAAAACAAAGTTTCAATGATTGATTTTGAGGAAGCTAAAGATAAAGTCATGATGGGGACAGAGCGTAAAAGTCTTATCATTTCTGAAGAAGAAAAGAAAACTACTTCTTATCATGAAATTGGCCATGTACTAGTTGCTAAAAGAATTCCTGAAGCTGATCCGGTTCATAAAGTAACAATTATTCCCAGAGGCAGAGCACTTGGAGTAACAAGTTATCTTCCAATGGACGAAAAGCATACTTATAGCAAATCATACCTCGAAGCTGTTATTACGT
Source organism: Ignavibacteriaceae bacterium (assembly GCA_019638025.1). Taxonomy (GTDB): domain Bacteria; phylum Bacteroidota; class Ignavibacteria; order Ignavibacteriales; family Ignavibacteriaceae; genus JAGUXE01. The sequence continues at coordinate 16,752 of JAHBUO010000066.1, forward strand.
ATGCTTTGGGTGGAAGAGCAGCTGAAAAATTAGTATTTAATCATTTTACGACTGGTGCAGGGAATGACATTGAAAAAGCTACTAGAATAGCGCGTAAAATGGTTTGTGAGTGGGGAATGAGTGAAAAAATGGGTCCGTTAAGCTATGGCGCAAAGGAAGAGGAAATTTTCTTGGGAAGAGAAATTCAAAAACATAGAGACTATTCCGAGAAAACCGCAATTGAAATTGATGATGAAGTGAGAACCATTGTAAGTAAATGTATGGAACGTGCCGAGCAAATTCTAAAAGATGATATGGATGCACTTCATCTGCTATCAAAAGAATTACTTGAACGTGAAATTCTCGACGGTGAAGAAATAGATAAGTTATTAAATGGAGAGTCTCTCCCTCCGATTGAGAAAAGTAATTCAAACGGAAATAATCATTCTGGCGATGAGATGCCCGATCATGTGAAAAAATTATTGGAACAACGAAAACCTACTGAACCAAATTCATGATTGAGTCCTCAGAAAGTGCAACAATTAATTACAGAGATGAAGTCATTAGGAAAATGGTTCATCTCTGTAGTCTTTCAATACCAATTGCTTATTATTTTTTTTCAAGAATCGAAGCAATTATTATCCTCTCAATATTGACAATCACCGCAATAATTATAGATGTAGGTAGATATTATATTCCATCGTTAGAAAGTATTGTCCGGAAGTATCTCGGATTCATGATGCGAAAGCATGAATGGGATAAAAAGAAAATGAATCTAAATGGAGCCACTTACGTTTTTATTTCTGCTTTAGCCTGTGTAATCATTTTTCCGAAAGTTCTATTCATAACCGGATTTGCAGTTTTAATAATTAGCGATACCTCAGCAGCGTTAATCGGGAGAAAATTCGGGAAAACAAAATTTTTAGCAAAGAGTTTAGAGGGAACACTTGCCTTTTTTGTTTCCGCAGTGATAGTAGTTTTTTTTACTCCTAAAATATTAGGGGAACCTTTGGAGCTTCTTATTGGTATAATTGCAGTAGCTGTCGGCGCAATTGTTGAAAATATATCATTTGGTATTGCTGATGATAATCTTTCTATTCCGATGTCGATTGGCTTTGTAATGTGGGGATTGTATTTAATTTTATATCCCGGTCTTGAACTTATACTTTTAGGTGTCCCGAGGTGATTAATGAAATTTTTCATATCTAGTTTAATAATAGTAATTTCCTTTTTTTATATCGGTTGTGAAACAACTTTAAAACCTGCACGAGGCATAGAAAACGAAATAATAGTTTTTTCAGATTCTCTTGAATACATTGAACTTCAGTATTCACTATCTCAAGTTTTTGAAAGAGAAATTGAGACCCCCCAACCCGAAAAAATATTTGAAATTAAAAGAATAAACTATTCAGAACTTC
>JAHBUO010000067.1 GCA_019638025.1 Ignavibacteriaceae bacterium
TCGCCTTTATTTTATGTGCTGATTTATGAATCAAAAAGTAGCCTTACATACACTCGGTTGTAAATTGAATTTCTCTGAAACTTCAACTATCGGAAAACAATTTAAAGAGCATGGATTTTCAATCGTTTCTCTTGATGACAACCCGGATGTTTTTGTAATAAATACTTGTACTGTAACTGAGAATGCTGAAAGAGAATGTAGACAAATCGTAAGGAGAGTACTAAGAAAAAATCCTCATGCTTATATAGTTGTAACCGGTTGCTATGCTCAACTTAGACCGGAGAGTATTTCGAAAATTGATGGTGTTGATTTAGTATTAGGGAGTAACGAAAAATTTAACATGTTCTCGTATATGGAATCACTTCAAAAAAATGAACTCGCTTGTATATTTGTTTCACCGACTGATGAACTAAATCAATTTGGTATTGCTTCTTCGTCAGATGCCGATTCACGTACTCGTGCATATTTCAAAATACAAGATGGGTGTGATTATAAGTGTTCATTCTGTACTATCCCCCAAGCACGAGGATTAAGCAGAAGTTTAGAATCACAACAAGTTGTAAGTCAGTTTAAAGATATATTAGCTCAAGAGTATAAAGAAATTATTCTCACCGGTGTAAATGTGGGTGATTATGGAAAGTCTTTAGATAAAAATTTGTTTAGTCTCTTAAAAGAATTAATTGTAGTTGAAGGTGATTATAGATTACGGATTAGTTCTATTGAACCTAATTTACTATCAGATGATATAATAAATCTAACAAAAGAACATCCCAGATTGACCAAGCATTTTCATATTCCTTTACAAAGTGGATCTGAGAAAATATTGAAGTTGATGCAAAGACGGTACACTAAAGAGTTTTATGCTGATTTGATATATAAGATAAAACAAGTTATACCTGATGCCGGAATTGGTGTTGATGTAATCGTCGGTTTTCCCGGAGAATCAGAAAATGATTTTGTAGAGACTTATAATTTCTTGAAAGAACTTCCTATTTCATATTTGCATGTTTTTACTTATTCTGAACGACCCAATACTAAAGCTGTTACAATGGCTGATTCTGTTCCGGTTAATATCCGAAAAGACAGAAATAATATGCTTAGAATCTTAAGTGAAAAGAAAAAGTTTGAATTTTATAAATCGCTAATCGGCAATCAAGTTGAAGTATTATTTGAAAACGAAAATGATGCCGGCTTTATGAAAGGATTTACTTCAAACTATGTTAGAGTGAAATCGGATTTTAAAGGAGAGTATATAAATAAATTTACAACTTTCGAAATATGTGATTGTGATAATTCTTTTGCATACGGAAAAATTATTGGTCAAAAATAATTAGTTGACACATTAAATGATTAATCTCTATTTTACAATTAAAAAAAATATGAAAATATCTCTTTATTCAATTATCATCTTGGTCTTTCTACAAGTATTCACTCCAGGACAATCCATTTCTCAACTGAAAAATGATTTTCATTCTACAACTAAAGTTGTTTTAGAAAATACTGATAATCTTCAAATCTCAGAAAATCGAGGAAGAAAAAATCCGGGCTTAGCCATTTTGTATTCTGCTCTTCTTCCTGGAATGGGAGAGTTATACGCCGGTGACTATAGCATAGGGCAATATTTGACGATAACAGAAGTGGCACTTTGGGGTACTTATTATGGAGTTGAGAAATACGGTGATTGGAAAAAAGATAACTATCTTAGCTATGCAAAGTCTGAAGGGGGAGTTGACTTGACAAATAAGAATGATGAGTATTTTGCGAAGATAGGAGATTATAGAGATATTTATCAATATAATGATGAAATGTCAGCTCAACGAAATTTCAAAGCGATGTACAGTACTGATACTCATTTTTGGAAATGGGAGGCTACTTCAAATAGGCGCGCATACAGATCATTATGGGTTTCAAGCCAGGTATCTTACAATAATCTTAGGTTTGTTGTAGGAGGAATGATATTAAATCGAATAGCAAGTATTATTAATGCAGTAAGACTTGTTACCGCGTATAATAAAAACCAATCCTCAAATTGGAATGTAAGTGTAGGGTATTCGCCGAATTTAATTAATCAATCAAATCTGAATCTAAATTTGAATCTTCAATTTTAGTTTATTTGATAAGAATTAATTTCTTAGACTCAGAAAACACTTGCTTCTCTAGTCCATCAACAGAATTAGCTGTTAGTTGATAAATATAAACTCCGGTAGCTAAATCTGCTCCCTCAAATTTGATGATATGATTACCTTTTGTGTATTCACCCTCGGCTAAAATTCTGATCAATTCTCCCCTCGTAGTAAATAACTTTAACTGAATAGAAGTTCGATAGGGGAGATTAAATGAAATATTTGTTAATGGGTTAAATGGATTGGGAAAATTTTGAGAAAGTAAAAACTCGGTTGGTTTAGTCCCAATATTTTTGATGTTTGACACCGAATTTGAATCTATTATATTGATTACAAAATTATCTCCATAAGCCCACATATCTTGCTCATCCGGAATCCCGTCAAAATTAACACTTAAGCCAGTAGAGTAAAGAGTGTCAAACGAATTTGGAGTTAATGGTGCAGTATACGAGAAAGTCCAGTAAATCGTATCATTCTGAAATAACAGGGGATAATTTTGAGTGATTTCATTTTCAATCAAAATTGAGTTTGTATCGAGTATATTAAGTTGACCGTAGAAAGTCGCAATATTATAACCTCCCGCTACTGCAGGACCACCAGTCATAAACATTTTATATAAATGATTTGAACCAGCTACAACAGAGTCAGGTCCTTCTACCCAAACTATTACATCTTCAGAAGAAGTAAAACTATGACAGACGCATCCGTTTCCATTTTTCTTTGTGCTATTTATTTTTCCGAGTCTAAAAACTGCAAATCCATAAGAGAGAAAAGAAATAAATACAATTGAAATCAAGATGTTTGTTTTCATGCTCCGACTACCTTATCAATAACATTTTTTTTGTTTGATCGAAATATTGTTCTCTATTTTCGGAATTTGCCACGATGCGGTAAAAATAAACTCCGGAAGATATCTCTTTTGGATTCCATTCAAAAACATAATAACCCGGATTTCCATGATAAGTTGAAATATTTTCAATAACTTCCCCTAATGAATTATATATCATTAACTTAACTATGCTTTCTTTAGGGATATTATAACTAATTATTGTGTTTGGATTGAAAGGGTTTGGGTAATTCTGAAACAGAGAAAAAACCTTTGGCGACTGGTTGTTATCATCTGATGAAAGAATAATCTCTCTCAATCTAAGGGATAATGGAATAGTTTTCACACTCATTGCTGTATCATTTGTGCCAATCATTAGGTTTGCGTCGTATCTCCCCGGTTGAAGTGAATCCGTTATCATATTAAAATTAATTACTTTACTAGTTCCTGGCGATACTATTCCCTCATTAGAAGCAAAATCTATCCACTCAATTGGATTGGTGATAGAGAGTTTTTGAAGATAGATAGGGAGATTTGCACTTCTGAAAGAAGCAACGTCAGTTGGTGGATAAGATGCTCCCGCTGTTTGTCCAGAGATTAATATTCCAAATGAGGTGTTTAATGGCACGCTCCCACCTCTATAGAAACTAAGCGAATTTGTCCAACTTGCTCCGATGACATAATATTTATTTGCTTTTAGTGATACATTAATCGGTCCGCTACTCATAAAACCTGTTCCTGAATTCAATGTGACTCTTGAAGAATAAAGAATATCATAATTCCCTCGACTCGAATCACTCTCATAAACGAAAAAATAGACTTCCGTGGTTTTTGGAATCTCAAAATATTGATGAATTTCGGTTAGTGTGACAGGTTTAGTCACAAAATATTTATTGCTTCTGTCCGTTGAGTCAATAAATATATTTGATTGCAATCCGTATGTTTCAGTTAAAATAGAATCAGAATATATTGAGAGTGAAAAAAGTAAATCATCCTTGCCGAGTATGTTACCAATTTCAAGATTGAAATTTAATGAATCACCTACGCTTCCCGTTAATGCGATACTCTGTGGATTTATTTCAGCTTTTGGAGTTGCGAGCAATAACCACTTATTGTCAATAGTAATCACTGAATCAGAATCTGTTAATAAAGCTATTCGTGATAATGTTGGCGAAGTTTCGTTATTCAAATAATCAGGAAATTGGGATTGAAGGTTTTCAATTCCGGGATAAGAAATACCGAAACGATATGAGAAAGAAGTTACCGGAGTACCCGATGGTATTGTTACTTCATAAGTCCAAATATTATCACCGGCAATCGAATCAGCCCCTTCTCCGTTGTCATACATTTTCTTTAATCTACCATTTAGTGTATCACTGTAAGTCCAATTTCCTAAATTTCCGCCGAGAAGAGAAAGTCCACCTTTTAACCAGACTGAATTTACTATAGAATCAATTCTTTCCTGAGTATGAAAATCTAAAGCTTTTCTTATATCCGTAGAAAAAATCAGTTTTACCGGTCGACTAGTAACAACAGTAGGTGTTTGTAATTTATAAAATCCGGTTGATTGAGCTGCAAATACCGTTAGTGAATCTACAACATACACAGCGTAATTTGCACCTGCGATAGTAGTCGGAATCCAACTTTGACCAAAATCTCTTGAGATATAAATCTTATTTCCTGAATATTGCCCGGTTACCACAAAATTAGAATCTTCCGGAGAAACATCTACTCCCCACATATTTAATCCATTGAAGTAGGGGATTAGTTGCCAAGTTAGACCATAATCAAGCGATTTTAGGAAACCGCCACCACCACCCCAGCGAGTTGCCCAAGCTATTCCACTACTATTTTTTTGCATGGAAATAGTTGGAATTTCACCACCTGTAGAAAAAACTTGTTGCCAAGTTATTCCATAATTTGAGCTTCTAAAAATACCGGTTCCATTATCACCAATTAATATGATATTACTACTGTCAGGAAAAACTTCAATATCACATGGAGTTCCGAATCCGGAAACAGTTGCTAAAACATTCCAAGTTGAACCAAAATCGGGGCTTATTAAAAATTGATTCCCACTCATTGTGTAAATTGTATCCGGATGTTGCGGGTCCTGGGTAGTCGGTATGCCGAAATATGAAAACGACCAGTTTCCTGTGGTTATCCAATTTAATCCTCCATCAGTACTTTTTACAGTTTTCTGGACTGTTCCTTCTGTTGCAACAAAAATTAACAACGAATCTTTAGGATGAATTATTATATTTTTAATTCGAGATGAACCGGAAATTGCATTCCCAATCGAAGTGAATGAGTTTCCTCTATCCCAACTTTTGTAAATTCTATCGTAACTACCATAGTAGACAATATTGGAATTATTTTTATCAACTACTATTGGATTCCCAAGACTATTACCTGTTAATACTTGAGTCCATGTATATGATTGTCCTACTAATAGATTAGACAATACAATAACCACACAAATTGTGTAAATTGTTTTCAATAATGCGCCTCTTTGATTTGAAGGCTTTCAAATTAAATAACTTTCAACTCTAATCAAAATAATTATAGGTAAAAATTAATCTGAAGTTGGATGTTCCTCAAGATTTTGTTAAATTGTAGAAAAGTTGCGAGTAACAACAAAGGAGAAATGCCATGATACTCAAAAAAAAGTTGAAACTTTTCGGTATCAAAGACATCTACCAAGTACCACAACTAGATAAGTTGTCAAAAGATCAAAAAGAAGGGCTATTCGTAGTCTCACATATCCTTCCGTTCAGAACAAATAATTATGTTGTCGAGGAATTAATTGATTGGGAAAATATTCCCGATGATCCAATCTATCAGCTAAATTTTTTGCAGAAAGAAATGTTGAGTGAGGAGCATTATTCTCAAATTAAGGAAAACATTGATGCAAAAGTAGAGCAATCAAAATTAAATTCCGCTATTTCAAAAATCCGACATGAATTAAATCCACATCCTGCAGGTCAGTTAACATCAAATGTACCTTTTTATGAAGGTGACCCGGTTAGTGGAATTCAACATAAGTACAAAGAAACATGTTTGATTTTTCCATCACAAGGGCAAACTTGTCATGCCTATTGTACTTTTTGTTTTCGATGGCCTCAATTCATCGGGAATAATGATTTGAAATTTGCTACTGATGAATCTAATCGATTTCAAGAATATATTAAAACTCACAAAGAATTAACAAATGTTTTAATTACAGGTGGTGATCCTATGATTATGACATCATCAAGATTAGAAAAATATTTGTTACCATTTATAAAACCGGGATTTGAGCATATTCACACAATCAGAATTGGAACTAAAGCACTCGGTTACTGGCCTTATCGATTTGTCACTGACCCGGATTCAGATGAAATTCTGAGATTGTTTGAAAAAGTTGTTAAGTCTGGAAAAAGTCTTGCAATAATGGCTCACTTTAATCATTGGGTGGAACTTTCTACTCCGGTTGTAAAAGAAGCGATTAGGCGAATTCGAAGTACCGGTGCGACAATCCGCTCTCAATCTCCATTGATTAAACATATAAATGATGATTCAACTATTTGGTCTAGAATGTGGAAAGAACAAGTTAGATTAGGAATCATTCCTTATTATATGTTTATTGAGAGAGATACGGGTCCACATGAATATTTTTCTATTCCAATATATAAAGCATTTGAAATTTTTAGGAATGCATACACTAAAGTCTCCGGATTAGCACGCACTGTTCGAGGTCCATCTATGTCAGCAACTCCAGGTAAAGTGGTTGTTGACGGAATTACAGTGATTAATGGAGAAAAACTCTTTCTTTTAAATTTTATTCAAGGTCGAAATCCTTCTTGGGTGAAGAAACCATTTTTTGCAAAATATTCAGAGACTGCAACTTGGCTAAATCAACTACAACCCGGTTTAGGGGAGAAGAGATTTTTTTATGAGGATGAACCGAAATATTCTTCAATGACACTTATGAAAAATGAAGATGTGAGAGGAATTGAAGGAAAATTCAGGGCAAAATTATAGGTTGGATTCTCTCATTATGATTGATTGATTTGTAATTATGTCAGCTTATTTTTAACTTTCATTGATTAATGAAAACATTCCAAGAGGCATAAATGGAAAGTCAACACGATGAGAAAAAATTTCAATCAGCTTATGAAAAAGCTGCCGAGAATGGTATTGATCCACGTTGTATTCCTCAAAAACTAACCCAGGATGTTCCTGAAGGAGACTTAATAACTTATCCTAACTATTCAGAAACTGAAATTTCTATATGGATGACTTTATATATTCGTCAAATGGAATTGTTAAAGGGAAGAGTTTGCGATGAATATCTTGAGGGGGTGAAATTGATGAATTTTTCATCTTCACAAATTCCCTCACTGCGAGAATTAAGTAATGTTTTATCATCAACATCAAATTGGACAGTTGCGCGAGTCCCCGGATTAATTCATGAAGAAAATTTCTTCAGTTTTCTTAGAAGAAGAGTATTTCCATCAACCGATTATATTCGTGAACCTCATGAAATAGATTATACGCCAGCTCCCGATTTATTTCACGATATTTTCGGTCACATGCCTTTATTAACCAATTCGAACTTTGCAAATTTTTACCAACTTTTTGGAGAAGCTGCACTTAATGCAAGAGAAGAACAACACATCTTTCTTGAAAAACTTCATTGGTTTACAGTTGAATTCGGTTTAATAAAAAAGAACAACCAGAACAGAATTTATGGTGCCGGAATTATCTCTTCAAAAAATGAAGTTGAACACTCTCTTTCCGATAAAGTGGAAGTTATCCCTTTTGATATAGAAAGAATTATTCACCAAGAATACGAAGTTTGGCACTTACAACCGTTATTATTTGTGATTGAATCATTTGAGCAGTTGGAAACAAGTTTTAAAGAATGGGTGAGTAAAGAAAATCTCATCTAGTGAATTGGAACTTATAAGTATATTTATTGTTTATTTTATTATTAATTAAATACAAAGGAGATAAAATGTCAGTTAGTGTTGGTAGTGTAGCCCCGGATTTTACATTAAAAAATCAAAATACAGAGGATGTTACTTTAAGTTCATTTAGAGGTAAAAAGGTTGTCGTATTGTTTTTCCCATTTGCAAACACATCAGTTTGTACAAAAGAGATGTGTACATTTAGAGATGCTTTAAGCGATTATAAAAATCTTGATGCTCAAGTTCTTGGAATTAGTGTTGATAGCCCTTTTTCTCTAAAGTTATGGGATGATAAAAATAATTATGGTTTCCCTTTATTAAGTGACTTCAACAAAGAAGTATCAACTCTTTATGGTGTATTATATGAAAGTTTTGTGCCGGCGAAATTTGACTACAAAGGAGTTGCAAAAAGATCTGCATTCGTCTTAGATGAAAACGGTGTTGTTAAATACGCTGAAGTTTTAGAAGTTGCAGGCGATGAACCGAATTATGATAATATTCAAGCAGCTTTAAAGAGTTAATGAAAAATTTAAAACCTTCCGAAGCCAAAAAACTTTTGGATTCAGAAAGTGATTTCAGAATTATTGATGTTAGGGAGATGTGGGAATACGAAATTGTCCATCTCCCAAATTCTGAATTACTTCCAATTAGTGATTTTCAAAATGGTATTACGAAATTAAATAAAACTGATAAACTATTGATTTATTGCCATCATGGAGTTAGAAGCGTAAGTGTCTGTTCTTATTTAGAGCAGAGAGGATTCAACAATGTTTATAATTTATCGGGCGGAATTAATGCCTGGTCTTTAGAAGTTGATGACTCCTTAGCTCTCTATTAAATCGATTAAACAAAAAGGTGTGTGATGTTAGAAGTTGGGAAAAAAGCACCATCATTTTCATTGAAAAATCAAAATGATGAGTTGGTATCGTTAAATGATTTCAAAGGTCAAAAAGTTGTTTTATATTTTTATCCAAAAGATAATACTTCCGGGTGCACAAAGGAAGCATGCAGTTTTAATGAAAACATCTCTTCTCTAAATAAGATTAATGCTGTTGTTCTTGGTGTTAGTCCCGATTCAATTCAATCCCACAAAAAATTTGCAGATAAGTATGGATTAACTTTCAATTTGTTGAGTGATTCAGAAAAAACTTTAGTCCAAGCATACGATGTTTGGAAAGAAAAAAGTATGTATGGTAAGAAATACATGGGAGTTGAAAGAACTACAATCATTATCGATGAAAACGGGAAAATATCAAAAATATTTAATAAGGTTAAAGTTGAAGGACATACTCAACAAGTCCTTGACGCTTTAAAATAATTACATGATATATGTTACAAGACGAGAAGTATTTTCAGCTTCTCATAGACTTCACAATATCAATCTTACTGATGAAGAGAACTTACTTCTCTACGGAAAGTGTAATAATAAGAACGGACACGGTCATAATTATATACTGGAAGTTGTAGTTTGTGGTGAAATCAATCCTAAGACCGGATATTTAATCGATTTAAAAATATTAAAGACTATCATAAGAGAAGAAATCATTAAATATGTCGATCATAAACATTTTAATTATGATGTGGAGTTTATGAAAGGAATAAATCCTACAACTGAAAATATTGCAATCGCTTTTTGGAATAGAATAGTCAATAAGATTCCATCCGGAAAATTATACTCAGTTAAGCTATCTGAGACTGAAAATAATTATGTTGAATATAGAGGTGAATAAGTGAATCAAGAGAAGATTCAAAAATTAGTATCAAATTTATTAATAGAAATTGGTGAAAATCCGAAAAGAGAGGGACTTCTCAGCACTCCAAAGCGAGTAGCTAAAGCTTATGAGTTTTTAACTTCAGGATATTCAAAAGACATTGAAGAAGTGTTAAACAATGCAATCTTTCAAGAAAAGTATGATGAGATGGTTTTGGTTAAAGATATCGATTTTTACAGTATGTGTGAGCATCATATGCTTCCTTTTTATGGTAAAGTACATGTCGCTTACATTCCAAATGGAAAAATTGTAGGTTTAAGTAAGATACCAAGAATTGTAGATGTCTTTGCCCGAAGACTTCAAGTTCAAGAAAGAATGACTCAACAAATTGCTGATACAATCGAAAAATACCTTCAACCAAAAGGTGTAGCAGTAGTTTCTGAAGCTCGTCATATGTGTATGATGATGAGGGGTGTTGAGAAACAAAATTCCTCAGCAACCTCGAGTGCTGTGCATGGGTTATTTAAGGAAGATGCTCGAACTCGTAACGAATTCTTCAATTTAATTAAGATGCGAGGAGTTTAGTGGTCGCTTCAGAAAAGGTGGTATGGGTAACCGGTGCATCTTCCGGAATAGGGAAGTCGTTAACTAAACAGTTCTATGCTAACAATATATCAATTCTTGCAACTGCTAGAAATATTGAAAAGTTGAAAGAATTAGAGAGCCAATTGAAAGCGAAGTTCCCAACTTCTAATTCCAATTTGATTGTTGCAAAGTGCAATGTTACAAACTTATCTGAAATCGATTCGTTATTCGATAATATAGTTGATGTTTCAAAAATCAGTTGTCTTATTAACAACGCCGGAATAACTTCTTTCAAGAAAATTAATGATAATTCAATTGACGAAGTTAATTCTATAATTCAGACAAATCTCATTGGCTCAATATATACAATAAAAAAAATTCTCCCTTCATTAATTTCAAAAAATGAGGGAATGATTATTAATATTCTTTCCGTTGTTACAAAGAAAGTATTTCTTAATAGTGGTATTTATACAGCATCAAAACTCGGTTTGATGGGATTTCTAAATGTTCTGCGAGAAGAAGTTCGTCGAAATAATATTCGTATCGTTAATGTGATTCCGGGAGCAACAGAAACTTCAATATGGTCAAGCGACATGCTAAATAAATATAGCGATAGGATGATGAAACCGGATGATATTGCTAAAATTATTGTAGATTATTTTATGAATCAATCATCCCCCGTGATTGAAGAGATTGTATTAAGACCGATTGGGGGAGATTTATGACAAATATGGATGTAACAATCATCACCGGCGCGAGTCGCGGTATTGGAGAGGCAATTGCAAGAAAGTTAGTAATTGAAAATCACCTTGTAATTTTACTTGGAAGAGATGAGGTTAAACTAAAGAGTCTCTTTAATGAGATTAATTCTTTTGGTAGTGCCGATTATTTTGCGGGTGATATTAATGATGTAGATTTTATCAAATCGGTGGTAGAATCGGTTATTGAAAAGCATGGAAGGATTGACCATCTTATTAACAACGCAGGTATTATGATTATAAAAAAAATTATTGATGCCTCCGTTGATGAATTCATACAGCAAATGAATACTAATGTAATTTCCGTATTTAATTTTACCAAAATAGTATTACCATATATGATTTCTCAAAAGTCGGGGAGTATTATCAATATTTCTTCGTTAGCGGGAAAGAATAGTTTCGTTGGTGGTACAATGTATTCAACAACAAAGCATGCATTAATGGGATTTACTAAGTCATTAATGTTAGAAGTTAGAGAACACAATATCAGAGTTGCTGCAGTTTGTCCAGGTTCAGTCTCAACAGATTTATTGCTCAACTCACCAATGAATCCAAAAGATAAAACGAAAATTCTTCAGCCATCCACGACAATGAGGTTGTTTTCAAGTATAATTAAACTTCCACCAATGCGCTCGTCAGTGAGATTGAAATAAGACCGACAAATCCTAACTAGATTTTCTGATAACCTTGAGGAATTTTCTTTTCCCGACTTTCAAAATTACTTCAGAGTCAAATTTTACCAAATAATTTATATCAGAAATCTTTTCTCCGTTCATCGTTACACCACCTTGAGTTACTAAGCGTCTAGCTTCTCCTTTGGATGGAGCTAAAGATGTAATAGTTAAAAGTTCCAATATCTCGATACTCTCATTTTCAATCAAATATTCCGGAATTTCATCAGGAACTTCTTTTTTAATGAAAATCTTATCGAATTCTTCCTCAGCTGCATCTGCATCAGATTGAGAATGATACATTGCTACTAATTTTTTAGCCAGACTTCTTTTAATATTTCTTGGATTCACACTTGAATCAGAAAGTTGATTCTTAATATTTGATAATTCTTCATTTGAGATATCAGAAGTTAATTCAAAATAAGTGTAGATTAAATTATCCGGAATTGATAAAGTTCTTCCAAATATCTGCTGAGGTGAATCAGAAATGCCGATATAATTTCCATATGATTTAGACATTTTTTCTACACCATCGGTACCGACTAACAAAGGCATTGTTAATATTACTTGAGGTTCAACTCCAAATTCTCTTTGAATATCACGACCGACAAGTAAATTAAACTTTTGATCTGTTCCTCCTAATTCAACATCACTCTTAATTGCTACAGAGTCCATCGCTTGAGCAAGTGGATATAAAAACTCGTGAAGACTTATCGGTTCTCCATTTTTGTAACGCTTTGTAAAGTCATCTCTTTCAAGCATTCTGGCAACGGTATATTTAGATGCAAGTTTTATTACATCTTCAAAAGACATTTTGCCAAGCCATTCGGAGTTATAAACTACTTTCATAGTTTTATGATTAAGTATTTTTGATGCTTGTTCAAAATAAGATTGCCCATTTTCTCTTGTCTCTTCCAATGATAAAGCAGGACGCGTAGCATTTCTGCCGGATGGGTCACCAATCATACCTGTAAAATCACCTATGATTAATATTGCTTGGTGTCCTAATTCTTGAAATTGGGCTAATTTTCTTAACACTACAGAGTGACCTAAATGCAAGTCTGGTCTACTTGGGTCGCATCCAAGTTTGATATTAAGCGGCTGACCGTTTGCAATTGATTTTTCAATTTTTTTCTGAAGTTCTTCTTCGGGAATAATTTCTGAAGTACCTCTTTTAATTAAATCCATTTGTTCATTAACTGGTGGGAATAGCGTTTTAGACATTAATGATAATTCCTTCTTAAAAATTTCTTTCTTGATCTCTTTTTAAATCTCTTTTTTTGATATCTTCTCTTTTATCGAAGACTTTTTTACCTTTAGCGACGGCAAGTTCAACTTTAACTTTGCCACTTGAAAAATAAAAGCGTAATGGAATCAGAGTTAAACCTTTTTCATTCACTTTAGCTGTTAACTTTCTAATTTCACTTTTATTAAGTAATAACTTACGGTTTCTAGTAGGTTCGTGGTTATTTATGTTTCCTTGAGTGTATTCACTTATGTGAGCACTAACCAACCAAACTTCACCATTTTTGATTTGAGCAAAACTATCTACAAGATTGATTTTTCCTTGTCGTAGTGATTTAACCTCGGTCCCCATAAGTACGATTCCAACTTCAATAGTTTGAAGTATTTCATACTCATGACGAGCTTTTCGGTTAACTGTAATCGTTTTCTGTTGTGAATCTGTCTTCATTGTTCTAAATATTTAAAAATTAAAGTTATTCTTCATCCCCTTGAAAATCAAGCAAAATTAAATCATTAAACATATTTCTTAAAGTTTAGACTGAATATTCTTAAATTTATTTTGATAATTGAAAAATCTTAGAAAGATAAAATGATTAGATTTATACTCTTTGCACTAACATTCAATTTTGCACTTTTTTCTCAATCACTTAAACCGATTCCCACAACCGATGGGACAAAATTCTTTTTTAAGAATCAGTTTGATTTTGATGTCACTTCTGTTTCGATTGCAGGAAATTTCAACAATTGGAATAAGAATGAATTTAAAATGAAATATAGTGATAAGGTTATTCTTTGGTCCGGAGTTGTAAAGTTAATACCCGGAATTGAGTTTCATTATAAACTTGTAATTAATGATTCGCTCTGGATAACAGACCCTAATGCCCCCGATGTAACTGAAGATGAATGGCGAAATGGAATTATTATCGCACAAGAATATGGAGTCCCATTTATTAAAGAAATGTTTCCACCCAATAATAAACGAATTGAGGAAATTGATTCAGTCTCGATTACACTCGGTACTTATGACTCTAAAATTAATCCCAAATCGATTAGAGTAGCATTTAATGATTCTGAAATAGCCTATAATTATGATAGTACTTTAGAGAAAATTTCATTTCAGGTTCCAAACTCCATCGAGGATGGAGAGCACAAAATATTCCTTTCTTTTGCAGATGAAAAAGAGAATCAGAATGAGGGAATTATAACAAAGTTTTTTCTTGATCGATACATCCACTCTATTACTACACCGAAATTTTTCGATTCATCGATTATGTATGAAATTTATATTAGAAAATTTTATGATAGTGACGGTGATGGTACGGGTGACTTTAATGGTTTAACCAAAAAACTTGATTACCTCACTTTTCTTGGGATTAATTCTTTATGGTTAATGCCATGGAATGAATCGACAACCGAGCATGGTTATAATGTTGTTGATTACTACTCAATCGATCAAGAATATGGAACTTTCGAAGACTATTTGAATTTTCTACGAGAAGCAAAAAGGAGAGGGATAAAAGTATTATTCGATTTTGTTATAAACCATACAGACAGTACTCATCCGTACTTCTTAAACGCATATAAAAATCCAAGTAGTTCTTATACAAAATGGTATCAATTTGTAAATGAAGAAAATTCTAATTGGAAACATTTTGGTGTCGAAAGAAAAATGCCAAAACTTGATTTCGAAAATCCTGAAGTAAGAAATTACTTTATTAAAGTTGCTAAATTTTGGATGGATCCAAATGGAGATGGAGATTTTGAGGATGGAATTGATGGATTTAGATGTGATGCGGCAAAAGAAGTCCCTCATTCATTTTGGAACACTCTTCGAAAAGAAATAAAATCGATAAATCCTGAAGTTTTGTTACTCGGCGAAGTGTGGGACAATGCAAACTTTTTAATTCCTTTTTTCAAAGAAGAATTTGACATGCAATTTGATTATCCGTTTTACTATTCTTTGGAAAGATTTTTTGAAAGAAATGAGATTGAAAGATTTTCGAGTAAAATTTTAGAAGCATCACAGATTTATCCTTCCGGATTTCAAATGGTTAGGTTTTTATCAAATCATGATAATCCTCGTCCGATTAACTTCATGAGAAATAATCACATAAAACTTAAACAAGCATTAACGATTCTCTTTTCATTACCCGGTACACCAATGATTTACTATGGTGACGAACTTGGATATTCAGGAACACTCCCACCTGAAAATGTAAGACAGCAGTTTGACTGGGATAAATTAGATAAATCAGTCTCCGATGAGAGTTCAATATTTAACTTCTACAAGAAATTAATTGAAATCCGAAGAAATAATTTTGAACTAAGCGGAAGACATGATCGCGCGCAAGAGACACTCATATTCCTTAAAGAAAAAAGTAATAATTTGTTAGTCTATTTAAGGAGAATCGAGAAGAATAAAACGCTTGTCGTGATCAATAACTCAGAAAAAAATATTAGTGAAATTGAACTTCAGCTTGATGAGGCAACAATAAAAATTTTAGAATCTACTAATAACGGAGTTGTCCTTTTATCTTCTAATCAAACAAATGCGAAGAAAGAAGTTCCTTTGCAGATTGTTGGTAATTCTCTATTTTTACAAAGATTTTCTTTGGAAGCAGGTGGCTATATTCTTCTGAAAATTAAATAATCATTCTTTCGCATAATTTTTACTGTAATTGTCCGTATGAAAAATAGAATTATTTATTCAATCATCGCGATTTTTATTTTAATTAATCTTTCCTCTTGCACTTCTTCTGTTAAAGATGATGAAATAGTTATATGGCATACCATGCGACCTGAGGAAACACAAGTACTCCAGTCACAGCTAAACAGATTTTTAGAAAATAAACCCGGATTAAAAATTACCCAACTCTTCAAAGAGACTGAGACAATGAGATCAGGCTTTATTATTGCTGCTATCGGAGGACAGGGACCGGATATCGTTTATGGTCCTTCTGATCAAATTGGCCCTTTTGAAGAAATGAACATCATTAAACCACTCGATGATATCTTTGATTCAGCATTAATTAGAAAAGTCAATGAAAAAGGTTTGATCTACTCAAATGGAAAATTGTGGCAGATTGCCGATAAACTTGGAAATCATCTTACTCTTGTTTACAACATGGATTTGGTCCCTGTTCCCCCAAAAACAGATTTAGAATTAATTGAAATAGGGAAAAAACTTTCGATTGATAAAAATGGAGATGGTAGAATCGACCAATATGGTTTAGTTTGGAATTATACCGAACCATATTTTTTTATCCCATTTCTAACCGGATTTGGAGGGTGGATTTTTGATTCCACAGCAACTCCGACATTAAATTCACAAGCGATGGTTGATGGTTTAAAATTCATTCAGAGTTTAAGGGATGAGTATAAAATTATTCCGAATGAAGCTGACTACAATGTTGCCGATGTTCTTTTCAAAGAAGGACGTGCCGGCATGATAATTAACGGCGATTGGTCATGGGCAAGTTATGGAAACTCCGGAATCAATTATGGAATAGCTCCACTTCCAATTATCACAAAGACAAACAGATATTGCTCTCCGATGATTTCACCCAAAGGATTTTCAATTAATGTAAATGTTAGTGATAATAAATTAAAAATTGTAAAAGAATTAATCGAATATTTAATGCTTCCCGAAAATCAATTGGAAGCATCAAAGGCAGCTAAGACATTCCCGACACGAACTGAACTTTATGAAAATAGTTATATTAAAGATGATGTAATTCTAACTAACTCCCGTTTACAAATTGAGCTGGGAACTCCACTCCCGATAGTAACGGAAATGCGAGCAATATGGGATGCTATGCGTCCTTCCTACCAGGCTGTGCTAAATGGTACTCTTTCACCTGAAAAAGCTTCTCAGAATATGCAACTGAGTGCAGTAAAAAAAATCGAGGAGATTAGAGAAGATTATCAAAACCCTGTCTCAGGGTTGATAGTCCAACTGCTGATGGTATTGGTAATTCTGGTTTTGATTATTAGACTTCGGAAAACCTTTATAGCTTTTTTTGTAAATATTAAAAAAGATGGGTTTGCATACATTTTGGTTATGCCGGCAATAGTTATTATGGTCGCAGTCATCTTTTATCCATTCTTTTATAATATCGTTTTGTCTTTTTCCAATATGAATTTGACACACATAAACGATTGGACAATAGTTGGATTTGTTCAATATATAAAAGTATTTCAAGAACCTCAGTTTTATGACATTTTTCTTAAGACAATAGTATGGACTCTTGCAAATATTTTCTTTCATGTAACAATTGGTGTTTTTCTTGCATTACTTTTAAATAAAAACCTCCCCGGGTCACCGATTTTTAGAACATTATTGATTCTTCCCTGGGCAGTTCCTCAATATATTGTTGCATTAACTTGGCGGGGGATGTTTAATTACGAATATGGCTCAATTAATTTAATGTTAACAAGATATTTATCGATGTCACCGATTGAATGGCTGACGTCACCTTTTGAAACTTTTACTGCTGTAATAATTACGAACGTTTGGTTAGGTTTTCCGTTTATGATGATAATTGCGTTAGGAGCTTTACAAAGTATTCCTGCAGAGCTTTATGAAGCCGCTGATATTGATGGGGCTAAGTGGTATCATAAATTAAAAAATATTACAATACCTCTTATTAAACCAGTGATGATTCCAGCAATAACACTTGGTGTAATCTGGACATTCAATAATCTCAATGTCGTATGGTTGGTAAGTAATGCAGGTGAACCTTCCGATAGCACCCATATATTAGTATCTTATGTTTATAAAGCTGCTTTTAACATGTATAGATATGGTTATGCCGCAGCGTTTAGTGTTATTTTATTTTTAATATTATTAGCATTTGGGTTAACCTTTTTGCGCAAAACTAAAGCTACTGAATCAGTTTATTGAAAGACTCTTTATGAAGAAAAATTTATTACTTAATCTGCTGATTTACTTAACACTGATTGTGTTTACAATAATTGCATTATACCCAATTATAAATGTAGT
>JAHBUO010000068.1 GCA_019638025.1 Ignavibacteriaceae bacterium
TATTTTATGTTTGTTTCAACTTTTTTTATTGCGATTGCAGGTACATGGGTTACCGAAAAGATTATAGTACCAAGACTAGGAGAATATAAAGGTGAAGAGAAAAAAGAAGAAATTAAGAGATTAGCTCCAAACGAAAAAAAAGGTTTGGTTTACGCTGCAATTTCATTATTTGTTTTTTCAGGGATTGTAGCTCTAGGAATAATTCCAGAGACAGGATTTTTGCGAGACCCGAAAACTTACAGTATACTAAAATCACCTTTTATGTCAGGAATAGTTGCTTTTATTTTTATCGGAGGAGCGATTGCGGGAATATTTTACGGAATCGGTGCAAAAACAATAAAAAGCGATACAGATATTATGAAGGGAATGGGGAAGTCGATTGAAACTCTTGGTGTATATATTGTCTTATGTTTCTTTGCTGCACAATTTGTTGCTTATTTCAATTGGACAAATATTGGAATTATCTTAGCAGTAAAAGGGGCTGAATTGTTAAAAGCATCAGGTATGGGGGCAATTCCATTAATGATTAGTTTTATAATCGTTTCAGCTGTTATAAATTTAGTGATGGGGAGCGCATCAGCTAAATGGGCAATTATGGCACCCGTATTTATTCCAATGTTCATGTTGTTGGGATATACTCCGGAATTTACTCAAGTTGCTTATAGAATAGGGGATAGTGTAACTAATATCATCTCACCTATGATGTCTTATTTTGCGCTTATAATTGCATTCGTAGAAAAGTATGATAAAAATGCTGGTATGGGAACAGTGATTGCAACTATGCTTCCTTATACCTTTGTTTTTTCTATTATTTGGATAGCACTTTTGGTAGTATGGATGTTATTAGGTTTACCTGTCGGTCCAGGTGCCGGATTATATATGAGTAACTAACCATATGACTAAAGCGGAATATTACATTAGCAAGTTGGAGTTAATTCAACACCCCGAAGGGGGATATTTTAAGGAAGTTTATAGATCTGACGAATCATTAGAAGAAAACTCACTCCCCATTCGATACGGAAGTTCAAGAAACTTTTCTACTTCTATATATTTTTTACTGAATGGGAATCAATTCTCATCATTTCATAAGTTGAAATCTGATGAAATATGGCATCACTATGATGGCTGTTCAATAACAATTTATTTAATTGATGCAAGTGGTAAACTGGAATTGAAAGTACTGGGAAAAGATTTAGAAAAAGAACAATCTTTTCAGATTACAATTCCGAAAGGGAGCTGGTTTGCAGCAAAACCTGATGATGAGAATTCTTTCTCGCTTATCGGATGCACTGTTGCGCCGGGATTTGAGTTTAATGATTTTGAATTGGGAAAAAGGGAAGAATTAATTTCCCTTTTTCCACTTTATCGAAAATTAATTGTTGATTTTACGAATGAATGACTAAATCAGAGTTCCCCGATATCTTCGTTCCAAAGATTTGGGTTTTTATCAATGAAGTTTGTCATTAATTCGATACACTCATTATTTGCAGTATCAATTACTTCAATTCCGTGAGATTGCATAAACTCTTTTGCTCCGGAAAACGTAACTGATTCTCCAACAATAACTTTTTTTATTCCGAACTGAACTGCAGCTCCGGCACATAGAAAACATGGCATAAGTGTGGAATAAAGGACTGTGTCTTTATAACTTCCGATTCTACCGGCATTCATTAGGCAGTCTATTTCTGCATGAATCATCGGGTTTCCTTCTTGAACTCTTTTGTTATGACCACGACCTATAATCTTTCCATCTTTTACTAATACTGAACCGATGGGAATACCACCTTCAGATAGACCATGTTTGGCTTCGTCTATTGCTGCTCTTAAAAACTCATCCATTTTAACCTCAAATATCTTTCTTAAATTGTTTGACACTAATTAAATATGATAAAATAACTGAAAAAAGTCCAACCACTCCGAGTACTATATTGATTCTTGAGAATATATTTTCTACCATTGGAATTTTACCAAAAAACCGCGCATTGAAATATTCATTTATCGGATAATACATTAATCCTAAGACAGTAGTCAGATATAATATCGAAACTAAAAAACTTACCGTTGCACCTTGTGAAGATGAAATTCTTATTGGATTCTTTTCTTTCATATTTGAAAAGAATGAACCCATCATAAATATTAACGGAACGATTGTCATCGAAAAAATCACAAATGTGATAAGAGCTTGAGTTACTAAAATTGAATGCAAAATGGAGTGGGAAAATATTATAAGTATTATTCCAATGAACAGATTAATCACTAAAGCAATCAACATTTTTATAAAGACCAATTTTTTAATATCAATTGGTGCTGAGCGAATTCTCCAAAAATTTTCTCCCTCCAAACTCATCATTGGGAAAACAAATCTGAGTGAAAAAGCAATCAGCATAAAAAGAATAAAAACTAATATTGCCATGTAAATTATTGTTTGCAACTCAGGCGAAGCAGCTTTGAGGATAATGACTTGAGTACTTCGGATTCCACTAATAAACAACACAATTAAAATCATCATTACTGAAAAATGAATTACTTGACTTGGTTCTCTTACGAAAAGTACAATCTCTTTTTTAATTAGTGAACTTAATGAAGAACTGAACCATAAATTTTTATCAAAGATGTTTTTTAATGGAATTCTATTTGGAGTTGACTTTGTTAATCGTAATTCTATAACCTTTAGAAAACTCCGATAATAAAACCTATTCGAAATATAGACCGCAAGTGTAAACACAAATGATGAAATCAAAATTATGAGGGATGAATTAATAATAATTTTGTGAAAATCATTCCGAATAAATGCGAAGAGTGCGTCCGAGAGAAGAAAGTTTGGGAAGTACTTTAAGTAAGGAGAAAACATAAAACTTAAATCAATATTAATGTTTGGGTAGTAGGGAAGTACTCTTTCGATTAAAACAAGTGGACTGCTAAATTTGAAGAAAAGAGATAATGCAATGATATAAAGCAATCCGATGATAAAAATCGTGACTCGAACTCCAAATCTATCGGCTATTTTTATAAATCCGAAGAGTGTAAGAATTCCTACTAATGCAAAAGTAATCACATAGGGTATTATGAGAACGAAAAATGACCAAGCATAAAAGTAAAGTGGTAATTGGAAATAATTAGCGTAACCACTCAATCCGGCAATCAAAAAGACAAAAAGGGTTGATGAACTATAGAAAAAATTGTCTAAAAACTTTACGATGAATAAACTTTCAGAACTAATTGGTTTTGAAAATAGAAAATTTATTTCTGCAGATTTATATAAGGTTGAGAAAGATACGATCATATTTCCGACTGCCACAGACATTCCGAAAATAAAAACTCCAATGCCGATGAACTTGTGCAAAATAAATAATCCTAATCTGTACTTAACAATTACAACATCAATCGCAAATTGAGTTCCGTTATAAAATGCTAATAAGAAAAATGAATAGACGAAAAATGATGCTATATTTTTAACAATTGAAGTTTTATTTAATTCAATCTGGAAGTAGAGGAGGGTTTTTATTTTGTAATATAAGAGATGAAAAATTTCAGAAATCATCTTTGGTCAATTCCAAAAAGAAAGCTTCAAGATTTTTATATTCTCTTTCATGAAAAGTCTTAAAAGCTTCTATCTTATCATCAAAAATAATTTTGCCTTTGTTTAAAATGATAACACGTGTACAAATTTCTTCGGCAATGTGTAAACTGTGAGTTGAAATCAAAATGGTTTTTCCTTCAGCAGCTTTTTGTTGAAAGGCTTTTTTTACAATATTTGCACTTTGAGGGTCTAGACCAACCATCGGTTCGTCTACCAAAATTAAATCCGGATTATGAAGTAATGAAGATGCAATTGATACTCTTTGTCTCATCCCTTGTGAATAGGTTTCTGTTTTTCTGTTAATCCAATCACCGAGAGAAAGTAATTCCAATGTTTCATTAATCTTTTTTTTTAGTTCCTCCCTCCTCAAACCAAATAATCCACCGGTTAATTTGAGAAACTCAAGACCTGTTAGTTTGTCATAAAGAAAAGGTTGGTCAGGAATGTATCCTAAATTTTGTTTTAACTGAATATGATTAGTGACTGAGTCAAAATTTTTTAATTTTATTGAACCTGAAGATGGAGCTAAAAGTCCGGCAATCATTTTTATTGTTGTTGTTTTTCCGGCACCGTTTGGGCCTAAAAAAGCTGTAAAGTCCCCACTCTCCAATCGAAATGAAATATTATCAACTGCGTTAAAATTATTATAAGACTTGGTTAAATTGTTAATGGTGAGCATAGTCTAACTGATGTCTACGAAAATTAAAATTCTCGAATATCGATATTTTCAATATCATCAAAAGTTATAGAAGTTAAGGCTTCATTTGAGAGATTATTGATAGATAAAATTCGCTCTTCTTGATTACTTATTGCTTTGTAAAGAATATTTCTTACAGTTCTTGCATTTCCAAAATTTTGATCACGATTATCATAAAGTTCTTGGAACTTGATTAAAAGAAGCTGCAGTGCTCCTTCATCCAAATGATAGCCGTTTTTCTCGCTAATCATTGTCGAAATATCAAGCATTTCACGCGGAGAATAATCCTCAAAGTTAAAATAATTAGTGAAACGAGACTGGAGTCCAGGGTTTGAATCAAGAAAGTCTCTCATTTCATTTGGATAACCTGCAACAATCACAACGAGTTGATCTCGGTAATCTTCCATACGCTTAAGCAGTGTATCGATTGCCTCTTGTCCGAAGTCTCCGGAACCTCTAGAAAGTGTATAAGCTTCATCAATAAATAAAGTGCCACCAAGAGCTTGCTCAATAACTTGATCAGTTTTCTTTGCAGTTTGTCCGGCATAACCGGCAACTAAAGCAGACCTGTCAACTTCAACTAAATGACCTTTCTGTAGTAGTCCAAGTTCTTTAAATATTTGACTTATCAATCTTGCTACAGTTGTTTTCCCAGTTCCCGGATTTCCTAAAAAAACTGCATGAAGATTTTTGCTTATAACTTTAAGTCCTCGTTCCTCGCGGAGTTTTGAAACCTTTAGACCAGTGATAAGTTTATCAACAGATCTTTTAACCGATTCAAGTCCTGTTAATTCTCTAAGTTCTGCGATATATTTATCAAGTAATTCCTTATTTCCTTCCACTCGAGTTTGTTTCTTTTCGGGGGCAGCAGATACGATTGAACGAATGTCGTCAGCGGTAATCGTTTTGGTTGCTTCTTCCGATAAATCTGCTTGTTCGATATCAACAATTCTTAGTACTTGATTTTTAATCATCGCACCGACTAAATTTCTGATTAATCTGGCATTTCCGAAAGTTTTATCTCTCACTCGATAAATCTCATTGAAATGTTTTTTAAGAAGCTCTTTTGCTTTTTCTTCAAGAATTAAATCTTTTTCTTTAAGTGAATTGATTGTCATAACCATCAATTCATCAGGATTATAATCTTCAAAGTTGATAAATTTTGTGAACCGTGATTGAAGTCCGACATTACTTTCCAAGAAAGTTTTCATATCATCAGTATAACCGGCTGCAATAACAATGAATTTACCTCTGTCATCTTCCATTCGTTTAAGGAGCGTATCAATTGCCTCTTTTCCGAAATCGCTACCGGAATTATCTCCTGCTTTAACAAGTGCATATGCTTCATCAATAAATAGTGTACCGCCTAATGATTGATTTATCAATTCAGTAGTTTTTTCTGCGGTTTTACCGACATAACTCGCAACAAGTGTCTGCCTATCTGCCTCAATTAGATGACCTTTGGGAAGAATCCCAAGAGCTGAATATATTTGTGAGAACATCCTTGCAACAGTTGTTTTCCCTGTTCCCGGATTACCAGAAAATACGATGTGGTCAGAAAAACGATTTTGAATATCTTCACCCTGTTCAATATAATATCGAGCAAGTTTTACAAGTTCTCTAATTTCTTTTTTGACACTACTTAGACCTGTGAGAGAATTTAATTTATCAAGTGCTGACTTTAAATTATCTTCATCAATATTAAGTTTATATGATTTCCCTGTATGTCCTTTAAATAAATCTTCAATATCAGAAAGGGTAATAGTAGTAAGTGCGTTTTTATCACGCAATCTTTCAGGGAGTTTTAAGTATCGCTTGCCAAGCTTCATTTTAGCATCGTTGAACAGATTTCTAACAAGACGAGCATTTCCAAAAGTTTTATCTCGTTTCCTATAAAGTACGATTAATTCTTTCTTAAGTGCCTCAATAGCAGCATCAGCAATGGTGTAATCTTCTTTCTTTGCCATTTGCTTGAATATCTCAATCATTTCATCGGGTGTATAATCCTCGAAATCAAAGAAGTGAGTAAATCGAGATTTCATTCCCGGATTAGATTCAAGAAATGAATTCATTTCATCAGGATAACCGGCTGCAATAACTGCGAATTCACTTCCTCTATCTTCCATTCTTTTTAGAAGTGTATCGATAGCTTCTTGTCCGAAATCTTGTCCACCGCCACCTTTTTTAACAAGGGTGTACGCTTCATCGATAAATAGTAGTCCTCCTATAGAATCGGTAATTATTTTTTCAGTTTTCTGTGCGGTCTCACCAATATATTGTCCAACTAAAGCCGAGCGGTCAACTTCAACTAAATGACCACTTGGTAATAAACCCATTGACTTAAAAACTCTTCCGAGTAATCGTGCTATTGTAGTTTTTCCGGTTCCCGGATTTCCAAGAAACACTGTGTGGAGTGAAATTCCTTCTTGAGTTTTGAGCCCAAGTTTTTTTCGTTCTTTAATAAATTCTAGATAATCAACAAAGTCACGCATCGCTTGTTTAACGGCTTTAAGACCGGTAAACTTATCAAGTTCTGCTAAAATCTCATCAACGGACATATCCGGTACGGCATCTTTACTCCCTTCCGATGCTTGCACAGAAACGGTTTTCATGTCCTGATTGTTTTGAGATTCTAATTCGGCAAAATAAATGTCAGGTTCTTCAAAGTCGATTATTACTGAACTTCCAACTAAAAACCATTTCTCAACAGTCTTCTCACCATTAATATAAATGTCAACTTTTCCCTGACCCCGTTTCCAAAATCCCGGTTGTTCTGTACCCCAGCTTTGAGAGAAGATTACAGTTCCCCAGTCACTTTCCACATTCAATGAAAAATTGTGTCGACCGACTTCATCACCATTAAGATACCAAACTGCAGAGCCATTTATTGAAGTATTACCTTGTTTCGTAAACGGATTTAAGATTACAACTTCAACACCGATATATTGGATTGAAGCTTCATTAAATTGCAGGATGTAAGTTTTATTTCCTGAACTCATCTGTTCAATTAAATCGAAAGTCTTAGCATAAATTGTTCTTGCAGATGCAGACTCATTAATTTGGAAATCAGTTCTCCGCTTTAAGGTGATTACTTTACTCTCGTTAATTGGCTCTTCTTTTGTAGCGTTCTTAATTTCTTTTGTGGATTTTTTCTTTTTATCAGTTTGGTGAAGTTTATGAAAAATAACTTCAAATCTATCAACCCCGGCTAATGTTGTTTTCAATTGTTCAGCTTTAGCGAGAGCCGGCTTATACTGAAACATTGAGAACATGGTTTCAAGTTCAAGCAAGGTTGCTCTTTGATGGTGTTCGGTAAGAGCAGGGTCTGACAAAATTTTTCTTACTGCCCATAATGAAAACCAAAATTCCCTTGCTTTGAAAGCTTCTTCAGCTTCTTCAATTAAGGGCTTTTCTTTTCCTTTTAGTTTTTTAAGAAATGTAGTTTTTATACCGGCAGATTTTTTAAACCACTCTTTAATTTTTTGATAATGTTTGCTATTTCCATTATCTGCAATTATTGCTTGCTCAAATTCAGTGAGAGCTTCATCATATCGTCCTGCGCCCGCTAAGCAACTCGCCTTGAGATGATATGCTTGAGCAAGAGATTGATCTTCACAACTAATGACATAGTTGAAATCTTGGAGTGCTCCATCAAAAATCCCCATTCGCATAAGAATGAAACCCCTGTAGAGGCGAGGTTCAGTTGCATCTTCGTCGATTTTGACAGCCAAATCAGCATACTCAAGTGCCTGAAGGGGATTAGCATTTTCAAGGTGTGCCCATGCCAAGCAGCAAACAACATGACAATCGTCATTCCATTGTTCGTAGACTTTTTCGGCTAAACTTAATGCAACTCGCTCACGACCATTATTCAGGTTTTCAAATGCTTCATCGAGCATTGCTTCAAGTTCTGTATGCGAGCGTGAAAGTTCCATTAATGAGTGACGGTTATATTTATTTCAGTTTTATTTAATTGCAAAATGTAGATAAAAAATAATTAACACAAAAACTTTATTAATTCTCTATAACATACTTTTAATTTTATTAAAATACTCCTCAATCAAAATGTTTGAACTATCTTCTGCAGTGGCTTCTACAATGCATCTGATTATTGGCTCAGTATTTGACTTTCGGAAATGTACCCAATGATCCGGGAAATCAATTCTTAAACCATCATCACTGTTTTGAGTTCCTTCGGAATATTCAAGTTTAATCTTTTCAATAATCTCATCTGGATTAACATTTTCTAATTCTATTTTCTTTTTTGCTATGAAATATTTTGGGAGAGATTCTTTCAACTCAGAAATAGTTCCACCAAATTCTGTCAAATGTTGAAGGGTCAACACAGTTCCAACAAGAGCATCTCTTCCATAATGAAGTTCTGGTAAAATCACTCCACCACTCCCTTCACCACCGATAATTGCATCTACCTCTTTCATTTTTTTTACGACATTAGCTTCACCAACGGGAGATCTGTAGACAGCAACACCAAATTGATTTGCAACATCTTCAACTGCTCTTGTTGTTGAGAGATTAATTGCTACATCACCTTTTTCTTTTGATAAAATAAACTTGACTGATTGAGTAATGGTATTTTCTTCACTAAAAGGTTCACCTTTATCAGTGATTAGTACTAATCTATCAACATCCGGGTCAACTACTATTCCTAAATCACAAGAATTTTCTTTAACTAGTTTCATAGTATCAATAAGGTTTTCAGGAAGGGGTTCAGGAAGACGTGGGAAGATTCCGGATTTTTCACAATTTGTTTCTATTACTTCACAACCAAGTTCGCGCAATAATTGTGGAATAACATAAACTCCAGCACCATTTACACAATCAACCAAAACTTTGAATTTTTTCCTTCTGATTGCTTCAACATCGATATATTTAATAGCCAATACATCTCGTTTATGAATCTCCAAACCTTCAGAATAATTCGAATATGTGCCGAGTCTATCCCACGTAGAATAGGTGAGAGGATTTTCTACACATTTTAGTAATTCTATATTTTCCTCAGGAGTCAAGAATTGTCCGGTAGAATTAAGAAGTTTTAATGCATTCCACTGATTAGGGTTATGACTTGCTGAAATTGCAATTCCCCCCGAAGCTTGCATAGTTTTTACCGTATACTGAACAGTAGGTGTTGGACAAATACCAATATCAATTACATCAAGTCCTTTAGCTAATAGTGTCCCGACCACAATTGATGAGACCATGGGACCAGAAATTCTCGAATCTCTGCCCACGACAACTTTTCCTGTCTTAATAAAATCTGCATAAGCCGAAGCATATTTAACTAATACTTCAGGTTCTAAACCATCACCAACAATCCCTCTAATTCCGGAGATACTTACCATCAAAGTTGACATAAAAATCCTTCTAATTTATCGATTGAATTGTTAGAGTCGAACTAACATCCTTTTTCGTTTCTTTATCTAATTTTTCGTAATCGAGTTCTGACCCAAGAACACTGTGTGGAATCAAAAATACGATTAACATGAGTACTGCCGCACCTACAATCCATATTTTAGGTTTCGAAAGTTTATAAACTGCCAATAAAGCAGCTAACCAGCCTATTAATGCTATCAAAGTTTTGTTGTCAGTTAAATCATATCCGAATGGGAAGCCCGTCCAGAGTGCACCGAAAGCATAAAGTTGAGTTAGCGGTCCAAAAATCATTCCTCCAATGATTAAAGTTGCTACTGTCCAAATTGTGTATTTTTTCAAATTCTGACTACCATAGAAAACTTCAATACCGGTTCTTGTTGATAAGAGCATTGCAAGAAAAATAAAAATAATATGAGGAATTAAAATAACTGCCGGAACATCCCCCTTGAATCTAATTACAGCCGGATTTGCATTGTTTAATGGATAAACTTTGTCATCAGTTTTTAGAAAAACTTTATACATCAATTTACCGGCTGGAGGTTGATTTGGTAATGATGCGACTAATCTTTTTTCTTCACGCTCAAAGTTTATTGTTGACCACTCATCTTTTGTTTTATACCTCTTCCACATTACAAAACCGGTCACTGAAGGTTTCCTAACCTCAACCGTAATGTCATGGTCTGTTTCTCCGCCATGACTTCTATGAAGCATATAATTTATCTTCTCTCCATCAATTGAAATATTACCGGACAGCGGATAAGTAGGGCCGGTTAATCTTTGATAATAAGCGCTCCCAAGTGTAATAACTAGAGTAATAATCCAGAAAAAAATATTTTTCATATTAAAATCTTGTCATCATTGAAAATTCAATTCCATGAAATTCCGGTTCATATTTGCACACACCGCCAATACAAATATTTCCGGCTTGTCGTGAGCCGATTAAACTACTTGTCTCAATGTTTTCACTGAATTGGTAGCCAAACTGAATGAATGACCAAAGTTTTCTTACGGTTTTACCTGGGTCTGGTTCCCTGGTTTCCATTTCTGTAACCCAACTAATACTATAACTTGGAGAACGAAGATATTCTAATGAAAGTACATCTGAATAATATTCCTCACCGGATGTCAAATTATTATTAAATTGATGTTCTAGAGTTACTTTAAGAGTATTTAATCCTCCAAAATGGAAATGGTTTTCTAATATCGGTGTGTAACTTTTTGTGTTTGTCTGAAGTTCTTGGTTATAACCAAAACCGGCATAAGTATGTAATGAATTATTCCACTCATGATGCCCTTGAATAAAAAATTCTTTTTGCTGAGTCACAACATCCAAATTTAAATTGTTTACTAATTGGTAGAGTGACGATTTTGGAAGTGTTTTAGTAATGCCATAATTTGCTGATAATCCTGAATTTTCAGAAAAATTATAATTAGCTTCAACTTGGAATCCAGTCTCATTTGATTGATCAAGTGGGGAAGGATGTCTGTTTAATAAAACATAGGCATATTCCTTTCTTAAAGATGGGGGAGTATTATAGATTACAGTGCCATCACTGTTTACTAATGCAAAATTATCATAATGCTTAACTTCACCCATAATTGAGAATTTAGAATAATAAAAACTCAAATTAGCATAAAAAGCTTTTCCAACTACTTCTCTTTCGCCATTGAAAACATTATTCTTAATATCTTCATTTCGCTTGATCCCATATTCAGCATATAAATCAAAATTACCAAGTGTAGGTTGTATTCTAACCGAAGAGAGGGAAGTTCGCTTAGTGTTGGCGATATCAGGAAGACTGCTAACATGACTTAATCCAATTAAGAAGTTATTTATTCCGCTATATTCAAGGTCAATGCCGTGTAGAACGTCTGCTCTTACAGCATTAAATTTTTCGGGCATTCCCGATAGAGCTTTTAATGAAAAATCATTGTATTGGGCTGTCATCATTATGCCATAAAGATTGTTGTCAACACGTAAATCTCGTTCTTCATAAATTTTAAGTAAGAGTCCTCTGCCGAATAATGTGTAGAAATTTCCCACAGTGATTGATGAAGTAAGCCCGGAAAAATCTAAATCAGCTTTTATATACTTAAATGCAATATCAGCATATCTGAATTTGCCTCTATTAATGATTGGGTCAGAATCATTCGGCTGGAAAATATCGAATCGCATTCCGGTGGAAAAAATTCCGTTTGTATAATCGATATTGAACCAGTTTTCAAATGTTTCTTCATCACTTAATTTATCATAAGAGATATCTAATTGATTTGAAATATTAAGCCCTTGTGGAAGAGTTACTTTGTTTTCATCAGATTGAGAAAAAAGAACATTCGAAAATAATACGACTAATACGAAAAACTTCAACTTCATTAGCACTCCTCTAATTTGTAGATTTATTTAGTTGTTCTTTTACTAATTTCTTAATTTTAATCTCATCACCCTTCATAAAACCTGAATGGGAATAAACTACAGTTCCATTTTTATCAATTAATACTGAGTAAGGAATTTGATACGCATAATATTTACGGGCAATCTCAGAATTTGAATCAGTAATAACAGTAAACGAAAATTGTTTTGATTTCACAAGTGGTTTTACCTTTGCGATTGTTTTCTCGTTATCAGTAGAGATAGCTATGAATTCAAAACCGGATTGTTTATACTCCTCATAGATTTTCTGATATTCATTTAATTCCTCCATACATGGTTTGCACCAAGTTGCCCAAAATGAAACTAGAATAGGTCCTTTGCCTAACATTTTATTTAATTCGATATTTTTCCCATCAAGGGTTGTCCCTTTAAAATTGGGGGCTTTTTTCCCCTGTTGTATCTCTTCATTTTGTGCAAATGTTAGAACTGACAATAAAAGAATGACTGATAATATTTTAAGTGATTTCATTATTTCTCCAAAATCATTTTTCCGATTGAATTATTTTTTGCTGTACTTATTTTATAAAAATAGACACCGCTTGACAAGTTTTCTGCTGAAAAATCAACATTATGAATTCCTGAATTGAAATAACCGTTGTATAACTCTTTTAGTTCTACTCCCAGGTAGTTAAATATTTTGATATTTACCTCAGATGGTTCTTCCAGATTAAAGACAATTTTAGTCGAGGGATTAAAAGGATTAGGATAATTAGTTAAAATTGCAAAGTCCCTTAGTTCATTTTCCTTTACCGATGAAACATTCACAGTAGCAGTGAAGTCCAGAGTAATTCTCTCCGTAGAACGAAAAGTACCTACTTGTAGTTGTACTTGGCCTACTCCGGTATTCATAAATGCAAAAACATGTACTGCGATTTCTCGTGATTCATTTGGAGCTAATGAACTACTATTGAAATATGAAGTGGTTGCAATACTATCGTATTCATTAGGGAAACATGCATCAAAACAAAGTGCGGAAAACCAATTATCAGGTAAATTATTTATGCTTCTCACAACATAAATATCTTGCATTGATTGTGAGACGTTTGTAACAGTTGCAGAAAATATCATCTCTGAGTTAAGTGTATCAGTTAACGATGTAGCATGTGGAGTGACAGTTATTTCCTGTGCAAATGAATAAACACAAGAAAGTAAAAGTACCAAAAAGAATTTAACCATTAGGTATATTCCGGTTTAATTTTTTGAATATGTAAGTTAGTAATTTATTATACGTAAGATAAGAAGATTGTATATTTTTTCACAGATAGGGCTATATAAAAAAAGCTGTCGTAATGACAGCTTTTTAGTGATAAATTTAACTCTATAATCTCTTTGGCCCTGCATTGATTACCTCATCGGAGCAAGCTTTTTTGAAGATTTTAAAATTTTCAATAAATCGTGCTGCGAGTGCATCATATTTGTTCCAGTATTCTTCTTTATTTCCCCATGAGTTTGAGGGTTCAAGCACGTCATTTGGAACATCCGGGCAGGTTAATGGGACTTCGAAGCCAAATATTTTATCTTTTCGATATTCAACTGAATCAAGTTTTCCATCAAGTGCAGCATTAAGTAGGTTTCTCGTATGTTTTATCGAAATTCTTTTCCCAACACCGAATCTTCCACCGACCCAACCGGTATTTACTAACCAAACATTAGCTTTATGCTTCAATATTCGTTGTTTTAACATCTCTGCATAAGCTGAGGGTTGTCTAACCATAAATGGAGCTCCAAAACAAGCACTGAATGTAATTTGTGGCTCTTTTCCAAGACCTAATTCTGTACCTGCTATTTTTGAAGTATATCCACTAATAAAATGATACTGAGCTTGTTCAGGGTTAAGCCTTGCAATAGGTGGGAGAACACCACTAGCATCACAAGTCAGGAAAATAATATTTTTTGGATGTTTACGTACATATCCATCTTTAACAACATTAGGAATAAAGCTAAGAGGATAAGAGGCTCGAGTATTTTCTGTAATCATATCGTCATCGAGATCTATTTTACGCGTAACCGGATCGAATACTACATTCTCTAATATTGTACCATACTTTCTAGTACATGCATAAATCTCAGGCTCACTTTCTGATGAAAGCCTAATCACTTTTGCATAACAACCACCCTCAAAATTGAAAACACCATCACTGCTCCAACCGTGCTCGTCATCACCAATCAAATTCCGTTTTGGATCTGCTGATAATGTAGTTTTTCCTGTTCCGCTCAACCCGAAAAACAAAGCAACATCTCCATCGTTACCGACATTTGCTGAACAGTGCATAGGAAGAACATCACGGAATGTTAGTAAATAGTTGAGAACAGTAAAAACTGATTTTTTTATTTCTCCGCCATACAAGGAGTTGGCAATAATGGCTGTCTTCTGAGCAAAATTTAAAATGATAGCGGTTTCTGTTCTTGTTCCATCAATAACAGGGTCAACCTTGAAACCCGGTACCGCAATTATTGTGAACTCAGGGATAAATCTTTTTAATTCTTCTCGATTATCTGTTGTAATGAACATATTTCTGGCGAATAAACTATGCCATGCTTTTTCAGTTATGATTCTGACAGGCATTTTGTAGTCAGGGTCAGCGCCGGCATAACAATCTTGAACAAACAATTCTTCACCTTGAGCCCAAGCCTGAAATCGAGAGAAAAGAGAGTTGAATTTTTCCAGAGAATATGGGCGATTATAAACTCCCCACCAAATTTTATCTTCAGTTGAATCTTCTTTAACGATGAACTTATCAGCAGCTGCTCTTGCAGTATGTTTTCCAGTGTTTACCAATAATGAACCGTAAGCAGAAAGTTTCCCTTCATTTCTAAAAATTATTTCTTCGTGAAGAGCCGAATCGGGTAAATTCCAGTAGACTGTGTCGAGATAAGTAAGACCTTGATTTTTCAATCTGAAATCAGAAGCTAATTCCATAGCTTCTTTACTTGCGGGTGTTTTAAATTCTAAATATTTACTCATAACCAATCCCTCACTAATTTTCTGTCGCCAATATAAAGTTCATTAGGTGAATTGGGATCAAGAGCCCATTTTATACGCTCAATTCCTTCAGTAATATCTTTTATAGAACCACAATAACTGATTCTTAAATAACCTTCCATTCCGAATTCTTTACCGGGAACAGTTAATACCATAACTTTATCAATAAGGAATTCAGATAATTTATTTGAACTTTTCTCATAGTTACTAAAATCAGCAAAACAATAGAATGTTCCATCAGGTTTAGTAACTTTAACACCTTCGAATGAGTTCAATAAATCAATCAAAACATTCCTATTATTCTCAAGTGTAACTCGAAGATTTTCGACACCTGATTGAATTCCATTCAAAGCACCAACCGCAGCTTTTTGGAGTAATACTGATGGACCGGATGTCTGATGTCCTTGAATATTGGTCATAGCTTCAATTAGCTTTTTATTAGCAACAGCCCAGCCTATTCTGAAGCCGGTCATTGCATATTGTTTGGAGACACCGTTAATCACAATCAGTTTGGATTTTTCTGATAAGTCTTTTGCATAATTATAACAATTGATTGGTTTTCTTCCATCAAAAATCAAACGATGGTAAATATCATCCATTATCAGATAAATATCTTTTCTTTCACAGAAATCAACTATATCTGCTATGAATTTTTCTGAGTACATAGCACCGGTTGGATTATTCGGACTATTTATTATGATTGCTTTAGTATAACTACCGACTTTAAGTTCGAAGTCTTTTAAAGTCGGATAGAAAGAACCATCTTCAGCATAAACAGGTATTCCAACTGCGCCACAAAGTTTTGCCATATCCGGATAACTGACCCAATAGGGAGCAGGGTATAATACTTCTTCTTGCGGATTTAATATCGCTTGTAAAGCGACCATGATTGCTTGTTTTGCGCCACCTGAGACAATTATGTTTTCCGGAGATACTTTCCGATTGTAGAATTCTTCAGTATATCTGATAATAGATTTTTTTAAAGCCGGAATTCCATCAGCAGGAGTATATCGGACTTCACCGGAATTTAGCGTTGTAACTGCAGCAAGTATAGCGTCTAATGGTGCCATACTCTTGGGCTCACCACCTCCCAGATGGATTACAGGGTCTCCTTTTTCTCTTAAAATTGCTGCTTTTTCATTAAGCCGCAAAGTGGGCGATGCACTTATTGATCGGGCAATTAAACTTAAACTCATTTATCTCTCCCCATTAATTAAAGATTTAAAAATACATATACAACTTATTTTTAGTAGAGTACTGAATCAAGTAAAATCTTAATAAAAATTTCGAAATATCTTTCAGAAAATTTTGGTTTAAATACTATTCGATACTATCTTTGAATCCCAAAAGAATCCAATCAAATATTCAAAAAATCGGAGGTGTGTTCTGCCAAGCAAATCATTACTAATGTCAACGATAGAAGAAAGTCCGACAATGGCTTTGTCAGCTTTTGTAAATCGATTAAAAGCTGAAGGAAAAGATGTCCTGAATTTTAATGCAGGGGAGCCTGATTATAATACTCCAGAATTTATTAAAAAAGCTGCAATGAAAGCGATTGACCAGAATTTTACAAGATATACTGCAAATGAGGGTCATCCTTCACTCATAAAAGCAATTCTGAATAAATTTCAAAAAGATAATAATCTATTTTATGAACCAGAAAATATATTAGTCTCGAACGGTGCTAAACATTCGCTATACAATATTCTTAAAGCAATTTGTAATCCCGGTGATGAGGTGATTTTTCAGACTCCGTACTGGGTCAGTTATCCTGAAATGGTTAAACTAGTGCAAGCAAATTCAGTTATTCTCCATGCCGGAACTGAACATAATTTCAAAATCACTCCAACCCAACTTGAAAATGCCATAACCGAAAAAACAAAAGCATTTATCTTCAACACCCCTTCAAATCCAACCGGTGCAGTTTATTCAAAAGAAGAAATATTTGCTCTTGCAGAAGTTGTGCGTGAAAAAGATATTTATGTAATCTCAGATGAGATATATGAAAAAATTACATTTGATTCAGAAACTCATTTTGCAATCGGTTCTATCGATTTTATGAAAGATAAGACAATAACCATTAATGGAGTGAGTAAGTCTTATGCAATGACCGGTTGGCGAATCGGTTATGCAGGTGGCCCTTCTGATGTAATAAAATTAGCACGAAATTTACAAAGCCACTCAACTTCAAATGCATGTTCAGTATCACAAGCGGCTGCAATAGCGGCACTTTCAGAGCATGCAGAGGAAATTGC
>JAHBUO010000069.1 GCA_019638025.1 Ignavibacteriaceae bacterium
TCATTTGCACACTATATGTCAAGTCATCCAACGCAAGGAGATGCTAATACTCGATTCGAAGCAAGAAATTACTTGAAAGGATTTAATAAATACGGGGACAAAATTGATCCATGTAATTGGAGTTGGGGAAGTGTTACAAATGTTAATTGTTCAAGCGTAAATCCGATTTTTATGTACTCGGGGAATCCTGTTGAAAACATTGGTTGGGTTAATTTATTTGGTACGGATCAAAGATCTTTGGTTAACACAGGACCATTCACTCTTAAACAAAATGAACCGATTGTAGTAATGGGAGCTTTTGTTGTGGGAAGAAAAGATGATCCATTCTCCTCATTTTATGAGGCAAGAAGAATCACAAGTTATATAAGAAGTTTTTATGACAGCAACTTTGGACAATTTCCCCTTGGTACTGATAAAGAAGATGATAATCAACTTGAAACATTTTCATTATCTCAAAATTACCCAAACCCGTTTAATCCGATAACAACAATTTGTTATAATCTACCTAAATCATGTCATGTCAAATTGGTTGTATTAAATTTACTCGGGGAAGAAGTTGTAACCCTTGTTGATGAGTTTCAAAATCGGGGGGAACATTTTAAGAGTTTCGATGCAAAAGATTTATCAAGCGGAATGTACATTTATAAATTATCAACTGATAACTATACACATGCACGTAAGATGCTTTTATTGAAATAAATTTCTATAAAGAAGAGTAATATCGGTTTAGTTCTACTCTTCTTTATTATTCCTTTTTTATCAAAACATGATGAGGCAGACATGTTGCGAATTTTTTTATTTATAATACTAATTCAACAATTTACTTTTGGGCAGATTAGTCAAATATCTAAATTCCCATATTTCGAAAATAATTATAATTACTACACTACAGCCGTAACTTCCACCGAAGATGGTACTCTATTTTTATTCTACGGGGAAAACTTCAAAATATATTTTTCTAAAAGTACAAATAATGGAGTTGAATGGAGTACTCCCGTTTTCATTTATCAGCATGTTCAACACGACTCAGTAATACACCTCGATGCCTTTGTTACAAATACCGGCAGAATTTTTGTTTTAATAAAACATAGTTTTACCTATTCAAAATACAGCGATGATAACGGAGTTACATGGTCAATTCCCTATAATATGCCGATTGGAAATAATAATACAGCCAGGCTCCAAGCATTAACACCTCGAGGTATTTTATCCGATAACGGAGATATTTATGTAACTTATTTGCGGGGAACTCTCCCTTCGGCAAATTTGTACCGAATAAAAAGTACAGATAACGGAATTACCTGGAGTAGTGAAACAACTCTTTACATTAACCTCATGGCAGCTTCATTAATTTCGTTGGGGAATGGTAATGAGGTGCTATTTTTTATCAGAAATGAAAGCGGTCAAAAAAAGGTTTATACTGTATCATCGCCGGACTATGGTATAAGCTGGATTTTATTTGAAAGATTGATCAATGTAATTCCCACCACTGTCAATAATATCTCTGCATTGGTTGATACACTTGGTAAAATATCGTTAGTATATAGTTATTCAGCTTCAACACCCTTTATCGGTTTTACAAACGAAGATATTCAATATACATTTTCAACTGATGGAAGTTGGAATTGGTCAACCCCTCAAAATTTCACCACCTTCAAAGGAGACGATGTAAAACCCCAAATTCACTTATATAAAAACAAAACATTTATCTCTTTTCTATCCAAACGAGGTGAAACTTCCTCAATTTATAACTTGAATAAAAATAGAATTTGGTATGGCATTGCCGGAGAAAGCATTGATGTTAAAACTAATCCTATTGTTTACAAAGCTTTGTTATCAAGAACTGAAGGAGTTCCCTCAACCGCTAACGTAAAAATTTTGGTCGATGATGATGAACAGCTCAATTCTGTGAAACTTATCTATAAACTGAATACTCTTCCTGAAGATTCGCTTATTATGTATGATGATGGCTTGCACGGTGATTCTCTCGCTAATGATAAAATCTTTGGTATAAATTTCCCTGACCTTGGTATGGGGGACATACTGAATACTTACGCCGGTGTTACCGATATTTCAAATAATTATTTGCTTGCATACTTAGGTAATATCTTAATTCCGGTTGATTTTAGTAATGACAAATACCTCATTGAAGTTAATCGACTAAAAATGCCAATTTCTAATGACGGTATTTTAGCCGATGTTAGAATGGATTCTATTGAAGTAGCAACGTATGATGGGAAGAGTGTGATATTCTCAGCCGGCTTTTTTCTGTCGGGATACAACGGAAATAATTTATGGGGGAATGGGGTTGCGTCTGCGGCACGAATTACAGATTATGCTGCAGGAAAAGTCGGGGTTCATGCCACTGATCCCAAAAATATTGTATATGCAGTTTCAATAAATGATCTCCCGTTTGGTGAATCATGGCAAGCTTGGAAAATTGCGGTAGACCAAGGGGCTAATTTTTATGATGGCGATAACGATGGTGTTTATAATCCTATCGACTTCAACAATAACGGGCTATGGGATGCCGGAGAAGATAAACCCGATATACTGGGAGATATAACAACATTTTGTGTCTATAACGATGCAGTACCGCCGGAACTTAGAAGATTTAATCTTTCTCCATTAGGAATCGAGGTGCATCAAACAGTATTTGCTTATGCTGATTCATCTGTTGGAACACTGAACAATTCGATTTTTGTTCGATATAAAATAATAAACAAAGGAACCGTAACACCACTAATGGATTCAGTCTATTTCGGATTTTGGACTGACCAGGATGTAGGAGATTATTCTGATGATTTAGTTGGTTGTGATACAATCTTAAATGCCGGTTATGCATATCATAACACCCCTGATGCTCAGTTCGGAAATGCGGCTCCGACTGTTTTAACTACTCTACTTCAAGGACCAATTAGTTACGAACCGGGTGTTTCTTTTATTGACAATAATGGTAACGGTATTTTTGATGACGGTATCGATACACCTATTGATACAGCATACTCAAGAAGTGGTAAAGATTTAGGCGTTAGAATCTTCCCCGGGGCAAAGAATGTTAAAACTACTTCTTTTATTAATTTTATGTCGAGCCATCCTACAATGGGAGACCCATCTTTAATTGGAGAACTTCGAAATTATATGATGGGGAAAGATAAAATTGGTAATCATTTAAATCCGTGTAGTTTTGCTTTTGGTTACGTAGGAGGGGGTGTTAATTGTGCTGATGTAAATCCTCTATTTGTTTTTTCAGGAAATCCTGTCACCGGGTATGGGTGGATAAACAACTACAAAGCCGACCAAAGAACTATGTTAAATACAGGTCCCTTTATACTAAAAGAAAATGAGCCGATTGAGATAATCGGGGCAATTGTTGTGGGAAGAAAAGATGATCCATTTTCTTCATTTTATGAAGGAAGAAGAATCACAAGTTATATAAGAAGTTTTTATCAGAGCAATTTTGGGCAGTTTCCTCTCGGTACTGAAAAAGAAGATGAGACCCAACTTGAAACATTTTCATTGTCTCAAAATTATCCAAATCCGTTTAATCCGTTAACAACTATTGAATACTCAATTCCCAAAACATCTGTCGGTCTAGTTACACTAAAAATATTTGATATTCTCGGTAGAGAAGTATCTTCACTTGTTAATGAGGT
The DNA here is from genome assembly GCA_019638025.1 of Ignavibacteriaceae bacterium. Classification (GTDB taxonomy): domain Bacteria; phylum Bacteroidota; class Ignavibacteria; order Ignavibacteriales; family Ignavibacteriaceae; genus JAGUXE01. Next base: position 3,657 of record JAHBUO010000069.1, read on the forward strand.
AAAACAACCCGGTCATTACTCAGTAGAGTTTGAGGGGACAAGTTTCGCATCCGGAGTCTATTTCTATCGTTTACAAGCTGGAAGTTTTATCGAGACAAAAAAGATGGTTTTGCTTAGATAGCGGGGTAATTAACAATTTGGCTGACGTGACGGTTGAGTACCACTATTTGACATTTTTCTATAATGCTTTAGCTATACTCAACTACAAATCTATTCTTTCTATATTCTGTTCTTTTCTTAGCGTAAGAAAAGAAACAAAAGAAGCAGGCACTGTAAATAAGTAGATAGTAGTTAGTTGTTAGAATTTAGAAGATAGAAGTTAGTAGTTAGTATGTATTGGATGGTGAATAGGGCTTTAATGGTTATCTACAATTCTATTCTTTCCATATCCTGTTCTTTTCTTAGCGTAAGAAAAGAACCAAAAGAAGCAGGCACTGTAAATAAGTAGAGAGTAGTTAGTTGTTAGAATTTAGAATATAGGTTGATAGCACTATATGAGCAATTTTTTAAGGTGCAGAACAAGAAAACCAAAACAGAAAACTTATAGTTGTTGATTCCCAATCCTCGACAGCTTTTTGGTTGGGTGAATTTTAATTTGTATTTCTAAATACTACTATTTTTTTAATCCCTCCAAAATCCTCTCCTTTGAACAAACGAAGTACTATTTTCTAGATTTTTCTGTTTTACTAATTGAGATGCAAGGTGGTTTGTGTCACTGTTTTGTGTTTAAAAAAGTGCATTTATAACCTTCTAAAAAATGGCTAAAAAGTTTGATTTCATTCTAATAACAAAGAAAACCCATGATGCGCATTTTTCTTGCAACTTGTTGCAAGTTACTTGCAATACATTGCAACTTTTTTGCAACTAGTTGCAAGTTTTTTGCAATGCATTGCAACTTTTCTGCAACTTTTTGAAACTCTCTTGCAACTTGTCGCAAGTTTTTTGCAAAACATCGCAACTTTTCTGCAACTTGTCGCAAGTTTCTTGCAATACATTGCAAGTCTTATTCAACTTATTGCAACTTTCTCGCAATACATTGCAACTTACTTGCAGATTATTGCAACTGTAATACAATAAACTATAACGAACTTCCAAGGTAAAGCTTATTTACCATTAGTATCTGATAAAGAGAGTAGTCGTGATTGACATGAGTGTTATTAATATTAGAGTCTTTTCTGATAAATATTACTCTAAAACTGAGGTCTCATATTTTAAAATTGTGCCTATTTATGAAGAAGTAATTTAATAGAAGGGGAATCGTTACTATATAGTTTTCTTAGTATCCTTTAATGTAAAATAGTTTGGCATGATATTATTTTTTATAGAAAATTGATGATGTGATGGTCACCACATTGGAAATTAAAAAATATTTCTTATGATTGTTCAACAAATATCAGTAATCAAGATTGTGACTGACTTTGCGAAGCTTTGCTCAAAACTATTTTAATCACAATACGTGAATTTTATTAATGTTGAATGAGAGTCGATAAAATGCGATTAAAAATTTCATTAAAACCTATTGAAAATTCTCACTTGTTTCCTGCTAATTATAATTATCCAATCTCTGCTCTTATATATAGTTTGCTGAAATCTGCTTCACCTGAACATTCTGAATTTTTACATGATGAAGGCTATACTATCTCAGGTAAAGCGTACAAACTATTTACATTTGCTTTGGAGTTTTCAAGAACGCCGATATTTAAAAATAATGCCATTTTATGTGGTGATAATACAATATTTTTGCACATCTCCTCCCCCAATTCCACTAATTTGATATCTCAACTCTGCACATTAAATCTGACCGGAAGAAGAATTGAGATTGTCGGTGATAATATATTCTCAAAATTAAAAATAATTAAGGTAGAGACTTATCAGTTGAATGAAATGGGGCAAAGAGTAATGGTCAAACTTCGTTCTCCGATTGTGATTGCTAAGGGGAAATATCTGGAAAATGAAAATCGTACTCAAGAGGAATACCTGACTTACGAATCAAATATCGATGATATAAATAAAATTCTAAATGAAAATCTCTTTAACAAATATGCTCTTATATTCAATAGAAATTATGCAGACACCCCCTTAAAATTTAAATGGGATCACGATTACGTTAAACAAAGAATGAATCAAAGTAAAGCCTTTACGCGTTTAATCAGAATAACAAAAGATTTGCATAGACCAATCGAGATAAGAGGGAACATGATTCCTTTTTATATTGAAGGGAATGAAGAATTAATAAAAGTAGGATTAGAAGCCGGCTTTGGCTCAAAAAACAGCATGGGGTTTGGATTTGGAGATATAATTAATATTCAATAGATATTAAAAAAGTATCATTGAATGATACTGTTATCCGTTTTTTCTTTTTTAAGTTTGTACCGAAAGGAGTTTTTAATATGAGGATTCATTTTTCAATTTCACCCAATAGTGAAACTGTTCCGTTTGATTATCAATCACTTTTACTTAAACGATTTCATAAATGGTTAGGACAAAATGAAATTCATGATGATATCAGTCTATATTCTTACAGTTGGTTGAATGGGGGTAAGATATCAAAAGATGGATATATTTTTCCAAAAGGGGCATCATGGTTTTTTAGTGCATGGGATGAAGCAATTATTAAGCAATTAATAAGCGGTGTAATGAATGATACAGCACTTTTTAATGGAATGTATATCAAAGAAATAACAATGCAAGAAACACCCGTTTTTGGTAGTGAAAATAAATTTCTTGTTGCAAGTCCGGTTTTAATAAGAAAGTACGACGAAACTAAAAAAGCAAAACATATAAAGTATGTCGAACCTGAAGCAGATATACTCTTAACAGAGACTTTAAAACGAAAGTTCACCGCAGCTAATCTCAATTTAGATGTAGCAGTTTGTTTTGATAGAGAGTCCACAAAATCCAAAACAAAATTAGTGAACATCAACGGCATAAATAATCGTGCAAATATGTGTCCGGTTATAATTAAAGGGGGTGCCCAGGCATTGCAATTTGCATGGAATGTTGGTGTCGGTCACTCTACAGGTTGCGGTTTCGGTGCATTGTATTAAAGCAACTGAAAAGAGTAAAGTTATAATATTGATAATATTTAAGAGGTGAACAGTGATTAAAGAAGTATCAAATTTTGTTGAAAGACTAGATGATGAATATTTCATTGAAGGTCTTTCTCCTACCGAAGGATTATATTTTTACATCAAGTTAGATGAATTAGGTATAGAAGTCGAGAAAAAATGCTACATAGTTAAAACGGAGAAAAAACAATTAAAATGCTTTGATGAAAAATTGACAGAAATAGATTTTCCTTATCATTTACTCTTACGAGAGTATTATTCCGCAATAATAAATTCCGATCAGAACAAAGGATTGGATTTAGGAGGGAGCGGGGGTAAGAAAATCCAATCAGCTAATCCCTACTCTGTTTGGTTTAAGAAAGAACAATTGGAAAAAGGAGAGTCTGTGAAGAACTTAAATCAAAGATTTAGTTACTATTTTAATAATGCAAAAAAATATTTGGATACTTCAAGAATCGCTGAAATCGATAACATTCAAAAGTTTTGTGAAACGGAGCTACTAAAACTACTGGTTAAACAAGTATCGGAAGTTGAAAAAGTAGCGGGTGCTAGAATAAAACCGACGAACTATATTAAGATTACTTTTGAAACTGATATCGATACCGTTAAAAAATGCTATGAAGAGTATTTGGGAAGCAAATTATTCAATAAATCAGATTATAATCTTGAAAATAATGAGTATGGTTTAAGCGGTTTTAAGAATAGTGATAATCCAAAAAAAATATTAATAATGCATAAAACCACTTCCTTCAACATAAACAATCATATTTCAAGAAAGGAGGCAACTAATCTTTACCTTTTTGAACGACTACTCAAGAACAAGCCGAACTCAAAGCTCCCAAATCCACTTCCCATTTTTGTAGATGAGACTGAATTAAACAGCGAATTGGTTCGACTCTATTCAAAAGAAGGGGTTAACAAATATCATGAGATTATTAAAATTTTAATCAATTATCATAAACGAGATTTATCGAATTACTATTTGTTATTTTGGAGTAAAATGGAAGGATGGACTTTACATGATCTTGATTTCGTGCCCCAGTTTCGATTCAAATTAGAAGACTTTATCATGTCGAATTATTTCTTGAAAGATAGCTATGAAGGAAGGATTGAAAATGTTTTTCAGTTCGAATATGAAATTGTTCAAAAAATTTTTAGCAACGTATTGATACAGAAATACGAAGACAAATCGAGCAAAGAAAAGAAAATATTATTTAAATACTTTGATGAGATTGAATACAATTCGAAGTTCATGACAAAGACTACTCATATCAATGTATTAAAGTACAGAAAGAGTTTCTATGATTTCATTTATAAATCTAAGTCAAATGCAATCAATTCTTATATGTTCAGTGAACTAATGCTGACAACAATTATCGATGATATTAAACACCACAATAATAAAACAGGATATAATGCCACAGATTATAACATTAAAGAAAAATTAAATATTTACTTTTCATTAAATAAAAACTTCGGAGGTGAAGATATGGGCTCAAAAATTCAACCACTACAAGAAAAATTAAAACTACTGCTAAAGGAACCCGAAACACACATCGAGACAGATGAAGAATTTGCTTTCGCTGCCGGGCAACTTGTTTACTACATTCTATATCAAAGTGAAGCTTCCAATAAAACCCATGCTTTGATGGAACCTTACATTACTAAAAACGATCCAACACTATTTAAATCTACAGTTGCCAGAGGGATTGAACAGTATAAACACAAATTTCTCTTCGGAACAAAGCGCTTTCAAAAATTGGCTAGTGAAGTACTTGCTTGGGAAACAGAGACAAAAATTAAAGAAATGTTGCCACTGTTCTTGGCTGGGTATTTTTCAAATTCACTTTTATTTGATTCATCTAAATAATACTAAGGAGATATAAAATGTTAACTCAATTTAATAACAGAGTATTTGGTTCAGTAATATTAAAATCAATTAATTCTAATTTTAATGCTGATTTTACACACCACCCCAGAACTTTGCCTGATGGAATTGTCTATTCAACCGATAAAGCGTTGAAATATTCAATTAAAGACTATTTCAAAAAAATTGATAATCAAGGAAATCTATTCTTTGTCAAACGCTTGAATGATAATTTGAATCCGCTGACATTAGATGAAACTTATATTAAACTCTTTGGAGATTTTCCTACCAATAATAATGTTGATGTTAGACGGAAGGAAGTACTCGAGAATTTACTAAAATGTTTAGACATAAGGTTGTTTGGGGCAACATTTGCCGGTAAAGCAAATATTTCGATTCATGGGCCTTTACAAATTAACCATGGTGTTAATAAATTTCAGGATAATGATATTTATACAGAAGACATACTCTCACCTTTTAGGAATCCGGGTAAGGAGGGAAGTGATGAAAAAGAAATGTCTACTCTTGGTAACCAAACTAATCTGAGAGAAGGACATTATGTTTTTCATTTTTCAGTAAACCCTAAAAACACAGCTGAGTTTTATGATATGATTAACAAAGATAAAAATGACGAACAAAAATTTTATTTATCAGTTGATGATATTACAAAATTAAAAGCAGCTTTAAATAATTCAGTAACAGTTTTAGACTCTTCAAGAAAAATTGGTACAGAAAACGAAGCAACGATTTGGGTCCAGTTAACAGAAAACTCAAAGAAAGTTCTTCCAAGTTTTACAGAATTAATTAAGGTTACTAAAGAAAACGATACAACAATTATTGATTGTACTAAAGTTCAAAAAAACTTGATGGAAATTGATTCTGATATCGAAAAAGTCGAAATCTTCTACAATCCGGTTACTACGAATGTTATCGGCTGCGACCCAGGTGGGAAAATAAAGCACTTCAATATACTAAATGATAAAGAGTTGTAATATGAATGAAAACGAAGCTAAAATTATTTCTGTAGATTTTAAGGCTTCATTTGGTTTCCTAAAGAAATATGATATTAATGAAGACATTTATCTTACATATAATTGTCTTCACAAACCGGCATTATTAGGAATATTTGGCGCTATCATAGGATTAAAGGGTCATTATCAAGCGTTTGTTGGGAATAGAGATGAACCTGAATACTTTGAGTTATTAAAGAACATCAAAGTTGGTATCAGACCGCTTCAATCATCAAATGGCAATTTCCAAAAAACTGTAATCGCTTATAATAATAGTGTTGGCTATGCAAGTAAAGAAACCGGAGGAAATTTAATAGTTAAAGAGCAAACATTGATTTTGCCAAGTTACCGAGTTTATATTTTGCTTAGTGACGATGAATATTCAATGAAGATTCATCACTATCTTAATAGCAATGAGGCAGAATATATTCCATATTTAGGTAAAAATGATTTCCAGATTTCATGGGATAAGCCAATAGATTACAAAGCCATAAAGTTCAATGCAGATTCTTCATTTTCAGTCTCATCTATTTTCATAAAAGAAGGTCTTATGAAAGAACATATGAGTCGTATGATGAGGATCAGAAGCAATTTATTTATGTATTTTGAAAGTCTTCCGATTGGATTCCACAGTATTACAAAGAATTACAAGCTCGCTGAGTTTGTTTTCACTAATGCAGTTTTTGAATCAGAGTTTAGACTAAACAATCTTTACGAAATTGAGAGTAAAGATAGTAGAAAAGAAATTATTCAGGTGTTCTGATGTTAAAATTTTTTGAAATTCTGGATGGAAGTGAGTTCTCAATTCTATTAAATCTAAAAAATAGAGATGATTACTTTGCACATCTTAAAGATGGCAAAACAGAATCTCTATTTGAACATACCTCATTAGTCTTAGAATATTTTCTCAGACTTATAGATCAAAATGAGCTTGAAATAATAATTGATCGATTGATAGTAAAGGATGTAGATAAAGTAGATACCAAAAGAAAAAGTGAATTACAAAATTTAGTTAAACAGATGTTTGTAGCAGTAATTTATTTTCACGATATAGGTAAAGTTAATCCAAACTTTCAAATAGATAAGATGAAGAATCGGGTTTTTGCACATGCTGAAAATGGTATTGGAAGTGAACACTCAATTTTAAGTGCATATCTCTATCTTTCATTTTTTCTAAATTTATTCCAAAAAGGAAATTTTGGAGAAGAGGAAATAGTTTATCTTGAATTAATTGCGATTTTATTTTTTCATTCAATTTCTAAACACCATAGTGAGTTATCTGAGGCTTTAGAACCAAAATACAATGAAAGTCTAGCAAATAATTTGGATAACTACTTTTGTTTATTTGGCGATAATTATTTTATAGATAAGAAAGAAATAAAAAATATTTTTGCGAAAACAGAAGAATATCGCAACTATAAAGAAGGCTACACAGATGAATTTGCTGGTTATCTCCTATTAAAATTGAATTCTTCTCTTTTAACTGCTTCGGACTATTATGCTACGAATGAGTTTATGAACAATCTCAAAATCACTGACTTGGGTATTATAAATGAAGTACTAAAGGATAAAATTATTACCAATACCTACAAGGTAAGTTATAACAATGAATTACTGAGACATTTCGACTATTATAAAAGTCTAAGTGTAGGTGAGTTGAATGAGTTTTCGGAAAATAATATTAAACTACTTAGACAAAAATTATCTGCAGAAGTCATTCAAAATATACAATCAAATATATCACAGAGATTATTTTATATCGAAGCCCCAACAGGTTCCGGCAAAACTAATCTTTCATTATTAGCAGTTAGTGAAATAGTCAAAAACAGAGAGGATATTCTAAAAATATTTTATGTTTTCCCTTTCACAACAATCATTACACAGACTTTTAAAACACTGAAAGAAAGTCTTAAACTTAATTACTTGGAAATTTCGGAAATTCATTCCAAAGCTTCTTTTAAAGAAAACACTTCAATAGCAAATGAAAATGACGCAACTTATGATACTGATTGGAAAAATTATATCGATAATTTGTTTGTGAATTATCCAATAGTTTTGTTATCTCATGTCAAGTTTTTTGATCTTCTTATATCAAATGAAAAGAGCGATAATTATGTCTTGCACAGATTAGCTAATTCAGTTGTAATTATTGATGAACTACAATCCTACGACCCAAAAGAGTGGGATAAGATCAATTACCTGCTCCAGAAATTTGCTGAAGCTATGAACATAACTTTCATCATTATGTCAGCGACATTACCAAAAATTAGTAAGTTACTTGTAGATAAAGACGTTTCAAAAGATAATTTTGTTTATCTCGTTAAAAACAAAATTGAGTATTTCTCAAACCCAAATTTTAAGGAAAGAGTTAATATTCAACTTGAGTATTTAAGCGAAGGAAAAGATCTGTCAAATTTGTGTAAAATTGTGTTCAAACATTGTGAAGACTATTACAATCAATATGGAAGTGTAAAAGGAATAGTAGGATTTCTCTCAAAAAAAAGTGCGAAAGAGTTTTATTCACTAATAACACAATCCGATGATTTTTACTGTTATTCTGAGATTTACTTATTAACGGGAACTATCCTTGAGCCAAGAAGACAAGAAATAATTTCATACTTAAAGTCAGAAGAGACTAAATATAAAAAAATTCTTGTGATATGCACACAAGTTATTGAAGCAGGCTTAGATATTGATATGGATATTGGATTTAAAGACAAAGCAATTTTAGATTCAGAGGAACAATTTGCAGGAAGAATTAACCGTAATGCCAGTAAGAATAATTCCAGTCTATTTATTTTTAACACAGGTGATAGTAGTAGCATTTATAATAGTGACTTACGGTATAAAGTTCTCGATGAGAAACTATATAGAACTATTATAGATAAAAGAGACTATGATATACTTTATGAAAATATTTTTGCTGAGATTAATAAAAATACCGTCGATAATTTTTTAAGTGGCAATCTAGTTGATTTTATAAAATATCTGAACTTTATAAGTTATCCTAATGTTAAGAAAAACTTTTGTCTTATCAAGAATAATACTGCGTCAGTATTTGTTCCTTGTGATATCGAAAAAAAGCATTTTAATGTGAGTGAATTAAAGTTTTTATCTTCATTTGTTGACAAACATGCTAATACTAATTTGATTGATGGCGAAGCGATCTGGAAAATTTATGAGTGTATCATCTTAAACAAAAAGTCTGGATTTGATTCAAAAATAGACTTAAAAATAATCTCGGCAATTATGTCGAAATTTGTATTCAGTATTTGGAAAAACCCCAAGACGGTAAGTTCACTTCTTCACCGAAGTGATACCGGTAACTTTACGTATGGGTTTATTAAATTGTCCAAATCAAACTATCAAGATGTTTATTCTTATAGATCAGGATTGAAAGTTGATTTAGAAACTGATATTAATTTCTTATAATTTGGGCCGCTAGTCTAATCACTTTTATTTTTTATTTAGATTCTAAATCAACAATGACCGGAACACAAATTAGTTATTACTTCCATTGCAAAAGGCACCTTTGGCTTTTTTCACATTCAATTAATATGGAACATAATAGCGATACGGTTGCACTCGGGAAACATATTTCTGATACTACATACACACGAATCCAACACGAAATACATATACCCTCAGAAGATGGGGATATTGTGATCGACTTTTATGACGCGAAATCTAAAATCATTCACGAAGTTAAGAAATCTGACAAAATGGAAGAGACCCACATTTGGCAGGTAAAACACTATATCAATCAACTTGAAAAGAAAGGAATAATTGGAGTTACCGGAGAAATTGATTATCCAAAGCTCAAGCAGAAAATTCAAGTCGAACTCACAGATTATGATAGAGAAGAATTAGCTCAAATTAAAAATGAAATTAGTACTATTATCGAATCAGAAATATTACCTGAAGTCATCAACAAACCTTTTTGCAAAAATTGTTCGTATTATGACCTATGTTATGTGTAGTACAAGTCGCCGACTTGTAAAAGGGTAAATATAGAAGTGAAAAAATGATTTATGAAAATGCTAAATGATTTCTTTGCTGAGCATGGTTGTATTTGTCAAGACGGCGTCTTGACCTACGCTTAGTAAATTGTTTAATGTAGTACAAGTCGCCGACTTGTAAAAACTGATAATAGAGTAAAAATAATAATCCCAAGTATAATTAAAAGAAATATACTAGTAGCACAATCCAGAGTTTTTCACTCAGAAACATAAGTCATGAAACATTACTACAAAAGAAAATTGCCACACATAATTGTTGACGGCTATGCATATTTTGTAACTTCAAGGTTAAAAGATTCCCTCCCAAAGTCTGTTTTTGAAATATTAAAGAATGAGTATGATAACTCTTTGCGAAAGATATCAACATATAATGCTCAAGATTATAAGGCGCAACAGTATAAACAATTAAAAAGTGAATATTTCTTAAAGTATGATACTGCCCTTGAACAATACAAAAAAAGTCCTCAATGGTTAGCTGATGAGAATATTGCAAAACTTGTAAAAGAAACTTTAATTTATCGGGATGATAAGGATTATAAACTTATCGCTTTCACAATAATGCCAAATCATATTCATATAGTATTTATTCCGCAATTTGAAAAACTAACAGTCAACTCCGAATACAATGATAAGTATCCAATAGGGGGATTGATGGGTTCAATTAAAAAGTACATAGCTCTTAATGCAAATAAAATATTGAACAGAAGGGGGAGTTTTTGGCAAGATGAGAACTATGACCATGTTATCAGAAATTCAAATGAATTATCAAAGGTTGTAAAATATGTTTTACAAAATCCGGTAAAAGCGGGACTAGCTGAAACACCTGATAAATTTAAATGGAATTATATTAATCCCAATTACATCAAGTAATTTTTTAATGTAGTACAAGTCGCCGACTTGTAAAAGGGTAGAAGTAAAAGTTGAAGAATGATTTATGAAAATGCTAAATGATTTCTTTGCAGAGCATGATTTCATTTGTCAAGACGGCGTCTTGACCTACGCTTAGTAAAATGTTTAACGTAGTACAAGTCGCTTACTTGTAAAAGGAAAAATTAAAAGATGAAAAACGAATTATGGAATTGTAAAAATGATTTCTTTACTTAACATGATTGTATCTGTCAAGACGGCGTCTTGACCTACAGTCTGAAATTGTTTATGTAGTACAAGTCGCCGACTTGTAAATGGACAAAATGATAGGCTCAAATTTGATTATTGGAAATTGCAAGATTATTGAATGACTATTCTTGTTAAAGTAGTCACGACAACATCTTGACCTATATCTAAATACTATAATATACAATGAAAAGAAACTATTATATCTTTAGCAGCGGAAAACTTGTTCGTAAACAAAATACTCTCTTCTTTGAACAAGGTGAAGCATCTGAACCGGAATTTATTGATGATGAAGTGGTTGATGAAATTGAGGTTGAAGATCAATCTCTAAATACAGATGACGTTGAGAAAATGGAACCGATCCGAGTAAATCGGAAACCAATACCAATAGAAGATATTGAGGCAATCTATTGTTTTAGTGAACTCCGTTTCAATACAAAGTTTTTGAATTTTATTGCTCAAAAACAGATTACTCTACACCTCTTCAACTATTACGGTTATTATTCTGGTTCGTTCTATCCACGTGAACCATTTGTCTCAGGTAAACTTCTTGTAAAACAAGTTGAAGTCTACAGGGACTCCATTGCGAGAGTCAAAATTGCGAAAAAATTTGTTGATGGAGCAACAGCCAACATTCTTAAAAACTTGCAATATTATAACGCAAGGGATAAAGACATGTCAGTTTTTATTGAACAAATTACAAATCTTCGTGCAAAAATTGATTCGACAGATGATGTATACGAACTGATGGGAATTGAAGGGAATATCAGGGCTCTATATTATAAATCATGGACTCTAGTTATAAATGATGAAATTATATTTGAAAAAAGAGAAAAACATCCTCCTACAAATCCAATTAATGCGTTAATATCTTTTTTAAACAGCCTGGTTTATACTACTGTATTGAGTGAAATATATAAAACCCAATTAAATCCACTAATTAGTTTTCTTCATGAACCCGGAGAAAGAAGGTTTTCACTTTCGCTTGATATTGCAGAAATATTTAAACCCCTGTTAGCTGATAGAATAATTTTTGCACTGTTAAATAAGAAACAAATTCAGGATAAGCATTTTACAAGGGGAATGAATTTATGTCACCTCAATGAAGAGGGGAAAAAGATAATTTTACGCGAATATGATGAAAAACTTAAAACTACTATAAAACACAGAAATTTGAAGAAATCTGTAAGCTATCGCCATTTAATCCGCTTAGAGTGTTACAAGATAATTAAGCATATTTTAGGGACTTCAGAATATAAACCATTTATAATATGGTGGTGACAAATAATTTAATTTATGGGTGAATATGTATATCATTATGGTCTATGATGCAAAACCAAAAAGGGGAGTAAAACTGCTTAAATTTCTCAGACAACATATTACGTGGGTTCAAAATTCAGTTTTTGAGGGGGAGATAACAGAAAGTAGTTTTGAAAAAATAAAAACAAGAATAAAAGAGATCATTAACAAAGAGGAAGATAGTGTTATCTATTATACATTTGATTCGGGAAATTATAAAGCAAGGGGAGTCCTAGGAGTTGAGAAGAATGATTTGGATACTTTTATCTAAATGTCGTCGTACACCGGGCTTTTTTACAAGATTATTGGTTGACGACATTATTGCAATAATTTTATTGCAAAACAACTTAAAAAAGCCGATTTTTCGGCAGTTTTAATCGTACTACTATAGAATTGAAATTAATGATCCATTGATTGAGTTTGTAACTCCACCTACGTTTTAATCGTACTACTATAGAATTGAAATACTGCAAAGGAAATGAGTACCGGGGAAATAGTTTTTGTTTTAATCGTACTACTATAGAATTGAAATAAAGGCAGTCTATGATTCATAGTTGCTGTTCCACTTGGTTTTAATCGTACTACTATAGAATTGAAATACATAATTCTTAGTTGCGGCATCAGCACCGCTTACCGTTTTAATCGTACTACTATAGAATTGAAATGTTCAATGATTGAATGGATTTATAAGATTGTTAATCGTTTTAATCGTACTACTATAGAATTGAAATAGTATTGTGCAATTCTTACGCAACAATGATATAGCTGTTTTAATCGTACTACTATAGAATTGAAATTCAAAACACACCGCAAATAGAGGATAATTATGACTAGTTTTAATCGTACTACTATAGAATTGAAATATTAAGAACGTACCACCTCAAGAAATTATTATCGGGTTTTAATCGTACTACTATAGAATTGAAATCGCCAAGAACATATTACATACTTGAAGCATTCAAAGTTTTAATCGTACTACTATAGAATTGAAATAACGGTATATAATTACCGTTGAAACGATGGAATATGTTTTAATCGTACTA